>NZ_JBXSOQ010000002.1:0-1018146 GCF_057784475.1 Martinezella sp. CNPSo 3795 | reverse complement strand
CAAGGCCGATTGGGTGAAGCCGGGTGCCACCGTTATCGATGTCGGCATCAACCGGATCGATGCGCCGGAGCACGGCGAGGGCAAGAGCCGGCTGGTGGGTGATGTCGCCTATGGTGAAGCATCCGAAGTCGCCGCCGCGATCACGCCAGTTCCAGGCGGTGTCGGACCGATGACGATCGCCATGCTGATGGCCAATACCGTCATCGCTGCCCATCGCGCCGCTGGTCAGAAGCCGCCGAGGTTTTGAGAGCGAAATACCATCCGGACGGCCAAGAAAAACCCTTCGGATCGGCTTGCCAAGGCGTGAAAGACGATTATAGTCAGGAAATAAATATTCCGTAGAAGAAAAAGAGGGAACGAAATGGCATTATCATGGCGTTTCTCCGCCTTGGCGGACCGGCACCGTGCTCTCGGATCGAAACTCGAAGACTGGAGCGGCATGGGAACCGCCTGGACCTACGAGAAGGACATGTCGCAGGAGCATGTCGCGATCCGTACCAAGGCCGGCATCATGGACGTTTCCGGCCTCAAGAAGGTGCATCTGGTTGGACCGCACGCCATTGCCGTGCTCGACTATATCACCACCCGCGACATGTCGAAGATCTATCCCGGCCGCTCGGTCTATGCCGCGATGCTCAACGATCGCGGCTACTTCACCGACGACTGCATCGTCTACCGCACCGGTCCGAATTCCTGGATGCTGGTACATGGTTCGGGCTCAGGCCACGAGGAAGTGCTCAAGCAGGCGACCGGCCGCAACTGCGCTGTCCTCTTCGACGACGATCTGCACGATCTGTCGCTGCAAGGCCCGGTCGCCGTCGATTATCTGGCCAAATATGTACCCGGCATCCGCGATCTCAAATATTTCCATCACATGCAGACGACGCTATTCGGCGCGCCTGTGATGATCTCGCGCACCGGCTATACCGGCGAGCGCGGTTATGAAATCTTCGTGCGCGGCCAGGATGCGCCGATGGTCTGGGATCGCATCGTCGCGGAAGGCAAGGAGATGGGGATCATCCCCTGCTGCTTCAGCGTCCTCGACATGCTGCGCGTCGAAAGCTATTTGCTCTTCTATCCCTACGATAACTCGCAGATGTACCCCTTCGCGGACCAGCCGCCCGGCGATAGTCTTTGGGAGCTCGGCCTCGACTTCACGGTCAGCCCGGGAAAGACGGGTTTCCGCGGCGCCGAAGAACATGCGCGCCTCAAGGGCAAGGAACGCTTCAAGATCTTCGGTATGCTGATCGATGCGGACGGTCCGGCCGATCTCGGCGACGAGGTCTATGCCGAGGGTAAAAAGGTCGGTGTCATCACCTGCCCCTGCTATTCGACCCTGACAAAGAAATCGATGGCGATCGCCCGCCTCGATGTCGACAAGGCCGTGCAGGGCACGAAGCTGGAAGTACGCGGCAAGAGCCTGAACGCAAGCGCGATTGCCCATACGCTGCCGTTTGACGATCCGGAAAAGAAGAAGAGGACGGCTATCGGTTAAGGAGGCGCTCATGCTTGTCGAAGGCATCAAGAGCCGACCGGTCTACAAAGGGCTCTCCATCCAGCCGCATGCCCGGCGGCATCTGCTCGCGCTGGAAGGCGAGGGAGCCAACGCTCTCCTCGACCAGGCGACCGGGCTTGACGATGCCATCCTGTCGCGCAGCGAAATCCTCTATGTCGCGCGCGGCTCACAGGGCAGGGGTCATGATGAGGCCCTACGCGGGCTCGGCGCCGACATGTTCTTCACGGCGCCGACCATCGCGACATTGCTCTTCCGCCTGAGAGGCTCGCTTGCAACGGCGCATATGGGCACGCGGCTCTATATCGCCGGCACCGAGGGCTTTATCGGCCAGGCGATGATGGTGGCGCTCGACTACGGCATGGATCATGCCTCGATCATCACGGAGCATCGCGGTTCGCTGGCTCGCCGCGTGCAATGCGTCCACTGCAAGGGCATCACCGACGATGTCACGCATAGTCCCTTTACCTGCAGCCATTGCGGGCTTCCGCTATTGGTGCGCGACCACTATTCGCGCCGCCTCGGCGCCTTTCAGGGCGTCAACATCGATGCGGAAGAGCCCGGCACTGCGCCTGATCCCGAGGAGTTGTTCCTGTGAGCGGTGGTACGGAAATTCCGGTTCGTGTCGCGAAGGTGACGCCGGTCGCCGATCGTATCAAGCGTTTCCGCTTCGAGCGTCTCGATGGCGCGCCGATGCCTTACTTTTCCGGCGGCGCCCATGTCATCGTCTCGATGAACGATGAAGGCCATGTTCGCCGCAACGCCTATTCGCTGATGTCGCCGCCGCATGATTGCTCGGCCTATGAGATCAGCGTGCTGCGTGTCGAGGACTCGCGAGGGGGTTCCGCTTTCATGCATGAGAAGGTGCGCGAGGGCGACGAGCTCAAGGTCAGCTATCCTGTCAATCTGTTCCAGCCGGACTGGCGCGGGCGCAAGCACCTGCTGATTGCCGGCGGCATTGGCATCACCCCTTTCATCGCGATGATGCAGCAGTTCTCGCGCGAGGGCGCGAATTTCGAGCTGCATTATGCCGTTCGTTCGATCGATCGCGGCGCCTATTGCCGGGAACTTATCGAGCAATATGGATCGCAGCGCGTGAAGATCTATTGCGATGCCGATCGCAATTTCATCCCCGTCGCCCGTCTGCTCGAAAGTCAGCCGCTCGGCACGCATCTCTACGTATGCGGTCCGGCCGGCATGATCGACGGCGTATTGAAAACGGGCATCGAGGCCGGTTGGCCGGAACAGAACCTGCATTCCGAACGCTTCCTGTCGTCGCAGCCTGGCAAGCCCTTTTCCATCAAGCTGACGCGGTCGGGCAAGACCGTTCACGTCGGCCATCACGAAAGCATGCTGGAGGCGATCGAGGCTGCCGGCATCGATGCGCCCTTCCTCTGTCGCGGCGGCGCCTGCGGACAGTGTGAGACGGCTGTTGCCGTCTGCGACGGCAAGCTTCTGCATAATGACGTCTATCTGAGCGATGAAGAAAAGGCCTCTGGCCGAAAGGTGATGATCTGCGTCTCCCGCTTCGAGGGAAGCGCGCTGCATCTAGACCTCTAAGCATCCGGCCAATATCCAGGAGAATGGGCATGGCAATCGCCTTCAAGCAGGAAACGTTTCGGGACGACTTTACCTACCGCAACAGTCCGGAAAATATCCGGCGTTTTCCGTTCCCCTTCGATCGCGACGAATACATGTATTCGGTCAACATGGAACCGCATGTGAAAGGGCGGAAGAACACGGTCTACGAAAGCCTGATCGACGTCGATGAGCATTATGTCGCCGAAATGCATGACCGGGCTTTGGTGCTGAAGGAAGACCCTTTGCGCTATCAGGCACTTCCGCACATGATGACGGCGCAATGGGATACGCTGGAGCTGCTGATGGAAGAGCAGGCGGCCGGTTATCCCGAGCATTTCACGCTCACCAAGAATGGCGATCAATGGCGCTGGATCAACCGTCCTCTCGGCATAGACGACACCTTCACCTTCGGCGATGCGTCGACGCTGCCCTATGAGCCCTTCGAATACATCACCCGACAGGCGCAGGGTGATTTCTGCATTGTCGACCAGCGTGACGGCAATCTCTGGATGGATGCGGGTATGGTCACAACCCAGGCCGACTGGTCGCTTGATTTCGATATCGGCATGAATTTCATGGAATGGCATGGGCCGGTGCCGCTCGCCCACCAGATCGGCGTCTTCGACCGCGCGCTGAAATTCCTCTTGAACCTGCAGCAGGGCAAGCCGACGCGCCGGTTCAACTGGACGATGACAATCAACCCGCGCCTCGATACCAGCCCCGAAAACTACCCGAAATGGGGTCCGGATCGCACAACGGTGACGCCCGAGAATGTCGGCGAGAAGGTGCACCTGCGCGTAGAATTGCAAAGCCTGTGGCGCCTGCCGCGCTCGAATGCCATTCTCTTCGTCATCCGCTGCTATCTGATGAACATGAATGAACTGGTGACAGTGCCGAAATGGGCGCGCCGCTTCCCGCGCGTGCTGAAAACCCTGCCGCCGGAGCTCATCGACTACAAGGGCCTGACGCGCTTCCGCCAGACCACGATCGACTGGCTATCGAAATATGACGACGGCGCCCCGACCAGTCCCGGCATTTTTCCGGATTGATGCTGACACGGCGCGAAACAACTGCATGCGATAAGAACTTCGACATAATCGAGAAGGGGAATGCCACATGACACGAGTTGCCGTTATCGGTGCCGGCCCTTCGGGCCTTGCCCAGCTAAGGGCCTTTCAATCGGCCGCAAAGAAGGGTGCTGATATCCCGGAAGTCGTCTGCTTTGAAAAGCAGGCGGATTGGGGCGGCCTTTGGAACTATACCTGGCGCACAGGCCTCGATGAATATGGCGAGCCGGTGCATGGCAGCATGTATCGCTATCTATGGTCGAACGGCCCGAAGGAATGCCTGGAATTTGCCGATTATTCCTTCGAGGAGCATTTCGGAAAACCGATCGCCTCCTATCCGCCGCGCGCCGTGCTCTGGGACTATATCAAGGGCCGCGTTGAGAAGGCTGACGTGCGCAAATGGGTGCGCTTCAGCACGCCGGTGCGCATGGTGCGCTTCGATGAAGAGACGAAGAAGTTCACGGTAACCGCGCATGATCGCCCTCAGGACCGGATGTATGACGAGGTGTTCGACTATGTCGTCGTTGCCTCTGGTCATTTCTCGACGCCGAACGTGCCCTATTTCGAAGGGGTGAAGACCTTCAACGGCCGCGTGCTGCATGCCCACGATTTTCGCGATGCGCTCGAGTTCAAGGGCAAGGACGTGTTGCTCGTCGGCCGCAGCTATTCGGCCGAGGATATCGGCTCGCAATGCTGGAAATACGGGGCAAAGTCGGTGACGACGAGCTATCGCTCCAAGCCGATGGGCTTCAAATGGCCTGAGAATTTCGAGGAGCGGCCGCTGTTGACGCGTCTTGAAAACAAGACGGCCTATTTCCTCGATGGCTCATCGAAGGATGTCGACGCGCTAATCCTCTGCACAGGCTATCAGCACCATTTCCCCTTCCTGCCGGATGATCTTCGGCTGAAGACGGCAAATCGCCTCTGGGCTGACCACCTCTACAAGGGTGTGATCTTCGATAAGAATCCGCAGCTCTTCTATATCGGCATGCAGGATCAGTTCTACACCTTCAACATGTTCGACGTGCAGGCTTGGTGGGCGCGCGATGTCATGATGGGCCGCATCAAGCTGCCGCCCGAAGCGGAACTGCAGGCGAACTTCGACAAGTGGCGCGCCCGCGAGGAAACGCTTGAGGATGCCGAGCAGATGATTTGGTATCAGGGCGACTATGTGAAGGAGTTGCTCGCCGAGACCGATTATCCGAGCTTCGATATCGAAGGCACGAACAGGACCTTCATGGAATGGGAGCATCACAAGGCGGAAAACATCATGGGCTTCCGCGACCACGCCTACCGCTCACTGATGACCGGCACCATGTCGCCGACACATCATACGCCCTGGGTCGACGCGCTCGACGATTCCATGGAGGAATATCTGCGCAATTGATCCATGCTCACTTCCCCACCTGACCGGCAAGGGAGGCGTCGAGCAGCCCTTGCCGGATTTTTATGTGTTGAGACGAAACGAGTTCATCCGCAACTTTCTTTTCGGGCATGGCTTCCATGGATTTCCAGACAAGCGTTCTCGGCCGTATGGCCGGTTTCCTTTATCGCTGTAGGGCGGACGAAAGCTATACGATGCTTGAGATGACCGACGGCATCGAGCGCATCTTCGGCTATCCCGCTGACGAGATTATCGGCAACCGTTCGCGAACCTTTACTTCGATCATGTGCGAAGAGGATATCCCGCTCATGGATGAGCTTGTCGGCAAGGCTTTGGAAAGTCACACCGACTGGACGATGGAGTATCGCATCCGTCATCGCGACGGCCATTTCCTCTGGGTAACGGAAACGGGCGGCGGCGTATGGGACGAGGCCGGGGAGCTTCTTTATCTCGAAGGCAGTATCCTGAATATCGAATCGCTCTACCAGCGCCTCGACGAGCAGACCGCGGACATGCGGGTCACGGCATCGAAGACCAACGAAATTCTGCAGTCGCTGCGCTACTTGAAGCTGCTTGCCGTCAATGCCGGCATCGAGGCTGCAAGAGCAGGCACGGCCGGATCTGGTTTTGCGGTGCTGGCGGCAGAGATGCGCACGCTTGCCAACTCCTCGGAAGAGGCGGCGCGTGCGATCTCGGCCGCGCAGAAGAAGTCGGATTAAGATCGCGGCCGCGTCTTCTGCGGATCGTAGTGAGAAAGCGGCACGATGATGGCGGGAAGCCGCTTTTGCTGACCATCGAGTTTGCCAATCTCAACCTTGGTGCCGACCCCGGCATGCGTGACGTCGACCCGCGCAAGCGCAATAGTCTTGCCGAGGATCGGCGATCGTGTCGCGCTGGTGACCACGCCGATCTGCGCGCGTCCAATGTGGATGCAATCGCCATGTCCGATGGCCTCGTTGGCCTCGATATCAAGTCCGACCATCAGATGCCGTGGGTTTTCCTTTCGCCTGACCAACGCCTCGCGTCCGATGAAATCATCCTGCTTGGATTTCAGCGGAACGGTGAAGCCGATGCCGGCCTCGAAGGGATCGGTCTGATCGTCGAATTCATGATGGGCAAAGACCAGGCCCGCCTCGATGCGAACCATATCAAGCGCCTCCAGGCCCATCGGCTTCAGCCCGTAAGGCTCGCCGGCTTTCCAGACCGCATCGAAGACGGTTGATGCATCCTTCGGGTGGCAGAAAATTTCGTAACCGAGTTCGCCGGTATAGCCGGTGCGCGAGACGACGACCGGTGCTCCCTCGAAATGGCCGATGCGGCCGACGGTGAAGCGAAACCACTCCAGCTCGCCGATCGTCGGTTGGCGCGGCGCCGTCCAGATGATCTCCTTGAGGATGTCGCGGCTCTTCGGGCCTTGCAGGGCGATATTGTGCATCTGATCGGTGGAGGAGCGCACCCAGGCCTTGAAGCCCTTCTTCTCCGCCTGCTCGCGCAGCCAGATGCCGCTATAGTCATCGCCGCCGATCCAGCGGAAGTTCTTGTCGCCGAGGCGAAACAGCGTGCCGTCGTCGATCATGCCGCCGTGTTCGTAGCACATGGCGGAATAGACGACCTGGCCGGTCGAGAGCTTGCGCACGTCGCGCGTCAGGCAATATTGCAGCAATTCCTCGGCATCGGGCCCTGTCACCTCGAACTTGCGCAGCGGCGAGAGATCCATCACCACGGCTCGTTCGCGGCAGGCCCAATATTCCTCGACCGGTCCTTCCGAGGAGAAGCGGTTCGGCAGCCAGAAGCCGCGATATTCGGTGTAGTCGCGGGTTAGGGCGGAGAGGCGCGGGTGAAACGCGGTCTCCCGCGTCAGTTCTGGGTCGGCGTCAGGGGTCATGCGATAGGCCACCGCTCGTGTGAATTTTTCTTTGCCGGAAAAGGTGCGGACATGGATATCGGTCGGGTTCCAGCCATTGGCCGCATCGATATCATCGGGGCAGGAGGAGGAGACGCAGACGAGATCCGTCAGTGCCCGCATCAAGACGTAGTCGCCCGGTCTCGACCAAGGTTCGTCGAGATAGAGCTGGTTATTGTGATCGACATTGGTGTTGTAGAAATAGTTGAGCGCCTCCCAGCCCTTTCGGCCGGCAATGCCATAGGGCGCAAGGGCTGCATTGAAATTGTCGGTGCAGTTCACGTGGCCGGGATAGCCCATGTCGTCGTAATAGCGCGAATTGCAGGCCGTTGCGAAGGCGTCGTGGCGGCCGACCGTATCCTGCACGATTTCCACCAGCGGCTCGAAATCGCGGTCGAAGGCCTTGGACGGCAGCCCGGGCGCTGGATAGCTGCGGCCGAGCAGAGTGCGGGTGACGGTTGAATCGAGCGCAAGGTCGAGGCCTTTGTCGACCTTGCGGGCGGAAAAGGCCTGGAAGTCGGTGCATTGCCGGCCATAGACATCAATGATCTGGATATATTCGCCAGCCCGGACAAAATAGGCCGAAGCGGTTGCCGCCTTGATGCGGATGTCCTCGATCGGATCGGCGAGCGGTTCGGGCAATGCGGAGGCATAGTCTCGCAGGATCGTCGTGCGGCGTATTCTGAGCTCGATGGGCGTTGCCGTATCCTGCGCCTCCGGCGACATGGTCGTTCCCGGTGCGCAGGCGATCAGCAGACCTTTGGTCGCGATGGTGAATTCCGCCGTGCTGCCGGCAGGAGATGACCCGCCGAAAAGGTGCAATGCTGTCGCGGACGCCATGTCTACTCCGCGCCGTTCCAGCGCTGTCCTGACGCGAGCCGCACTTTCATTTTCCGAGGAAAGAACGGTTTTCAGACCTGTCGCTTCGCCGGTGAATGCCGACCCCAGTCCCGCGGATTGAAAGCGGCCCTTCTCATCGAGGAAGGTGAGCTCGCAGATCTGGCCACCTTCGCTATCCGTCACCAAAACCCGATCGCCAGGCTCGACGCGCACGACCAGCGACCCACCGCCCTTGCAGCGATAGCGTTCTGTATCTTGCGGCAAGGCTGGAATGCCTGGATAGCGAATGATGCTCGCCGAGATCGGCCGTATTCCGGCGGTCGGCGGATGGAGTTCTCGCATTAAACCCTCTCGGGAAATGAGGCGTGTCAAGCACGGGAATCATGCTGACAAAATGCCATCCGAAAGTAAAGGGATATTGACTAAAAAGAAAATATCTTCACTATGCATAAAGGGCATGTATCTGGAAACCGCGCGCAGACTCGGCTCATGAAAACCTCCAGCAAGCCCCGCAATGCCATGGGAGGCACGTTCAGGGAGACGTACGAGAGATACGTCCGGAACAAAATGGGGAATATCACCAATGACTGACATCGTGGACGCCGGCGCTCCCGCCGGCACCGAAGGTAAGCTTATACGCGCGCTGGACTGGAAGGGCGCGTTCTGGGTGGCTGCGGGCGTGCCGCCACTTGTTCTCTTCTCCATCGGCGGCATCGCCGGCACCACGGGCAAGCTTGCCTTCGTCGTGTGGATCATCTCGATGATCATGGGTTTCCTGCAATCCTTCACCTATGCCGAGATTGCCGGCATGTTCGGCAATAAGTCCGGAGGCGCCTCGGTCTATGGTGCGACCGCCTGGCTGCGCTATTCGAAATTCATCGCGCCGCTTTCGGTCTGGTGCAACTGGTTTGCCTGGTCACCGGTGCTGTCCCTCGGCTGCGCCATCGCGGCTGGCTATATCCTCAATGCCTTCTTCCCCATTCCGGCGGCGGATTCGCAGGCTGTGCTGAGCTGGATCAGCGCTCATGCGACATCGATCACCGCCGATAGTCCGCGTGTCGCAGAATACATCGCGGCCCATGCCGGTACATCTCCCGACGATGCGGTAAAAGCGCTGCTCAGCGCCGATGGCGTTGCAGCTTTTACGCCGGCCATCCGCAACTGGTCTCTTGTCAGCTTCAACATTCCCTTTCTCGCAACCGCCAATATCAATGCCACCTTCTTCATCGGCGGCATCCTGATGCTGATCATTTTTGCGATCCAGCATCGCGGCATTTCCGAGACGGCCAGCGTGCAGAAGTGGCTGGCGATCATCGTGCTGGTGCCGCTGCTCATCATCGGTGTCTATCCGATCGTCAGCGGCCAGATCCTCTCCGCCAACGTCACCGGCCTGCTGCCGCCGACGGCTGCCTATGCCGCGACCGACGGAACCTGGAGCAATGGCGGCTGGACGCTTTTCCTTGGCGGTCTCTATATCGCCGCCTGGTCGACCTATGGCTTCGAAACGGCGGTGTGCTACACGCGCGAACTGAAGAACCCGAAGACGGATACGTTCAAGGCAATCTTCTACTCGGGCCTTGCCTGCTGCATCTTCTTCTTCCTAGTGCCCTTTGCCTTCCAGGGCGTGCTCGGGCATGCCGGTATGCTGGCACCTGGCATCGTTGATGGCACCGGCGTTGCTGAAGCGCTCGGGGGCCTGATCGGTGCTGGTCGTGTTATAACGCAATTGCTCGTCATCCTGATGATCCTGGCGCTGTTCCTTGCGATCATGACGGCGATGGCCGGTTCGTCGCGCACGCTCTATCAGGGTTCGAAGGATGGCTGGCTGCCGAAATATCTCGACCATGTGAACGAACATGGCGCGCCGACCAGGGCGATGTGGACGGATTTTGCCTTCAATCTCTTCCTTCTGGCGATTGCGTCCGACACCAGCGGCTATTTCTTCGTGCTCGCCGTCTCCAACGTCGGATACATCATCTTCAATTTCCTCAACCTCAATTCGGGCTGGATCCACCGCATGGACTCCGGCCATGTCGAGCGCCCCTGGAAGGCGCCCTCCTGGCTCATCGGCCTCAATACCGTCCTCGCCTTCGTCAATGCGCTCTTCCTTGGCGCCGGCGCCAAGGTTTGGGGCTATGCCAATGCGCTCTGGATCGGCTTTGCCTTTGCGGCTCTCATCCTGCCGGTCTTTGCCTACAGGCATTATGTTCGCGATGGCGGCAAGTTCCCGGTCGGCGCCATGGATGATCTTGGTCTGGTCGGCCAGGATCTGGGTGTCAGGAAGGCGGGTATTCTACCCTATCTGGCGCTTGCCGGCGGTCTTGCCATCGTGCTGATCGCCAATTGGGTTTTCCAGCTGCCGGCATAACGGCATCTGGTCAAAGGCGAGCTACATGCTGCAAGTCCGGCCTGGTCACAGGCCGGACTTCGCTATGGGATCAACTGATCCTGACCTTCCGATCATTCGGGCGCGACGATGAGGGCGTCGATCTCGGCTTCTTCAGGTCGGCTGCGCTGCCGTGCCAGCCGCAGAAGCGTGGCCGCCAGCAGGATGGCCATCAGCCCGAGTTCGACGGCGATCGCCGTGACTCCAGCGGAGAGATAGGCACTGGAATATTGCAGCACCTGGGCAAATACGGCCCCGAGGATCGCAGGCCCAAGACCCAACGACACCTGCTGCATGGTTGCGAGCATCGCGCTGCCGGCGCCGGCATGTTCATGCGGCACGTCCGCCAGCCCCAGCCGATAGAAGGTGTTGACGATCAGTGCCTGACCGAAGCCGATCAAGATCGTGGATGGGATAAGGTTGATGACTCCCGGCCGCGGCCAGACCGTTTCGAGCGTCACGATGAGGAGCGTAAGCCCGCTCATCTGAATCACGCAGCCCATCGCCAACATGAGTTCCCGGCGTATATTCGCAAGGCGAGGTGTAACGAAAGCGGCCGAGACGAAATAGGAGCCGCCGAGCGCGATCAAGGCATTGCCTGACTGCAGCGGCGTCAGCCCGGCGCCCGCCTGCAAGGTAAGGGCGAAGACGAACATGAAGCCGCTCCAGCAGGTGAAGAAGAGTATGGCGATCAGGCCTCCGAAGCGCATGCTGGAGATGCGCGTGAGCGACGGCGGCAGGATCGGGAAGGCGCCACGCGCCTCCTTGGCGCGCTCGATGCGCCAAAGAAGTGCCACCAGTGGCAGGATCGGCACGAAACCGAGCAGGCAAAGCCAATTCCAGTGGAGCGACGGACCGAGCGCGGTCGGCAGCAGGACCGAGAGCGTCAGCAGCGCCAGCGTGATCATGCCCGACCAGTCGACCGGAACCCTGCCTTGTCCACGCGTTTCTGGAACATGTCGCCACACGCAGAGCAGGATCAGGATGCAAACAGGCAGATTGATGAGGAAGATGCTACGCCAGCCGGAGCCGGCAATATCAGCCGAGATCAGGAAGCCGCCGAGAACCTGGCCGACGATGAAGGCGATGCCGCCGATCGCGCTATAGAGCGAGACGGCGCGGGCGTGATCGCGTCCGGTCAGGCTGACATGGATGGTCGCCAGTACCTGCGGGACCATGAGTGCGGCCGCAATTCCCTGCAGCGCGCGCGCAACGATGAGGAAGGCGACTGATGTCGCCACCCCGCAGAGCAGAGAGGCGAGGCAGAACAATAGGACAGCCAGGCCGAACATGCGCCGGCGGCCGAAATTGTCGCCAAGGCGCGCACCCATTGCCAGGCAGACGGCAAAGGCGACGCCATAGGCGGCGACGAAAAGTTCAAGTTCCGTTTCGCCGGCGTGCAGCGAGGCGGAGATGGCGGCGAGGCCGACATTGATGATGGAAAAATCGAGCTGCAGCAGCAATTGCCCGGCCAGCAGGATCAGCAGGCCGAACTGGCCAAGCCGGATTGGTGCGGATGACATGGGGGACCTCAAAGCATTTCCAAAACTGAGTCCACAGCGTTCTACACCTATGTTAAACTGGTACAAGATACCTGATTAGACTGGTATAAGAAGTGTCAGGCTGGAGAATGGAAATGCACGGCACGCTCGATATCGTCCCCAATCCAATGCTTTCGCGGGCACAGGAACTCGGCGAGATGTTGCGAAGACGGCGGGAATCCCTCGACCCGCAAAGATTGGGACTCGGTCGGGCAGGGCGGATTCGTACACCCGGATTGCGGCGGGAAGAAGTGGCGTCACGTGCCGATATCGGCATCACCTGGTACACCAAGCTGGAGCAGGGCCGCCCGATCCGCGTGTCGCCGCGCGTGCTTCTCTCCGTCGCGCATGCTTTGGAATTCAACGAAGTGGAGACGGAGCACCTTTTCAGACTGGCTAATCTGCCGGTCCCGCCTCGCCTCGAAAATCCGCGCGTTTGCGAGCCGCTCACCGAGGCAAGCCAGCGCATTCTCGATCATCTCTGTCCCTATCCGGCTCTTATCCAGACGAAACGCTACAATATACGTGGCTTCAACGAGGCCTATCGCCGCCTCGTCGGCGTCGATCTCGATGCCGTCCCGCCCGAGGACCGGAACTGCATCTATCTGTCCCTCGTCAATCCTGCCTGGCGCGCAAGCCAGGCCGATCCTGATGAGATGCTGGCTAACATGGCAGCGCTGTTTCGTGCCTCCATGGCGGAGCATCTCGACGATCCGAGCTGGGAGCGGCAATTGGAACGCTATATGAGCGCTTCGGACCAATTTCGCATCGTGTGGGATCGCTATCAGCTCAAAGGCATCGAGAATGCCGTCAAGCGTTTCCGGCTGGCGGATGGCACTATTCTGGCGCTGCAATCCAACAATTGGTGGGCAAGCCCCAGCAATGACGACCGCATGATCGTCTATACACCCGTCGACGAAGCCGGGGCGGAGAAGCTGAACGCGATGATGAAGCGCAGGCGGGCTTGCTGAGCGGTAAAGCCGGCAGAACCCATGGGATCGATCACCACACGAATGAACTGGCGGCAGTTTCCGCCCGTTCGTTGGGCATTGCGCGTCCCGACACTGTCAAAAATGGACGTAGGCTTTAAACGGCAGCCTGCCTAACGTGCCGGCAGCAGACATAAGCAATGGCCGGTTTGGCTGGCGGCTTGCCGTCAAGGATCGCCCGTCGCGCAGAGCTGAAGTAACGGACTGCATAGTATCGGAGTAGTTTCACTTGCAAGAGCGAGTCCATCTGTGGTGTCGCAGTAGCAGTGGTCCTCGAAGGAGGCATGATGGAACGCTTTCGCCACCTTATAGGAGGCAGCCTATCGCCGAAGCAAGTCGCCACACTCCAAAAGGTGCTGGACAACGTCACCAGTCAGCCCTGGTTCGATAACAGCGAGCATTGCCGTAACGCGCTGGCCGGGCGGCTGACCTTTCTCATAAAAATTGGAATAGAAAACACCGCGCATCTCCAAACTATCGGTGTTTGCTGGGCGGTTAATGATTTCAACCGCGATGTGATGAAAACGAATCGAAGGAAGCCGGCCGAGATGATGGGGATAGGGAAGGCCGAACAGCTTTGACTTGAGGATTACCGGTAATGTTTGCATCCCGAGTCCGGTCTCAACGGACATCTCGCTAAAATTTCGACGTGCCGCCGCAGAGCGCGATTTCATTTGTATAGCGAGCTTAAACAGCGTGCGCTTCGCGCCTAAAGCACGGATTCCGCATCCGATTCCGAAAGGGGTAGGATCTGCTCGCCCCGCTGCCTGCCGATACGCAGGCGATCCGCGGCAATCGGACCGGCCTGATCTTCCAGGACTCGTCCGAAAGCCTCAATCCACGCCTGCGTATCGGTCAGGCATCGCCGAATCGATTATTGCCACGGGCTAGCAAGCGCTTCGCAGGCAAAGGATCGCGGCGGCGATCTTCTCGAACGGGTCGGCCTTTCGGCCTCGGTGGCGGATTGCTTCCCGAGCGGCGCAAGGTGCGACGCATCTCCAACGAGGAGATAGGGAGCCGTTCCGCGCAACTAATTATCGGGCAAGCGCGGCGGCTATCTGATTGCCGACGGCGTCGTCGATCTGATGATGAGCTATTCTTCGAACGCGCGTCTTTTGGTAGGGGATCCGGCTTTCAGCGTCATCGACATACCCGACGAGTTTCAGCCGCTTATTGAATATGGCATGGCAATTCGTAAGGGCGCTGATGATGAAACAAGGTCTCTGCGGGACTTCCTGCTATCGGAGACCGGGCAGGAGATTCTCAACAAGTCCGGGTTTTCTCGGGTCGGTTAGTCTCCAAGGCAGATGGTGGCCACGGTCTTTTCAAGTATCAGCCAGTCGGCGGCGTGCTGGAGCGCGTGTAGACCTCCGCCTCATTCTGCAGCCATTCGCAGAAGAGAACGGATTTTCGGTTCCGACGGGCGCGGCGCAGCGCTACATATTCGTGGCCGCTTTCCAGAAAGCCATATGGCGCTATCAGCCGGCCGAAACGGATGTCGTCGCTGACATAGGGCCAGGGGGCGACGCAGACACCGAGGCCGGCGCTCGCAGCCTCCAGCATGAAGTAGAAATGCTCGTATTCGACGTGCGGTCCCGTGGCGACCGATCTTTCCGATCGGGCAAGCCAGTCGCCCCATGCGCGCAGCCTTGTGCGCGTATGAAGCTGGGGCAGGCCATCGAACTCTGGCGTTGACGCGGCAAAGAGCGATGGCGCGAGCACCGCGCCGGTTTGCTCCGGAAACAGGAAAATCACATCGGCGCCGGAAGGCCATGGCGCGCTTCCGACGCGGATCGCCACATCGAAGCCGTCGCGGCTGAAATCGACGGGCTTTGAAGACGCCGACAGGCGCACTTCTATGTTGGGGTATTTCGCCTGAAACCGATAGAGGCGGGGAATGAGCCAGCGCATCGTAAAGGTGCCGGGGCAGGAGACGTCGAGCTGACCGTCTTCCGTATCGGCTACGGCTCGCACCGACAGATCCATCTGGTCGAATGCGCCCGTCAGCCCGGTCAACAGGGTCATCCCGCCTTCAGTCAATCTCAGCCGGTTTTTCGGTCCTTCGAACAAGGGAACGCCAAGTACCTCCTCCAGATGCTGAATCTGCCTGCTGACGGCGCTGTGCGTCACATTGAGCTCGTCTGCCGCAAGCGTCATGCGGCCGAGCCGGCCGGCCGCTTCGAAGGCGCGCAGCGCATTCAGGGAGGGCAATCGTCTAGTCATGTGCATTTTCCGAACATTGACTGTTCGAACATATCGTTTTTCTTCCGTGAAAATAACATGTTTTTTGATGCCGAGAGAAATGGACAGCGTATTCATCGAACAATGACGCGACGATGCAATGGCATTTTCACGTCCGGCGAAGCTTTGTCCGACGAAGCAACGGAGACATGAAGTGCAAGGCAGATATCAGGACGGCAGTGCGGGCGATGCGAATTACGGCGTGATCGGATCGGGCTATACCAATTATCGTCAGCCGGACCCCCATATAGCCGAATTCATCCGCGCCGCTCTCGGCGATGCGAAAACCGTGTTGAATGTCGGTGCCGGCGCAGGCTCCTATGAGCCGGTCGACCGACAGGTGACGGCCGTCGAGCCGTCTGCGTCCATGCGCGCCCAACGACCGGCGCATCTCCCGGTCGCGATTGACGGAACGGCGGAACATCTTCCTTTTGCCGACCGGAGTTTCGATGCGGCAATGGCGACCTTCACGGTGCATCAATGGTCTGATCTCGACCGAGGGCTTGCCGAGATGCGGCGCGTTACCCGGGGCCCTGTCCTGGTGTTGAGCTGCGATCCGCATCTGCTGGAACGGTCGTGGCTACACACCTATGCGCCTGAAATGATTGCGGTCGAGGCACGACGTTATCCGGAGATAGGCAGGATCGCGACCGCACTCGGCGGCAATGTGGAGATCAAGGCGGTGCCGATCCCGTTGAACTGCGTCGATGGCTTCGGCGAAGCCTATTATGGCAGGCCGGAACGAATGCTTGATCCCGGCGCGCGGCTTGCCAATTCGGCATGGAGCTTTGTCGATGCCTCCGTTGGCGAGCGTTTTGTCGCCGAGCTCGGCCGTGATCTCACCGACGGATCCTGGGATCGCCGTTATGGCGCCCTCCGCACGCAGCCATTCTTCGAAGGCTCGCTGCGTCTCATTATCGCCAGACCATGAGGAGAGCGCCGTGAGAGACGAATTGCGCATACTCAAGTCCCTGGCCGGGCCGTTTCCCTCGTTCGAGGCGGATCTGACACCTGACAGTCCGCAAGACCTGTTTTCCGACTGGCTGCGCGATGCCATCGAGGCTGATATCAAGGAGCCGCATGCCATGGTGCTTTCCACGATCGACGAGGATGGCGCACCGGATGCTCGTGTTCTCATCCTGAAGAACCTCGACCAGCGTGGCTGGCATTTCGCAACATCAGGCAGGGGGCCGAAGGGCCGACAGATTGCCGCCAATCCCTCTGTGTCACTCACCTTCTATTGGCCGCAGCTCGGACGGCAGGTGCGATTGCGCGGAATGGCGTTTCAGGCCCAGGCGCATGAGCGCCATGTCGATTTCCGTGCACGCGCGCCGGGCGCCAAGGCCATTGCCCTGACCGAGCGGCAGAGCGAGGTTCTGCGTTCGTCGCAGGAGCTCGATGATGCATTGGCACTGCAGCATCGGAGGTTGCGGGACGAGCCCGATCTTGTTTCTGCAAATTGGGCGCTTTTCATCGTCATGCCGCATGAGGTCGAATTCTGGCAGGGCGATTCAGAGCGCCGCCACCATCGCTTGCGATATCGGCGTGAAAAGGCGGGCTGGCTGAAGGAGCGGCTCTGGCCTTGATGATTTTCGCTTTGATGGCCGGGCTTCCGGTTCCCTTAGCTGGCACTATTGCCGTTTCCATACTAGCGGTTCGCCCGTATGTTTCCTCCATCGGACGAACAGCGGGCTTTCCGTCTTCGCCTGTTTGTTGCTCTGGGTGGAGAGGTTAGTCAGCCATCTTGACCGGTGGAATGGCAGATTATCATCCCTCAGATGCCGAGATCGAGCTGCGGCTGTGATCTCCCACTATCTGTCTCTTCGTTCGTCAAAGACGAAAGCGTGATGCCGAGCAGCCGGATTGGCCGCGTGAACGGGTGGACGGTTGCCAGAAGCGCCGACGCTGTTTCGAGGACAGCGCCGACGCCGGCGACCGGCAGGGAGCTTGTCCGACTGCGTGTCGCCTGGGTAAAGTCCGAATATTTGATCTTCACGGTCACCGTCTTGGCGCTGAAACCGCCTGTTTTGCAGTAGCGCCAAACCTTCTGCGCAAGCGGCCGCAGTTCCGCCGTCGCCAGCTCTAGATCGTCGATATCCTCAACGAATGTGTCTTCTGCGCCTATGGATTTGCGAACCCGGTCCGGCTTTACCTGGCGCTCGTCGATGCCGCGGGCGATACCGTAGAAATAAGGGCCTGCCTTTCCAAAATGCTCCTGCAGGAAGGCGAGCGATTTCGATTTCAGATCTAGTCCGGTTTCGATCCCATATTTGTGCATCCGCTCGGCTGTCGCCGGCCCGACGCCATGGAATTTCTTGACGGGAAGCGTTTCGACGAAGGCCGGGCCATTCCTTGGCGTAATGACTGCCTGGCCGTTCGGCTTGTTGAGGTCGCTTGCCATTTTGGCGAGGAATTTGTTGTAGGAAATGCCGGCCGAAGCATTGAGGCCGGTGACCTGCTTGATCTTGGTCCGGATCTCCAGCGCGATCTCGGTGGCGATTTCCATCCCCTTGTGGTTCTGGGTGACGTCGAGATAGGCCTCGTCGAGCGACAGCGGCTCGATCATCGAAGTATATTCAGCAAAGATCTCGCGGATCTGCTGCGACACCGCCCTGTAGACGTCAAAGCGCGGCGGCACGAAGATCAGGTCCGGACATTTGCGTTTTGCGGTAACCGAAGGCATCGCCGAGTGAACGCCGAAGGCACGGGCCTCGTAGCTTGCGGCCGCCACGACGCCGCGTGCAGCCGACCCGCCGACCGCAAGCGGCTTGCCGCGCAGCTCCGGATTGTCCCGCTGCTCGACCGATGCATAGAATGCATCCATATCGACATGGATGATCTTCCGGACAGTGGTCGAGCTGGTGTCGTTCATGGCGGTCTCGGTCATTACACAGTAGGTTCAGCGCGGTCCGTTATTGCGGAAGCTGAAACAAATGCGGAACATATCATCCTCGATGACGATATCAAACCGGCTCGGTTGTCTTGCTAGGGAGAGGCGAGGAAATTGCCGCAGGCCAACCATGCCGCAAACGCTACCTTGAGATGCGCGCAAGGCTTCTTATCTCTTGTCCGTCCCCCAATACGGAGCCTTGAGATGGGCCAAATCGCTACCGATCCACTTTCCGACTTGCTTATGGAGATCCTCCCGCCCGAGCGTGACGAGGAATCCCGAGCCGATGGCACTGCGTGTCTGTGCTGCCGCAGGCTGCGGTCGGCGAGGAAGATGGACGAAGACGGCTGCGGCATATGTGACGAATGCCTGGCTCCGTGATCGACGGCGCGCCGCAGCTGCTGCCCGCCGAATTGTCGGGCTTCGAACATGCGCTTGCGAAGCTGCCTGACGGCTATTCGGAGGGGCATTTTCAAGGTCGCCCCTGGGGTGTGACGGTCAAGCGATCGACCGACGGCAAACGGATCTGGCTCTATGGCGAGGAGCTTGGCGGGACCGATGTCGTCAGTTTCAATCTCTATATGCTCTCCGCAGCAAGCCTCACCCTCAAGCCCTGCGAAATGTCCTCGTCGAAGGTCATAGATTTTGTTTTGGGCTTCCTGCCGGCCCCGATGCGGCATCCAGTCTAAGCACGGAGTTGTGTTACGGCCGACAACAGGTCCTTCTGCTTCAGCGGGTGGAGAGCGGCGGCGGAGGCGGCTGCGTGGTTGAGCCGGGACCGAGCGAGCGCTGGACCATCACGGTATCGGCCCAGCGGCCGTAGCGATAGGCAACAGCCGGCAGCAGGCCGACGCGAACGAAGCCGAAGCGTTCGTGCAGGGCGAGCGAAGCGACGTTGTCCGCGTCGATATAGCCGATCATCTGTCGGAAGCCGGCCGCCGCGCAGGCGTCGATCAGTCCGCGCATGAGCAGGCTTCCGACACCCTGGCCGACATGGTCGTGATGCACATAGATCGAATGCTTGACGGTATAGCGATAGGCCGGGCGCTTGCGGAACAGCACCACATAGGCATAGCCGACGACCTTCTCACCCTCGATCGCGACGACATGCGGAAAGCGGCGGTCCTTCAAATTCTTGCGCCGTTCGCGCAGATCGTCCGGCTGCGGCGTGTCGCTATCATCGACCCCGGCTTCGACCCCGCGGTGAATATGACGGCGATAGATAGCCAGCATGGCATCGACGTCGCTCTCCCGGGATGGGCGAACGATGATTGTTTTATCCTGCTTCATGTCCGAACCTGAATTTCCAAGCCTATTCCGCGACAACGTAGGTATAGAGCCGGATTTTGCCGGATGCATCGATCTCGCGATAGAGGCCCTGGATCTCCACCTCGAAGCCGGGGAAGGTGTTGAAGCAGGTTTCGAACATTTTGAGATAGTCGATCATGGGCTTTGCCTGTTCCGTCAGGCGCTCGCCGGGCACGATGGTTGCAATCCCCGGGGGATAGACGACGAAGGGTGTCGTCGCGATGCGGCCGGCAATGGCGTCGATCGGCAGATAGTCGACATCGTTGCGCACCAGGCAGCGCGCGGCATCGTGCGGCGACATGGCGATCGGCGGCAGGTGTTCTGCGGAAAATTGCTTCGTCTGCAGGGCGCTGACATCGGCCTGACGAAAGAAATTGTGCATGTCAGCGCAAAGATCGCGCAGGCGCACGCCCGCATAACGGCCGGGACGGCGGCGGTAGAATTCCGGAATGGCCTCTTCCAGCAGCGCGTTGTCGTCATGAAGCTTTTTAAAGGCGACAAGGCCGCTGATCAGGGTGCCGGCCTTGCTGGCTTCGACACCGGGTGTGAGCAGGAAGAGCAGCGAATTGAGGTCGTTCTTTTCCGCGACGATACGGTTTTCGCGCAGATATTGCGCAACGACAGGCGCTGGAATGCCGTGTTCCGTATATTTTCCAGTCGCTCGATCAAAGCCGGGGGTAAGCAGGGTGAGCTTGTTCGGATCCGTCATGGCGAAACCCGGCTCCATGCTGGAAAAGCCGTGCCATGCCGCATCGGGTGTCAGGTGCCAGAAGGCGGGATTGGTGGCGAGCTGATCGGTCGCGACGCTCTCCCAAGGCACATCGTGCACAGCACCGGGGCTTGCCACATCAGGAATCGCGACCCGATCCGGCACGAAGGGCTCGAAGAACCAGCGGCGTTCGGGACGATGTTCCTTCTCCTCGAATTCGCGCCGTACGGCGCGGATTTTCTTGCGCAGTTCGATGCCGAGGCGGATCGTGTCGTCCCAAAGCACTTCGCCCGAACGGCCCTTCATCATCTGCGCGCCGACGTCGAGCGAGGCAAACAACGGATAGAAGGGCGAGGTCGAGGCGTGCTGCATGAAGCTTTCGTTGAAGCGACGGTGTTCCACGCGGCGTTTCTGGCCCGTGATGTGCCTATCCTTCATGTGGATCTGCGAGGCCTGCGAAAAGCTTGCGAGTTGCTTGTGGGTCGACTGCGTGGCGATGATCCCGGGTGCATCGGGGCCGAGGTCCGAAAGGCCCATGGCAAAGCGCCCGGCATAAAGCGGGTGAAACTTCATGAAGCCCGCCCATGCCTCGTCGAAAAGGATGTAGTCGCACAGATGTCCGATGCGCTTTAGGATCATCTCGGCATTGTGGATGGTGCCGTCATAGGTGCATTGCTCCACGACCGCGACGCGGAACGGACGCGGCTTCTTGTAGGCTTCCGGATCTTTTACCAGCGGATGGGTGCGAATGCGCTCGCGCAGCGCGTCCTCGTCCATGGTGGCGAAATCCATCGGACCGATCAGGCCATAGAGATTGCGTCTGGTCGGCAGGTAGATCGGAATGCCGCCCGAGATCATTAGCGCGCCGTGATGGGCGGCCTTGTGGTTGTTGCGATCGAACAGCACGAGATCGCCGTCGGTGACGAGGGCCGAGAGCGCGACTTTGTTGGACGTGGAGGTGCCGTTCAGCACGAAATAGGTCTTTTCGGCGCCGAAGATCTTGGCCGCCTCCTTCTGCGCGGCGAGAGCCGGTCCCTCGTGGGTCAGAAGGTCGCCGAGATCGAGCACGGAGTTGTCGAGGTCGTCGCGGAACACCGCTTCGCCGAGATGCTCCATGAAGACCCGGCCGATGGGGCTGCGGCTGTAGAAGATGCCGCCATTGTGCCCGGGGCAGGTCCAGAGATGATTGCCCTCTTCGGCATAATCGACCAGCGCGCCGAAGAACGGCGTCTTCAGCGTCTCGGCATATTGCTTCAGCCGGCTGATGAGGCTTTTCGCGATGAAGGCGGGCGTTTCCTCGGAGAGGAAGACGTAGCCGTCGATGAAATCGAGGACTTCGACCGGCACATCCTCGAAGCGCTTGCGGCGGATCAGGAGGATGATCGGGAATTCCAGGCCGCGCCGGCGCATGAGGTTGATGAGGGCGGCCGTCTTGCCTTCGAGGCCCTTCTTGCCCCAGTCCACCAGCATGCAGCCGATGGCCGCGTCGGTCTGCACGGCGATCTCGGCATCTTCGAGATTGCGCGCGCGCACCACCTCGAAACCTGAGCGTTCGATCTCCTCGACGATCTGATTATAGCGGGCGCCTTCCAGGTCCTCATTGTCGAAGGTTGGCGTTGCGAACAGAAAGTTGAAACGTCTGAAATAATCCATGTCGATACCCGCTCTTGATCTGGGATGAGGTGTCGGCGCATTTCATGACATGGATGTGACAGAATAGAGGACGTCCCAAACCGTATTGATGGCCACCGCCGGTCACGTCGCCAGCCCGCCGTTTCATGCCGGATCGCGGGTGCACAACTTATGGATTTGTGGCCGCTCAGTGAGCGGCCACGGTCCAGAAATAATAGGCAAGCGGGATGGCGAGAAGATACATGCCGATAGACACCTGCCTTGCTTCTCCCGATAAGACCTTGACGATGACGTAGAACAGCAGTCCTCCGGCGATGCCGGTTCCAAAGCTGTTGGAGACCAGGGTCAGAAGGACCATCATCAGGGCAGAGAGACCGTCGGAGAAATTCTCCAGGTCGACACGCTTCAGCGCGCTGAACATCGACATGCCGACGAGGATCAGGGCGGGTGCCGTGGCGGCTGCCGGGATCATCAGCGCGATCGGCGTAAAAAGCAAAGTGAGCGCGAAAAGGGCTGCGGTTGCAAGTGAAGCAAAACCGGTACGTCCGCCGGCTTCCGCGCCTGTCGCGCTCTCGACCAGCGCCGTGGCGGAGGGAATGCCGAGCAGCGGACTGATCGTGGCGGCAATCGAATCGACGAGGAACGGCTTGCCCAGGTCCGCCATGTTGCCTTCCTCATCGACCAGGCCGGCCTTGGCGCCAACGGCGAGCGTCGTGCCCAGGGTCGAGAAGAATTCGGATGCGAAGAAGGCGAAGAGATAGGGGAAATATTCGATCTTCAGCGCACCAAGGAAATCGAGCTGAAGTCCGATCTCAGAGATGCCGTGCGGCGCTCCGAAGAATGCGGTGGGCACCTTTGTCACGCCGAGCGGAATGCCGAGCAGCGTGCTGCCCAGGATCGCCCAGAGGATCGGCCCCGGCACTTTGCGCCCGCGCAGGAAGACGGCGAGGAAGATGCCGAAGACGGCAATGATCGCCTGTCCCGAGTTGAACGAACCGAGCATGAGCGCGTGGCTCTTGGCGTTGACATCGACGAGACCTGCATTCTTGAAGCCGAGAAGCGCGATGAACAATCCGATCGCCGCACCCAGTCCGAGCTTGATCTGGGCCGGAACCATGCGGGCAATGACCTGGCGTACACCGAGGACGGTCAGCAGAACGAAGACGACACTCGACCAGAAGGAGATGGCAAGGCCAGTCTGCCAGGGAATATGCTCCACGGCTGCCATCGTCGGCCCCACCAGAACCGAGCCGCCAATGCCCGGCCCCACCACGAAGGGCATATTGGCATAAAGCGCCATGAACAGGGTCGCGCCGATGATGACGAGGATGGTTGCCGTCGTTGCGGCGGCGCGGTCGATGCCACCGGCGGAAAGCAGGGAAGGGATCACGACGAGGAGATAGGCCGCTGCCAGGAAGGACGTCATCCCGGCAATGATTTCCGTCTTCGCATTGGTCTTACGCTCGCCCATGCGAAAAAAGGTTTTCCACCGCGGCTCTGACGTATCACCCGGCTGCCCGACATTCGTAGTTGAGGTCATTGTCTATATCTCCTAAGTCGGCAGATGCCGCCGTTTGGCTGGTGACCTCAATTTTGGCTTGAAGCCAGAAGCGGTCTGATGTCCTGGGTGGTTCCGTCGGTCAGCCCGAGATCGGTGACGTGCGGGCCGGGGTTACAGGCAAGGCTTGCTCCGACGACCGCCTTGAAGGTGCGAATGGGTGGCATCCAGTCGGCGATTGCATCGGCTGCGGCACGCAGCCTGGCGAAGTCGACGGCCACGTCCTTTGCGGGTGCATCCGACAGCAAGCCGCAGACGGGCAGGGCGAGCAGGGCTGTGACCTTGCCGCCGGCCGCCGTTGCCATGCCGCCGCCCGCTTCGATGACGGCATTGGCCGCCGCCGCCATATCCGCGGGGTTCCGGCCGAAGACGGTGAGGTTATGACTGTCATGCGATATCGTCGTCGCAAGCGCGCCGCTCCAGTGACCCCAGTCTTCGAGGATGCCGATGACGGGTGTCGACTCTTTTCTTCCGTGGCGGTGAATAACAGCCATCAGCAGCATATTGTCAGGCACAACGAGCTTGTCATTTTCGACCTTGACGGTTGCCTCTCCCCATTTCGTGAACCGTGGGCTGACAATCGTGTTGACGCGAGCATCAGTCATGCCCGGCAGCTCGATCTCGAAATCGGTAGCAGAAAGCCTTCCGACCTCCACAGTGTCGCGATAGGCATCCGAGGGCGTGCACTCGCTAGCTCCAACGAGGCTGCCGCTTCTTGCGACCTCACGTCCCGATGCAAAGACACGGTCAACCGCAATCTTTTCGAGATCGGAGAGGATGACGATGTCGGCGCGGCGTCCGGGTGCCACCAGTCCCAGATCATGGCGCTTCAGCCACATGGCGGCGTTGAGCGTGGCGGCGCGGATGGCATCGATCGGCTTCATTCCATAGCCGATCAGGCGTCTGAGAACGGATGACATCGCTCCCTCATTCACGAGGTCGTCGGGGAAGACGTCATCGGTGCAGATCGTCAGCGTTTGCGGCAGATGCGGCAGCTTTTTCAGCACGTCGACGACGCCGGGCAGGACATAGTCATGGGAGCCGCGCAACTCGATGGTAAGGCCCGCCCGCAATTTCGCCAGCAAGTCCTCGCCCGATGTAAGTTCGTGATCGGATTGAATCCCCGCGGAGGCAAAGGCCTGCAGTTCCGCGCCTTCCAGTCCGCGAGCATGACCGCAGACGCGCTTGCCGCTCGCAAGTCCGGCCTCGAGGATGCCGCGCATCGGCTCGCTTCGCTCAAGGACCCCTCGCATGTTCATCACTTCGGCGACACCGGAGATCTCCGGCCAACTCAGCATGGTTGCCATTTCGCCTGAGCGGAATTCCGCTCCGGCAAGCTCAAGGCCAGGTGCCGAGGGGACGCAGGAGGGCGCCAGGGTCAGGAAGCGCAGCGGCGATTGGCGTGTTTCTTCTAGCGCCCACCGAATACCGTCGAGGCCGGCGACGTTGCCGATTTCATGCGGGTCCCAGCAGACCGTCGTCGTGCCCTGGGGAACGACCGTTTCGGCGTATCGCCTTGGCGTCACCATCGAGCTTTCGACGTGCATATGCGTGTCGATAAATCCGGGCGCGATGAAGCGTCCTAAAGCGTCGATGGTCTGCTTTGCGTCCTCCCTTGTCCCCGAGGCATGGACGCTTGCGATCAAGGGGCCGACAAGGCCGATATCGGCTGGCCTCATTTCCGAGGTCGCGACATCGACGAGCGTTCCGCCGGCAATCAGCACATCGAACGGCTCAAGGCCCAATGCCGCCCGGACGGCGCGATCGCGCAGCTCGGGTGAATGGAGGTCGTGGGGTTCATTCAGCATGTCTGCCTCCCTTGGCGAAAGCGGATGGGCGCGCGGTGGATTGCCGCAAGACGAGTTCCGTCGGGAATATTCCGCTGATGTCGATTTCTCCGGCAACGAAGGCGAGGGCATGGTTTGCCACGGCTTCCAGATCCTGCCGGACGGTCGTGAGTGGTGGAGAGACGATTTGAGCCCACATCAGATCATCAAAGCCGGTGAGCGATATGTCTTCCGGAATGCTGAAGCCGCTGTCCTTGAGGGTTATGGCAAAGCCGACGGCGAGCGCATCATAGGCGGCGGCACAGGCCGTAAAATGCCGCAGATCGAGCTCGCGGCCGAGAGCGCTGCCGGCCTCGAACGTCGCATCGCTGTGTCGCAATGCGGGTTCGACGCCGGCCTGGCGGAAGACTTCGCGCATTCCTTCGACGCGCTCGCGCGCCACCAGCGAATTTTCCGGGCCGGCGAGGATAAGGATGCTGTCATGACCAAGCTCGAGCAGATGGCGTGCGATCAGGCGCCCGCCTTGACGATGATCGCTGGCAGCGATGTTGCCGACCGTGGCGGCGCTGTCGATGACGGCGACCGGCACCGGGACATCCGTAGGCGCAATGGTCGTGCCGCGCGTCGGTATCACAATCAGTGCATCGACGCCGCGGGCGATCATGGTCCTGATTTCGAATTCCTGCTGCTGCGGGTCGCCCTGACTGTCGCCGATGAGAACGGCAAGACCGCGCCGCTTGGCGGCTCGCTCGATGGCCTGGGCAAAAGCGGGAAACAAGGGTTGGCCGATATTCGGAACCAGCAGGCCGACCGTATTGCTCTTGCCGGTGCGCAGAGCGCGGGCCGCATGGTCAGGCACATAGCCGAGCCTGTCCGCTTCCAGGCGAATCTGCTCCGCAAGGGCTGATGACACCCGGCCCGTACCGCGCAGGGCATTCGAGACCGTTGCCGTGGAGACACCCAGCTTGGTTGCGATTTCCCGAATCGAGGTAGGGCGTGTCTGACTCTCCAACAGCGCGCTCCGGTTTCCTTGATTAATCGTTTAATCAACACGGCGCGCTTTTGCAAGAGCGTCTTTAACTGCGCGAGGATGAAACGCGGTTTCGCCGATGGTGGCGCCTGTTGGTGATGACGAAGGACCTTCCGGTCGACCGGCTTGCTGTATCAGACGGCAACCAGATGGCCGGAAGAGACGGTTCGATACGCGCGCGGCTTGACCAGATAATCGACGGACCGGATGGGGCTTTTCAACTCCTCACTGGCTGCCATGCGTTTTTCGCGTCGGCGATCGGGGTCCGGCACAGGAACGGCTGCCATCAGCTTCTTCGTGTAGTCGTGCTGCGGATTGCCGAAAACGGCCGCGCGCGGGCCGATCTCGACGATTTCGCCGAGATACATGACGGCGACGCGATGGCTGACGCGCTCGACCACGGCCATGTCGTGGGAGATGAACAGGAAGGAAAGGTCGAGGCTCTGCTGCAGGTCGAGCATCAGGTTGATGACCTGCGCCTTGATCGATACATCGAGCGCGGACACGCTTTCGTCGGCGACGATCACCTTCGGCTGCAGTGCCAGGGCGCGGGCGATGCAGATGCGCTGGCGCTGGCCGCCGGAGAATTCGTGCGGATAGCGGCTTGCCATGTCAGGGGTCAGGCCCACCTTACGCAGCATATCGGCGACGATCTCTTTCGCTTCCCGTGCTGTTCCCATCTTGTGCTCGAGAAAGGGTTCGGCGATCGCCTGGCCGACCGTCATGCGCGGATTAAGGGAGGCAAAGGGATCCTGGAAGATCATCTGGACCGATTTACGCATCTCGCGCATGTCACGTTTACCAAGCGAGAGCACGTCGCGGCCATCGACGATGACGGAGCCGGATTGCGGTTCGATCAGCCGCATGATGGCGCGTCCGGTGGTCGACTTGCCGCAACCGGATTCGCCGACAAGCGACAATGTTTCGCCGGCAAAGAGATCGAACGAGACGTTTTCCACCGCATGCACCCGGCCTTTGAGCTTTCCGAAGAGGCCCGAATGAATGTCGAAGCGCTTGGTGAGGTTTTTGACCTGCAGCGCCGGTTTTTCCTTTGCGACCGTATCGGGCACCTCGGCTGGTGTGTCGGATTCTCCCGTTGCCGTATCGACGACGGGGAAGCGCAGCGGTCGTTCATAGGATTGCATCGAACCGAGCACCGGCACCGCCGAGAGTAGCGCGCGGGTATAGGGATGCTGGCCGCCATGGAAGATGTCGGCCGTCGCGCCCGTCTCCACCTGCTCGCCGCGATACATGACGACCGTGCGATCGGCGATTTCCGCCACCACACCCATGTCATGCGTGATGAACAGGACGGAAGTTCCTTCCTCGTCCTGCAGCATCTTGATGAGGTCGAGGATCTGGCCCTGGATCGTGACGTCGAGAGCGGTGGTCGGCTCGTCGGCGATCAGCAGCCTCGGCTTCGAGGCGAGCGCCATGGCGATCATGACGCGCTGGCGCATGCCGCCGGAAAAGCGGTGCGGATATTCGTCGAAGCGCGAGGCGGCCGAGGGAATGCGGACCTTTTCGAGCAGCCGGATCGTCTCGGCCTTGGCGTCCGCAGCCGACATGTCCCTGTGGCAGAGCAAGGCCTCTGAGATCTGGTCACCGATGGTGAAGAGCGGATTGAGCGACGTCATCGGCTCCTGGAAGATCATCGACACGTCGTTGCCGCGCACCTTGCGCATCTCATGTTCGGGAAGAGAAAGCAGGTCGCGGCCGCCAAGCAGGATCTTGCCTTCGATGCGGCTTGAATCGCTCTGCAGCAGTCGCATGATCGAGAGCGAGGTGACGCTCTTGCCCGAGCCGCTCTCGCCGACGATCGCCACCGTCTCGCCCGGCGCGACCGAGAAGGAAACATTGCGCACGACGGGTTTCCATGCACCGTCCACCAGGAATGAGGTGGTGAGGTTTTCGACGGAGAGGATGGGTTCGGGGGCCTTTGCCTGCGACGTGCTCATGCTTGTTCCCTTCTTGCGATCCCTGCCACAGCTCAGTCCGGCCAGTTCAGCACGCCGTCGAAGCGATGCCGGCTGCGGTTCTCGATCGGTGTCACGATGATCTCGTTGGAGGCGCGCGCCTTGTCGAGTTCCTCGGCAAGCCGGGTCGCGACAATGGCCTCCTGGCCGGGATGCAGGTTGCATGGATCGAGATAGAAATAGTGATGCTCCACCTCATGGTCGCGGACGATTACCGGGGGGTTGCCGCGGGCAAGCGCTGCCGCAAGATCCCAGGCGCTGATATGCGCCTCCGGCGCAGAGATGATGACCCGCATGCGGTCGAGCGGGTTGTTGGTAGGATCGAGCTCGATCAGGGCGGTGACGCCGGGGCGGCCGTCGAGAGTTCGCTTCCACAGGTTCAGATAGCCCGTCTCGCGTTCGCGGATGCCGGCATGGTCGCGCTTTTCCCAGGCTTCCAGTGCCGCCATCACGCCATAGATGCTTTCCTTGCCGACCTTCATGCCGCGGCCGATGCCCATGTTCTGCAGGAAGGCGTTGCGCACCAGCTCCTTCTTGCCGGCGACGATGCCGGAGGTGGGGCCGCCGAGGAACTTATGGCCGGAATAGAGCACGATGTCGGCGCCCTGCGCCAGGAAGAGCCTGAGGTCGTACTCCGAAGCGGCATCGACGATGACGGGCACGCCCTTGGCGTGCGCGATCTCGACGAACTCGGTCAGGTGCAGCAAGCCGTAATCGACCACATGATGGGATACGACATAGACGGCTGCCGCCGTCTTCTCGCTTATGGCATTTTCCATGTGAAAGCGGTGTGTCGAGGTCGCTTGACCGATCAGAACGACCTTGCCGCCGGCAAGGCGGATCGCCTGATCGACGGGGGCGCCATAGCTCACCACATGGCCCATCTGCACGATGACTTCGTTCTTGTCCGGTGCGGCATCGGGTAGCTTCTCTATGGCGAGCAGGTTGTTGCCGGTGATGGCGCCTGCGACGGCGAGGCTGATGCCGGAGGAGCAGGATGCCGTCACGAAGCCCGCCTCGCCGCCCGTCAGCCGGGCGATAACGGCGCTGGCCTTGCGCTGGAGGTCGTTGATCTCGACGAATTGCGGCAGGATCGCCGTCATAGCCGCAATGGCTTCAGGCACGACGATCGATGCGCCGAGGCTCGTCATGGTACCTGATACGTTGATGACGGGCCTCAGGCCGATCTTGCTACGGATATCATCGGACATTCTATCTCTCCAAAGTGACGACTGCCGATTGTCATCGACAGCTATGCCATAGTAATGTAATAGCTTCTCGAAATCTCACGAGGAGCGTTGACTTGGACGCCAAGACCCTACCCGCCGCACCCCCTGAAGACGCCGATTCTATCGTGGAAGGGGAAACCAAAGGCGCGCGCCGTTCGCGCGTCAGCGGCATCGACCGCGCGCTGCAGGTCATTGATTATCTGTATGAAACCGGCGCGCCGGCTGGCGCCTACGCGATCGCCAAGGGGATCAAAGCGCCTCTTTCGACCGTCTATGTGATCATCGACGATCTGGTCGAAAAGAACATGCTTGGCCGCAATGGCGACGGTTCCGTCTGGCTCGGCGCCCGTCTTTACCACTACGGTCTCGCCTATGCCCGGTCGCTCGATTTCATGAGCATCGCCACCCGCGAAATGCACGATCTTTGCCGGCAGGCGAGCGAGACGGTGCAAGTCTGCGGCCGCGACGGCGATTCCATGCTGGTGCTGGCGATGGCGGACGGGCCGAGCCATTTTCAGGTCGCCTCTCGCGTCGGAACGCGCGTGCCGCTCAACTGGACTGCCTCGGGTCGGCTGCTGGTGGGGCATTTGCCGGAAGGCGAAAGGATCGAGCTTTTCAAGCGCTGTGCCCGCACCTCGCCGACCGGTCGGGCCGAGGTCGATGCCGCCGTGCTTTCCGAGGCCGCGGGCAAGGCCTTTAAGGAGCGCTTGTCGATCCAGGTGGCGGAGTCCGATTATGCGGTTGCCTGCATCGCATCGCCGGTCGTGGACCGGGATGGTCAATGTGTCGCGACCATTTCGATCGTGCTTCCCGAACAGAAAGCCGTGTCCGACGGCAGCCATTATGGCGAACAGGTGCGCGCGGCCGCCGAGCGAATCGAAAAGCTGATGGGCTGGCGCAACCACTGAATTCGTCCTCCTTAAAGCAATTCCAGCAAAAGCGCGACGCGGTTTTGCGTCCGGAATTGCGTAAAAACTAATCGTTAAGTGATACGATCGCTTCGATTTCGACCGTGATGTTGCCGGGAAGCGAGCCGAAGCCGACGGCCGAACGGGCATGTTGGCCCGCTTCGCCGAAGACTTCGATGAAGAGGTCCGAGCAGCCGTTGATGACGCTCGGATGATCCTCGAAATGCGGCACGGCATTGACCATGCCGAGCAGCTTGACCACTCGCTTCACCCGGGAGAGATCGCCGAGCGCGCCGTGCATGACAGCAAGCAGGTTGATGCCAGTTAGCCGCGCATGCTGGTAGGCCCGGTCGACGCCCACGTCACCACCGACCTTGCCGGAATGGAGGTGGCCGTCTGCTTCCCGCGGCCCTTGACCTGAAAGATAGAGCACATTGCCTTCGCGGACATGGGTCACGAAATTAGCGATCGGCGGTGGCGGCGGCGGCAGCGCGATGCCGAGCGCAGCCAGTCGCTGGTAGGGTGTTTGCGCTGCTGAAGCGGCCTGTGTTGGGGACGTGTTCACGTATGCTCCTGCCATTCGATCTTAATGTTTCGACTACCGCCACGAATAGCCGTGGCTATGACGGACGAGCTTACGGGCGCGGGGCACGTAGCGGCTGGCGGCGATCGCCTCCGCGCCGATGACAGCGTAGCGCGGCTCAAACAGCTTCCGCAGGCGTGAAACGTCGCCGTTCGAATCCGTCGCCTCTAGATCCGCATCCACGAGGTCGAAGATGGTGAAATCGGCGCGCTCGCCGACCGACAGCCGGTTTTCCATCGAAAGCTTGATGACCGAGGCTGGCGCATGGGTGACGGCGTCGACCACCTTGTCGAATGGCATGCCGACCGAGAGCAGCTTGGACATGGTGGTCGCCAGATCCCATACCGGGAAGTTCATGGAATGGCCGTGCAGGTCGGTCGAGATCGAGTAGGGCAGCAGGCCGCGCTTGATCGCCGCTTCCGCGACCTTGAACGAGAAGGAGGCGCCTCCATGGCCGATATCGAGCCGGATGCCTTCGCCGGCGCAGCGCTCGGCGAGATTGTAGAGGTCCTCGTCCTCCATGATGCTCGATCCGGCCTTGCCGTTGAAGCAGTGGGTGACGACATCGCCCGGTCCGAGAATTTCGAGCACTTCGTCATAGAGCGCGGGCGGCTCGCCCACATGCACCATCATCGGCACCTTCAGGATCTTGGCGATCTTCTTGCCGAGCTTGACGGGTGTGACCCCCCAGGAGCCGGTGATGACGTGGCTGGCACGCACTTTGATGCCGACGATATGCTCGCTGTTCTCGGCATAGCATTCGAGGATGCGGTCGAGGTCGATATCCTTGATATCACGCAGTTCGGGGACGCGATTGCAAGCAACGAGGCCGATCGAACCGAGATTGAGGAAGGCCTTGATGCGTTCTCTGGATGGTTCGATGATATATTCGCGGAAGCCATGAAAATTGGCTTCGCCGGCCGAGCCCGCATCGACCAACGTCGTGACGCCGCGCTCGGCGCCGCATTCGGATGGGCGGATCGAGATGTCGGTGCCGCCATGCCAGATGTGGACGTGCAGATCGATCCAGCCCGGAGAAATCCAGGCGCTCTTGCCGTCGATGCGCTCGATATCGCCGGGAGCGGCAAGCTGTGGACCGAAAGCGGTGATCTTGCCGTCGGCGCCGACGAGGATGTCGATGACGCCGGCGGCGGTATCGCCACCGAAAGCCATGGGCTTCACATTGGTGAGGAGGAGCGGCTTGCCCGCTTTTTCACCGGTCATTTACAAGTCCTTTCGAAGTCTTGGATCGAGCATGTCCCGCAGGCCGTCGCCGACCATCTGCAGCGAGAGCACGGAGAGAATGATGGCAAAGCCGGGGAAATAGGTCATCCAGTCGGCCTGGCCGATATATTGACGGCCGGCGGCGATCATGGTTCCCCAGGTTGGGATTTCGGGGCTGACGCCGAGGCCGAGAAACGAAAGCCCGGCTTCGGCGAGCATGGCGCTGGCGAAGAGAAACGAACCCTGCACCAGGATCGGCGACAGGAGGTTTCTAAGCACGTGCCGCGTCATAATGTGGAATGTCGAGATGCCGAGAGCCCTGGCCGCCTCCACATAAGGAAGTTCGCGGATGACAAGCGTCGAGGCGCGGACGATGCGGGCCAGCCGCGGCGAATAGACGATCGATAGCGCGACAATGACCGTCGTCAGCGACGGGCCGAGGGCGGCGACAAGCGCGATGGCAAGCAGGATATCCGGAAACGCCATCATCGCATCGATCAGGCGGGCGATTGGGGTATCCAGTTTCTGGAAAAAGCCGGCGAGCAAGCCGAGAGTGACGCCGATCGCCGCCGACAGCGCCACGACGGCTGCTCCGACGAGCAGCGATAGCCGTCCTGCATAGATGGTGCGGGAGAAGATATCTCGGCCGAATTCGTCGGTGCCGAACCAGTAAACCCCGCTTGGCGGCTTCAGTCTGTTGACGATCGAGAGTTTCGAAGGCGAATAGGGCGCGATCCATGGCGCAAGCACGGCGAGCAGGACGAAGATTGCCAGCACGATGAGACCGGCGGCGACGGTCTTGCGCTTCAGAAGCCGGCGAAGGAACTTGCTTCGCTCGCTTGGCACCTGCTTTGGTGTATCGGTTGCGATATCGGCCATCAGTAGCGTACCCTCGGATCAACCAGCAGGTAGAGCATGTCGATCGCAAAATTGATCAGGACGTAGAGGCCGGCGATCACGAGCAGGGCCCCCTGGATCACCGGATAATCGCGGCGCAGCACCGCCGAGACGACGAGGCTTCCGACACCCGGCAGGCCGAAGACGGTCTCGGTGACGACAGCGCCGGAAATGAGAACCGCGGCCGTCAGTCCCAGAACGGTGAGAATGGGGATCAGCGCGTTCTTCAGCGCATGTTTGAGGACGACGCGGCGCTCGATCAGCCCTTTGGCCCGGGCGGTGCGGATATAGTCGTCTCCAAGCACGTCGAGCATCGAGGCACGAGTGAAGCGCAGGATCAGCGCCGAGGAGACGAGACCAAGTGCGACGGCCGGCAGCGTCAAATGATACATGCGATCCAGGAAGCTCGTGCCCGGCCCACCATAGCCGGAAACCGGAAACATCCCCAGGCGAACCGCGAAGAATTGCATCAGGATGAGGCCAAGCCAGAAGCTCGGTATGCTCGCCGCCAGCATGCCGATCGCCATCGAAGCCTGGTCGACGAGCGATCCCCGCCGATAGGCGGCATAGATGCCGATCGGCAACGCAATCACGCCAGCGATGAGGAGCGAGAACAGGGTCAGGAAAAAGGTCGGCTCGGCGCGTTCAAGAAGTGCGGAGGAGACCGGGATATTGAGGAAGATCGACTGGCCGAGATCGCCCTTCAGCAATTGCCCGATATAGAACAGGTATTGGACGAAGATCGACTGGTCGAGGCCAAGCCGGGTACGCAGCTCGGCAATATCCTGCCCCGTCGCATCCGGGCCTAGCATGACGGCGGCTGGATCGCCGGGGGTCACGCGCACGATCACGAAAACGATCGTGACGACGAGAAACATCACGACGATCATGCCAGCAAGACGTTGAAGGATGTAGCGTATCATTGCGTCGGTCCCCAGAGCGCGCCGCTTTTCTTCGAATCGCGGAGCCACTCCATTTCTTTGCTCTCTCGCAACTCCGAACGGAAAACCGCTGCGCATCTGGAATTGCTCTAGGTCCGCAAACGGACGGGAACGGGCGCCGGCCGCAACCGGCGCCCGAGCGCCTTGGGAGGCTTATTTTTTGATCGCTGCGTTCCAGAAGTAGGGCCATGGCGCGGGGTTGACGCCCTGGAGCTTGGTGGAGATCGCCGCGACGGCGTTGAAGTCCCCGATCTTCATCATGGGAGCTTCGTCATAGATGGTCTTTTGGACGTTCGCCCAAAGCTCGATGCGCTTCTTGGGATCGACCTCCGTGTTGAATGCGTCGATCGCGGCCTTGCTCGTCGGCGTCGTCCACCAGCCGGGCGAGCTCGGCGACAGCGTGCCGATCAGCGCCGGTTCCGGCAGGAAGGGACTGTGACTGATGTAGATGTCCCACAGCGCCTTGTCGGCCCGGCGTTGGGTGAGCGTCGCCCAGTCGACCACCTGAAGGTCCACCGTGAAGCCCGCCTGTTTCAGATATTCGGCCGCGACCTGTGCCATCTTGTAATGGAACTCGTACTGGCGGCTGGTCAGGATACGGATCGGTTCGCCCTTGTAGCCCGCAGCCTTGGCGGCTGTGGCCGCGCCTTCCGGATCGGCGACATTGTAATTCCCTTTGACGCCGGCATCCGTGCTCCAGGTAAAGGGGGCAGGGTACATGTTGCCGTCGACCGTATAGAAATTCGTGCTGCCGAAGGCTGCGGCCAGCATGTCCTCCATGCTGAGTGCCTGTCGGATCGCCTTGCGGATCGCGACATTCTTCGTGATGCCGTCGGCGGTGTTGAAGACGAAAACCGGATAGCCGAACGGTTTGAGGAGCAGCGGCTGGGTCGCCGAAGCGGATTTCAGCTTGTCGAAGGACTCGACTGGAAGACTGTCGATATAGTCATACTGGCCGGAAATGGCCGCCTCCACGCGGGTATTGGCGTCGGGCACCGGCACGAAGCGGATTTCGTCGAGATATTGATGCCGGGCGCCGCCGTAACCATTGCTTTCGCCATCGCGTGGCGTGTAGCCGTCGAAACGCACCAGCTGAATATATTGGTCGGGCTTGCGCTCCTTCAGCATATAGGGACCGGTGCCGATGAAGTCGGTCATCGTGTCCGCCTGCTTGCTGGCTGGAATGATGATGGCGGCGGAGTTGTTGAAGGCAAGCAGCGAGGTGAGGGGGGCGTAGGGCTGCTTCAGCTTGATGACGACGGTCGCCGGATCCTGGGCGGTAATGGATTCGATGAAGCCGCCCGCCTGTTTGCCGCGCGACGCCAGCTTGGTCCAGCGGTTGAGCGAGGCGACCACATCGTTGGAGGTCATGACGCTGCCGTCATGGAACTTGATGCCGGTCCTGAGCTTGATCGTGTAGGTTTTGCCGTCGGCGCTGATCTCGGGCATGCTCTCCGCAAGCAGTGGCGTGACGTTCCAGCCCTTGTCGAAGGTGTAGAGCGTTTCGAAGATATGTTGGGTGACAATACCGACGAGATCGGCGGTGGAGGTCATGGGATCGAGCGTTGGTGGCTCGCCGATCGTCGCGACATTGATGACGCCACCTTTTTCCTGAGCCATCAGCAGCGAGGGCGCCGCAACCAAAGCAGCCGCAATCAGGAATCCGAGTCCTAACTTCATCGATACACTCCCAATTATGTTCCACAATTATGTTATATAGAATTTTATAACAGAATACAGGACGAGTGGAGGCTGTCAATGGCAGTAAAACCTGGGCGTATTGGCTTGAATGCGCATAGGTTCCGTCTTGCCGAAACATTTTGGCGGGAGCAGATTGCAGCGACAGAGGAGATAGTGCATGGCGCCTTACGATGCTTCCGGCCCCAGCGTGAACGGTATCGAACCTCGCTGGACGTCCAGTGCAAAGAGCGGAGTTGGCACAGCCCTTTCGCCAGCCTGCCGCATCTGGTTCACTCTCAGCCACGGCATCCTCAACGAAATCTATTATCCCCGCGTCGACAGTGCTTGCACCCGCGACATCGGATTGATCGTCACAGGTCCTGATGGTTATTTTTCGGAGGAAAAGCGCGATACGGAGAGCGTCGTCACCACGGTCGAGGATGGCGTTCCGGCCTATCGGTTGATCAACACGGCGATCGACGGCCGTTATCGGATCATCAAGCGCATCATCGTCGATCCCATGCGCAGCAGCTTGCTACAGCAGATATCATTCGAGCCGCTGGAAGGCACGATCCGCGATTATCGTCTCTATCTGCTGGCCGCTCCACATCTGGTCAATGCCGGTTACGGCAATACGGGCTGGGTGGAGGACTACAAGGGCACACCGATGCTTTTTGCGACGGGCACGGGCGGTGTCTCGATGGCTCTTGCCGTCAGCGGTGGTTGGCGGACGGCATCCGCTGGCTATGTCGGTATTTCCGACGGATGGCAGCAATTGCAGAAAGAGGCCCGATTGGACCCGGCCTTTACGCGTGCCGCCGATGGCAACGTCGCGCTGACCGGTGAGATCGATCTGATCGGCGGCAGCGACACCGTCACCGTATCGCTCGGTTTTGGAAGTCACGCCAAGGAAGCCGGCTACAATGCCCTTGCCAGCTTGCAAGCCGGCTATGACAACGCCGAGCGCAGCTATGTTGCCGATTGGCGGACATGGCAAGACGGATTGCTGGCTTTGGACGAACCGAGAGCGCCGCCGCCCGAAGTCAATCGCTATCGGATCTCGACAGCCGTGCTGGCGACGCATCGGCCTCTTTCTTTCGAAGGACCGGCTGTTGCATCTCTTTCCATTCCATGGGGCTTTGCCAAGGGCGACGAAGACCTCGGCGGCTATCATCTGGTATGGCCGCGTGATCTGGTCGAGACGGCCGGTGGCTTTCTGGCTGCGGGCGCCGCGCAGGATGCGCTGCGCATTCTGGCCTATCTGCGCGTTATCCAGGAAGAGGATGGACATTGGCCGCAGAACTGCTGGCTGGACGGCGAGCCCTATTGGACCGGGATACAGATGGACGAGTGCGCCTTTCCGATCCTGCTCGCCGATGCCCTGCGTCGCGAGGGAGTCCTCACTGGCGATCTGTTACTGTCTTACGTGCCGATGGTCGAAAGCGCGGCACGCTACGTCGTCGTCAACGGTCCCGTTACCGGCGAGGACCGCTGGGAAGAGGATGGCGGCTTTTCTCCCTTCACTTTGGCGGTCGAGATCGCCGCCCTGCTTGCGGCAGCCGATATTCTGGAAATTGCCGGTCAAACGCACAATGCGGATTATCTGCGGCAGACCGCGGATGCCTGGAACGACCAGATCGAGCGCTGGACCTATGTCAGCAGCGATGCGGAGAGCGCTGCTCTCGGGATCAAGGGTTATTATGTCCGTATCGCGCCGCCTGAGATCGCCGACGGAAGCTCGCCTGCCGACGGTTTCGTGCCGATCAAGAACAGACCGCCCGCTGAATCCTTCTTGCCGACCGCCCGCGTCGTCAGTCCCGATGCTTTGGCGCTGGTGCGCTTCGGATTGCGGGCCGCCGACGATCCTCGCATCCTCGACACCGTCAGGGTGATTGATTCCCAGCTCAAATGCGACCTGCCGCAAGGGCCGCTATGGTATCGCTATACCGGCGACGGCTATGGTGAGCATGAAGATGGCGGCCCGTTCGACGGCACGGGCATTGGGCGGCCATGGCCGTTGCTTGCGGGCGAACGCGCCCATTATGAGCTTGCGGCCGGCCGTCCGGACGTGGCTCTTCAGTTGCTCAAGACACTCGAGCAGTCCGCCGGTCAGGGCGGATTGCTCCCGGAACAGGTGTGGGACCAGCCCGATGTGCCGGAGCTGGGGCTTATGCTCGGAAAACCCTCCGGCAGCGCCATGCCGCTCGTCTGGGCTCACGCCGAGCATATCAAGCTCCTGCGCTCGCTGAGAGATGGGGCTGTTTTCGACATGCCGCCGCAGGGTGTCGAGCGTTACGTGACCAACAAGGTGACTGCGCCCTTCGTGCCGTGGCGTTTCAATAACAAGCTGTCGCAGCTTCCAGCTGGCAAACGCCTGCGGATCGAGGTCATGGCGCGCGCGATCATTCGCTGGAGTTTTGATGGTTGGGTCGGCGCCACCGATACCGAAACGAGCCAGAACGGCTTCGGCATACATGTTGCCGAGCTTTCATGCGAACACCTGCCCAAAGGCGGGTCGGTTACCTTTACCTTTTACTGGCCAGACACCGATCATTGGGAAGGAGAAGATTTCTCCGTCTCGGTCGTTGAAGCGCCCTAGTAGGATTTGTGCCAGTGCGGATAGAAAGTGGACGAATATGAGTCAGGTATTAGAGAGCCGCAAAACGAACGTAAAACTGAAGAAAGCCGCCGCACCAGCTGCGACAGAAGAGCTTATCGTCTTGGCGATCGATCTCGGCGGTTCGCATGTCAAAATGCGTCTCAGCTCCGGTAGCGACCGCCGGGCAGCCGTCTCGGGGCCTGCAATGTCGGCGAAGCAAATGGTCCAGGCCGTCAAGGACCTGACGAGCGATTGGCGATATGATGTTATCGGCATGGGATACCCAGGCCCGGTTTCGAACAATAGACCCGCCATGGAACCGCACAATCTGGGCAGCGGCTGGCAGGATTTCGACTTTTCCGCAGCTTTCGGCAAGCCGGTCAGGCTTGTCAATGACGCCGTGATGCAGGCAATCGGCAACTACAAGGACGGCAATATGCTGTTTCTCGGCCTCGGCACCGGATTGGGTTCGGCGATGATTGCCAATCACGTTTGCCTGCCCATGGAACTCGCCCATCTGCCTTACAAGAAGCGGGGCACGTTCGAAGACTTCATCGGAGAACGGGGCCTTGAAAAATACGGCAAGAAAAAATGGCGGCAGTCGGTCGAGGATATCGTCGAAAGATTGAGGGCGGCCTTGCTGCCGCATGAAATCGTCATTGGTGGTGGCAATGCCGAAAAGCTCAAGGAACTGCCCCCCGGCTGCCGTATCGGCGAGAACGAAAATGCGTTTCTCGGAGGATTTCGCCTTTGGAAGGATGCGACTTTGAGCTTCTAGGCGGCATCGGTGTGGTCGAATGGTGTGACATGAGGATCAGGCACAAGTCTGTCGGTCTTTCCTGACAGGAGGATAGCCGGCTTAGCGTCCCTATTTCATCGAGGCTTTCTCGTGCTGAACGATGTCGGCGAATAGCTGCAGCGCGCCACTTGGCTGCTCATCCTTTCGCGCGAGATAAAGCGGAGCCACGAGATTGTCTCCTGGGTCAAGCCTCAGATAGGCGATGCCGCTCGTCTCCAGCCCTGCGATCGATCCTGGAATGATGGAGATTCCGAGACCAGCGGCGACCAGACTGAGCGTCGACAGCAACCGGGGAGCTTCATGACGTATTTTTGGGCTGAAGCCCGCGGCAAGGCAGGCCGCTATGATACTGTCATATAGCCCCGGCCCCGAGGGACGGCGGTAAAGTATGAAAGCTTCGTTTGCGAGTTCCGACAATCGAGCGCGGCGAGGCTTCTCTCCTTTCGCTATCACCAGAGGATGACGATCTGGAAGAGCGACCAGCATCTCTTCATCGAGAATTCGGGAAATTATCAGCCCGCTCGACTGTGCAACGGGAGAGCGCACGAGTGCGACGTCGAGAAGACCGGAATGCAGCATGGCGATCAGATCGGGCGTACTGGCTTCCTCAAGCTTGAGCGCGACATCCGGTGACGCCTCGCCGAGCGAGCGGACGGCTGAGCTGACCAGCGGATGAAAGGCCGCTGAACTGGTAAAGCCGATGGCGAGGCTTCCCTCCTCCCCGCGGGCGTTGCGTCTCGTCGCCTCTATCGCAAGATCGACATCGTTGAGGATGGTCCTGGCTCTCTCTACGAACGTCCGCCCCGCATCCGTCAGCTCGACACCTCTCGGCAGGCGTTTGAACAGCGAGGCTCCGACGATTGCCTCCAGCTTGGCTATCTGCTGGCTGAGCGGTGGCTGCTGGATGCCGAGCCTTTCGGCAGCGCGGGTCATATGGCCCTCATCGGCAACGGTTACGGCATAACGGAGGTGTCGAAGTTCGATCATGACATATCTCAAACATATGGATACTGTTCAATCCATATATTGGACGCATGACCGGTAAAAGCCTATTTTGACCGCCTGTTCGGCATAAACACACAGGCCATGACATGGACGCTATTTCTCATTCCAATGCTGATCAACGCGAAGGACCAGCGGTCGCGGAGCTCTTCTTCGGCTTTTTCAAACTCGGCCTCATTGGTTTTGGCGGGGTTCTGCCGCTCGCACGCCGCATGGTGGTCGAGGATCGCAAGTGGTTGACTGGGGAGGAGTTCACCGAACTGCTCGGGCTGTGTCAGTTCCTGCCCGGCGGCAATATCATCAATATGGCGGTTGCGATCGGCTCCAAGTTTCAGGGCGTGGCGGGGGCATTTTCGGCGCTCCTTGGCCTCATTGTCGCGCCGACGGCGATCGTGATCAGCCTTGGCGTCGTGTATGATCAGTTCAACAGCGATCCACGCATCCAGCACATGTTTGCAGGCCTTGCCGCCGCCGCGGCCGGTCTGCTGATCTCGATGGCCGTCAAGATCATCCTGCCGCTGCGCCGCAGGCCTGTCGCCCTGGTCATTGCCGCCATTTGCTTTGCCGCCATCGCCGTGGTCGGGCTGCCCTTGTTGCCGACCATGCTGGTTCTGGCACCTCTCGGTATCATCGCCATTTGGAAGCTTGAAGCATGACCACGACCCTGCTTTCTCTCGCAATCATTTTCACCCAGCTGTCGCTGCTCGCCTTCGGCGGCGGCAATTCCATTCTCCCCGAAATGCATCGTCAGATCGTCGATGTGCAGCATTGGATGACGGCGCAGGAATTCGGTGCGCTGTTCGCCTTGGCGCAGGCAGCTCCCGGTCCGAACCTAATGGTCGTGCCCCTGGTCGGCTGGCACGTTGCCGGATGGGCTGGAGTGCTGGTGACTTCGGTGGCAAAGTTTGGGCCTTCTTCGGTGCTGACCTATCTGGTGCTCCATCTCTGGAACCGTTTCAAGGACAGGCCGTGGCGAAGGATCGTCCAGGCCGGGCTGGTGCCGATGACCGCCGGGCTCGTCACCGCCAGCGCGGTCGTCATCACCGAGGCATCAACTCAGGGCTGGATTCTGGCGGCCATAGCGGCAGCCGGCGCATTTGTTCTTTCGACGACGCGCGTCCATCCGCTCATCGTTCTGGGCATTGGCGCGTTGATCGGGCTAAGCGGCATTGGCCAGGTCTGAGCCGGAGGTTTCCGGATCGCGCCACCGACATGGTCTGCATACAACGCTGCTCTTTAGATCAAGCCTGCCAATCGCTCACCAATCCAGGCATTGAATAGCGGATTGCGGGCAAGCGACGGGAAAAATATTTCTCCATAGAGTATATAGACATTATGCGTTTACTTTTCGAATAGCATTCCTGCCCCTAGCCTGATCGGCGGTCTCATTCGTCCGGAGCTGGCATGACAAGGCATATTCGATTCAACGCGTTCGACATGAATTGCGTCGCGCATCAGTCCCCGGGGCTATGGAGGCATCCGCGCGATAAGTCGTGGAAATACAAGGATTTGGACTATTGGCAGGATCTGGCGCGGACGCTGGAGCGCGGCATTTTCGACGGCATATTCATCGCCGACGTCATCGGCTATTACGATGTCTACAAGGGCTCGAATTACCATGCAATCGAGCAGGCCGCGCAGATACCGGTCAATGATCCGATTCAGCTCGCGGCGCCGATCGCGCTTGCGACCCAACATCTCGGCATAGGAATAACCGCCTCCACCTCTTTCGAGCATCCTTACACGTTTGCCCGCCGGCTCGCCACCGCTGATCATCACACCAAGGGCCGTGTCGGCTGGAATATCGTGACCTCCTATCTGGAGAGCGGCGCGAAGAACGTCGGTCAGGGCGGCCTGAAGACCCATGACAACCGCTATGAGGTCGCCGCCGAATATGTGGAGGTCCTCTACAAGCTTTTCGAAGGAAGCTGGGAGGAGGGCGCCGTGCTGCGCGATGCCGAGCGCGGCATTTTCACCGATCCTACCAAGGTCCACGAGATCGGCCACAAAGGCAAGTATTTCGATGTTCCAGGCTACCATCTCTGCGAGCCATCGCCGCAGCGGACGCCCGTGCTTTATCAGGCAGGCGCATCGGGGCCTGGTAAGGCCTTCGCGGCCGGCCATGCTGAATGCGTGTTCGTCGCGGCTCCGACCAAGAGCCTGCTGCGCGCCTATGTCGCCGATATCAGGCAGAGGGCTGCGGCTGCTGGCCGCGATCCACGGAAGGTGCTGATCTATAATCTCACGACACTGATCATCGCGGAGACCGATGCAAAGGCCCAGCAGCTCTTCGAGGAGTATCAGAGCTATGCCTCCTATGACGGCTCGCTCGTATTCATGTCCGGCTGGAGCGGCATCGATTTCGGCCAATATGCGCCGACCGACGAATTGAAGAAGGTCGAGACCAATGCGATCGTCTCGATGATCGAGAACTTCGGCGGCAAAGACCGGGCATGGACAGTCGAGGAACTCGCCAAATGGGGCGGGATCGGTGGAACAGGTCCCGTATTCGTCGGATCGCCCTCGACTATCGCCGACATCCTGCAGGAATGGGTCGAAGAGACGGACATCGATGGCTTCAATCTCGCTTATGCGGTGACACCGGACAGCTTCGAGGCGGCGGTCGATCTGCTTGTTCCGGAACTACAGAAGCGCGGAGTGTATCCTACCGCCTATCGTCCGGGCACCTTGCGCGAAAAGCTCTTTGGCGACGGACCTTATCTGCCGGTGACCCATCCGGCCAATGCCTATCGCGATATCGAGGCAGTCAAGCGTCGGGATGCGGAAGCGGCCACACCGTTACGCCAGTCGGCCGGCGTCTAGGTTTTGCCATATCACCGATCCGGTTGAAGCATGCGCATATTCGGCCCAGTTTGACGATGCTCTGAGGGCCGACGAGCCGGATGGATCTCGGAAGATATTCCGTGCAATCAGCTATTCAAGGTAGCAATGCGTTAACGTTCTGTTCACCTTAGGATTACTAAGGTTTCCTGATGAAAAGGAAGGAAGCCCAATGAAAAAGATCTTTGTTCTCGCCATGGCTGCCGTAACGCTGGCAGCGCCCTTCGCCAACGCGCAGGAATGGCCCCGTCATCATCGCGATCGTCCCGACGAAGTTCATCGCAAGATGCCGCCTCGGGGACCGGGACGCCCTGGATGGGGGCCCTATCGGGGTAAGGACCGTTCGGGTTACTATCATGGCTACAGAGGTTACCGTGATCGCCGCCCGGGCTACCGCCGTCACAGCGATGGTCTTTGGTATCCCGCCGCGGCCTTCGCGCTCGGCGCCATTATCGGCGGCGCTTTGAACAACTAGCTCTTCCGCCTTTCCAGGAATTGCTCTTAAGCTTTCGATGATTATTGAAGCGGTTTGGGGGAATGCGATCCGTCATTCCCCCAAAACGCACAGGCGGATCGAAGTTCGCCTCAAGCCGGAACACCGCCCAATTGCACGCTTTCCGGTTGGAAAATATCGGGCCGGCAGTCCGTCACGTGTTGTGGATTGCCTCCATCGGCCGAGTGCATTTCCGCTTTTCGCGAATCTCGGAAACGCTCTATCTTCTTGTTTCCAAACGCATTCCGGACGGAAAATGGCTGCGCGTTTTTCCTGGAAATGCTCTATCGCTAGGTGTCGTCCGGCATTTTCTGGAGTCGACCGTTGGGCGGTCGCGGTCATTCTGGCCGCTAGAAAAAGCCGCATTTAAAATCGCTCCATCTCGCGGCCGACCTTCGTCAGAAACTGGCTGCGAGAACCTTCCGTCGAGCGGTTCATGTCGTAATGGGCGAGGAAGATCACCGGGGCGAAAGGCTTGATCTGCGCGCGCAGCACGCGCTTGACGATCTTCTTGGGAGGGTTGCCGGCAATGAAGGCACGAAACGGATCAGCGCCGTAAGTCAGCACGGCGCCGAGCTTGCGGATATGCTGCAGCTTCGAGCGCACCTTGCCGTTGACGAGTTCGAAGGAAACGCCCGGAAGCCAGACTCGGTCGAAATAACCCTTGAGGATAGCCGGAAAGCCGAAGTTCCAGACCGGAGTGACGATCACAAGCGCCTCGGTGCGTTCCAGCCGCTCGACATAGGGTTTGAGCGTCTCGGTATTTTCGGGATAGTCGTGATAGATCAGTCGGTCGTGGCGCGAGAGCACAGGATCGAAGCCCTCGGCATAGAGGTTGCAGTCGTCGACGTCATGTCCAGCACGTTTCAGGCTCTCGACGGTCTGGCGATGCAGCGCGCCACCAAAACTTTCCTCGACCGGATGGGAATGAAGGACGAGAACCTTCATGAGGCCTCCATCAGCGCGGCAAGGCCGGGGAAGAGGTAGTTCTTGCCGGATTTGAAGTCGAAATTCGGATCGTCCCAGGCAATCATCTTGCCGGGATTGAGCAGGCCCTTAGGGTCGGTTTCCTTCTTGAAGGCAAGCTGGACGGCATCGGTCTGCTTCATGCCGCCTTCCTCCAGCGTATAGCGGTGCGGATTGAAGATCGGGCAGCCGTGATCCTGGTGAATCCTAATGATCTCTTCGAGCCGTGCCTCGGAAGTGTAGCGCACGAGGGGCAGTCCGGAGCATTGGATCTGCCCGTCGAACTTGATGAATTCGAGATGACCGGGCACCTCGTCACCAAAGATCTCCACCATCTTCTGAACTTTGGCGACATGATCCGGCCCCGGATACTGCACCTGCAGATAGGTGATCGACGGATCGACCTTGATGGCACGCAGCGTCGTGTGGTTCCAGGCGAGCTCATAGGCGTGCGGAATGCCCTTCATGCTTTCCACCTTGTCGGAGCGGAAGGTGATCTCGCCCTTCTGCTGCATGGTGAAGGCGACGAATGGGTCCATCGAATGCGGTGCGATCATCAATGCCACGATCGACTGCCCTTGGCGGATATAGGGCTTATGGCGGCTGAAATATTCGTACGGAATGGGGGCGGCGATCGGGGCGATTTCCTTGACCAGAATGCCGTTGCATTTGGCAAGCGCGTCTGAAAAGCGCACGGCATCCATGAAGTCGTCATAGCCGACCAGCACGTCGATCCAATCATAGGCCGGCGCCAAGGGCATTTCGATTTCGGTGATGATGCCGTTGGTGCCATAGGCATGGCTGACCTTGGTCAGGTCCCAGCCGGTGAGATCGAGCGTGCGGGGCTCCGCCTCCATCGTCACGACGCGCAGGCGCAGGATATTGCCGAGATCGCGCAGGCCGCCCCAGGTGATTGAGCCGACGCCGCCCGAGCCGCCGGCGATGAAGCCGCCTACGGTCGCCGTCTGTGCGGTCGAGGGATGGAAGCGCAGCTCCTGGCCCGAATGGGCCTTGGTCTGGCGATCGAGCTCGGCAATGACGATGCCGGGCTCGCAGATGACGCGGCCGGGATGAATCTCCTTGATCCTGTTCATGGCGGCGAGATTGAGCACGATGCCGCCGGAAAGCGGCATGGCCTGGCCGTAATTGCCGGTGCCGGCCCCGCGCGGCGTGACGGGAACGTCATGCGCATAGGCGACCTTCAACGTGCGGATCACCTCTTCCTCGGTCTTCGGAGTGACGACGAGATCGGCCGTGACATTGTCGAGCTGGGCCTTCAGGATCGGCGAATACCAGTAGAAGTCGCGGCTTTTCTGGCGCACCAGCGCCGGGTTGTCTTCGACGGCGATGCCTTCGAGTTCTTTCTTGATGCGCTGATAATCCGGCATGTCAGGCTCCAATGACGCTGTCGAGTTCACGATAATCCGGCAGGCTGCGATCGATCACCTTGCCCTTGCGAAGGACGACGCGATCGGACTGCGGACGGGAAAGGAATTCGCTCCAGCGTCGGGCGCTGAAAAGCACGAGGTCGGCCGGGCTGCCGACGGCTATGCGCCCGATATCCGGGCGGCCAAGTATCTCCGCGGGCGAGGTGGTGATGACCCTCGCGGCCGTATCCAGCGGATGGTCGAGATGCAGGATGCGCACGGCCTCGCGGAAGACCTCGACCGGATCGAGATCGCCATAGGCGTAGAATGGGTCGCGGGTATTGTCGGACGCGACGGCGGTTGGCACGCCGGCCGCGGCAAGCTCGTGCAGCAGGGTGACGCCGCGCCAGCGCGGCGTGCGCCCGGCGTGACGGTCCTGCAGATACATGTTGCACATTGGCAGCGAAACGATGGAGATCCCGGCCTTGGCGACGAGATCGATTGTGGCGCGGGCAATATTCTCGTCCTGTCGGGCAAGCGAGCAGCAATGGCCGGCGGTCACCTTTCCGGTAAAACCGTTGCGAAGCACGGCCTCGGCGATGGCCTTCAGCGTCAGCACCTCCTTGTCCTCGGTCTCGTCGACATGCAAATCGATGTCGAGCCCATTATCGGCGGCTGCGCGGAAAAGCTTGTCCAGCTGCGCGTCGAGTTCTGGGTTCAACTGTGTCACCCCGCCCATCAGGCCGCCGGTGTCGCGAACGACACGGAGCAGATCGGCAAAGAAGGCATCGTCTACCATGCTGTCGAGCGGAAAGAGGGCGACGGCCTGTAGCGCGATCTTGTCCTTCCACGCCTCGCGGACCGAGGCGAAGACCTCGAAGGAGATGCGATGCTGCGGCGCCAAGGAATCGAGGTGGGTGCGGATCAGACCGGTGCCGTGGGCATAAGCCGAGCGTAGCGAGAATTCCATGCGCCTGCGCACGTCGTCGGCCGACCAGTTAGCCTCGCGGTCGGTCCGCACTGCATCGAGCGCACCCATGAAACTGCCGTCCGGGTTCGGCCGCCGTTCCCAGATGTGCCCCTTGTCGAGATGAGTGTGCATGTCGACGAATGTCGGCCAGACCATGCCGTCGCGCATATCCACTCGGGGATACTCGGCTGGCGCGGTTCCAGGCGCGACGATGTCGCTGACAAGGCCATCGGCGACGACGATATCGACCTTGACCAGGCCCTCGCTCGGGGGGCCCTTAAGGCCGGAGAGCGTCAAGGCTGGGATGGTGGCATTGCTCAGCACGAAGCGGGCTGCGTTCGGTGGCGACATGAAGGCGTGGGACATCAGTTCTCCCGCTTGAGGCTGCTCTCATGCCAGCGATGCAGGCTCAGCCATGAGATGAAGGAGGTGAAGGCGAAGATCGCGACGCCGAGCGCCGACAGGAGAAGCAAGGCTGCGAAGAGCCGCGGCATGTTTTGGCGGTATTGCGCTTCCAGCAGTCGAAAGGCGAGACCGGAGTTCGGACCTCCCGAGCCAGCGGCGAATTCCGCGACCACCGATGCGATCAGCGACAGGCCGCCGCCGATCCTCAAGCCTGTCATGAAATAAGGCTGAGCGGCGGGCAGTTTCAGATGCAGCAAGGCCTGCCAGCGCGAGGCGCCGTAGAGATCGAAAAGGTTGAGCAGATTATGGTCGACGCTCTTCAATCCCTGCACCATGTTGGAGAGGATCGGAAAGAAGGCGACGAGGAAGCCGCAAATTAAGAGTGCTGCTTCGCGTGTCGGCGCATAGATTAGGATCAGCGGCGCGATCGCGACGATCGGCGTCACCTGCAAGATGACGGCCAGCGGATAGAAGGCGAGTTCGATCCAGCGGGACTGCACGAGAAAGATGGCGAAGCCGACGCCGCCAATCAGCGCCAGGACGAGGGATATGAAGGTGATCTCGGTCGTCACCCATAGAGCCGGCCAAAGGATGCCCCAGTCGGAAACGAGCGCCTTTGCGACGGCGATCGGGCTTGGCAGAATATATTGCGGAATGCCGGTGCCAACGACCAGAAGCTGCCAGAGGACAAGAAGCGCAAGGACGGTCAGGATGGGCACGAAGATACCAAGCGCGCGTTCCACACTGCGCTTTTTGGCTGCAGAGGCCGCGGGTGCAGCGGCAGATTCAACGGACAGAGTGGCGGGAAGGCTGGTACTGTCACTCATCAATGGGCCTCCGGCCAGCCGATGGCCTCGATCAGGGAACGGGATACTTTTTCGCATACCTGCCGATATTCCTCCGACGAACGATAAAGCGGATCGCGCTCGCCGCTGGTTTTCAGCGGAAAATCGCTATGGACGCGGCCCGGCCGCGCCTTCATGACGACGATACGATTGGAGAGATAGGCGGATTCATAGACGGAATGCGTGACGAAAATGACGGTAATCCCCGTTGTCTGCCAGAGGCGCAAAACGTCGTCGTTCAGCTTCTGGCGCGTGATTTCGTCGAGTGCCGCAAAGGGCTCGTCCATCAACAGCAGCTTTGGCTTCGTCACCAAAGCGCGGGCGATCGAAACCCGCATCTTCATGCCGCCGGACAATTCGCGTGGATAGGCTTGCGCAAAATCCTGAAGACCGACGGTTGCCAGCGTCTCCATGATCTGATCGTGCGCCGTCGCTTTCGACACGCCCCGCAGCTTCAGCGGCAGATGGACATTGCCAAACACAGTCTTCCAGGGAAGTAGCGTCGGCTCCTGGAAGACGAAGCTGATATCTCCTTCCGGCAGACCCTTGGCGTTGATGCGCGAGCTGGGCCAATCGATCCTGCCACTGGAGGCGCCGCCAAGGCCTGCGATGATGCGCAGGGCCGTCGATTTGCCGCAACCGGAAGGGCCAAGCAGGCTGATGAACTCCCCGCTTTCCACATGGAGCGACATGCCTGACAGCGCCAGCGTGCCGTTGGAAAAGACCTTGGAGACCTGTTCCATGACGACGAGCGGCCGTTTGCGTGCTTCCGCGGAGGGTACAGTGGTTGCTTTGGATAGGATCATATCCGGTTCTCTGTCGAAGTCAGTAATTGGGCTTAAAGCAAGAAGTGCCCCTCACCCTAGCCCTCTCCCCGCTCGCGGGGAGAGGGGACGATCGCGTTCGTGGTCACTCATAACAATCGCAACAGCCTGTGACGGCGGTTGCTGCTTTCGCGGTTCGGCGGTGGAGCTTCCTGCTCCGTCGCTCCCACTCCCCGCGAGCGGGGAGTGGGCTGGGGTGAGGGGCTGCCTTGCGCCAATGTTACTTCTTCAGCGACATGCCGACGCCCTTGCAGACGAACTGGGTATCGAACGCCTTCTTGTAGTCGATATCGGCATCGAAGAGCTTGATCTGCACCATCTCGTCGAAGAACTTCTTGTAGTGGGCCTCAGTGAGGCAGCCGATGCCCTTGTCGAGGGCATCGCCGGATTCCACGATGCCATATTCCTTCATCTTGGCGATGGAATAAGCGATCTGGCCATCCGTCATATCGGGATTGTCTTTCTTGATCAGCTCGTTGGCCGCCTTGTTGTCGCCGTAGAGGTAGTTGTACCAGCCCTCGATCGAGGCATTGACGAAGCGCTGCACGAGATCGGGGTTCTTGTCGACCATAGCCTTCTGCGCGGTGATCATCGTCGAATAAGGCGAGTAGCCGGCATCCGCGATCAGAAAGACCTTCGGCTTCCAGCCGGCCTGCTTCTCGATCTCATAGGGTTCTGAGGTTACGTAACCCTGCTGCGCGGACTGCTTGTCGGCGAGGAAGGGCGCCGGGCTGAAATTATAGGGCTTGAACTGTTCGTCCTTGAAGCCCGGGAAGTTCGCCTTCATCCACTCGAAATACGTGATGTAGCCGTCCTTGCTGAGGAACAGCGTCGGCAGCTTGGCCAAATCCTCGAATTTTTCCACGCCGGCATCCGGATGGGCGATCAGCACCTGCGGGTCCTTCTGAAAGATAGCCGCGACGTCCACGATCGGAATGCCCTGCTTGACCGCATCGATCTCCTGTTGCGGGCCGCCCATGTAGAAATCCAGCTTGCCGGAGATCAGCAATGCCGAATTGGCCGCGTTGGGACCACCCTGTACGATGGTGACGTCCAGGCCGTATTTCTTATAGGTGCCGTCAGCGACCGCCTGGTAGAAACCGCCGTGCTCGGCCTGCGCAAGCCAGTTCGTGCCGTAGCTGACTTTGTCGAGCGCATTGGCAGGTTCGGCCGCCATGATCGCGGCGGCAAGCCCCATGGCGGCAAAGAATGTTTTTGTCTTCAAGGCTTTATACATGGCTGACTGTTCCCCTTATCTGCCATGGGACGTCGTTGTTGGCGCCCATTTCCTGCATTTGAGCGGTTGCGTTGCTCTTTGAAAAGCATCAAAATTCGTGCGCATTGATGCCTTTTCGGCATCTGTTGCCGGGTCTGTGCCTAAATTGTGCGGCCTGGGCAAAAAATAAGCAATGGGAACACGCATGCTGCACTCAAGACGACTTCTCTACATCAATGAAATCGCCCGCTGCGGCTCGATCCGTAAGGCTGCCGCGCGCCTCAACGTGGCCTCATCGGCGGTTAATCGTCAGATTCTGGCACTGGAGGAGGAAATGGGAGCGCCGCTCTTCGAACGCCTACCACGTGGCCTGCGGCTGACGGCGGCCGGTGAGCTCTGCATCGAGCACATCCGCGAGGTATTGAAAAATTACGAGCGGCTGGAGGGGCGCATTCGCAGCCTCAAGATGCAGCAGGCAGGCAAGGTCCGCATCGTCGCCACCGTGGGTCTGGCGTCAGGTCCGCTGCCCGAGATCATCGCGCGTTTTCTCTCCGAGCATCCCAGGGTCTTCGTCCAGCTGCGCAATGACGCCGGATCGACGACGATGGCGCCGGTCGTCTCGGGGGAAGTGGATCTCGGACTTGGCTTCAACATTCCGGCCATGCCGGGCATTCGCTCCCTTGCCAATTTCGACATACCGATCGGCGTCGTCCTGCCGCCCGGCCATCCGCTGATCGGGCCTGGACCCATCAATCTCGCCGATGTCGTGGAGGAGCGGCTATTGCTTGCCCAGCCCGGCACGAGCCTGCGCGAGGTCATCAATCTGATGCTGGCGCGCCTTTCCGTGCAGGTCGAGCCGGTTTTGGAGAGCAATGCGTCGGAAATGTTGAAGCAGCTGGTAAAATGTGGGGCAGGGCTGACATTGCTCAATCCGCTCGATGTGCTGACGGAGTGTCGCCGGGGAGAGCTGGTATTCCGCCCGATCGCCGAGCCGCATTCGCGGCCTCAACCGATGAAGCTGATCGCCCGCGCGCGAGCACCGCTCGACGCCGCCACCAGCCTCTTCGTCGAATACCTGCTTGCTGAATTGGCCGGGATCGTCGAGGAGCTGCAGGCGAAGGGACATATCATCCCGCCCTCCGAGCGACGCCGCGCGGATCCCTATTTCGAATAGAGGTTGGCAAGCGGATAGTCGCGCAGATCGCGCAGCATTTCTATGAAGCCGGCGACCTCATGTCGGCAGATGAGCGCGCCTTTTTCCGCCGTGCCATTGGCCGCGTTACCGACCACGCCGTTCGGATTGAGATCATGCGCGATCCAGGCGAGCGAATGCGGCGGCAAGGGTTGCAGATACTTGGAATGTTCCTTCATCCATTCCGCCTTGGAGGCAAAATTCTGCGCCTTGTCCATCCGGACCAGATCAGGCCGGAAATGCAGCATGAGCGAGGTCTCGACGTCGCCGCCGTGAATGCCGAAGCGCTGCTCATGCTCGTCGATCATACCATCAGGCGTACCGAAGCGGGTCCATTGCGTGGCGACGACGGCCATCTGGTAACGCACGCGCAGTTCGCGCGCGACGATGCTCATGATATCGACATTGCCGCCATGAGAGTTGACGATCGCCATCTTGCGGATGCCTGCTTCAGCGACCTTCGCGCCGATTGCGGTCCAGACCGGGATCAGCAACTCCGCGCTGAGCGACAGCGTGCCGGGGCCGTAGACGTGTTCGTTGGCCTTGCCGATCTCCTGCAGCGGCAGGACCAGGAAATCGAGATCGTCCGGGCGCTGGACCTTCAACTCGGCAAGCATGCCCTCGGCGATTGCGACATCCGTCGCAATCGGCAGGTGTGGGCCGTGTTGCTCCGTCGAGGCGATCGGTAGGATCGCGATGGTGGTGTCGGGTGAAAGACCGGCGAAATCATAGGTGTTGAGTTCATTCCAATAGAAGGGCTTCGTCATTGCCATGTCCTCTAGTCAGCGCCTGGTCACTCAACGGATACGGCAAGGATGGTAACGGTGGAAAGCATCAATTTGCGCCCGTGCCGCTGCCTTTTTGCGTACGCCTGGAACGACAGCGGCATTTGCCAATCGAGAGACTCGGCTGAAGAGCGGCGGTGTCTGCCTAGGCGGGCCGTGCCTCTTGTTTTTTCACGCTTTGCCTTGTTGAGGCGCTGATATTGCAGCAACTGGCGCGAAGAACCTGGCGTGATCCATAACTTCACTCCATATTTAGGGAAAAAATTGCACCATGTATATTTACATAGTGCATAAGATGCCCCATGGTTTCACTCATTGAAGTGAGTGGCGCATGGGCAAACTGGCTCAAATCGGAAACATCATCATTCGGATTTATGCAAACGATCATCTGCCTCCGCACTTCCACATTCTCACCCCGGATGGGGATGCTCTGGTAGAAATCGCGACACTGGAAATCTTGCGTGGTAAGCTCGCAAGCAAGGCACAAGACACCGCCCTCGAATGGGCGGCGAAGAACAAGGCGACGATTGCCGCCGAGTGGAACCGGACCAATCCCCGCTTTCCAATCGCTTGAGGAAAGGAAACAGAAATGGATCTGCCGCGAATTGAAAGCGTAACGCCAACGTCAAACATGACGCTGGCAATCAAGTGGAAGGGCGGCGCTGAGGCTTCCGCAAACCTCGTTGGCTGGATTGCGACCGGCGGCGAATTGCTCGCCCCCCTCAAGTCTCCTGATGTCTGGAAAACCGCCGAAGTCATGGACTATGGCGCAACGGTCGAATGGGCCGGCGAAGATTTGGCGATCGATGCCTATCACCTTTTCCAGATTGCCGAGGATCAGCGCGATTTTGATGTCGAGGACCTGCGGAAATGGCAGGAAGAGATTGGGCTTTCGAATAACGAGGCTGCGGACTTTCTTGGAGTTACCCTGCGCACGTGGAAGAACTATCGTGCCGGCGCTCCCGTCAGCCATGCCGTTAAGATGCTGCTGCGCGCTAGCCAGCGCGACCCTCTCTTGATGCATGCGCATTACCGGCCGCGTCAGAACGGCAGGCCGAAAGCCGCATAGCCGACGTCCGAAATTCGTTACACCTAGAGCCCATCGGGGACCTAAATGGAGCTAGAGAAAGAACTGCACATTGCCGAAATAGGCGCCGCCCTCCATCCAAAACGCCGAATGGTTGTCTTACGGAGGGAAGATGGCTTTTATACATATGCGGAGCAGTACCATTATGTTTCGCACTATGAGGGAAAGATCATAGCCGAAGGCTGGGTAACGCTTCCCAGTGACGGTATGCATACTACTTCCAAAATAGCCGAGATCGAGGGGCGAGCAGCGTTTTCACGGCGTTACGGGGTAGCTTATTGATCAAACAATAGAACCTTTCTTGGTTCTATTTGTCAGCCGACCCAATTTCCGGAATGCAAGGCATGAACGATTTCAATCCATCCCAAGACTTCGCTGGCTTTGTCTTTCTTGCCATCGACCACGGATTCACGAGCATTGAAGATGGTGGAGGCCCGCTTGTTCCGTTCACGATGACTGTGGACCAGCGGGACAAAAAAAGTTCGCTCGGTTTGCAATGGAGAAGCTCGAAGACGGTGTTGGAGCCGCCAAGAATAGTGTCGCATCGACCGGAGCGATAGCGATGTACGCGATAGCTTTGAAAGCGAGTTCGTTATCGGCTCCAAATCTCCGGACGCATCATGGAGCTCCGCTCAGTAGGAAATTCTCCTGCCTGCGCGTTGGGGATGGGGATTGATCTCACGGCCGATGTAGGACATGCGCGGCCTTCACTGCCGCGGATGCGCGGTTCTCGACACCGAGCTTCACATAGATTTGTTCCAGATGCTTGTTCACCGTGCGGGCCGAAAGGCCGAGGATCTCGCCGATGTCGCGGTTCGACTTGCCCTTGGCAAGCCATAGCAGGACCTCGGATTCGCGCTGCGTCAACGCGAAGCTCTGACGCAAGGTCTCGTCATCGGCGCTCTGATTGCTGGCCGTCAGGCGGAAGAGATATTCGTCGGCGCCGATGGCACCGAGGAAGGTGAATTGCAACGCGGCCTGACGGCCATTGCTGATGGAAAGAAGATTGTCACGTGCCGAGCCGAGCCGTTCGCGCTCGAGCATGAAGGCGGCGATGTGTTTAGATGCCAGTTCGAGGCCGTCATCGCTGCCGGTGGCGGCGTTGATCAGGCGGGTTGCCTGCGGCGTCGACCAATGGATGGCGCCGTTGCCCTTCACGGCGAGGAGATGGCGCCCCGCCGCATCGAGCGCCACCCTGGCGCTCTGGGCGGAGCGGGCATTGCGCAGGTGAACGCGGATACGGGCACGCAGCTCGTCGACATTGATCGGCTTTGTCAGATAATCGACGCCGCCCGATTCGAGCGCATGCACAACATGTTCGGTTTCGGTGAGCCCGGTCATGAAGACGACGGGAATCTGGGCAATGCCTGCATTGGCTTTCAGCCGGCGGCAGGTCTCAAAACCGTCCATTGCCGGCATGACGGCATCGAGCAGGATAAGATCGGGCGTGATGCGCTCGACGATATTGAGTGCCGCGGATCCCGAGGTGGCAATCAGCACGGAGAAGCCGGATTGCTCGAGCGCATCCGTCAGGAAGCCGAGCGCCTCCGGTGAATCATCCACCAGCAAGACTATGTCGCGGGGAAGGGCGGGCTCAGCCAATCTGTTCTACCTTTTCGATGTCGAAGCTGCGCAGCACGTTTAGAAAACCATCGAGATCGAAAGCCTGGACATGCGCGCGCAAGGCGTCGGTGAAGGGTTTGTTTTCCTCAAGCTTGGCGAGATCCGCAAGCTTCGCCTCGATGCCTCTGATATAACCGATTTCGCCGAGCCGTCTGAGCTCGCGGACATGCTCGATGCCAGGGCTTTTCAACGGCAGCGGCGGCTTTGGTGCGACCGGGGCGGAGGCGTCGGCATAGAGCCATTTCAGCCCGAGATGCAGCGCAAGCTTGTCGCGAAGCTGGCGGATATCGACCGGCTTGGAGATGGCGTCGTTGTGGCTGTCGTCACTGTCGGTCGCGGCGGCTGCATCGCCGATATTGGCCGACAGCATGAGGATAGGCGCCGTCTGGCCGTTTTCCCTAAGCCGCGAAACGAGCTGCCAGCCGTTCATGCCGGGCATGGAGATATCGACCAGGAAAATATCCGGCTTGATGCCCTCGATCAGCGCCAGGCAGTCCGGGCCGCCGGCGGCGGTGAGCACGATGAAATCGAGCGGCGATAGGATCTCGCGCATCAGTTCGCGGTGATCCTCGTTGTCGTCGACGACGACGACGGTACGTCGCGGCCCTTCGTAACCTGTAATACGCTGTTCCTGCGCCGGCGGCTTCATCGGACGGATCACGGCCGACAGCATCAGACGCACCCGAAAGGTCGAGCCGACGTCCTTCTCGCTCGTAACGGAAATCTCGCCACCGAGCGTATTCGTCAGAAGCTGAGTGATTGTCAAACCAAGGCCAAGCCCCGGCATGGGTCTGACGCTGTCGGCTTCGCCGCGCTGGAAAGGCTCGTAGATACGGGTAATATCCTTTGTCGCGATGCCGCGACCGGTATCGGAAACCGTGAAGGTGGCGACCTGGTTGCGGTAGCTAACTTCGAAGCGGACGCTGCCTGCATCTGTGAATTTGATGGCATTTGAAAGCAGGTTGACGAGGATCTGGCGCAGCCGCTTTTCGTCGGTGCGGACATAGTCGGGCAGCGCGGCGGAGCGCTCATGGATGAAGCTCAGCCCCTTGGCCTGCGCCTGAGGCTGGAACATGTCCACGATCTGGTCGAGGAAATCCTGGATATTGATCTCGTTGGAATAGACCTGCAGGCGGCCCGCCTCGATCTTCGAAATATCGAGCAGGCCGTCGATCAGGCCGGAAAGATGCTCCGCACTGCGGCGGATGACTTTTAGGGAAGATTGCCTGGGGGCCGGAATGGTCTCGTCACGCTCCAGGATCTGCGCGTAACCGAGCACGGCGTTGAGCGGCGTGCGCAATTCGTGGCTGAGGCCGACCACGTAGCGGCTCTTGGCGCGGTTTGCCGCCTCCGCCGCCTCCTTGGCGCCTTGCAGAGCGGCGTCCGTCTTCTTGTGGGCGGCGATTTCCTTCAAGAGCAGCGTGTTCTGGCGCGAGGATTCCTCCTCGGCGACCACGCGGCTGTCATGGGCAAGCACATAGAACCAGCATGCGACGCCGGCGATGACGGCAAAGACAAAGAAGACGATGAGGATCGTGCGGTCGACCACAGCGGCGGTCTCGGGAGAGGCTGCGCCCACCTGATGCGCGATCATTGCAAGAATAGCGCCCATGGCGGTCAGTGCCACGGCGACGGCAATGCCGTAGCGGCCGAGGCGCGTGGCGAGCTTGGCGACGATACTTTCCGGCAGCAAGGTCTTCGCGACCGTGCCGACCTGTGTATTGAGCCGAGCCTTCGGCTTGCACATGTCGTGGCAGCGGCTGTCGAGCGAACAGCAGAGCGAGCAGATCGGCGCGGCATAGGCCGGACACCATGCCATGTCCTCCGGCTCGAAGGGATGCTCGCAGACGGAGCAGGTGATGGTACTTAGATTCTTCCAGCTCTGGCGCGGCTTGCGGGCGAGATAATATTTGCCCCCGGTGATCCAGGCGATGGCAGGTGACGCGATGAACGCCACGCTCAGCGTGACATAGGGTGCAAGCGAGGCGGCGATTGAGCCGAAGGCACCGAAATGCGCGATGAGAGCGATGGTTGCCGAAAGCGCCATGGCGCCAAGGCCGACCGGATTGATGTCATAGAGATGCGCGCGCTTGAACTCGATGCCAGGAGGCGCAAGCCCCAGCGGCTTATTGATGAAAAGATCGGCGGAGACGGTGCAAAGCCAGGCCATGGCGATGATCGAGAAGATGCCAAGCGTCTCCTCCAGCAGCCGGTAGATGCCAAGCTCCATCAACAAGAGGGCGATGGCGACGTTGAAGACCAGCCAGATCACGCGGCCGGGATGGCTGTGCGTCAGCCGCGAAAAGAAGTTCGACCAAGCCAGAGAGCCGGCATAGGCGTTCATGACGTTGATCTTCAGCTGCGAAATCATGACGAACGCCGCCATCAGGAGCAGCGCGGCATTGTGCCATGGGATCATGTAGCCGAAGGCGGTCAGATACATCTGCGCGGGATCGGCGGCACGATCGGCCGGCACGCCCGACGTCAGCGTCAGGACGACAAGAAAGGAGCCGGCGAGCAGCTTCGGCGCCCCGATAATGACCCATCCGGGTCCGGCCAGGAAGATGGCGAGGCGATGGCGCCATTTGCGATGGCCGTCCGGCGGCAGGAAGCGCAGGAAATCGGCCTGTTCGCCGATCTGCGACATCAGCGCCAGGATGACGGCGGAGGCGGCGCCAAACTCGATCAGGTCGAAGGGGGCGGCGGTCCCCGGCGGGCTCGCGGGATGATGGATGCCGGCAAAGGCCCGCCAGAGATCGAATTTTTCCCAGTCGGCAAAGGCGATGAAGACGAAGGGCAGGATGTTGAGAACGATCCAGAAGGGCTGCGTCAGCAACTGGAACCGGCTGATGAGACGCACGCCGTGGGTGACGAGCGGAATCACCATGACGGCGCTGATGATATAGCCGATCCACACGGGTATGCCGAGCGTCAGCTCCAGTGCTCCCGACATGATCGAGGCTTCGATCGCGAACAGCATGAAGGTGAAGCTGGCATAGATGAGCGAGGTGATGGTCGAACCGATGTAGCCGAAGCTTGCGCCGCGCGTCAGAAGATCGATATCGACACCGTGACGGATGGCATAGCGGCTGATCGGCAGGCCGACGGCGAGCATGGCGAGGCTTGCGACGATGATGGCGTAGAAGGCGTTGGTGGTGCCGTAGGAGAGCGTGATCGTACCGCCGATCGCCTCCAGCGCCAGGAAGGAAATGGCGCCGATCGCGGTTTGCGAGATGCGTTGCGAGGAAAATTGTCGGGCGCTCTTGGCAGTGAAACGCAGGGCGTAGTCTTCCAGCGTCTGGTTCGCGACCCAGCGGTTATACTCGCGTCTTACTGGAATGATGCGTTGCCGCGCAGCCATGCTTACCCTTCAGCAGTCCCGCCATCGTCACTCCGGCAGTTCAGAGATGTCGTAACATGGATCGAGGTGGTGCTTAAGGGCATGAGTGTGCCTAAAGCTGCACATTTCGCCCCGGCGCCTACGTCATTTTACGTATGTGGTTTCCCGAAGGAGCGCCGGATAGTCGCTGAAGGCAACGGTTAATCCTTTTTTACCGGCCGTTGCGGCAGACAAAAGAGGGGAACCATAGATGAAATTCAAGACTCTCGTCTCCGGCGCGCTGCTCGGCGCCATCATGTCCACGACAGCATTCCACGGCGCTTTCGCAGCCGACGACACCATCAAGGTCGGCGTCCTGCATTCGCTGTCCGGTACCATGGCGATCTCGGAAACGACGCTCAAGGATGCCATGCTGATGCTCATCGATGAGCAGAACAAGAAGGGTGGAGTTCTCGGCAAGAAGCTCGAGCCCGTCGTCGTCGACCCGGCGTCCGACTGGCCGCTCTTTGCCGAAAAGGCCCGCGAACTCATTCAGAAGGATAAGGTCTCCGCCGTATTCGGCTGCTGGACCTCCGTGTCGCGCAAGTCGGTACTGCCGGTCTTCAAGGAACTGAATTCGATCCTGTTCTATCCGGTGCAGTTCGAGGGCGAAGAGTCCGAACGCAACGTTTTCTATACAGGTGCGGCTCCGAACCAGCAGGCGATCCCGGCCGTCGACTACCTGATGAAGAACGAAGGCGTACAGCGCTGGGTGCTTGAAGGCACAGACTATGTCTATCCGCGCACGACCAACAAGATCCTCGAGGCCTATCTGAAGTCCAAGGGTGTCAAGGACGAGGACATCATCATCAACTACACGCCGTTCGGTTTCTCCGACTGGCAGACGGAAGTCTCCAAGATCAAGGCCTTCGGCGCCGCCGGCAAGAAGACGGCCGTCGTTTCCACCATCAACGGCGACGCCAATGTTCCCTTCTACAAGGAACTCGGCAACCAGGGTGTGAAGGCCGAGGATATTCCGGTCGTCGCCTTCTCGGTCGGCGAAGAAGAGCTTGCCGGCGTCGACACCAAGCCGCTCGTCGGCCATCTGGCTGCCTGGAACTACTTTCAGTCGGTCGATACCCCAGCCAATGCCGCCTTCATCAAGGAGTGGCATGCTTACACCAAGAATGACAAACGCGTGACCAACGATCCGATGGAAGCCGCCTATATCGGCTTCAACATGTGGGTAAAGGCCGTAGAGAAGGCCGGCACGACCGATCCCGACAAGGTGATCGACGCTCTGGTTGGCGTGAGCGTTCCGAACCTGACGGGCGGCTACGCCACCATGATGCCGAACCATTACATCACCAAGCCGGTCTTGATCGGCGAAGTGCAGGAAAACGGTCAGTTCGACGTCGTTTCGCAGACCCCCGCGGTGGTCGGCAAGGAATGGTCCGACTACCTGCCTGATAGCAAGGATCTGATCTCGGATTGGCGCATGCCGCTGAACTGCGGCAACTTCAACGTCACCACTGGCAAGTGCGGCGGCAAGGGCTCCTGATAGCAGCCGACGCAAGATCGCCGCGGGCAGGATTTTCTGGCCGCGGCAGCTTGAGGGGACTAGCGCAATGTTTGACAAATTCGTTTACCGCATCGCCCTGGCGCTGGTCGCCGGCTTCTGTGTGGTGTTGGCGCTGACGGCCACGGGTCTGCGCGCCCAGGAAGACGCCCATGGCCTCATCAATTCGCTCGGCCAGGCCAATTTCCAGAAGGCCGGGGATATCGTCCAGAGCTTGGCGAAGTCAGGTGACCCCAAGGTCGTGCCGGCATTGCAGGCCTTTTCCGACGGTGATCTCTATATCAGGAAATCCGACAATCAGGTTTTTATCGCCAAATCCTCCGGCGACATGATGGATCTGATGGATCCTTTGACCGGGCAAGTGGTCGGCCAGGAAGCCAAGGACAATCTCGGAAAGATTAAGATCAACAACAATCTGCGCCGTGCGGTTCGCGCGGCTCTCGGCGGCCTGACGCTGATGAGCCCGGATCGCGCCACGAGGCTCGAAGCGGCGCAATCCATTTTGAAGGCGCCGAGTGCGGATTCGCTCGACGCCGTCGAGACGGCGCTGCAGAGCGAGAAGGACGCGGACATCCGCGGTGTGCTCGAACGCGCAAAGGCGGTTGCGGTGCTTGGTTCGGACCGCCCGATCGCAGAGAAAAAGGCGGCGATCGAGACGATCAAGAACGAAGGCGGCCGCGATGCCATCGGCATTCTCTCGTCGGTTTCCGTTGATGATAGCCTGAAGCCCGATGTTGCCGCCGCCATTGCCGGCATCCAGGATCAATTGAAGTTCTGGGATGCGGTGCAGAATGTCTGGTACGGCCTTTCCCTCGGCTCGGTGCTACTGCTGGCCGCCATCGGCCTTGCGATTACATTCGGCGTCATGGGCATCATCAATATGGCGCATGGCGAGATGGTGATGCTCGGCGCCTACTCGACCTTCGTGGTTCAAAGCATCATCCGCACCTCTTACCCTGAGCTCTTCGACTGGTCGCTGGCGATCGCCCTGCCGGTCGCGTTCGTCGTCACCGGCGCCGTCGGTCTCGTCATCGAGCGCGGCGTCATCCGCTTCCTTTATGGCCGGCCACTGGAGACGCTGCTCGCCACCTGGGGCATTTCGCTGATCCTGCAGCAGGCGGTGCGGTCGATCTTCGGGCCGACCAACCAGGAGGTCGGCAATCCCTCCTGGATGTCCGGCTCCTTCGATCTCGGCTATCTCTCCATCACCTGGAACCGGCTCTGGATCATCGTCTTTGCGCTCGGCGTGTTCGTCGCGCTCTTGCTTCTCCTCAAGCGCTCGGCCTTCGGGTTGCAGATGCGGGCGGTGACGCAGAACCGGCGCATGGCATCGTCCATGGGCATTCGCACATCGTGGGTCGACGCCTTCACCTTCGCGCTGGGGTCCGGCATCGCCGGCATGGCGGGTGTCGCACTCTCGCAGATCGACAATGTCTCGCCAAACCTCGGCCAGAGCTACATCATCGACAGTTTCATGGTCGTGGTGTTCGGCGGTGTCGGCAATCTCTGGGGGACGCTCGTCGGCGCGTTCTCGCTCGGCATTCTCAACAAGTTCCTTGAGCCCTATGCGGGGGCGGTGCTTGGCAAGATCCTCGTCCTCGTCCTCATCATCCTCTTTATCCAGAAACGTCCGCGCGGGCTCTTCGCCCTCAAGGGAAGGGCGGTGGAAGCATGATCACGGCCTTTCTTCTTCGCTCGCTCGACCGCCGTATCAGAATCGCGATCACGATCCTGCTTGCCGTCGCCGTGCTCGTCCCTCTGTCGAATTTGGCTCTGCCGGAAACGAGCGCATTGCATGTACCCACCTACCTGATGTCGCTGTTCGGCAAGTATCTGACCTATGCGCTGCTCGCCCTGGCGCTCGATCTGGTCTGGGGTTATTGCGGCATTCTCTCGCTCGGCCACGGTGCCTTCTTCGCACTCGGTGGCTATGCGATGGGCATGTATCTGATGCGGCAGATTGGTTCGCGCGGTACCTATGGCAATCCGATCCTGCCCGATTTCATGGTCTTCCTGAATTGGAAGGATCTGCCCTGGTTCTGGTACGGCTTCGACCAGTTCTGGTTCGCCATGCTTATCGTGCTCGCGGCACCCGGCCTGCTTGCCTTCGTCTTCGGCTGGTTTGCCTTTCGCTCGCGCGTCAACGGCGTCTATCTTTCGATCATCACGCAAGCCATGACCTATGCTCTGCTGCTTGCCTTCTTCCGCAACGACATGGGTTTCGGCGGCAATAACGGCCTGACCGATTTCAAGGACATTCTCGGCTTCAACATTCAGGCCGATGGGACGCGCGCGGTGCTGTTCGCCATCACGGCCGTGTTCCTGGCGCTCGCATTGATGCTCTCCTCGGCCATCGTTCGCTCGAAGTTCGGCAAGGTGCTTGTGGGGGTGCGCGATGCCGAAAGCCGCACACGTTTCCTCGGCTATCGTGTCGAACATATCAAGCTCTTCGTCTTCGTCGTATCGGCCATGATGGCGGGCGTAGCCGGCGCGCTTTACGTGCCGCAGATCGGCATCATCAATCCCGGCGAGTTCGCCCCCGCGAATTCGATCGAAGTCGTCATCTGGACGGCCGTCGGCGGGAGAGCGACCCTGATCGGCCCGATCATCGGTGCCATCCTCGTCAACGGCGGCAAGACCATCTTCACCGGCTTGTTTCCCGATTTCTGGCTGTTTGCGCTTGGTGGCTTGTTCGTCGCGGTGACGTTGTTCCTGCCGAAGGGCATCGTCGGAACGATAGCGCACTATTTCGGAAAGACGCGCAAGCCGGCAAGCCCGCCGCCTAAGGCTGCGAAGGATGACGCCGACCCGTCCGTGCAGGCTGCGGAGTAGGACCATGATCCCCGATATCAAACCCAACAGCATGCTCTATCTCAACAATGTCTCCGTTTCCTTTGACGGCTTCAAGGCTTTGAACTCACTATCGATCGTCATCGAGCCCGGCGAACTTCGCGCCATCATCGGCCCGAATGGTGCGGGCAAGACCACGATGATGGACATCATCACCGGCAAGACGCGGCCCGACGAGGGCGAGGTGTTCTTCAACGGCCAGGTCGACCTGACGAAGAAGGATGAGGCCGATATCGCCCAGCTCGGCATCGGGCGGAAGTTCCAGAAGCCGACCGTTTTCGAAAGCCATACGGTCTGGGACAATCTTGAACTGGCGCTCAACCGCAATCGCGGCGTCTTTGCGACGTTATTCTATAGGCTGACGCCCGCGGATCGCGATCGTATCGAGGAAATCCTGGAGACGGTGCGGCTGTCGCACCGGCGCGACGAGCTGGCGGCCAATCTCTCGCATGGCCAGAAGCAGTGGCTGGAAATCGGCATGCTGCTGGCACAGGAGCCAAAGCTACTCTTGGTCGACGAACCGGTGGCGGGCATGACGGATGCCGAGACGGCGGAAACCGCCGTGCTTTTGAAGGAGATCGCAAAGACGCGCTCTGTCGTCGTGGTTGAACACGACATGGGCTTTATCCGGGATCTTGGCGTCAAGGTCACGTGCCTGGCGGAAGGATCGGTTCTGGCGGAAGGCTCGATCGATTTCGTCAGCAGTGATCCGAAGGTGATCGAGAATTATCTGGGGCGGTAAGTGGTTTTGGGATGTGGGGCAGCCCCCTCATCCGGCCTGTCGGCCACCTTCTCCCCGAGGGGAGAAGGGATAGACGCACCGTCCCGCTCATCCCGCCTAGCCTACAGGCAGGGATACAAAGGTTATCCCCTCTCCCCACGGGGAGAGGGTTAGGGTGAGGGGGGCGTGGGGGAAAAGGAAGAGAATTGAAATGCTGACAGTCGAAAACGCGAACCTGCATTATGGCGCCGCTCAAGCGCTGCGAGGCATCTCCATCAAGGCGGAGATGGGCAAGATCACCTGCGTCCTCGGGCGCAACGGCGTCGGCAAAAGCTCGCTATTGCGTGCGGTCACCGGGCAGCATGCCTTGTCGGCCGGCACGGTTGCCTTCAACGGTATCACGTTGAACGGCATGGCGCCATTCGCGCGCGCCAAGCAAGGCATCGGCTATGTGCCGCAAGGTCGCGAGATTTTTCCGCTCTTGACCGTGAAGGAAAATCTCGAGACCGGATATGCGCCGCTTTCCCGCCGCGACCGCAGCATTCCCGATGATATCTACAGCCTGTTTCCGGTACTGAAGTCCATGCTCTCGCGCCGCGGCGGCGATCTTTCCGGCGGCCAGCAGCAGCAACTGGCGATCGGCCGGGCGATGGTGACGCGGCCGAAGATCCTGGTTTTGGACGAGCCGACCGAGGGCATTCAGCCGTCGATCATTAAGGATATCGGCAGGGCGATCCGCTATCTCAGGGATTCAACCGGCATGGCGATCCTGCTGGTCGAGCAATATCTCGACTTCTGCCGCGAGCTCGCCGACTACGTCTACATCATGGATCGCGGCGAGATCGTGCATGAGGGGCTGGCCGAGACGCTGGATACGCCAGAGGCCCGCCGCCATCTGACTGTCTGAGCAGGAGAGATTGCTCATAGCCAGGGTCCGGATTGCCGCCGCTTTCGCCGGAGCCTCAGGCGTGTGAGGGGTTCCCACCCTTTGGTCTTACAGACCATCTTACTGCGGACAATATGGGCTATTCGTACGATGATATCTGCTCTCGTGGAAGCAGCTCTCACGCATTTGTGACAGTTTCCCGAATTCCTGGGATATCTTTGCGACAAATCGCGGCTAAAGTGCTGGCAATTATTCTATCTCTTGAAGGCGCCCCGACTTTTGAAAGAGAATCCCATGCAGCAACGTAAAAGCGTATCGGTCGAAGAGCTCCCGGAAAATACAGCACTTGCGATATATGAGCTAATCGGCGGTACGTTCCGCAACTATTCCGAGATCCTTTACATACGTGTACCGGATGTGACTGATGATGGCAGGTCCATGGGTGGCATCGAAATCACCATTCGCAAGACGGCATCCGCCGCATCAGTGCAATGAGCGCGGCTGAACGCTTGCAACAAGCCTTTCTTCTCAGGTGATATCTAGGCATGTGTCAGCGGTAATCCAGCGGTCATGCACAACCGATCTTCGATCTCATTGCAATATACTTGATCGTTAAATAGCGGTCGTCAACCGGTAATCTCGCATACAGAAATGCCGATACACATTGTGATAATGCGCATAGATAACATTAAGCAGAGCACCATATCCAAGCGATATCTCGCGACATGATTTGGCCACGTCGACACCAATTGACACACTTTGACCATTTTCCGGCAAAGCTATGTGACAAATCGAGAGTAATCCTCCTGTAAGAGCATATTAGATAGGGCTTAAAGGTGGTGATCATTAGCTTCATATCACGCAATTGGATGGATAGAAAGTCAGGTTCAATTAGAGGGTGTGATGTCTCCGTGCCAGCGGCTTATCCATGCACTCCATGGAATGCCTATACCAGCATAAGGGTGGAGATCGTTGATGTCGGCCCTAATATGCTTATCCATCCGTTTGATCTACGTACGGATTCTTGCACAGATCAATCGGATCTTCGTGAGAATATGTTCATTCAGCGAGAGCGGTGAATAATATGAATCACGGTCGATCCGATGCCTGCACCATCATCAACGGATTGAGCGCGTGCGGTACCATCGCGGTAGTCGCGGCTGCAATTCGCAACTCAAGCGGAGCGCGCGCAGGAAGCTACCTGATCGCGCCAGACAAGCTGCCTTATGTCCTCTGCAGGCAGACTTGACGATGATTTCCAGAGGCGACGGGTTGGTTGCGAGTTTGCGAGGAGCTGTGCCGCCGGAAACCAGCCTTTCCGTTCCCTCCCTCCCTTTTGATTTTGATCCGCACGCAACGAGGAATATATGAAACGACATCTAACGCGGACCGTGGCTTCGGGAATCGTGGTCATATTGCTGGCTGGCTGCAACCAACAGCCGGCAGCACAGAATGGCGGAAGAACGGTGAAATCCGAGGTCAGCGCGATGACATTGCATCCGCAATCGGTCGCGATCACCGCCGATCTACCCGGTCGCATCAGCGCCAATCTCGTCGCCGAGGTTCGGCCGCAAGTCGGCGGCATTATCCGCAGCCGCAATTTCAAGGAAGGAAGCGAGGTCCGGGAAGGCGATGTGCTCTACGAGATCGATCCGTCTTCTTACCAGGCATCCTATGACAGTGCGGTCGCCGCCTTGCAGAAGGCGGAAGGTGCCGTGCCGAATGCCCAGGCCAAATTGGACCGCTATGCGGGCCTGAGTGCGCAGAGCGCCGTCAGCCAGCAGAATTTCGACGATGCGAAGTCAACCCTGGTACAGGCACAGGCCGATGTCGCCTCTGCCAAGGCGGCGCTCGAGACGGCACGGATCAATCTTGATTATACAAAGATCCGTGCGCCGATTTCCGGCCGCGTCGATGCCTCCACGGTGACGGTCGGCGCACTCGTGACTGCCGAACAAACGACCGCGCTGACCACCATCCGCCAGCTCGATCCGATCAATGTCGACGTCACGCAGTCGAGTACGAATCTCCTGCGATTCCGACGTGCCGTGGAGGAGGGGCGCCTGAAGACAAGCGGCGAGAATGTTTCGGTCCGTCTGACCTTGGAGGACGGCACGCAGTATAAGGAAAGCGGCACGCTGGAATTTGCGGAGGCGGCTGTAGCCGAGACTGTCGGAACACTCAATGTCCGCGCCAGCTTCCCCAACCCGGAGCGGGTTCTGCTGCCGGGCATGTACGTGCGCGCCACCATCCAGGAAGGCGTTGCCGAAAACAGCTTCCTCGTGCCGCAGCGTGCCGTGACCCGCAACACGAAGGGCGAACCGATCGCTTTCTTCGTCAGCGCGGACGGCAAAATCCAGCAGCGCGTGCTGACCGTTCAGCGCAGCATCGGCAACAGCTGGCTCGTCGGCAAAGGAGTAGAGGAGGGAGATCGAGTCGTTGTCGAAGGCATACAGCGCGTGCGTGACGGCCAGGAGGTGAACGTCGCGCTGGTGACAGTCGACGATGCCAGCGGAAATCTTGAACAGGCATCGGCGGCCGGCACAGCCCAAGCCGGTCAGCAGGCCAAGGTCGACGGCGCGGACAAGAGCACCGTCACCGGTTCGACGAATTGAGGGTAAAACATGTCTCGCTTCTTCATTGACCGGCCCGTCTTTGCCTGGGTGATCGCCATCGTCATCATGCTGGCGGGCGCACTTTCGATCCTCACACTGTCGGTCGCGCAATATCCGCAGATCGCGCCGACGACGGTGCGCATCACCGCCACCTATTCCGGCGCCGACGCCGCAACCGTCGAAAACTCGGTGACCAAGGTCATCGAGCAGGGCATGACCGGTATCGACAATCTCGATTACATGGCGTCGACCTCGACGGCGACGGGCCAAGCCTCGATCTCATTGACTTTCACCAACAAGGCCAATCCCGACGTCGCGCAGATGCAGGTGCAGAACAAGCTGCAGCTCGTCACCGCGCAATTGCCGCAAGTCGTCCAGAATACCGGCATCACCGTTTCGAAATCGACCAGCAGCTTCTTCCTCGTTGCGGCGTTTGTGTCGACGGATCGCAAGCTTATGCCGACCGACCTAGCCGACTATGTCGACAGTACCCTGAACGATACTTTGAAGCGGGTTCCAGGCGTTGGCGACACCACGCTCTTCGGTGCGCGCTATGCCATGCGCATCTGGGTCGATCCGGACAAGCTCGTCAAATACCAGCTGATGACATCGGACGTCGTCTCCGCCATTCAAGCGCAAAACGTACAGGTCTCGTCCGGTCAACTGGGTGGTCTGCCGCAGCTTGGCGGCCAGCAGCTCAATGCGACGGTCACGGCTGGCAGCCGTTTCCAGACGCCGGAGGAATTCGAGAACATCATCCTCAAGAGCCTGCCTGATGGTTCCATGGTTCGCGTCAACGATGTCGCTACAGTGAAGCTGGGCGCCGATAGCTACGTCACGTCGGGTGTCTATAACGGCATGCCTGCCGCGGGCCTTGGCATCAGCCTGGCGACGGATGCAAATGCGATCGATACGGCGGCCAGGGTCCAGTCGACGATCGATGGTTTGCGCAGCACGTTGCCGCCGAACGTGGAGATCGTCTATCCCTACGATACGACGCCCTTCGTGAAGCTGTCGATCGAGGACGTGGTCAAGACGCTGTTCGAAGCCATCGTGCTCGTCTTCATCGTCATGTTCGTCTTCCTGCAGAACCTGCGCGCCACGCTGATCCCGACGCTCGCCGTCCCGGTCGTCCTGCTCGGCACCTTCGGCGTGCTGGCGATGTTCGGCTATTCCATCAACACATTGACCATGTTCGGCATGGTGCTGGCGATCGGCCTTCTGGTCGACGACGCCATCGTCGTCGTCGAAAACGTCGAGCGCGTGATGGAGGAAGAGGGATTGTCGCCACGCGAGGCGACGATCAAGTCGATGCAGGAAATCACCGGCGCGCTGATCGGCATCGCCACGGTCTTGTCGGCCGTGTTCATCCCGATGGCCTTCTTCTCCGGTTCGGTTGGCATCATCTACCGGCAGTTCTCGGTGACTATCGTCTCGGCGATGGTGCTGTCAGTCATCGTCGCTCTTATCCTCACGCCAGCTCTTTGCGCCACCATTCTCAAGAAGCCGGCGCATGGCACGCGTGAGCGCGGCCTGTTCGGCTGGTTCAACCGTAATTTCGAGCGGGGAACGAGAGGTTATCAGCGCACCATTCATGGCATGATCCGCCGCGGTGCCGTGTTCCTCGTCATCTTCGTGCTGATCGGCGTCGGTGTCGGTTATCTGTTCAATCGTCTCCCTAGCTCCTTCCTTCCGGAAGAGGATCAGGGACGTCTTCTGACCAGCATTCAGCTGCCCCCCGGCGCGACCGCTGAACGCACCCGTAAAGTGCTCGATCAGGTCATGAATTATTATCTCAACAATGAGAAGGACTATGTCGACGGTGTCTTTGGCAGCGTCGGCTTCAATTTCAGCGGCCAGGGCCAGAACGTTGCCGTCGCCTTCGTGGATCTGAAGGACTTCGATCAGCGCAGGACGCCGCAAGCCTCCGCCCAGGCGATCGCCAGACGCGCGATGGCCGCCTTTGCCAAGATCAAGGACGGCAATGTCTTCGCGCTGGCACCGCCGGCAATCCCCGGTTTCGGCAATAACAGCGGCTTCGATTTCTACATCAAGGATATCAACGGTGCGGGTCACACCGCATTGATCGCCGCCCGCAACCAGTTCTTGGGTGCGGCGTCGGGGAGCGCGAAGCTGAGCGGCACGCGCCCGAACGGACTGGACGATACGCCGCAATATTCGATCCATATCGATCAGGAAAAGGCTCGCGCCTTGAATGTCGATCTGGCGGATATCAATGCGACGTTGTCGACGGCCTGGGGCGGCACCTACGTCAACGACTTCATCGACCGCGGCCGCGTCAAGAGGGTCTATGTGCAGGCCGACAGCAAGTTCCGCATGCAGCCGGAGGATTTCGATCGCTGGTATGTGCGCAATTCCGGCGGCGACATGGTGCCGTTCTCGGCCTTCGCCTCAGGTATCTGGACCTATGGTTCGCCACGCCTGGAGCGCTATAATGGTGCTTCTGCCGTCGAAATCCAGGGTGCAGCTGCGCCCGGTGTCTCCTCGGGCGACGCCATGAACGAGATCGACAAGATCATGGCGACCCTGCCGCCCGGCTTCAGCCACGATTGGACCAGCCTGTCCGCTCAGGAAAAGCTCTCGGGTAACCAGGCAAGCCAGCTCTACGCGATTTCGATCCTGGTCGTCTTCCTGGCGCTCGCCGCCCTTTACGAGAGCTGGTCGATCCCGTTCGCCGTCATGCTGTCGATCCCGATCGGCATCTTCGGCGCACTCTTGGCCGCAACCATCTTCGGTCAGTCGAACGACGTCTACTTCAAGGTGGGCCTGCTGACGACAATCGGTCTGGCGGCAAAGAACGCCATCCTGATCGTCGAGTTCGCCATCGAGCAGCAGGACAAGGGCAAGAACCTGATCGATGCGACGCTCGAGGCGGCGAGGCAACGTCTGCGACCGATCCTGATGACCTCATTCGCCTTCATCCTCGGCGTGCTGCCGCTGGCGATCGCCAACGGGGCCGGTTCCGGCAGCCAGAACTCGATCGGTATCGGCGTCATGGGCGGCATGATCTCGGCGACCGTGCTCGGCATCTTCTTCATACCACTGCTCTTCGTCTCCGTCCGCCGCATCTTCAAGGGCAAGAGATCGACCGATACGGAGGGGCAGGAGCCGAACGTTGCCACGGCGACGCCGGATACGCCATAGTCAGCATGCATGCAGGCCCAGCGTCAAAGCTGGGCCTGCCGTAAAAGATGGCCGTTGGCAATTGACCCGGAGCCACGATTAGTGGCTCGGACTACCTCCATCGGCGATACGCTGCCCACTTTCGTCGAAGAGATGGACGGCGTTATGAGCCGGAGCGATGCGCAAGGTATCGCCTGGCGCGGCCCTGATCCGCTCACGGAACACGCAGGTGACTGTCTGCGTGCCGAGGCGGGCAATCACCATCGTTTCGGATCCCGTCGGTTCGACGACGATTGTCTCCACCTCGATACCGTCTGCCACCAGCTTGATATCCTCGGGGCGAATGCCATAGGTTACGGCAGTCGGCGGATATTGTTCGCTCGGCAGGATAAGCCCGTCGGTGGTGCGGAAACCGGTGTTCGTCATGCTGCCCTTGATGAAATTCATCGCGGGAGAACCGATGAAGCCCGCGACGAAGAGATTGACCGGCCGGTCATAAAGCTCAAGCGGCGATCCGGATTGCTCGATCAGGCCGTCCTTCATGACGACGATCTTGTCGGCCATGGTCATCGCTTCGATCTGATCGTGGGTGACGTATATGGTCGTGGTCTGTAGTCGCTGGTGCATTTCCTTGATTTCGGATCGCATCTGAACTCGAAGCTTCGCATCGAGATTCGATAGAGGCTCGTCGAAGAGGAAGACGGCGGGGTCGCGCACGATCGCGCGGCCCATGGCAACGCGTTGCCTCTGCCCGCCGGAAAGTTGCTTCGGATACCGTTCGAGAAGATTTTCAAGCCCGAGGATTTTCGCGGCATTGCCGACGCGCTGATCGATTTCCGCCTTCGGCATTCGCTTCAGCCGCAAGGAGAAACCCATGTTCTTGGCGACCGTCATATGCGGATAAAGCGCGTAGTTCTGGAAGACCATCGCGATATCGCGATCCTTCGGCGCGAGGTCGTTGACGATATGCTTGCCGATTTGGATATCGCCCGAGGTGATCCCCTCCAGGCCGGCGATCATTCTGAGAAGCGTGGATTTTCCGCAGCCCGAGGGGCCGACGAGCACGACGAACTCGCCGTCGCGGATATCGACCGATACGCCCTTGATCGCTTTGAACGCGCCATAATCCTTGCGCGCGTTGTTCACTCTGACATGTGCCATTTTCCATCCTCCCGGATAGCTTCAAAGCCCTTCAAGACCTTTCGAAGATAGGCAAGGCCGAGGCGCTCGCCTTCCTTGCGTTGAGCAAGATCCTTGCCCGGCCAACCGAAAGCCGCATCCTCGTGCTCGATCGAGAGCGTGCCGTCAAAGCCATTGGCGCGCGCCTGACGCAGGAAGCGCGGCCAGTCGAGAAGTCCATGGCCCGGCAACTTGTATTGCCACCACCCCTTGCCATGATAGCCGACCGCCTGCTGAACGGCCGCATCGATCGCGGTATCCTTGGCATGAAGGATGGCGATGCGATCCTTGACCGCATCCATGGCGGTATAGGGATCGACGCCGATGCGGATGAGATGGGACGGGTCGAATTCTAGGCCGAAGCGTTTGTCGGGAATTCGTTTGAAGAGCTCTTGCCAGCCTTTCGGCGTGGTGCCGATGAAATTGTCCTTGGGGCCGGGCCAGTTCTCGATCGCAAAGATCAACCCGCTCGACGTCGTCCTGGCGATCAGCCGGTTGGCGAAGTCGGCGAAATCTTCATAGTTGGCATCCTCGTCGGCGCTGTCGTCGCGACCGGGAAAGATAATGAAGATCGGCACGTCCGCTTCGCCGATCGCGTCGGCGAATTCCTCGGTGATGGTTCGAAGTTCGCCGCGTTTGCCGCGATCGGCATCGAGCTGATTGCCGAAAAAGGCGATCGAGGAGACGAAGAGGTTGCGGTCGCGGGCAAGAGCGACCGCCGCTCGTACCTTGTCCGGCGTCTTGATATGGCCGCGGACATCGATCTCGATCGCATCGAAACCGGCGGAGGCGGCGAAATCCACCACCTCCTCGAAGGGCCTATCGTTGAATGTCGACGTATAAAAACCGATCCTCATCAAAATCCTCCCTGCGGCCGCGGGGGCCAATTCAATTGTTCAGGCGGTCCATGAATTTGAGTGGTGAACGCGTGCGCTGGACCTCGTCGGCCGAGGCGAGCATGAGGGCTGCCGCCATCGGCATTGCCGCGGCGCCGATCGCGCAGGCGTCCTCTCCGAGCGAGGCACGGTGGATCGATGGCAGCGCCGTATCCTCCATATCGAGGTGCTCGTGGACATAGCGCAGCAGTTCATCGATCATGCGGATGGGCAAGCGGCCGCCCAGGATGATGGCATCGGGATCGACGATCATGCCGATGTGCTTGACCGCGACGGCCAGATGCGCGCTCATCCCCTTCAGCCATTGGGAGGCCAGTTTTCTGCCACGGGCATCCAGCGTCAGGAGGTCCGAGGGCACGCTTGCCTTGATGCCGTGTTCGCCTAAGAACTTGTAGAGGAAGAAGAGCGAGAATATTTCGCCGAGAAGCTCGACTTTCTGGCCTCCCCTGTGGCGCGCATCGGCGATTGGCAGCCAGCCGATCTCGCCGCTCAGGCCCATGGCGCCGCGATGGCCGGCGCCGTCGAGCACGAGCCCGCCTCCAGGGCACGCATTGATCGCGATATAGAAGAAGCTACGGCTTTCCGCTCCAAGCCCGTAGTCCAGCTCCGCAAGCGCTCCCGCATTCGTTTCATTCTCGATGAAGACGGGATGCTGGGTCAAGTTCTCCAATGCGGCGCGCACGTCGAATTCCATCCACTCTCCATAATTATTGGGCTTACCCAGGAAGTCGATCTCGCCGAGCCAGTCCGGCATCGCGAGTCCGATACCCGCCAGATGCGCATCGTCGATCAGGCGGCTGCGCTGGAAATGCGAGATCGCATCGGCGGTCAGCTGCATGAATTCGCCCGGCAGGATGTAGCGCTTTTCGTGGTGGACGCGGGCGCGCACGTTGCCGACGGCATCGACGGCAAGGATCGTCAAATGGTCGCGATCGATGTTGATGCCGATCGCGAAGAAGGCGTCGGGGTTGATCTCAAGCTCGATCGCCGGCTGTCCCCTCAGACCATGGCGTCGCCGGGCTTCTATGATCAAGCCTTCGTCGAGCAGGCGATCGACGATGCGGGCGATCGCCGGCTTGGTGAAGCCGGTCTGCCGGGCGATTTCGGCGCGCGAAATCGGCGCTTGCCGATGGATGCAGCGTAGAACGACGCCTCGATTGTGCTCGCCCGCATCCTCGACATTGGCTCCCGTCAGGTCGGGAGACAGTTTGACACCGGTCGGTTGGTTCATCCTCGGGATTCCTTATCAGTCTGGCACGCGCAAACCGGCCTCACCCCTTCACCGAGCCGCTGGTCATGGAGCCAAGGATCAGCCGTTGCAGCGACAGGAATGCCACGATCGCCGGTACGACGGAGATGAGGCAGGCGGCTGCCAGCAGCTGGATGGACGAGTCGGTTTGCATGCCACGGAAATTAAAGATCCCGACGCCGATCGGCATCAAATTGTTTTGCGTGAGCAGCAGAAAAGGCACCAGAAATTGCGACCAGCCGGCAATGACCGTGATGATGAAGACGGAGGCGATGCCCGGTGCCGACAGCGGCAGCACGATCCGCCAGAACACGGAGAAACGGTTGCATCCGTCGATCATCGCGGCTTCGTCGAGGCTGCGCGGAATGCCGTCCACCGTGCTCTTCAGAAGCCATGTCGCGAGCGGCACGCCGAGCGCGATATAGACCATCGTCACGGCGAAATGCGTATCGAGCAGGCCAAGGCGGTTCATATAGCGATAGAGCGGCACCATGATGACCAGCGGCGAGATCATCTGAAAGAGCAGAAGCCCCATCATCGACAGGCCCTTGCCCCGGAACTGGAAGCGCGAGAAGGCGTAGGCCGCGGGCATGGCGACGATCAGAACGCCGAAGCCGCTCAGAGCCGCGAGCTTCAAGCCGTTCCAGAGATAGAGCGGGAAGTAGCTGTTATTAAGCACGGTGATGAAATTGTCGATCGTTGGGTTGTGCGGGATATAACGCGCCACGCCGCGATAGATTTCGCGTTTGTCGCGCAGCGCCATCGACAGCAGGTAGGTGAGGGGGCCGGCGAAGAAGACGAACATCGCCAGCATGAAAAGATAGCTCAGAAAATCGCCGAAGCGAGTGCCGGTGCGCCTGCTCATCGTTCATCCTCCTTCGGCAGGAACGATGCATAGATGACGGCTAGCCCGAGGCTGATGATGAGCATCAGCACGGAAAGCACGCTGCCCCCGGACAGGTCATAATTGCGGAAGACGATATTGAAGACATAGAGCGATATGACTTCGGTGGCGCGGCCAGGGCCGCCACCCGTCAGCGTGATGATCGCGTCGAAAGTGTTCAGCGTCATGATGGTGATGAGGATCATGTTGACGAGGATGGCCGCGCGCAGCTGAGGGATGGTGATGAAGAAGAACTGCTGCGGGCCCGTCGCGCCATCCACTTCCGCCGCTTCGTAGAGCGAGGGATCGATTGCCTTCAACGCGGCATACATGACGACCATCGAGAAGGCCGTTCCGCGCCAGATGTTCGAGATCAGGGCTGACCAGGGCGCGATGGCGGGATCGGAAAGCCAGGCGACCGTCGGCAGGTGCATGAGCCGTAAGATGCTGTTCAGCGCGCCGTAGGGTGCTTCCGAAAATAGCATCTGCCAGATGATGCCGCCGGCGATGCCGGGCACGACCCAGGCGATGAGCGCCGTGGTTCTGAGTATCGTCGTGCCGAACAGACCGCGCTTTTCGCCGCGAACGACAACGACGGCGACGGCAAGGCCGAGGATCTGCTGGCCGATGACGCTGCCGCCGACGAAGACGAGGGTTGCCCAGAGAATGTCGGGAAGCTGCGGCGAACTCAGCATGTTCGCAATAGAAGCGAGCGTATAATCCTGATTTTCGCCGATCAGCGTCGCGTTGGTGAAGGACAGACGGAACACGTCGATGACCGGATAGAGATAGAAGATGCCGATGACGATGATCACGGGCATGATCCAGGGTAGCGGCGCCCCGGCGAAACGGCGCATGAACGATCTGCTGTGCGGCCGGCTGGCAGCCTCGATGGCGATTGGGGTCATTGGGCTTCTCTGTCCGGGTTTGACACTGTCGGCAACGCCCGCGCGGGCGTTGCCGCGATCACAATCGTTAGAGACGCTTGTAAGCCTCCATCGTCGCCTTGAATGCCGCGTTAAGCGCTTCTTCCGGCTGCTTGGTTCCCGATAGGACGTCGCCCATCATGATCTGAATCTGGTTGGAGATCTCCGGATAGATCGGCGCGCCCGGACGGGCCTGGCCGTTGGCGAGCGCGTCGGCGAAGGTCTTGTTGGCTTCGGTCGCGAAGACCTCATATTTGTCGAAGAGCGATTTGCGCGTCGGCAATTGCTGCTGAAGCGCGTTGCCCGGCCCCATATAGATGTCGCGCGCGAGGTTGGCGCACATCTCGACCTTGTCTTTATCCTTGCTGAAGGAGGCGATCGTCCAGCCGCCCGTGCCGGTCGAGCGCTGATCGGCCGTCGGGCCGGGGATCGGAGAGAAGGTCCAGTTGGCGAATTCGTCCGGATCCAGCGTTGCCTTCAACTGGGCGAGCTGCCAATTGCCGCCGATGAAAAGCGCGGTCGTTCCGGCAGCCGCCGCGGCGTTCAGATCATCATAGTTGCCGATCGTCGTCACCCGTTTGGGCGCGGCACCGGAATCGACGAGATCCTTGTAATAGGTCAGCGCCTTGAGGAACTTCTCCTTGTTTTCGCCCTCGCCGAAAACCGGCTTGCCGGTATCGTCGACGAGCTTGCCGCCGAGCGCCCAGTAATTGGCGAGCCAGTCGAAGGTCGAACCCTCATAGCGGGCGGCGTTGAAGAGGATGCCCTCCATGCCTTCCTTAACGGAGGCGATACCGGCCTTCTTCAGGTCGTCCCAGGTCTTTGGTGCATCGGGGACAATGGACTTGTTGCGGTAGAGGACGCGAAGGTCGGTATCCCACCACCAGGCACGGATCGTCTGATCCTTGTCGGTGATGCCGCTGCGGATGAAGGGGAAGAGATCCGCGACTTCGTCCTTCGAGAAATAGGGGGTGAAGTCGGCGAGCACATGGTTGACCATGAATTGCGAGAGGACGAAGGAGTCGACGGCGGCGCAATCCGGAGCATTGCCGGCCTTTGCCTGTTCGAGCATTTTTGCCTGCTCCGTGCCGATATCGGCCGACATGAACTGCATCTGCAGCTTCCAGTCGGGATGCTTCTTGATGAAGTCGATGAAGAGTTTCCGATAGCCCTCGGCGATCGCCGGATCGGCATTGTTCGGACTATCGTTCGTGAGCCGGACAGTGAGTGTTTTCGGCGCGTCGGCAAGGCCGATCCTGTCCTTTGTTGCCAGTTCTTGGGTAAATGCGGCAGGCACTGAAAACAACATCGTGCTCAGCGCTAGCGCGCTGACGAACGCTCTCTTCATGATGGGTCTCCTCCCCATTTTGAACGGATACAACATGGTGGCCAGTTGACCGCTCCTCATTTCCATGCTGCATTAATTAGATTAAGTTACTTTGGTTTGATGTCAAGTCGCAGCTCGGGAGGATAGAGATGCTGGTGACATTCGACAGCAGCTAGCGGCTTCAGGCCGTATTCCCCATCTCGAAACAGTCGAGCCATCGCGGGTATCCGCGGTGGGGAATGAGGTTTTTGCCTCGGTTATGAAAATAGCCAAACCTGACATCTATGGAGGATCAGATGCGCCTACTCATTCTCGGCACTGGCGGAATGGCCAACAAGCATGCGGCAAGTTTCAAGGAGATCGAAGGCGTCAGCGTCGTGGGCGGCGTTGACGTCGTTCCTGAGCGGCTGGCAGCCTTTTGCTCGGAACACGCCATCCCCAATCGTTTCGGCTCGCTTGAGGAAGCGCTCGCCTGGGGCGAGTTCGATGCCGTCGCCAACGTAACGCCTGACGCTGTTCACCACCCGACGACGCTGCAGGCGATTGCTGCCGGCAAGCATGTCTTCTGCGAAAAGCCTCTTGCGACAGACGCGACCAAGGCGATGGAAATGACCGAGGCTATCGAGAAAGCCGGCAAGGTGGGCATGGTGAATTTCACCTATCGCAATTCGCCTGCCTTGCAAAAGGGCCGGCAGATGGTGCTCGCCGGCGAGATCGGTGAGGTGAGGCATGTCGAAGCCTCTCATCTGCAGAGCTGGCTCGTTGGCCGGCATTGGGGAGATTGGAAATCGGAGAGCAAGTGGCTGTGGCGCCTCAGCAGGAAGCATGGTTCGAACGGCGCGCTCGGCGACATCGGCATCCATATCGTCGACTTCGCGTCCTATGGTTCTGGACTTGACGTCGCTCATGTTTTCGCGCGGCTGAAGACCTTCAGCAAGGCGCCGGGCGACAAGATCGGCGAATATGATCTCGATGCGAATGACAGCTTCACAATGAATGTCGACTTCACGACCGGAGCGATCGGCACGATCCAGGCGACGCGCACCGCCGCGGGGCAGATGGACCAGCTGCGCCTGAGGGTTTACGGTGAGACCGGTTCGATCGAGATGATCTACGACACAGGAAAATCGACGCTCCGCGCCTGTCTCGGCGAAGACGTCCACACGGCAACATGGCGTGATATCCACTTTGATGACGTTGAGACGAACTACCAGCGCTTCGTTCAGGCCGTCAGGATGGGCAAGACCCAGGAACCCTCCTTCCGCCGGGCGGCAAACATACAGAAGGTCCTGGACAAGGCACTCGCCTCGGACATCAGCCATAAAGACGAGGCGCTTGCCTGAATCCAGAAGCGAGATTCAGCCGGAGACTGGCGGCAGAAGAGTGTTGAGGAAAGGCAGGAGTGCCGCCCCCAGCGCCACGCCGCCGCCGCTGAAACTTGCCGGCTTCATCGGCGAAATCCAGGGCGTCAGGAATGGCCGTTTCGACGTGTCGCGGCGCTCGACGGAAAGCTGATGGATCAGTGCCTCGATAACGTCGCGCGGCAGGTCGCCGCCGATCATGATCACGCTCGGCGCGATGAAGCCGGCAATCGCGATGATCGGGTCGAGCAGATGGCTTGCCGCCTCTCGTATCCACTGCGTTATCAGCGGGGAATATGGCTCCTCGCCCGCCAGAAGGTGCCGAAATTCGTCTTCGCTCAACAATCCGCGCAGCGCATCGAAGCCGACGACCGTATTCAGGCGGATATTGTCGGGACCGGTGCGCATGTCGCCGATATTGCCCGCGCGCCCATGAACGCCTGAATAGGGAACGCCACGAACGAGGAACCCGGCCTGGACATCCTCGTCGATGATGATCATCGCGAGTCCGCCTTTCGGCGCGGGTGTGCCGATCGTGCGCTCGGCGAGCAGGCTTGCCGTGCATTCGTTCTCGACATGGCTGCGCGGAAGTTTCGATGCGGCATCCAGCTGCTCGCTTTCTTCCGGGCTCCAGTCATTCGAGGCGATACCCAGGCCGATGATCGGCAAGTCGGCATGATGGCCGATCATGTCCTTGATCGTCGAAAGGATCGATGCGACCCTCGTGGCCCGGGCGAGGGGAAAATAAACGCGGTCGTGAACCTGGCCGCTCAGATCAACGAGAACCGCTTCGCCTCGATTTTGACGGGCACGAACGCCGATCGACAAGGCTCCTTCTGGCCGCAGGGCAAATTCGGTGGAGGTCGCCCCACCGCCGGCGCCATTTCGCCGATGCGATGTCACCAGCCCTTCATCGCCAAGCCGGCGCAGAATGTTGGTGATTCCCGGCCCGGTCAGTCCGGAATGTTTTCCGAGCTCCATGCGGGTCAAAGGGCCGTGGCGGCGGATCGCCTCCAGGATGACGCGAATATTTCTGTCGGCGATTTCTCCCGACCGCAGACCGAGTGTCTTGCCCCGCGTAACGTCCGTCTCCTCCGGCTGGCGCCACCGTGGCCCGGATCGAAGATACCGCATGACCGATTTCCTTGCGTACCTTGCCGCTGGTATTTCGCGGACAAATGACAATGCCCCTGACTATTTTCCAACCGGTCCGTACAAATTCTTGATTTTATTAGGGCCGCAACCGCCCTTGTTTCAAGTGACTTTCGGAATGCAAGCATCCCTAAAAAGAGTCATGAGGTTCGTGGTTCGACCCCGGCGGCCGCTATTTTTCGTGCGCGTAAAATCGCATCCACTGCGATCAGCGTCAACAAAACCGCAGCCAATAGGAGAAGGTGGCCACCGATGGCTCGGTAGGCGAACACTCCCAGGACGCCGCCGAGAAGAAACGAGACGATCGTGTAAAGATGCAATTGTAGTTTGCTCAGATTGCGCCGCGCCTCCGGAGCCTGCTCACGTCCTCGCAAGGCGTCCAGGGCAATGGCTAGCTCTATGCCTAGATCCGTGGCCATGCCGGAAACATGCGTGGTGCGAACCCTGGCGTCCGAGATGCGGGTGACGACCGCGTTCTGAAGCCCCATCAGGAATGCAAGCCCGAGAACGAGAACCGGCGTGCGCCAAGCAGCGAGCAACCAGAGATCCGCGCAGCCGAGCGCGGCAAGTAAGATAGCCTCGGTCAAAATACTATAAGCATAGATCGCATGTACGTTGCGCCGCTGACCCGCATTGACAATCAGCGTCGAAGCCGCAGCACCCAGGATGAAGGCAATGACAATCCCGCCGTAAAGCAGGCTCGACAGCCACTGTCCCACGGCAAGATGATCGGACAGGGTCGATACATTTCCCGTCATGTTGGCTGAGAAGAAGCCGACAGCGTAGAAGGCGGACGCATTCAATGCGCCGGCAATTGCCGCGAGGGACGCAGCCAGATGGCGGTCAATTTTCTCGTTGCGATGGGTGCCTTGTCTTACAAGCATGGAAGCCACTGTTGGCGGTTGCGGATTGAAGGCATCGAAAGTCTTTGCTCCTTTCTGGATTTCAGGCCGACATCTTTCCAAACCGGACTGGGAACCATCAAGCCTCCTTGCCTCCGGGTATTGCGGGATCGGGTATGACGATTCCACGCGGGCCAACATATCCGAAACGATGACGATTTACCCTACTACTCGACGCAGCGCTCTCACAAGCGGGCTTTTGGCTTTGCGTGAAGATGCCACATGGACCAAGCCGCCACATCCTCGCCTCAGTGTGGCTGCTCTCATCGGCGGCATTGGATTCCCTTCCAGAACCGCAATTCTTGCGGTTGTATGGGTGGTCCATCAAGAGAGCTTGCTTTCGTTCAGACGGTTTAGAATGTCAAGCGGTATCAGATGCCTGGATGTGCAGCGTCGAGAGGAGGCCCCCTCCAGCAATCGATGCATACAAACCGAACGCTCAGGTTGAGATTGGGCGCGTAAGAAGGAATTGTTAGCGCGGAAGGTGCACATGATTTAGTACTATTTGACAACTAGAAAATTGTCGCATCGGTCGTAGACTTCTGATTGTAAGCCAGCAAGTCAAGAGAGATGCGGCTAAGAGCGCCGGTGCGCTCGTCGGTGCAAATAAGCCGAAACAGGCGGTTCGACTCCGCGGCCGCAACCACGCCCTTCGACAGCATCGCAGCTGATGGATGAAAAGCTGCAATTGCAACTAATTCGAACGGGCACACGCCCAGCAAATTCCGCCTCACACGTTGTGCCGGAAAAGAAGCTTACTCGTTATCAGACTAAGGTCCGTGTTCAACGCAGCTCTATTCGGATAGTGCATGACTGCCCCCGGTCGCCGACACCACTGCCACCCGTCGGCGGTCTGCCCTGTCATCGGACCAACCTCCGGTGACAGGGCGAATAATCAGGCGTTGGATCGGCGTTCGCTCGATGCCGCATGGACGGCGACTTCCCGCCGGAGGGGCTCTTCACCCGGTACCGTCAAGGCCAGCCGCTAGCGAGACCCCGAAGGCCGCCCGAGGTCGTGCGTTGAGTATCGGCGCGTGCCTGACAAAGGATCACAATCCTTCCTCTTCGCCGACCGACCATTATCTTTCCGCAAGTCGGTATGCGTCGGCTGCGACGATTGAAAGCCGCCCGTCGTCAACGCCTGACCTGCGACGGTGTGACTCTCCAGTCGCCTTCGTTGCCATCATCTGCTGCTTCGAGCACTTGGCACCCACGCGATGCTGAACGGACTCCATGAATAGAGATCGGTAGCACCGGGCGCGTCAGCTGGACGCAGCCACATCTTTTCGATGAAGTGCGAAGCCTGATGCCCTCTGACCGCCCAGTTCCGACCGGAGTTGCATGGTCGGAATATGGTAATCCCCGCCATTTTGGCTCCTGTAAGGAATGGGGCTTGTTGTTTCGAGCGTTCGCATCCGATCGCGCAGATGTTTCGCAGCGGCTTCGAAGCGGGCGTCGTCGAAGCGATCGGTACTATAGGTCACGAAGGGCGGCAGCACATCGTAGCCAGGATAGTACAGAATGCCGTGATTGATCGGAAATAGAAGATCGTCGATGGGGCCGTTGATTCCCCGAGGAGCGTAGTGTTCTTCCCACCCCCCTGCGGTTACGATCAACATGGCTCGCTTGCCGACCAAGGTTCCCTCTCCATAGCGATCACCCCAGCGCTTGTCGCTGTGTTCGCCAACGCCATAGGCGAACCCGTAAGCAAACACGCGGTCGACCCAGCCTTTCAGAATGGCCGGCATGGCGAACCACCAGAGCGGAAACTGCAGGATCAATGCATCAGCCCAGAGAAGTTTTTCGATCTCCCCTTTGACATCGTCCGTCAGCGTGTCGCAGCTGAAGGCATGTTTGGAAGCGGCGACCGGCATAAGCCGCTCGTCGGGAGCCAAAGACGGGAAATCCGCGCGGTCGATCTCCGATTTCCAGCGCATGGCATGTAGGTCGGAAACCTGTACCGTGTGGCCGGCTGCTTCCAGCTCCTGGACCGCAACATCACGTAACGATGCGGATAAGGATTTAGGTTCGGGGTGAGCGAAGACGATGAGCACATTCATAGTGGCACCTGCTTGTTGAAGAAAACTCTCCCTAAGCTAGGACATGTTCCGCTAATGCGTTATATAGCAGGAATGGATAGGATAATGCCGAATAATGGATAGATCGGACATCACGCTCGAACGCATTCGCACCTTTGTCCGCGTCGCCGAACGCGGCAATTTGTCGGCTGTGGCGCGTGAGTTGAACATTGGCCAGTCCAGTGTCACGCGCCATGTGCGTGAGCTTGAAGAAGCCCTTGGCGTGGCGCTGTTGAGCCGCACGACCCGTCGTGTCACGCTCACCGAGGAAGGGGGACTTTATTATGCCAATGCCATCCAAATCCTGCGCCTGCTGGAACAGGCGACCGATGAAGCGCGAAGCGCGCGGAGCGTCTCCGCCGGCTCGGTTCGCATTTCTTGTACGGCAGCGCTCGGCGTCCGGCATGTCAGCCGTTTGGTCTTCGCCTTTCAGGATCGCTACCCGGACATCGCAGTCGACCTCAGCCTGACGGATGAACGCGTTGATCTCATCCGCGAAGGCGTGGACATCGCACTGCGCCTCGGTCCGCTCGCCGACAGTTCGATGAAGCTGCGGGCGATCGGTCAAAGCCGGCGCGTTCTCGTCGCTTCTCCCGCCTATCTGGCAAGTCGTGGCCGGCCGGCGACACCCGAGGAGCTCAAGGACCATGAGGGCGTTCGCATGTCGAACGTTGCCGGAAGCGAATCTCTCGCGCTTGAGCGGGTGGGAGGCACGCGCCACCTCGTGCCTTTCAGCGGGCATCTGCGCGTTGATCACGGGCTCGCCGCGCGCGAAGCCTTTATCGCGGGTCGCGGCCTGGGCCCCGCTCATATCTGGCTGGTGGACGACCTTCTCGCGGACGGCCGGCTCGAAGCAGTGCTGCCTGACTACGCTCCACCGGCCGTGCCGTTGAATATGCTTATCGCGCCCGAACGAACCGGCATCGCGCGTGTCCGGCTGCTGGTCGAGTTTCTGGCAGAGGGAATGCTCCGGGTCCCTGGTATAGAGCGGTAAGGGGCAAAAAGTTAAACCGCTGCCTGAAGCAGGTCGCGCAAAAATGCGCAGCGGTTTGCCGCTTCCGAAGCCTCCGCCATATGGCGTGGAGCGCAATTTGAATCTGGCGCCGCGGCGGGGATGGTATAGGGGCAACGGTCTTGATCAAGAGGAAATCTGGACAAGCCTTTCGCGATCTCGACATCCGTCGTTATGCGGTCGACGGTCAGCCGAAACTCAGGGCCACCGTCTGAGCGGATTGGTCAATAGCCGCACATTCTCCGCAGGACCGAAAGTGGCGGCAGGAAGAAAACAATCTCGTCGGCTGCCGCCAAGCCAGGCCCGCGTCCCGAGCCGGAGCGCCTAGGGCGCACCCAATATTTCCCCCGCAATGCCACCATCACATGTTGGATCGGAAATCATCTGCCCTAGATCAGTGAAAGGGAGATATCGGTAATTGTCTTGCCTCTGTTCGAAAGCGGAAAAGGCCAGCGATGATCTATGATGCCGTTGTCGTGGGTTCTGGTTTTTCCGCCATTTCCACCGTTTGCAATCTCGTAGAGCTGCTCCCTGAAACGGCATCGATCGCCATTGTCGGCGACGATCCTGGCTTTGGTCGCGGGACCGCCTATCGGACAGAACTCTACTTGCATCGCCTGAACGTGCCGGCCGGCCGCATGAGCTTGTTTCCGGATCGTCCGAATGCCTTTGTCGAATGGCTTCGGGAACGCAGGCGGCCGCTGGACGCGGGAGATTTCGCCTCCAGGCAGGACTATGGCCTGTATATTCGAGACAGTTTGGCCGCTCTGCTGCGCAATAGGAAACAGCGTTGTCGGGTCGACTTCATCAGGGCCAAGGCGACGGGATGCGTTGAGCGATACGGTTCCGCGCTCGGCTTTATTTTGGACAACGGCAATGAGATCGCCGGGCGAAGCGTCGTGCTCTGTCTCGGCGTTGGCAATGCACCATTGCCGTTTGATGTTTCCCGACTATCCGCGGACGTGCGCTCCCATATCATCGAAAATCCATGGCGGCTGTCATGGTTGAGACGGGTGGGTAAGGCCGATACGGTCTGTATCTTGGGTTCGGGACTGACGATGATCGATCAGGTTTTGGCACTGTTTGCCCACGGTTTCACCGGCAAGATAATCGTATTGTCACGGCGCGGCCTCGTTCCGCACGATCATGTCAGCCATCCCAAGTCGGCGGTCGACATCGACGTCGAAGCCTTGCCCACGCGGATGAGTGAACTCCTGCATGTTCTCCGTCGCGAGAGCAAAGATGCGGGGGACTGGCGCAGGGTCATGGATGGCTTACGCCCGAAGACGCAAGCTCTCTGGTCGAGATTGCCGGAGATCGAGCGCCGTCGCTTTTTACGCCATGCCTTGCCGTGGTGGAACATTCATCGTCATCGTGTTGCTCCGGATGTGTTCCGGCGGTTTGAAAGGATGCTGCAAAACGGCCAGGTTTCGATCCGAGCCGGCCATCTGCGGAATGTCGAGAAAACCAAGGCTTTAACCGTACATTACCGGCCTCGCGGCGAGAGCTTTACAGCATCCATCGAGGCGGACTGGATCGTGAATTGCACTGGCATGGAACGAGCAGGCATCGCGCATTCCCCATTGCTGCAGGAGATGCAGCGCAAAGGCCTGATCGAGGCGGATCCGCTTGGTCTCGGATTGGTGGTCGATGCTCGCTCACGCATCCCTGGCTCGAGCGGCAAGGAAGCAATCATCTATGCCGTTGGCGCGCTGACCGCTGGCCAATTCTGGGAAATTACCGCCGTGCCGGATATCCGCGTGCAGGCAAGAAAGGTTGCCGAGGCGATTGCGGATAGATTGCCGTGAAGGATCGATATCCGCCGACTTGAGAGCTGGCGGTCAGCTCTGTGCGACACGCACGATCAGCTTACCGAAGTTCCGTCCTTCCAGCAGCCCGAGAAAAGCTTCCGGAGCGTTTTCGAGCCCATCCACGATGTCCTCCTTATATTTGAGGCGCCCCTCGGCAATCCATTTTCCGGCTTCTCGATAGAAATCGGGGCGTTGATCGGCAAATTCGCGTTGTATGAAACCCCGGATGGTCAGGCTCTTTCTCAGGATGGCGCGCATTACAGCAGGCAATTGGTCCGATCCACGCGAAGTGGACGGGTCTTCGTTGTAATGCGCGATCAGTCCGCAGACCGGAACGCGCGCGAAATCGTTCAGCAATGGAAACACCGCGTTCCAGACATGTCCCCCGACATTTTCGAAATAAATGTCGATGCCGTTCGGGCAAGCAGACGCGAGCCGGGCTTGAAAATCGTCGGCCCGGTGATCGATCGCGGCATCGAAGCCGAGTTCGTCGCGGATATAACGGCATTTGTCCGGGCCGCCTGCAATACCAACTACTCGCGCACCAAAGATCTTGCTGATCTGCCCGACGGCCGAGCCGACCGCGCCGCTGGCCGCCGCCACGACCAATGTCTCTCCCGCCTTGGGCCGCCCGATATTGCGCAGCCCCGCATAGGCGGTGAAGCCCGGCATTCCGAGAATGCCGAGTGCCGTCGAGATCGGCGCCGCATTCGGGTCAAGCTTGCGTAATCCCGCGCCGTTTGAGATCGCATGGCTCTGCCAGCCGGAATGGGAAAGGACGATGTCTCCCGGCGTGAACTCCGTATTGCGTGATTTGACCACGCGCGCAACGGTTCCTCCTTCCATCACGCCGCCAATCTCGACCGGCGCGGCATAGGATTTCGCGTCGTCCATCCGGCCTCGCATATAGGGGTCGAGGGAAAGATAAAGGATCTGCAGAAGAACCTCGCCTTCGTCGAGATCCCGCAAGGTTTCCCGTTCAAGCCGGAAGTTCGCCGCGACCGGTTTTCCAACGGGACGGGAGGCAAGCACGATGCGGGTGGTGACGGGCTGATTGGCCATGTGGAATTCCGTATCTCAAGTTCTGCTTCCGGACGCGATGCAGGATTTCGTAATCTCAGTTGCAGCCGTCCGAGGTTCGTGTCGTATCACCGTGTGTGAGCGTCGGTCTTCCAACTCATTCCTTGAACCATAGTGCGACTCCATTGGCGGCATCGGCATCAACAAGCAGGCCGCCCTCGAAGGCGCGAGGCGAAAAGCCTCCTTGCGCCAGCACATCTGCGGTTGCTTCAACCGATCGTACCTTCAGTCCGAGCGCCACTTTTCTTTCGTTACCGTCAAAGCTTGCCGGAATGGCGGAGCCGAACCGGGAGGCGGCGTCAACCTCGGACAGGATATGAAGTGTGACGATGCCGGCGTGAATTGCAATGCCGTCCCTGCTGATTTCAGGCGCGGCGGTATTGGCAAATCCGCCTAGCAGTTCGGTTAGCGCTTCGGGAGCGCGGCTGACGATGAAGACATCGACGATATCGAGAACACCATTGGGGTGGCTCTGATCTCTCGGCTGCCACACCAGCTCCGGCGTATTGTGCTGGCAGAAAAAGAAGCGGCCGTTGGAGATCGCCTCCTTGCCGATCTGGAAGGTGCGGAAACTGGCTGACTTCTCTATGCCTCCCACGTTGACAGGGCGCGAGAAGTCCCGCCATTCGGTGACTGATTTGCCGGCGTCGCCCAATTCGCGTTGCAGGCTGGCTGCGTCCGTGGTTCGAAAGGCAAGTCCGTTCAAACCGATCGGATAAGACCAGAGATCGGTGCGTTTGTCGTCACTGTCAGGCGGAAATCCGAGTAGCTCCAGATAGTTCTCGCCGAACACGGCAAGATGATTGATGGAGCCCAGGGTATGGTAACCTCGTGGCGTCAGCGCGAAGCCGAGTTTGCGATAGATCGCAGCGGCCTCGTCCAGCCGATCAAGGACGCCAATGACGGCGTGATCGAGGATGAGGGGTTGGGCAGTAACAGCCATTGGGGGCTCCCGACATAGAGGTATGTTAAATTGCGGTCTTTGCGCCGCATTCGGCATGCCGCGGCTTTGGTGATCACATCAGCAACCGTGTCCGCGGGCCGAACGGGAGCGGCTGCTGAAATGCGTCGAACAGGATTGGCTATCCACGGTAAGGCTGACGTCGATGCGAACCGATCTCATGAGATAGTTCGACGGATTTCGATTGCAGCTCATGGCTGGTGCCGTCATCGACAAGATCATCGAGAATGAGCGCCCGATATTCTTGCGCCAGCAGCCTTGTCTCTATCTCGTCACGTTGTGCCGAGAGGCGAAAGAAACGACGCAGCCTGCTCATGATATGCCTCCTTTACGCGGCACGGTTGAGATGGCCAGGCATTGTGGACGCCAACTTATGGATGGCGCGTAGCACATCCGAGGCGGCAGCAAAATGTTGGCCGTCGAGATCATAGACGTGAAACTTGACCGCGATGAACTTCAGCGCGCCCTTGTCCGGAACGACGATGCCCACCGGAATGCCGGCATATTCAATCACCTGTCTGGTCATTTTCATCACCCGTTGACACCAATTCTCCCGAACGAACGATTGGAGGCGTCCCAAGTTCGATTAGTCCATTAATTTAGTGGATTATATGCATGGTAGATGCGGCAGGCCATTCCCGGCAATGCCAAATAGTCGGGCCACAGGGGAAAACAATTCTAATAGAAAAGGTTGAAGGGTATTGAGGAACGTGCCTTGGTGTTTGCGAAATTGTTTCTAAACGTCCGAATATCGCGCCCCTCGCTTCAAGCGGATGCCAACCCCATCAAGGAGCCACCGTCTATTCAACCTCGTGATATACCCGCGCGTTCGTTTCCTGACTTGCGACCAAATTAGAATATTAATTCTATAGATAGCTTAGTGTTTGCCGTAGTTTGATGCGCGTTTTCATACAGAGGCTTACACAATGGGCATCAAAGCCAAATTCAAGGCGGCAAGTTTACTAAGCGTGTGGCTATTGGTGGCGCCGTCGGCATTCGCCGATGACCAGCCGGTCAAGGGCGGCACGCTGATTTATCTTGAACAGCAGGCGCATACGAACCTTTACCCGCCGGCGGGCGGCTTCTATCCGAATGGTGGCATTCTCAACCAGATCACCGACAAGCTCACCTATCAGAACCCGAAGACGCTCGATATCGAGCCGTGGATCGCCGAATCCTGGACAGTCAACGACAAGGCGACGGAATATACGTTCAAGATCCGCAAGGGCGTGACATTTTCCGACGGTTCTCCGCTCGACGCCAATGCCGTGGCGAAGAATTATGATACGTTCGGCCTTGGCAACAAGGAGCTGAAGCAGCCGGTTTCCGAGGTCATCAACAACTACGATCATAGCGAAGTCGTCGATCCCTATACGGTCAAGTTCTACTTCAAGAAGCCGTCTCCGGGTTTCCTGCAAGGAACCTCCGTGATCGGATCGGGCTTGGTTTCCCTAAAGACGCTGGCATTGCCTTTCGACCAGCTCGGCGATGCGACGAAGATCATCGGGTCCGGCCCCTTTGTCGTCGAAAGCGAGACGCTCGGCAAGCAGCTCTCGCTGAAAGCGCGGACAGACTATAACTGGGGTCCGAACAAGTTGGCGCATCAGGGCCGGGCCTATCTGGACGGGATCAAGTACATCATCACCGGCGAGGACAGCGTGCGCATCGGCGCATTGCTTTCCGGCCAGGCCGATTTCATCCGTCAGCTGCAGGCCTATGACGAGAAGCAGGTGTCCGATCAGAGTTTCGCGATCTATGCGGCGCCGACCCGCGGCGTGAACGACAGCGTCGCCTTCCGCCCGGACAATCCGCTCGTTGCCGATATTAGGGTTCGCCAGGCGCTCTTGCATGCGACCAACAACAAGGAAATCGTCGACACGCTGTTTTCGGCAAATTATCCGCAGGCGAAATCGGTCATTTCGTCGGCCGCGGCCGGCTACACGGATTTGTCGTCGAAGCTGACCTACGATCCGGCTCTTGCTGAAAAGCTTCTGGACGAGGCAGGCTGGAAGAAGGGTGCGGGCGGCGTTCGCGAGAAGGATGGCAAGCCACTTTCGCTTGCCGTCTATGAATCCTTGCCCCAGCCGCAGAACAAGGCCGTGCTGCAGCTCGTCGCGCAGCAATGGGCCAAGCTCGGTGTCAAGCTGCAGGTTCTTGCCGGAACCTCGGGAAATCTGGTGACCGACAATGTCGATCCAGCAAGGACACCGCTGGTCGTCGCTGAGGTCGGCCGCGCCGATCCCGATGTCATCAAGAGCCAGTTCTATCCCAAGAATCGCGATGCCCTGCTGCAAAAGGGTGGCCTCAATCCCAAGGCGACCTTCTCGGATGAAAAGCTGAACGGCATCCTGGAAACCGTCGCCTCCGAGACTGATCGCGACAAGCGACTGGCGGCGGCCAAGGCCGCGCAGGAATATCTGCTCGATCAGGCCTATGTCATCCCCTTCTTCGAGGAGCCGCAGGTCTTCGCTGGCGCGCCGTATGTGAAGGGAATTGCGTTCGAAGCCGTGGGGCGCCCGTCCTTCTACAGCGCCTGGCTTGCTGAACATTGACGAATAAAGGGCGGCCCGGCGTGGTGCCGGGCCCTCCTTCATGCGAAGACATGGTAGTGGCATGGCAAGATACATATTATCGAGGTTCGGGCAGGCGCTGTTCGTCCTATGGGCGGCCTTCACCGTTTCGTTTGTTTTGCTGCAGTCGCTGCCTGGCGACGCGGTGCTGATCAAGTTTCAGAACCCGGATTACGGACTAAGCCCCGAACAGCTTGCCGATATCAGGGCGGCTTATGGCGCCGACGGATCCTTCCTGCATCAATATGCCCACGCAGTCTGGAATTTTTTGACGGGGGATTTCGGCTATTCACTGCAGGCAGGCGTTCCGGTGAGCTCGCTGCTTGCCACCAACCTGCCGCCATCCCTTCTGCTCGCAGCATCGGGGTTTGCGGTGGCGACGCTTCTCGCCGTTCTGATCGCGATTGCCTGCAATCTCTCCGTTTTTGCCTGGCTGCGTGGCCTGATCCAATCCATTCCGTCGCTGTTCATATCGGTGCCGACCTTCTGGCTCGGCATCATGCTCATTCAGATATTCTCCTTCCGGCTTCGCCTCGTACCGGTCATCAATCCCGGTCCATGGGAGGGTCTCTTCCTGCCCATCCTGACGGTCGCGGTGCCGATTTCGGCGCCGCTCGCGCAGATATTGCTGAAGAACATCGACGAAGTCCTGACGAAGCCTTTCGTGCCCGTGGCTCGGGCCAAGGGACTTTCGCATGCCAAGGTCCTATGGCGACACGTCGCCAAGAATACGCTCCTGCCGGTTCTGACCGTTGCCGGATTGCTGTTCGGGGAACTGATCGCCAGCGCGGTCATCACCGAAACGGTGTTTGGCCTCAATGGTATCGGCGGGCTGACGAAACAGGCCGTGGACAGCCAGGATGTCGCCGTTCTTCAGGCCATCGTCGTCGTCGCAGCAATCGCCTTCGTCGTCATCAACCTCGTGGTCGATCTTCTCTATCCCGTGCTCGATCCGCGTCTGAAGACCAAGCTGGGAGCCGCATGATGGCAACGATCGAAACCGCCCGGCATCATGCAGACCTCGATGCGTCCGACCGGCAAGTCAGCGCATCGCCCGCCTCGCTCGAGACCAATGTTCACGAGAACGCCGGAGCTGGCGGGCGTTTTCCACGCATGCAGCCTGGTCTCGTCCTTGCTTGCCTCATTCTCGCACTGGCTGTCCTTTGGTCACTCTTCCCAAGCCTCTTCACGATCTACGACCCTGTCCAGGGCCTACCCGGGCAACATCTACGACCGCCCAGCGCCACGCATCTCCTGGGGACGGATTCGCTCGGGCGGGATCTCTATGCACGCATCGTCTACGGCGCGATTCACTCGCTATCGGGCGCGCTGGCGGCTGTTGGCATCGCGCTTGTAGCCGGCACGACGCTCGGCGTCCTTGCCGGATCATTTGGCGGCAGGATCGAGACGGTCATCATGAGGCTGGTCGATGTCATGCTGTCGATACCGGATCTTCTCTTGTCGCTCAGCATCATCGTCCTGCTCGGTTTCGGCACCGTCAACGCCGCGATCGCGGTCGGCTGCACGCTGATCGCCAAGTTTGCCAGATTGGTTCGCTCCGAAGTCGTGACGGTGCGACGAAGCGAATATGTCGAAGCCGCCTTCGGCAGCGGCGGGACATTCCTCAAGGTGCTCTGGCGCCACATCCTGCCGAATTCACTGACCTCGGTAATCGCCTTTGCTGCGCTTCAGGCCGGCTGGGCGATCCTGCAGCTCGCGACGCTCGGCTTTCTCGGCTATGGCGCGCCGCCGCCGACACCGGAATGGGGCCTGCTGATCGCCGAAGGACGCAATTATATCGCAACCGCCTGGTGGCTGACGGCGGCGCCCGGTCTTGTCGTCGTCCTGGTGGTTATTTCCATCAATCGCATCAGCCGGGCAATCGGGAGCATCGGGAAATGACGGCTCCGATCATTGAAACCATTAAGGAAGAGGGTGCGCCGATCCTCGATGTGAATGGCCTCAGGGTCGCCTATCGCGACAAGAGCGGCCAGCGCACGGTCGTTCACGATATTGGCTTTGAGGTTCGCGCCGGCGAAGTGGTCGCCCTCGTCGGCGAATCCGGTTCAGGCAAGAGCTCCACCGCACAGGCGTTGATCGGCCTTCTGCCCGAAGGCGGCATTCTCCAGCAGGGAACCATCCGCCTGAACGGCCAGGATATTGCCGGCTGGCCGCAAAGGCGGCTGAATGGCATTCGTGGTTCCATCATCAGCCTCGTGCCGCAGGATCCGGGCAATTCGCTCAATCCAGTGAGGACGATCGGCGAACAGGTCGCCGAAATCCTGACGGTGCATGGCCGGGCGTCTGGAGCGGCTGCTCGCGTTCAAGCGATCGAATTGCTGGAACGTGTCGGCCTCAGCCAGCCTCAATTGCGCGCCAAGCAGTATCCGCATGAGCTCTCCGGCGGCATGCGTCAGCGCGTGTTGATCGCCATTGCCATTGCGCTGAAACCTTCGCTGATCATCGCCGACGAACCCACCAGTGCGCTGGATGTGACGGTGCAGAGGCACATTCTCGATCTGATCGACGATCTGAGACGGGAATATGGCACGGCGGTCCTCTTGGTGACCCATGACCTCGGGGTCGCCGCCGATCGATCCGACAGGTTGATCGTCCTGCAGCACGGCCGCATCCAGGAGCAGGGGCGCACGGCCGACATTCTCGCAAACCCGCGAAGCAACTATACGCGCCGCCTGCTTGCCGACGCGCCATCGTTGAATGCGCGGCCGAAGGCCGCGCCGGCACACCCGGTTGCATCCGTCGCGGCGGACGACGACATCGTCGTGGTCGATAGGCTGGTGCAGGATTTCGGTGCCGGTCGCGGCGGCAGTTTCCGGGCGGTCGACGATGTTTCTTTTCGCGTTCGCCGCGGCAGCACCCATGCAATCGTCGGTGAATCCGGCTCCGGCAAGACGACGACGATAAGGATCGTTTCCGCCTTTCAGAAGCCGACTTCGGGTCAGGTACTGATCGACGGGCTCGACCTGGCTTCGTTGCGCGGTGAAGCGCTGAGGCAGCTGCGCAAGAAGATCCAGCTCGTCTATCAAAATCCCTATGGTTCGCTCGACCCACGCCAGACAATTACGGGGATCGTGGAGGAGCCGTTGCTGAATTTCGAACGGCTGCCCCGCCGTGAGCGATTGGCGAAGGTGGCGGCCACTCTCGACAAGGTCAGACTGCCAGCCGACATATCGCAACGTCGGCCGCATTCGCTTTCGGGAGGGCAGCGCCAGCGCGTCGCGATCGCCCGTGCGCTGGTGCTCGATCCGCAGATCCTGGTGCTCGACGAGGCTGTCTCCGCGCTTGACGTAACGGTGCAGGCGCAGATCCTCGATCTCTTGGGCGAGTTGCAGCGCGAGCTTGGGCTGACCTATCTGTTCGTCTCCCACGATCTCGCCGTCGTGCGACAGATCGCGGACACTGTCTCGGTGCTGAACGCCGGGCAGCTGGTCGAGACGGGTCGAGTCGAAGACGTCTTTTCCAATCCAAGCAGCCCGTACACACGCGAGCTGATCGATGCGGTGCCAGGCAAGAAGTCTCCGCGGGCGACCGCACCCGTCCTTATCAATGCAGGATGATCCCATGAGTACGCCAACATTACCGAAGCGACTGGGCTTCTTCAGCCGGGTCCTAGACCAGGTGGATGCCGGAACCCGCTATAGGCTGGTTGCCGAGCAGATCATCCATGCCGAAAAACATGGCTTCGACACGGCCTGGGTGGCGCAGCATCACTTCAACGGAGACGAAGGCGGCCTGCCTGCACCATTGGTGTTTCTCGCCGCACTGGCCCCGCAGACCTCGCATATTCGTTTGGGCACGGGTGTCATCACGTTGCCGATGGAGAATGCGGTGCGGGTCGCCGAAGATACAGCCGTGCTCGACAAGCTGCTCGGCGGACGGTTGGAGGTCGGCTTCGGAACGGGCGGCACCCCGCAGGCCTTCCTTCCCTTCGGCCTGGAAAGCAGCCAGCGCACGGAGGTCTATGGCAATCATCTTGCTCTCGTGCGCGATGCCTGGGCGGGCGGAGAGCTTGCGGGCGGCAACCGCCTCTATCCGGCGGCACCGCATTTGCGCGACCATGTGTGGCAGGCGACATTTTCCGTTGGCGGCGGCTTGCGTGCCGGCCGCGATGGTGACGGGCTGATGTTGTCGCGCACACAGCCGCGGCCGGTCGAGACGCCGCACGCCAAGCTTTGGGACCTGCAGAACCCGATTATCGATGCCTACCTGTCTGCGTTGCCGGCAGGGCGTCAGCCGCGGATATTGGGTTCACGGAGCCTCTTTGTCGCCGATAGCAGGAAAGAGGCCCTTCATTTCGCCGATATCGGCTTGAGGCGGATCGTCGAACACTTCAAGGCGGCGGGCTTCGTGATCCCAGGCGAAACCACGGCTGATTTGATTGGAGCCTTCGATGTTCACGTCGGCACCCCCGACGACGTTATCGCGTCGCTTCAGGCAGACACGGCATTGGCGCGGGTCACGGATCTGGTCTTTCAAGTGCATTCCGTCGATCCGCCGCATGAACATATCCTGCGCTCGCTGGAACTGACGGCTGCTCATGTCGCCCCAGCGCTTGGTTGGGTGCGGCAGAACCTAACCGGAAAAGAGCGCCGCTTGGCGGCGCAAGTCCAATAGCAGTATCCGAAGAGAAGGCATCGACCATGACTTTGCAGACCAGAGACGTCATCGATTTCCTCGCGGGAATAGATCCTGGGTCCGATCTTGACGGCCTTCGGGCACAACGGCCCGAGACGCGCCTCAATGCTCAAAAGAGCTATGAAGCTCTTTTCGAGCCCGAGCATTGGGGAAGCGTGACCCCGGCGGAGCGCTTTGCCGTCGCCGCCTTTGTCGCCGGCCTCCACAAGGCGCAGGAGATCGCGAATTTTTATTCTTCCAAGTTGCGGGATGAGGCGCACGGCCCGGAGCTCGTCGCCATCATCTCCGCGGAGCTGGAGGTCGGCGATACAACCGGACCTTACGGCCATTATCCGGCTGGCCCGCTTTCCCGCGAGGACCGGCCGGGCTTCGTTTATGAGGTTTCGGGCGAAAGCCGGAAACTTCTGGACCTGAAGCTCAGCGCGGCGCTCGAACACAGCCACCTTCTGGTCTTCCGTCCGAGGGATGCGAGTGCCGCGGCGCTGCAGAAGCTGCTGGACGCCGGCTGGACGACCACAGGCATCGTTACCTTGTCACAGCTGGTCGCATTTCTCGCGTTTCAGATCAGGGTCGTTACAGGCTTGAGAGCCTTGGCTGCCAATCCAGCCGATGTCGGACATGTCGCGCAAGCCTGATCGCACGAACAAGGAATCCTTTCATGACCGAAACTGTAATTCATCCCGAAATCGCAGACCGACCAAACGCCTTCACTCAAGCTGAAATCGGCTGGACACCCTGGCTGCGGCCCCTTGATGAGGCGGACTTGACCGAGCGCCACTGGGCAGGCCTTGTGGATGCATCCCGCGCGAAGTCGCCGTATTTCATGCTGCTGGTGCGCGATCCCGACATTCTCCAGGCCCGTACCAAGACGGACAAGGATATCTTCTACAATGTCTCGGCCGGCCTTCCTCGTGCTGAGCGTGAACTGGCCGCCACGGCCGCATCGCGGGTGAATGGCTGTATTTTTTGCGCATCGGTCCATTCTCGCTTCGCCGCCCATCATTCCAAGCGGACGGATGACGTGCAGCGTCTGCTGGATGATGGGCTTCAGGCTGATCTTGGCAGTCGCTGGAATGCGGTTGTCGAGGCTTCAGCCGCGCTCACCGCGACGCCATCGCAATTTGGAGCCAACGAGATCGTCAGATTGCGCGAGGAGGGCCTGGATGATCTGGAAATCGCCGACGTGATCCATGGGGCCGCCTTCTTCAATTGGGCAAACCGATTGATGCTATCGCTCGGCGAGCCGACACCAGCGGTCTGAAGCCGACGTTATCGTGATTGAGCAGCGGAAGCTCGTCTGGAGGGCGGCTATGTCGATGGCAAGCGCTACAATACGGCGCGATCGAAACTGAAACGACGGACGAGATGGTCACGCAAAGAAAAAAGATACTGCTCAACGCATTCAACATGAACTGCGTCGGCCACATCAATCACGGGCTATGGACCCATCCGCGAGATCAGTCCGATCGCTATAAGACGCTGAGCTATTGGACATCGCTTGCGGCGACGCTGGAACGCGGCCTTTTCGATGGCATTTTCCTGGCCGATATTCTCGGCGTCTATGATGTCTACCAGAACTCGGTCGATCTAACCTTGCGGGAATCCATTCAGTTGCCGCTCAATGATCCCTTGTTGCTGGTGTCCGCCATGGCGGCCGTGACGCGGCATCTCGGCTTTGGTGTAACGGTCAATGCCAGTACGGATGCGCCCTATGTTTTTGCGCGGCGCATGTCGACACTCGATCATCTGACCGATGGGCGCATTGGCTGGAATATCGTAACCGGCTATCTCGACAGTGCCGCGCGCGGCTTGGGACTCGATATGCAGATCGAGCACGATGCCCGCTACGATCGCGCAGACGAATATCTCGAACTCCTGTACAAATTCTGGGAGGCAAGCTGGGAAGACGACGCGGTTTTGGCGGACAAGAAAAAGCGCATCTATGCCGACCCATCAAAAGTCCATCGGATAGATCATCAGGGGCAATTCTATCGTTCGAGCGGCTATCATCTTGCCGAACCGTCCATACAGCGTACACCGGTTCTCTATCAGGCGGGTACATCCGGCCGCGGCAGGCAATTTGCTGCCCGTCATGCCGAATGCATCTTCATTGCAGCCGCCGACAAGAGCGCAGCACGCGCCGCTGGCCGGGCGCTGCGCCAGGCGGCTGTTGCCGCAGGGCGAAAGCCCGATGACGTGAAAATCTTTGTCGGCATAACTGTCGTAACGGATCGCTCGGCCGCCGCGGCGCGGGAAAAATATACGGACTACCTCCACCATGCTAATCCTGAAGCCGGGTTGGCGCATTTTTCGGCGAGCACGGGCATCGATTTTTCGCGTTACGAGCTCGACGAGACTATCGTCTATGGACCGTCCAACGCCAGCCAGTCAGCAACGCAAACTGCGCGGCAACGAGGCTGGACCAAGCGGCAATTGCTAGGGGAACTGTCCATCGGCGGCCGGTATCCGGTCATTGTCGGCGATGCCGCAACGGTCGCGGATGAGCTTTCCGCGTGGATCGATGAGGGGGAGATCGACGGCTTTAACCTCACCCGTACGGTGGCGCCGGAGGGCTTCGAGGATTTCGTTGATATTGTAGTGCCAGCCTTGCAGGATCGGGGTCTCTATAAGACTGCATACGCGGAAGGTTCACTGCGGCAAAAGATCTTCGGGGAAACCGCTCGCTTGCCGGAACGTCACTGCGGGGCGTCTTATAGACGGCGATAATCAAGCTTGTGAATTTGAAAGGTAGAGACGCGTGACGCCCGGAATTCTCTGGACGTGTCGTTTCGGCGGATCGGACCAGATTACGGCGAAGGAGAGTATGCTGGCTTAGTGTTCTTTCGAGTCCCGAATGCTTCCCGTGCGAGTTCCAATAGATTTTTAAAGATCTAAAGGACCGACGGTGAATTATTTCGGCAAAGCCACGCCCGAGATCTCCTCGCAGATTGCGATGAGGCTGTCTTGAAGCGCTGGATCATGAGCCTGCGGGTTCGCGGTCCGACGCTTCAGATGATAGAAGTATTCTCCCGTGACATCCGCCTTCGGGTCGTCGCCGGCTGCCAGCCAGGCTTGAGTCAGATGGGCCTGTGCCATGTCGTCAGGTGCGCCAGGGCCGCCCATCTTGGTCGGAACCCATCCGGGCTCCAGCGAATTCGAGAACACGTCCTTCCAACGTCGCGCGATCGCGAATGCGAGCATTGCGTCGTGCAGCTTGCTTTCGGCATAGGCCTCTGATCCGTTCCACCTGCGACGTTTCCAGAGAATATCATCGAGATTGGCATCCGCATGATGGTGCATGCCGGACGACAGGTAGACTAGCCGCTTCGGTGGTTCGATGAGCGCGGTCAGAATGTAGGCCGACAGCGTGTTTATGGCGAAGACATGCGGCAGCCCATCGGAGGTGAGGCGATGAGCTTCGCGATAGCCGACAGCGGCATTGTGGATCACCGCATCGAACCGGCCGAGTTTGTTGACTTCGGCGGCGACATTTCTTGCGCCGGCGATAGTTTCGAGATCACCGATCACGACAGCCTCCGCCTTCGGAAGAGCGCGGCGGGCATCGTTGGCGCGAGCCGGATTGCGCGCATGAAGCACGACCCGGTGGCCTTGTTCGGTTAGACGTTCAGCCACCATGAGGCCGAGACCGGTCGACGAGCCGGAAATGAAGATGCGGGACATGAAAATCTCCTTTGATAGCCGGCGAGCAAATCTCACAGGCAATGTGGAATAATGGTCAGGATTGTGAAGAGCGGGCGGTCTGGACAAGCGCGGCACCGGCGAGGGCGCAGGCGGCGCCAAAGAGGTAGACGGCCGCATATCCGAACTGTCCGGCGATAATGCCTGTGAGCGGGCCGGAAATGCCGTAGGCGATATCGAGAAAAGCCACGAAGCCGCCCATGGCGCTGCCGCGATTGGCGGCAGGCACTCGCTTCAGCGCTTCGACGCCGAGAGCGGGAAAGATCAGCGCACAACCGAGACCTGTGACCAGGGCGCCGGCAAGTGCCGTCCATTCATTAGGCGCCACCCAGATCAGCGCCTGACCGGCTGCCTCGGTGGCCAGAGACCAGAACGCGACGCGATAGCCGCTCGTTCTGTCGGGCAGCGAGCCAAAGATGAGGCGCACGAAGATGAAGCCGATGCCGAAGGCCGTCATGACCAAACCGGCATCGTTCCAATGCTGGGCTGCGAAATAGAGCGATGCGAAGGCCGTAAGACCCGACAGACCAACCCCTTGCAGCATCAGCCCAGCCCCTTCGCGCCAGATTTGGCCGATGACCTTGTAAAAGGGCAGACGCGGGCCTGCCGGGCTCGTATAAGAGGTCGACCGAAATGCGATAGCGACTGCGACAAGCGGAGCAACCATACAGGCGATCATCGCGGTCTCAAGGCCGTACGACTGATAAAGAGCCATGCCGACCGGGGCGCCGATGGCCAGTGCCGCGAACATGGCAATGCCGGTCCACGACATCGACATGCCTGCGCGCTGCGGTCCGACCGAGGCAATCGACCAGGAGACGCAGCCGGTGACGAAGAGGCTCTCACCGAGACCCGCAATCAATCGCCCGACAGCAAGAATTGCAAGGCTGACATCGGGCGAGAGAATGGGCATGGCCGCCGCCAGATAGAGCAGCCCTGCGGTCATGCTGATCGCGGCACCTTGCAGGGCGGAACGCTGACCGCCCTTGAGATCGGTCAAGCGTCCCGCATAGCCACGACTTAGCACGGTGGCGAGGAATTGGATGCCAATCACCAGGCCGACGACCAGATTGTTGAAGCCGAGCTTGTCGTGGATGAAGAGCGGAATAACCGGAAGCGGAAGTCCGACCCCGAGATAGCCACAAAAGAGCGCGGCGATGATCCCCGGGGCGGGGCGGGAAAGATATGCGGGAGCGGCTTTCGCTTCCGTCGTCTCATTGATGAGAGATGCTGACATGACAGCCTCCATTCTGAAAGTCTGTGGGGTAGCAGCGTCGCCGAAAAGCGGCGGCACCGATTCAGGCCGCTTCTTCGGGGGCGGGTGCGCCGAAGCGGTTCAGGCGATAGCCGCTCTTTTCCAGCAGGTAATCGCGCGACTCGGTGATCTCCGATGACAGCTTGATGAGATCGGTGCCGACCAGCTTTCCGCCGCGTTTGCGGATCTCGCCGGCGACCATGACCGTATCGACATCCGAGCGCTCGACGGCCTGGACGATCGTGCCGACAGTGTTGTTAACCGGCGTGACAGCGACACCGTCGGCACGTACCATGATGATATCGGCCTGCTTGCCGGGCGCCAGCGAACCGACCTCGCTCTCAAGACCCGCGGCGCGTGCACCGTTTACGGTTGCCGCTTCAAGGACGCGCTCGACGGTGATCGGCAAGGGCACATTATCTTCGCCTCGGAATTTGCGGTAACGCATGGCCGAGCGCTGCTGCAGGAATAGGGCGTGCATCTCGCCGAACATGTCGCTGCCGAAGGCCGTGTCGAGATCGATGCCGATAGCCGGCGTCAGGCCATGGTCGATCGCTTGCTGATACGCGAAACTCTCGTCATCGAAACCGAACAGTGCATCGGAACGCGGGTTGACGGTGACGTTCACGCCGGCATTGGCAAAGAGGCGCCACGTCTCCCGCGGAATGCGGGTGCAATGATTGAAGATGTTGTGCGGACCGAGCACGCCCTCTTCGGCAAATTCCGGGCCGAGCTTGGCTAGATCGCCGATGAACTCGGTCAAAATGCGCATATTCAGGCTGCGGGCGACCTTCCACCAATCGAGATTGAGCTGGCCGAACAAGCCCACCCTGACAAGACCGTCGCCCCGATTCCAGTTGTCCGCCAGCCGCTTCAGATCGCCCGGTAGGTGTGCGGAGGACGCCTTCTTGTCCATGGCGGCGCCGACCATGTGCAGGGCGCGGATACCGCTGCCATCGAGAGCATCGAGCGCTGCGTCGGTATGTTCCGGGCTGCGGGAGGAATGGCAAGCGTCGATGACGGTCGTGATGCCGGCATCGAGACAGGCAAGCGCCGTAAGCCGGGTGCTGAGATACATATCCAGCGGCCGATAATGGCAGCCCAGTGTTTCCGCCACCATATCGATATAGGCAAAGAGATCGTGCACATCGGGCATCATGCGGCGCATTGCGCCCAGCCACATGTGATGATGGGCGTCGATCAGACCTGGCATGACGATGCTGTCAGAAGCATCGATAACCGTTGCATCGGTAACGGCGAGGTTCTGTCCAATGGCCGCTATCCTGCCGTGTTCCACGAGCAGGTCGCCGATGGCGAGATTGCCGACCGTCTTGTCCATTGTCAGTATGGTGCCGCCTTTGAAAAGCGTGCGGGGATGGTTGAGATTGCTCATGATTGGGTCCTCTCAGGTTTAAGGCACGGGACCGTTATCGCTCCGGAATGATCTTGAATTAAGTGCGCTTATGTCAGATGATTCCTGACTAAAAATCAGGAGTCGGCACATGTCTTTTGATGGACGGATTCTCTCGGGGGTGAGCGTGCTTGCGGCCGTCGTTGAAGGCGGGAGCTTCGTCAAAGGCGCTGAACTGATCGGCATCACCGATTCCGGTGTAAGCCGGGCCATTGGCCGTCTTGAGACACGCCTCGGCGTGCGCCTGCTCGATCGAACGACGCGCTCGGTGACGCTAACCGACGAGGGCCGGCGGTTTTATGAAGAGGTGAAGCCGCACTTGAATGCGATCGAGGATGCCGCCGTGGTCGTGTCCGGCTCGGCAACAGCGGTGCGCGGTCGCTTGAAAGTGGATATTGATCCATTCTTCCTGCCGCTCGTGCTCGCAGGCCGGCTTGGTGGATTCTGTGAACGCTATCCGGATCTATCTATCGAGTTCGTGACCAAAGAGCATGTCGGAGATCTTGTTGCAGACGGTATCGATCTCGCGATCCGGTTTGGCCAGCCTCGCTTTGCCAGCCTGATTGCGCGAAAGCTAATAGAAGCACCAATTCTGACCGTGGCGTCGCCTCGTTATCTGGAGCGCCATGGTCGTCCGGCGCATCCTTGCGACCTCTCCGTTCATCGCTGTCTGCAGTTTATCGATCCCTATACCGGGAGACCATTCGAATGGGAATTCATCCGGGGAGGCGAGACAATCGATGTTCCGACGAGCGGACCGTTGACGTTCACCGACCCCAAGACCATGCTCGACGAATGCCTTGCTGGAACCGGCATTGCTCAGGTAATCGGCTGGGGAGTTGGGCAGGCATTGGCGACAGGATCGCTGATCGACCTCTTCCCCGACTGGCATGGCGAGCGTTTCCCGCTCTTTGCTTTCCAACCATCACGCAAGCAGCCGCCAGCGAAGGTGCGCGCATTCGTCGATTTCTGCGCCGACATTACTGAGGAACTCGAACGTTAGGGGTTGAGGGATGCCGTATACCGCCGATTGATAGTGTGGGCGCTCCTTTTTGAGCGCCTGCGATAGTCGGCGGAGGGCGGCACCACTTTCCAGCCATTAAAGGCAAATCCATTGGCGCTCGCTGCACGCGATCGGCATCGTCCGCTACTGCGTCCGCATGCCGTCGCTGATTCTATCGCGCTATCATCGGCCGCCTTAAGGGGGATGATCATTGCTCATCGAGCCAAAGAAAGGACGGTCTCAAGCAGTACCTTCGCGCCTGTCTCGATGTTCTCCGAGGTGACAAATTCAGCCTCGTTATGGCTGATGCCGTCTCGGCACGGAACAAAGATCATCGCTGTCGGTGCAACACGACTGATGAAAAGTGCATCGTGGAAGGCGCCGGAAACCAATTTCATGTTGGAAACGCCAAGCCTTTCGCAAGCCTTGTCGATCACATCGACGACTGTCGTGTCGAATTGTCCGGGTGCCAAGTCGAAACGTTTTTTGATGAGCACATCGACCATATGGCGCATAGCCGACGCACGGCATTCCGCGTCGATTTGAGCTTCTATGGAAGAAAGCACGTCTTCCCGCGGATGGCGGATGTCGATGGTGAATGTGACCCTGCTCGGAATGACGTTGACGGAGCTGGGTTCGACGCTCATTCGACCAACGGTCAGCCGCGCCATCGGATCGGCCGGCATGACGAGGAGCTGCAGTTGCGCGATCGCCGCGACGGCCGCCGCCATGGGATCCTTGCGGAATTCCAGCGGAGTCGTGCCAGCATGGGCCGCCTCGCCGCTGAAGGTAACTTCGAGCCACCTGGTTCCTTGTACGCCGGTGACGAGGCCGATCGGGATGCCCGCGCGCTCGAGAACGGGTCCCTGCTCGATATGCATCTCAACGAAAGCGGACACCGCATGGCCGACCGGCTGCATCTTGGCTTCCGGCAGTGCCTTCAATGTCGCCGCCAATTCATCGCCAAGCCTGGCCCCGTCGGTGCCGCGCGTATCCTGCCACCCAGCCATGTCGCCCGCGCCAATAAAGGCCATGGATCCCATGCAGCCGGGAGAGAAGCGGCTACCTTCCTCGTTGGTCCAAGACACAACTTCGACGGATCGTTCCGTAACGGCTCCGGCATCCTCAAGGGCTTCCAGTACCTCGAAGGCGGATAGCGTGCCAAGCGCACCATCAAACCTGCCTCCCGTGGGCTGGCTGTCAAGATGGCTGCCAATCAAAACGGGTGGCAATGAAGGATCATGTCCCTCACGCCGGATGAACAGATTGGCGATCGCATCCTGGTAGGCTTTGAAACCGCGGGCAACGGCCAGTTCCGCAAGCCGGCGCCGAGCCGTCCTATCTCCGATGCTCAACGCTTGACGGTTCACCCCTCCCGCTGGCGTGGCTCCTATCGTTGCAAAATCGGCAATGCGCCGCAGCAGACGCTGCGCATTGATTTGTGGGTATGACGTCATCGATGGATGCCTGTCACGAAGTCTTTTACCCTTTGCGGATCGACCGCGTTCCACCAGACGCCATCATACTTCAGTGAGCTTGCAATGATCACACCATCGGCTACCGACAGAATGTCGTTACCATTTTCCGGCGTCACACCGCTGCCGACGAGGGTCGGCAGGCCCGCCGCCCGCTTGATCAATTTGATGTAATCGAGATCGGCTGCATGCCCTGTCCTTTGCCCTGTGGCGATAATGGCATCCGCGTCAAAGAAGACGAGATCCTTGACCTGTTCCTCGACTGGTCGGTCCGCAACGATGGCATGCGCTCCATGTTTGACATGGGCATCGGCGAAGATGCGGATGCCATGGGCATTGAGCCGTGCGCGATAGCGCATTGCGCGGGCAGCTTCTCCCTCGATGAAGCCTTCATTGGCGACATAGGCGTTCGCCCATTGATTGACGCGCACGAAGCCCGCGCCTGCCGCACTGGCGATTGCAAGCGCCGGAATGGCGGCATTCGCAAGAACATTGATGCCGATCGGACCGGCGAGTTCGCGGCGGATGCGGTCGGAGATGACGGCCATGTAGGCCGAGGTTTCGGGGCCGATGTCATCGGGCTTGGAAAAAGGAATATCGCCATGGTTTTCGATGATCACGGCGTCGCAGCCGCCGGCAAGGTAGGCGCGGGCATCGTCAAGTCCGCGCTGGTAGACGGTCTCGATCTCCTCGCCGGAGTAGCGCGGCGCACCGGGAAGCGGCGCCAGGTGAACGACGCCTATGATCGCCTTTTCGCGCCCGAAAAGATCGATGAGCGCGTTGCCAGCTACCTGCCCGATGGGTTTCATTGTCCCACTCATGTGTTTTCCAGTTCTGATCTCTTGATGATGTCCGAAATTTCCACCCGCGAGGGATAGGAGGCGAGCGTTCCAAGACGACCGACGGAGATGCCGGCGGCCTTGGTTGCCAGGTTCGCGGCTGCGGTCAGGGATTTTCCTTGTGCGAGCAGGCCGACGAGGACGCCCGCAAAGCAGTCACCGGCGCCGCTGGTATCAACGACCGCGCTCTTGGGCGCCGCGAGGAAAACTGGTGTTTGATCCGCCTGATCCCATATGAGGCTGCCTTGGCTTCCAAGCGTCACGACGACGCTTCTCGCTCCGTTCTCCAAAAGCAGGTTTGCCGCTGCCCTTGGGCTTTCCATGCCCGTCAGCGCCGCGGCTTCGCCTTGATTGACGATGACAAGATCCACGTCGGCAAGATCCTCGAGCGTCATGTCCGACAGAGGACTGGCATTGAGCACCGTCTTCAGGCCTGACCTTCCGGCAAGCTTCAGACAGCTGGCGGTGACCTCCCTGGACAGGTTGCCCTGCATCAGAAGGATGTCGCCCTTGCTCCAGGTCCGCGTCAGGGCCGATTGCCGGATCGGATTGAAGGCTCGCGCGCAGGCGACGGCGCTGACGATGGCGTTTTCGCCGGCTTCTTCCAGCAGGATCGTCGAACGGTCGGTGGAAAGAGGCAGGCGGATCAGTCGATCGACCTCGAGGTCACTCTTCAACGTCTCGCTCACGCCATCCGCCATGTCGTCGTCGCCAAGCGCGCTCCAGAAGCACACCGCTGCCCCGCTTCGCGCCGCCGCCACGGCTTGATTGGCACCCTTGCCTCCTATGCCTTCAACGATCGAACTCGCGTTGAGCGTTTCCCCCGGACGCGGCAGGCGCGGCAGGCGGAAGCTCGTGTCGACGCAGACATTGCCGACGACATGGAGGCGCATGGGCGTCAGTCCTTGAGCGTTGCCCAGGCCAGCATCTGCTCGAAGAGCGTCTTGTAGCCGTTCCAGGCAATGAACTCCGGCGGCAGCCAGTGTGGACCGACATCCGAAGTCCAGACGAGTGTCCTGCCGGCGCCATAGGTGCCGGTTACCAAAAGTGGCTGCGAACCATATTCGCCTGAAACCGTCGCAAGCACGTCAGCTCCTGGCTTCGCCTTCACCTCATTGAAACCGAGAAGGTAGGGCCAATCTTTGCCGAGGCCTTTGAGAACCGGGTGGGTGTCATTGCCTGTCACGACGGGCGAAAACCCCTCGGGAACTTCAACGCGGTCATCGATGGCAAGGCAGGTTACCGGCAGCACCTCCTCCACTGGCGTTTTATGATAGCGCGCGCCGCCATTGATGCCTTGGAAGCTGTAATAGCCGCCGAACATCAGCAACGCGCCGCCATGTGTAACGTAATCGCGCAGCAGCTTCAGCCGGTTTGGCGTTCTCTTGGAATGAATCCAGGTATCAGGGTGCAATAGCAGCGTGTTTGCGCCGATATCGGACAGAACGACCGCGTCATATTCCGCGAGTGCTTCGGCTGTCAGCGGGAAATCACGCTGCGCCTCATGGGCCGGCATGAAGGTGACATCAAAGGCGCTGTCCTTCAATGCCTTCAGCAATTCGTCGGCACCGGTGTGATAGGTCACCGTCGGAAACTGATCGAAACCCTTGATATGGGTGGCGGTCGAAACCCATGATTCACCCGCCAGAAGAACCTTTTTCTTGCTCATGTCTGCTCCTTGGATGCACCCGACCTTCAGGCCGAGGCGGAAAATACCGATTGGGGATTGGTGATCAGCATTTGGTCGATCGCCTGCTGATCGACACCGTGACGCTTCAGTCGCGGCAGGAAATGCTTGAGAATGTAGCCATAGCCGAAGCCGCCATAGCGGGTCAGCATGATCTTGAGAAAGACGTCCTGGGACAGAAGCAGCCGATCGGCGAAGCCCAGGTCTATGATCGCCCTGATCGCCCTGGCGTTCTCCTCGTCCGATGGCGATTGCGCATCCTGATCGGCGTAATAATAATCCATGCCGATCATGTCGTATTCCAGGAAGGCACCGCGTTCAGCGAGGCTCTTTTGATAATGAAGATCATTATGGCTGGGATTCATGTGGCAGAGCACAGTGTGACGCAGGTCCGCGCCTTCGTCCTCGACCACATCAAGGACGCGATGGGCAAGGCGTTCCCATCCCGGCAAATGGATGGATAGAGGCAGGCCAGTCAACCGCGAGGCTCGCGCCGATGCCCTCAAGGATTTTTGCTCCTCGGCTGTAAAGTCCTTGCTGACGCCGACCTCACCGATGATGCCTGCCATGATATCTGGCTGGGTTTCGCCACCGCCGACGTCGTTGACGATGAAGGCGGTGACCTCGTCCAGATCCATGTCCTTCAACCACTCCGGATGCGTATGCTCCAGGTAGAAGCCGGTCCCCATGATGATCTTCAGACCGGACATGCGGGCGATGCGGGCCAATTGTTCGGCATCGCGCCCTATGCCAAAGTTGGTGGTTTCAACCACGGTATGGCCGCCAAGCTTCTGGAAGCGGGAAAGTTCGGCTAGCGCCAGATCCCGATCATCCAGCGAGACGTTGTCGCGGTTCATATAGGGGTTCATCCGCAACTCGCCGATGATCTCTATTCCAACCGGCTGTTCGGCGATCGCCTTTTCGTCTGGATGGCAAGGGCACTTCCATGAGGTCGCTCCGTCAAGGAAGATGTGCTCATGCATGAGTGTTACACCCATGTCCGCGACCGGAATTGGGCCGAGCACGGTCATTGCGCATCCGGTATGAACGCCAATGGCGTGCCGCGTTCTGGCCCCCTCGGCAAAGAGATGATCCATCATGCTCAGCGGCCTCTTATCGCGCCTTTGAAAAGGCGGAAGTTCAACCAGATTGCCACGAGGATGATGACCCCGGTGACGATCGGCGTGAAGAAGGGCGACATGTGCGAGAGGATCAGGCCGTTGGCGATGACGGCAACCGTCAGTGCGCCGAGCACCGTTCCGACCACTGAACCGCGCCCGCCGAACAGGCTCGTACCGCCCAGTACAACCGCGGCGATGACATCGAGCTCGAAGCCTTGCCCGGCATTTGAGGAGCCGGACCCCAGGCGCGCGGCAAGAATGATGCCGGCGACGGAGGCTGCCACGCCCGATATCACATAGACGAATAGGGTGACTCGCCGCGTGTTGACGCCTGAGCGGCGCACCGCCTCGGCATTGGCGCCGATGCCGGTGACGTATCGCCCGAACGGCGTTTCGTTGAAGGCGATATAGGCCGCGATAAGGGCGACGATCGCGATCATCGCGGGGGCAGGGATGCCAAAGAACCAGGCCTGGCCAATCGCGGTGAACGGGCTCTGCGGATCGACAGGAATCGAGTAGCCACCGGTGATAAGCAGCGCCAGCCCCCTGATGACCGATAGTCCGGCCAGCGTGACGATGAAGGCGGGGATCCGCTCATAGGCGATGAAATATCCTTGGATTAATCCGGTCGCCGCGCCAAGAAGCATCATCAAAACAACGACAATCGGCCACGCGATTCCTGCCTGCAGGCAGGCGGCCGAAAGCGTTGCTGCAAGGGCCAATACGGATCCAACCGAAAGATCGATACCGCCTGTCGTGATGACGAAGGTCATGGCCGCCGCCACGATCAACAAGGGGGCGGATTGTCTGACCACGTTCAAGAGATTGGGAGCGGTCAGAAAGACGTTTGTAAAGAGGGAGAAGAAAATGCAGACCGCGATGAAAAACAGGGCGATCGAAACGATACCGCCATTGACTATCGCCTTATCGTAGAGGCGAGCCTTCCGCAGCCGAGACGACGTGCTGGTTTGGGCGTGAGAGGATGTCATGGTCATATGGAAGCGCCTCGCTCGGTATGTTGGCCGGCCGAGCGCGCGGAGAACTTGCGACCGACGATCAGGTTGACGACTTCTTCGATATTCGTTTCGGCGATAAGGCGCTCGGCGACGTTTTGCCCCTCATACATCACCTGGATGCGATCGCAGACGAGGAAGAGATCCTGCAGCCGATGCGTGATCAGAATGACGCTGACGCCCCGGGCGCTGACCGTGCGGATGAGCTCCAGCACCGCCTCGACCTCGGCAACTGCCAGGGCCGCCGTCGGCTCGTCCATGATCAGGACCGAAGGATTGAATGACGCCGCACGTCCGATCGCGATGGACTGGCGTTGCCCGCCTGAGAGATTCTCGACCTTTAGATGCGTGTCCGGAATGACGATGCCGAGCCCTTCCAGCATATGGCGCGCCCGTTCATGCATGGTCTTCTTGTCGAGGATTGGAATGCCCGCAAGCTTCCATTTCGGTTCACGCCCCAGAAAGAGATTTCCCGCCACGTCGACGGTGTCGCAAAGGGAGAGGTCTTGGTAGACCATCTCGACATGCGCGGCACGCGCATCAGCGGGCGAGGCAAAGGAAACTGGTTTTCCGTCGATCTCGATCGTCCCCGAATCCGGGATGACCGCGCCCGAAAGCACTTTGCTCAGGGTCGATTTGCCGGCGCCGTTGTCGCCGACAAGGCCGAGGACCTCGCCCGGCTTCAAGGTCAGCGATACATTGTCCAATGATTGCATCGTGCCATAGCGTTTGGAAATGCCGGTCATCCTGACGCGGTAGGTATCAGCGTTTGTCATATCAATGCTGCCTTGCGGAAATGGCCTTAGCCATGATGCCACAACGTCACGGCCGATGCGATCGGCCATGACGTGACGAGATGCGGGGAGTTATTTGAACATGCCCCGGAACTTGTCGACATTTTCCTTGGTGACGATGGTGACAGGCACATTGATGATCGGATCGATCTTCTCGCCCTTTTTCACCTTGACGAGCGCTTCGACGGCCGCCTTGCCTTCGCCGGCTGGATCCTGCTGGATAACGGCCGTCACCCAACCCTGATCGATGCCCTCGATCGCTTGCTTGGTCAGATCCCAGCCGAAGACCTTCACGTTACCTGTTTTGCCCTGGCTGGTGACAGCCGCAACGGCGCCGAGGAGTGCCGGCTCGCCGGTCGCATACAGCGTCGTCATGTCGGGATTGGCGGTGATGAGATTTTCCGCCGCGCTGAGGGCGACATCCTGGACGTTCTGACCGTCCACGGTATCGAGGAAATCGACCTTCTGGCCGCCAGCCTTTACCGCCGCCTTGAATCCATCAAGACGCTGGTTCTGGATGAAGGAATTGAGCGCGCCGACCACGCCGACCTTGGCGCTGCCGCCCATCTTGTCCTTGACGTAATCGGAATAGAACTTGCCGATCTGCTCACCCGCCTTGGTATTGTCGACACCCACGAAGGCGATGTTGTCGCCGTTCGGAATCTGGGCATCGATAGCGATGACCGGAATGCCGGCCTTCTTGGCGGCGGTGATTGCAGGCTTCACTCCGTTGACGTCGATGGCGACCAATATGATGCCGTCGACCTTCTGGGTGATGTAGTTCTCGATGGCGTCATTTTGCGCGCTGGGCACGTTGTTGGCGTTGAATATGACGAGATCGGCGCCGGCTTTCTTTGCCGCCTCCTTGGCGCCGTCATTGATCTGGTTGAAGAAGAGAGCCTGCTGGTTGATCGTCACGAGAGCCAGCGTATTCGCCATCGCGGCGCCGGCACCGCAGGCAAGTGCCACGGTCGCGCCAATCGCGCAACCGAACAGGTATTTCTTGAGATGCATGATCGTTCCCCATGTTTTTGGATTGCAAGGGGAGTATTCAAGTAACTTGAATGATTGTCAAGTTACTTGAATTTGTGGCTTTGAAGATGATCGCAGGTTCGCTTTCAGGACGGTGGCGGCGCTAGAAGGTCGCCGGTGTATTGACCCAGAAGATGCTTGCGCGATCCGCTCCCACATTGCGATACCAATGGGGCAGCTCGGAATTGAAGACGAAGCTGTCGCCGATGGAAAGCCGGAATGTCCGTTCCCCGACCATCAGTTCGATCTCGCCGGCAAGAACGTATCCAACCTCTTCGCCGACATGCTGGATCGGCCCGGCACTTTGGCCGCCAGCCTCAATGTGGTGGATGTTGCATTGAAGCAGATGGCCTTGCGAATAGGGGATTATCCGTTCGAGAGAGATGCCTTCCCCTCTGCGCAATGGGTCGAGTCCAATCAAAGGCCTTGTCCCGGAACGGAAGACGATGCCCTCTTCACCGTCGGCCTCCTCGAACATCCAGCCAATATTCGTACCCAGAACACCGACAAGCCTATGCAACATCGGTAACGAGGGCGAAGCCTTGCCGTTTTCAATTTTCGACAAAAGGCTTTCAGAGCAATCCGCGGCCAGGGCGAGAGCCTTAAGGGTCAAGCCCCGGGTTTGCCTGGCGAGCCTTAGACGGCCTCCAAGCCGCGCCGGATTGGTCAGTATCTTTTCCTCGTTGTCTTCTCCCGATTTCCCGGGGGATCCAATCATGTTCATGTTTCTGGTGTCGCCGTTACAAAGCCAAAGCTTAACGCCACCCCTCCGCATCTGTCTAGCTATCACGAGCGCCAGTGACATGGGCGCCAGGGCGACTTCTCCACCAGCGCCTGTTTCACAGGGAAAGCTGATTGTCGTCCTGAATTCCGTTATGCGGTCCTCTCGTCGACCTGCGGCGACGTTGCCGGAGATTATTCGCGGACATCGCGTGGATGGGTCCGCAACATTCAGTGTCCGCCGATCGACGGGCTGAACACCATGAGGCTCAGAATCTCGAAGAGCACCTGGGCTCCGGCATGTGCTGTGTTGGTCGTTGCGTCATATTGCGGTGCGACCTCGACGACGTCGCCGCCCACGAGGTTCACGCCCTTCAGCCCGCGGATCAGCTCTAGAACTTCGCGCGTCGTCAATCCGCCGATCTCGGGCGTGCCCGTGCCCGGCGCGAAGCTCGGATCGAGGCTGTCGATGTCGAAGGAGAGATAGGTCGGGCCGTCGCCGACGATGGATTTGGCCTTGGCGATGACGGCTTCCATCCCCATTCCGCTGAGGTCCTCGGCGTGGATCACGGTCATTCCCGATTTATAGGAGAATTCCCATAGGTATTCCGCTGAACCGCGTATGCCGATCTGGATTGTCCTTGTCGGATCGAGCACGCCGTCCAGCACGGCATTGCGGAACGGTCCCCCGTGATGAAATTTCGTCTGATCGAAGGCACCGCTGGTGTCGCAATGCGCATCGATATGAATGAGACCGACTGGCTGATTCCGGCCGACAGCCTTCAAGATCGGGTGGGTAATGGAGTGGTCACCTCCGACCGATAACGGCACGACGCCCGCATCGACGATCTGGCCGATACGCTTCTCGATATCGTCGTGGCTGGGTTCCAGCCGGTAGCGGCTCTGGAACGGCACGTCGCCAATGTCGGCGACGCGAAGATCGAAGACCGGCGCCGTTCCCAGAACGTGGTTGTAAGGACCGATCCTTTCGATGGCGCGAAGGGCACGCGGTCCGAAGCGGGAGCCGGGGCGATTGGTGACGCCAAGATCCATCGGGATTCCCGTTATCGCGACCTGAAGATTGCCGAAGTCAGGCTCGTCGGCCGCGACCTGCATGTAGGGCGCGCTGAGGAAAGTCGGCACACCGGCATATGGCGCCAGTCTCGTACCGCTCTTGGAGATGATTTTCTCCGCCACTTTGCGAAACTTCTCGTCGAATATCTCGCCGCCATTGGCGTCTGAAAATTCCGCGCGCAGCTGTTCGAGCCGCATCTTGTCCCACACCATGCGCATGCGTCTCCGCTTGAGGTTCGTCCCGCTCAACAAAGAGGTTGAGAAAACAATTGGTATCGTTGTAGCAATCGGTATCAAAGAGAAATCGATATGACCGCTGCAAAATCCAATTCGCTCGTTGCCCGCCTCTCGCCTCCGCCCATTCCTTCCGTCGTCGCCTGGGGACGCGAATACAAGGGATCGAAGGGGCCACTCATCGATCTGTCGCAGGCTGTGCCCGGCTATCCCGCACACCCGGAGATGCTGCGGCTTCTCGGCGAGACGGCGGCACAACAGGCGATGACAGGATACGGGCCGATCGAGGGCGAGCCTTTGCTGCGCCAGGCCTATGCCGCCCATGTCGCGGAGCTCTATGGCGCTGACATATCTGCCGGCAATATCCATATCACGGCCGGCTGCAATCAGGCGTTCATGTGCACGGCGATTGCGCTAGCGGGCGCGGGCGATACGGTAGCGCTCACCAATCCTTTCTATTTCAATCACGACACGACGTTGTCGATGCTGGGGATCGGGCGCCGACTGGTCGAGTGCGATCCTGCAACCGGCTTTCTTCCCGATCTCGGCTCTGCCGAAGCCGCGCTTGCGGCCGGCGCGAAGATGCTTGCCGTCGTCACGCCCAACAATCCGACCGGAGCAGTCTATCCGCCTCAGCTGCTTCACGAGCTTTTCTCGCTGTGCCGAAAATACGGCGCCTGGCTGGTCGTCGACGAAACCTATCGCGACTTCCTGGCCGAAGATTACGGAAGGCCGCACGCCCTGCTGTCGGAGCCGGGCTGGGAGGATACGCTTGTCCTTCTCTACAGCTTCTCGAAATCCTTCTGCATTCCCGGCCATCGGCTAGGCGCCGTCACGGCAGGCCCCGGGCTCGTTGCTGAGATCGCGAAAGTCATGGACAATATGCAAATCTGCGCCCCGCGTTCGGCTCAGATCGCGGTTGCATCGGCTTTGCCTGTCCTTGCCGATTGGCGGGCCGGCAACAGGCTGGAAATCGCTCGCCGGGCCGATGCCTTGAGATCGGCGTTTTCCGGGCTGGTGGGTTGGGAGATTGCGGCGATCGGCGCCTATTTCGCCTTTGTTCGCCATCCCTTCGAGGGCCGATCGTCGTCCGAGGTTGCCGAAGAACTCGCGAGGGAACGCGGTGTCGTCTGCATACCAGGCGCATATTTCGGCGAGGGCCAGGAGCGCTACCTTAGGCTTGCCTTTGCCAATGCCGATGTCACTTCCATCGGACTACTGCCGGATCGGCTCCGCTAGCCGGCGATCAGCAGCAGCCGGCAGGTTATGATAGCCGCCCTGCCAGTAGAGCAGCGGTCTTGCGTCCCGCCGGATTTCCATCGCACGGATGTGCCCGATCAGAATGGCATGGGAGTGATGATGGAATGTGGTTTCGAGCTTGCAGTCGAGGACCGTCAGGGCATTTTCAAGTGCGGCTGCGCCTGTCCTTAGGCGATACCACTCGGCACCCTCGTAGCGGTCGGCGCCCTTGCGTCCGCCAATGCCGGAAAAGGATTGCGCGACGTGCTGCTGGTCGGCCGCAAGCACGTTGACGCAGAAACAGCCGTATCGCTGCAGCGCTGGCCAGGAGGAAGAAGTCCTGTTGACGCTGACGATGACGGAAGGCTGATCCGCCGAAAATGAGGAAACCGACGTCGCGGTGAAGCCGGTACGGTCCTGGCCGTCACCGACCGTGATCACGCTGACCGCGCCGGCCAAATGACGCATCGATAGCCTGAATTCCGTGTCGCTGATCAGAGCGTCGTTACCCATCGGCCTGGCCCTCACGTCTTGGCAAAGCGGTTTGCCGGCATCGAAATGCCGAGGTTTTCGCGCAGGGTCTTGCCCTCATATTCCTCGCGGAACAGCCCGCGGCGGCGAAGCTCCGGCAGCACGACCCGCACGAAATCGTCGAGGCTGGACGGCAGGGTCGGAAACATCAGGATAAAGCCGTCGGCCGCACGCGTTTCGAACCATTCCTCCATGTAGTCGGCGATCTGGGCAGGCGTGCCCGTTATGCCATTCCCGGTGTGCTTCTCCGCATAATGTCGGATCAGCTCGCCAACCGTATGGCCGCTCTTGACGAAATCCACCAGTTCGTCGAACAGGGCACGCGATCCCTTTGGCGCCGCCGGCAGACGGTCCATCGGGAAGGGCTCATCGAGGGCCACGCCGCGCAGGTCCGCCTCCAGGAACTCGGAGAGCATCAGCCGCCCGACATCGGGATGCATCTTGTCGATCAGATAATCCACCTTCGCCTTTGCCTCGGCCTCGGTTTCGCCGACGTTGATGACGATGCCCGGCATGATTTTCAGGTCGTCGCGATCACGCCCATAGGCAGCCATCCGGCCTTTGACATTCTCGTAAAAGGCCTGGTTCCGCTCGATGTTAGAGGCCAGGCTGAAGACGATCTCGGCCGTGCGTGCCGCCATGTCCATACCGGGTTCGGAACCGCCCGCCTGGGCGATGACAGGACGGCCCTGCGGCGTTCGCGCGATATTAAGGGGTCCGCGAACCTGAAAATGCTTGCCCTTGTGGTTGAGCGTGTGGTGCTTGTCCTTGTCGTAGTAGACGCCGGATTCGCGATCGAGAAGGAGCGCGCCCTCCTCGAAGCTGTCCCAAAGGCCGAAGACGACGTCGACGAACTCGTTGCCGCGCTCGTAGCGCAGCGCGTGCGGATCGAGCCCTTCGCGATTGAAGTTGTAGCCGGTTTCGTCGTGGTCAGAGGTGACGACATTCCAGCAGGCGCGGCCCTTGCTCAGATGGTCGATCGAGGAAAACAGACGCGCGACATTGTAGGGCTCATAGTAGCTCGTCGAGACCGTTGCCACGAGCCCGAGATCGTTGGTCGTCACCGCCAGTGCCGAAAGCAGCGAGAGCGGCTCGAAGCGGTTCATCTTGGTCGGGATGCGGGCGAGGGCATTGGGATCGCCGACGGCGGCCGCCGGAGAATCGGCCATGAACATGAAGTCGAATTTGGCCGCTTCGGATCGCTTGGCGACATCGAGCAGATGCGCGAAGTCGTTGGCGCCGTTGACATCGCTTGCCGGATGTAGCCAGGAGGCCGGATGAAAGCCGAACGTATAGACGAAAGTTCCGAGTTTCATCTTATCGGTCCGCGCCATCGAATTTTCCCTTTATATCGGCCACGCCGTCCCGTTGACGGCGAATGTACAAATTATCGCCAGGCGCAAAATTTCATCAATATCGCGGAGCTGAGTTCCGTTTTAGTTTTTCTAAAATGTCGAGGTCGGTGCCGACATGAGGGCTTGCTGGCGAGAAATGGTGAGAAGCCAATCGCGGAACTGGCGTCCGTGGGGTTTTTCCAAGGCCGCCCTATCCCAGGCGAGAAAATAGCTTTCGCGCAAGGGAATGCGTATGTCGATGGGAATGACCAGCGTCTGCGCCTCGAGTTCATCAGCAATCATCGACATCTGCGCGAGAACCACGCCGCGCTTGTTGACGGCGGCATCAATTGCGCTGCTCGACAGGGTGAAGGAAAGGCCCGCGGTGGTTTCCTCGAGCGCCGCCCCGGTCTTCGCGGCGAATTCAAGCCAGCTCGGATAGGGCGTGAAATGCCTCTCCCATTCGACATGCAGGAGCGGATATTGAAGAAGTTGCGCCGCAGAAGGCGCCTTGCCCTTGATCAATGCCGGTGAGCAGGCGGGAACCACCCAATCGCGGAACAGCTCCGTATAATGTTCATGCTGCAATACGTCCGATCCGTAACTGATGCGGAAATCGATGTCGTCGAATCCCATGCGCGGTTCCTTGTCGCGGCCGACGATCCTGACATGCGCGTTTGGATGCAGGGCCTGCCAGTCGAAGATTCTCCGCCCAATCCATTTGTTGACGACCGAAGATAGCGCGCTCAGCACAAGCGCATTTTCGTTGCGTGCCCGTTCCAGGACCTGTTCAGCAACCGCGAATTGCTCGAATCCCTTCGATATTTCCTGATGATAGAGCCTTCCCCATTGGGTGAGTTCCACCGTACGACCATTGCGCTCGAGCAAGGTGACGCCGAGAAAGCTCTCGATCTTGCGGATTTGCTGACTGATCGCTCCGGGCGAAACCTTCAGCTCCAAAGCTGCCGCGTTCACGCTGCCGCAACGGCCGACAGCTTCGAAAGCCTGCAAGCCTTTGAGCGGAGCAGTCCTGCCGATGTGTTTCTCCTTCAAGAGGCATCTCCCCGCGACGGTTGATCGGTGACAGCTCTCTCGTTTGGATAAAAGTCGCCGGCAAACTGGAAGCGATCGCCGGGATGGATGAACTCGACATAGGTGACCGTGCGACTGCTCTGCCATGTCTGACGGATGAGCGTCAGACAGGCTTCGCCGCGTTCGGTTTCAAGCAGGCGCGCCGTCGCGGCATCGGCCGAGACGGCACGAATGACATGCCGAGCCTTTGACCAGGGCACCTTTTCCAGCAACCATTTACCGGGTGGGACCGAAGCGAAACTCTCTGTTCTTGCAGATGGCACTACGTCCAGCATGACGATGCGCCGCTCCAACGTATTGGCCTTGCCGTCGACCGCGTGCAAGCAGTGGAGCCGCAGGATTTCCGCCCCCATGGTTTCGCCGAGCCGCATCGCGGTGGCTGCATCGAGCCTCTCGATCTTCCGCATCAGCATCGTGTGGCTATGCTCGTGTCCCGCCAACTCCGCTTCCGTGGAAATATCTTGAATGTCCATCACCGTGCGGTCGATTTGCCGCGAGGCGACGAAGGAACCGAGCTTGCGGCGGCGTATGATCATGCCACGCTCGGCCAGGGTCGAAAGCGCCTTGTTCACGGTCATCCGGGAGCATCGATACGCTTTCAGCAGCTCATGCTCGACGGGTATTCGGTGCCCCGGCGGCCAAATGCCGCTCATGATCTTGCTTTCTATATCCTTCAGAATTCTCTGATGAATTGGGACCAACGCTCGCCTTGCTCCGGCAATGAATTCAGTGTCCGTGGAAACCGCGTCTGCCAAATCCATCGGGCATCATGCGGCATAATTCTTGCGTTCGTTATGTTTTGTATTTGACAGTGTAGGCGAGGCTGTATCTATTTGTATAGACAAAAGGTCATAAAAATCGGCCGGACGGGACAACGCTTGGGGAACCTGAACCTTCCAAAGGAAGGGCACAAAACTGGAGAGAAAGACATGAGGAAGAATTCGCTTCTGAAGGGGTTGGTGGGCGCCGCGCTTTTGTTTGGCGCAACGATTTCGGCCCATGCGGCTGACACGCTTGCCGCCGTCAAGGCCGCCGGCACCCTGAAAGTCGGCACCGAGACGGCCTTTGCCCCCTTCGATTTCATCGATGCAGGCAAGCATGTCGGCTTGAACGTCGACCTCTTCGACGAGATCGGCAAGGAACTGGGCGTGAAGATCGAATGGGTCACGCTGCCATGGGACGGCGTTTTCCCGGCGCTTGAAGCCGGAAAGTTCGACGTCGTTGCCGGCCCGGCGACGATCACCAAGAAGCGCATGGAGCGTTATCGTTTCACACCGCCTCTGGCCGAAGCAACCATCGCGATCCTGAAAAAGGCCGGTGACAAGACGATCAGCAAGCCGGAAGATATCGCCGGCAAGAAGATCGGCGTTGGCAAGGCAACCGCGCAGCTCGATCAGCTGAAGGAGTTTTCTGACACCCTGCCGACGAAAGCCGATATCCGCGAATACCCGGCCTTTACCGAATCCTATGCCGACCTCGCAGCCGGCCGTATCGCCGGCGTTGCCAACTCGCTGCCGAATATTGCATTCGTCGCCAAACAGCGTGAAGGCACGTTCGAAGTCGTGCTGCCGCCCTTCGGCAAGAAGTCCTATTTCGGCTTCATCGGCTTGAAGGATGCCGATCACGCACCGTTGATGGACGCCATCGATGCAGCCATGTTGAAGATCAAGGCTGACGGCCGCATGGCGACGCTGCAGAAGAAGTGGTTCGGCGCAAGCTTCGACACGCCTGACGCCGTCAAGGACCCGGCATTCTGATCAGCCCTCGGAAATCGGCCGTGCCCGCTTTGCTGCCGGGCACGGCTGATGAGCGAGATCCCAGCTTCCTGGTCACCACGCGGGCGAACACTTAACAATGTCCATCGAGCTCTTTGGATTGCTTCTGCAGGCATCCATCTACACGGTGACGATCAGCTTTGTGTCGATCCTTATCGGTTTTGCAATTGCGATCCTGATTTCGGGAATGTTGCTGACGGGGCGTAGCCTCTTCGTGCGACCTGCCCAGTTTTTCATCAGCTTTTTCCGCGGCGTGCCGCTGCTGGTGCAATTGCTGCTGATCTATAATCTGCTTCCGGCTATCGGCCTCAACGTGCCGAGCATCGTTGCCGCCATCATCGGCCTGTCGCTCTGCACGGCCGCATACCAGGCAGAGAACCTGCGGGGCGGCTTTGCCAGCGTGCCGCTGGGCCTAGTGGAGTCGGCGGAAATGGTCGGGCTGACACCACGCCAGATATTCCGCCGCATCAAGGTTCCGATCGCGCTGCGTCTCACATTCCCAGCTCTCGTCAATGAGGCGATCCTTATCCTGAAGGCGTCGTCGCTGGTCTCCGTTGTCGGCATCGTCGAACTCACCCGCATGGCCCAGGATCTTGCCGGCAGCACCTTCCTGCCGCTGCAGATCTTCGCGGCCGCTGGCCTCATCTATCTCGTGATCAACTGGGTGGTCGCACTTGCCGGCGGCTTGATCGAAAGCAGATTGCCGGGGGTAGCGCGATGACCTTTGATATCAACGTCCTCATCGGCCAATGGCCTGCCATCCTCAGCGGTGCCGGCGTCACGATCATGATCTGGATCGTGGGCACCATCGCTGCTGCCATTATCGGCTTCCTGATGGCGGTCGCCCGGCAATATGGCGGCGTGGTTGTCGACAAGGTGCTTGGTGCCGTCGTGGCGGTGCTGCGCGGCACGCCATTTCTTATCCAGATTTTCCTCGTCTATTATGGCGGGCCGTTCGTTGGCCTCGAGCTCGATCCCGTGCCGGCGGGACTGATCGGCATTTCGATCTATGGCGCGGCCTATTTCAGCGAAATCTTCCGTTCCGGATTTCGCGCCGTGCCGAAAGGCCATATCGAGGCTGGCGAATGCGTCGGCTTGGCGCGCGGGCAGATCATAAGGCGCATTCTCCTGCCGGAGATGACGATGCTGGTGCTGCCGCCCTGCGTGAACATGACCGTCATCCTGATGAAGGAGACGGCGGTCCTCTCCATCATCACCGTGCCGGAATTGACGGCGACGCTCAGTGCGATCGGATCGCAGCAATATGCCTTCGTCGAGGCGCTGTCCGCCCTGGCGCTCTTCTACTGGGTGCTCGTCGAAGTCACCGGCTGGCTTGGCAACCTTGCCGAAACGAAACTTTCCAGATTCAGGTTTTTCAACGCATGAGCGTCCCCGCTATAGAAGTCAGGAATCTCATCAAGACATTCGGAGAGACCACGGTCCTTCACGGTATCGATCTTGCCATCGAGCCGGGGCAGGTCTCCTGCCTCATCGGTCCATCCGGCTCGGGCAAAAGCACGCTTTTACGATGCATGGCTTTCCTTGAAGAGGCGACGCGCGGGACGATCTCCATCAACGGCGAGGTCCTCGGCTTCACCGAGGATGCCCAAGGACGGCGTGAACGTGTCTCGGCGACTACCAATCGTTCGATCCGCGCCCAGATCGGCATGGTGTTCCAGCAATTCAATCTCTGGCCGCATATGACGGCGCTCGGCAATGTCAGCGAGGCCTTGAAGACGGTTCACAAGATGAGCCGTAAGCAGGCCGAGGATGCGGCCATGGCGCAACTCGTCAAGGTCGGGCTCGAGGCGAGAGCAGGGCATTATCCCTCGCAGCTTTCCGGCGGACAACAGCAACGCGTGGCGATCGCCCGCGCCCTCGCTTTGAAGCCGAAGATCATGCTGTTCGATGAACCGACCTCATCCCTCGATCCGGAACTGACCGGTGAAGTCCTGAACGTCATGCGCGACCTGGCGGCCGAGGGCATGACGATGGTCGTCGTTTCGCACGAAATCGGCTTCGCCGCGACCGTCGGTCAGCAGATCATCTTTCTCGATCACGGCAAGGTGCTGTTTAGCGGGCCACCTCAGGAGGTCTTCAAGAAGCCGAGAAATCCTCGCCTTGAGCAATTCCTCGATACCTATCTCGACCGGGGCGCGTCGATGTTGCTCTGATGTTGCCTCGAGCACGGCTTGAGTCGGGCCGGATTATTGCTCCGGCGGACGTGTTTGGGGCCGGCGGCTCGCAGCAGATCATGAGGTATTGGCGAAGCCGAAATCAATTCGGCTTGGTGAATGGTGCATGTGATCATATCTTCTCCCATCCTATAAGCTGCGGATATGTTGCGTGGATTCGGACCCTGCCGCTGCGCTGCCATCCTCGAAGTGTCGTGCGCCATTTCCTCAACAAGCCCCGATATGGGCGCGAGTACCTTCCGCCTGCTGACATTATCTTCCCCCGGACCATTGTTGGCATGAAAGGAGGAAGAAACTCCGCTGAACGATGTTCCAGGGACCCGACCAGTAAGAATCCGGCTGCGGTGCGGTCTCGAGCGCACCTTCGAAGGCGTCTGTGACGCCCTGACTTCTCAAAAATGAATGGCCGCTGGGGAACCGGGAACCTTCTGTATCCTGATCGGTTGGTGTCACCGCGCAGTTGAGGAGATGCGGTTATGGAGGCGCAACGTCGTTTCGAACGACAATGGCCAGTGAGGGGTGCTGTGTCGACAGTAGACAGCGCTGGGGAATGTGGGGCGACGAACTGCCCGAGGAAGAAACGAGCGAGCGCTTTTTGCCAATCTATTGCGAACGGAAGTGAAAGCATCTTCGTCTGAAGGGCGAGCGATGCTCCTTCATGAGTGGGTTGTTTAAATGAAAGTTGCTCGATTGGAGGGAACAAGCAAGTCGTTCGATGGTTGGTCTTGGTATCGCCGGGAGGGACAATTTATTTCCGCCTGATGCGTGGAGAACAAATTGATGACGTTTGCAGCCGAGCCGGCCGGCGCGTTTAGCCATCCCCGGATTTACTATATAAATCCGTTGCTCCTAACTGGACGAGACCAATGGAATGAAGCCTTTGATCATGCAAGCGCTCTCGGTTTCGATATTGTACTTTCCGCTCCGCCCTTCCTCGACAGGAGACGTGCCGGTCTTCGTTCCATGGAGAATTACACGCGATCGGACGCAGAGGCCAAACTTGAAGATGAAGTGAAGGAGGGTCTCTTCGCCCTGGCAAAAGATGCGCGCGAGCGGGGTGTGGCATTTATGCTCGATCTCGCGATAAAGCCGTGCAACGCAGAAACAGGCGTCTCGACCCCTCTCGACCCACGGCGGTCGCCGAGCTCTCCATCTCAGCCCCGCGCGCCATATTCGAGCGAGGTGACCGGCGAATGGGAAACCCGCCTCGCAGACTTCGCGTCCTGCGGGATCATGGGGTATCGGGTCATTGGTCTTGACAGCCTGCCCGCTGATGGTTTGCGACGATTGATGGCAAGCGCGAGGATCGCGGATCCGGAAACGAGATTCTTTGCCTATACCCCGGGAACTGACTTCGCTTTTCGATTAGAATTGCAAGACTGTGGGTTCGACGGAGCCTTTTCGTCGCTTGCTTGGTGGGATCTGCGCGAAGGCTGGTTCCTTGAAGAGTATCGCCTGCAGCTGCCTTTCGGGCCACAGATCACCTTTCCGGAAGCGCCGTTTGGAAGGCGCATCGCCCATGGCAGCGAAAGCAGGGAAATCCGCGAGCGAAAATCACGCCGCGCTCTCCATCTCGCGGCCGAGCTCGGCGATGGATTGCTTGTGCCCATGGGATTCGAATTCGGCGCCACCTTGCCGCTCGATCCCACATATGGGCATGGAGAGGGTTTGCGTGTCCTCAAGGCCGAGGGAGCTTACGATATCTCGGCCGATATACGCGACCTGAATTCCGTTCCACGCGCGTCCACTCGATGGATGTTTCTTCAATGTGAAACAGCGAGCCAAGTCACGGTGATCGCGCAGGCTGATCGATCCACATTGCGGGATGCAACGCGTACGCGGCTACTCGCGGTCAACAGAGATCTGCGTCGTACCGCGGAACTGCCTGACGACATCATGCATCGCTTGGCCTTGCCTTTCCTGCCCGTCGAGGCGGTGGCTGGTAGCCGGAGAATCGCTCCAGGCGAGGTGCGCGCCGTCACAACGGAGATCCGCCCTCTGGTTTCGGCTGACGAAGGGGAACTGTCCCTCGCTGAAGCGACGGCCTCTCCGCGCATCGCCATCGAACTTGTTACCCCGCAGGTCGATGATGGACGTTTCGCGGTCAAGCGCATCGTCGGCGACACGCTGATCGCCGAGGCGGACATCTTTGCCGATGGCCACGATCTGCTGTCGGCCGCCCTCCTTTATCGCGCCCGGGACGAGCTTGAGTGGCGTCGAACGAGAATGGTCCTTTCCGAAAACGATCGATGGCGGGGCTCCTTCCTGCTCGATCGCATCGGGCGCTTCGAATTCATGGTCGAGGCCTGGAAAAATCCCTTCGCCATCTTCCGCAACGAGCTTCTCAAGAAGAGCGAAGCGAGGCTCGATCTGCGGCTGGAACTGATCGAAGGTGAGGAGTTGATCCGCGATGCTGCTGCCGATGACGGAATATCGATGAGGCGAGGGGACCGGGCGGAACTCGCGACGCTGCTTGCCGAGCTCGAAAGGCGTGACGGGCCAGGCAAGCTTGAATTGCTGCTTGCCACACGAACAAACGAACTCATGGCGCTCGCCGACCGCCGCCCCTTTACCTCGCACTCGCGAACTTATGGTGTGGAAGCGGAGCGCCGCGAAGCGGCCTTTGCGAGCTGGTATCAGATCTTTCCCCGTTCGCAGAGCGGTGACCCCAATCGCCACGGCACTTTTGAGGACGTCATCGCACGCTTGCCGGCCATCCGCGATATGGGCTTTGACGTGCTCTATTTCCCGCCGATCCACCCGATCGGCCACACCAACCGCAAGGGCCGCAACAATTCTCTCATCGCCGCTCCAGCCGACCCCGGCAGTCCTTACGCGATTGGTTCGGAGGACGGCGGGCATGAGGCGATCCATCCCCTCCTTGGCGGATTCGATGACTTCGAGCATCTGATTACGGAAGCCAGGCGGCTCGGATTGGAGATCGCACTCGATCTAGCGATTCAAGCCTCCCCCGACCACCCGTGGCTAAAGGAACATCCGGGCTGGTTCGACTGGCGGCCCGACGGCACGATCCGTTATGCGGAAAATCCGCCGAAGAAATACGAAGATATCGTCAATGTCGATTTCTACGCGCCGGAGGCGGTGCCAGCACTTTGGGCCGAACTGCGCGACATCGTCGAAATGTGGATCGAGGAAGGCGTGGAAATTTTCCGCGTCGACAATCCTCATACCAAGCCTTTTCCCTTCTGGGAGTGGATGATCGGCGATATCCGCGCGCGTCATCCGCAGGTTGTGTTCCTTTCGGAAGCCTTCACAAGGCCGAAGGTGATGTACCGGCTGGCGAAGGTCGGCTTCTCCCAGTCCTACACCTACTTCACCTGGCGCAACACAAGAGCGGAGCTGCAGGAATATCTGACCGAGCTTACTCGAGGTGAGGTGAGGGAATTCTTTCGCCCGCATTTCTTTGTCAACACGCACGACATCAACCCGGACTTCCTGCAGAACGCACCGCGCTCTGCCTACCTCATCCGGGCCGCGCTGGCCGCCACACTGTCCGGCCTTTGGGGCGTCTATAACGGCTTCGAGCTTTGCGAAGGACGTCCGGATGCCAAGCGCAAGGAATATGCCGATAGTGAAAAATACGAGATCCGCGCCTGGGATTACGACCGCCCGGGTAACATCAAGGCGGAGATCTCGATGCTCAATCGCATTCGCAAGGATAATTCAGCGTTGCATTCGCATCTCGGCCTGACTTTCCTGCCCTCCTCGAACCCCAACGTCATGTTTTTCGAGAAGGCAAGCGTCGGGCGCCACAACGTTCTGCTTGTGGCCGTGACGCTCAATCCGCACGCGATAGAGGAAAGCAATGTCGAATTTCCGCTCTGGCGGTTCGGCCTGGCAGACGATGGCACACTCGCTTTCGAGGATCTCGTCAGCGGGCAAAGATTCAGCCGTACGGGCAAGTGGCAGATGATTAGGCTCGATCCCGCCGATTTGCCGTTTGCCATCTGGCGCGTCAGGGCAGGGGAGGTCTGAGATGGACACTGTTCACATGGCCGAGGGCGACAAACTTGCCGACGACCCGCTATGGTATAAGGATGCGATCATCTACCAGCTGCACATCAAGTCGTTTTACGATGCCAATGGCGATGGCATCGGCGACTTCGAGGGCCTGTACCAGAAGCTCGACTATATAGCCGCACTCGGCGTCAATGCCATTTGGCTCCTGCCGTTCTTTCCCTCCCCCCGGCGCGATGACGGCTATGATATCGCAGATTATCGCAACGTCAGCCCGGACTACGGGACGCTCGAGGATTTCCGGAAGTTCGTGGCGGCGGCGCATGAACATAATATCCGCGTCATCATCGAGCTTGTCATCAACCACACGTCGGACCAGCATCCCTGGTTCCAGCGCGCGCGGCAATCGCCTGCCGGAAGCCACGAGCGTGACTTCTACGTCTGGTCGGACACCGACCTGAAATTTCCCGAGACCCGCATCATTTTTCTCGATACGGAAAAGTCGAACTGGACATTCGATCCCGTGGCGGGCGCCTATTATTGGCATCGCTTCTATTCGCACCAGCCCGATCTCAATTTCGATAATCCGCTGGTCATGAAGGAAATTATCGATGTCATGCGCTTCTGGCTTGAGACCGGCATCGACGGCTTCCGGCTCGATGCGATCCCCTATCTTGTCGAGCGCGAGGGCACCAACAACGAAAACCTGCCGGAAACACATCTGATCCTCAAGCAGATCCGCGCGGCGCTTGATGCGACACATTCCGGCGTGCTGCTCCTTGCCGAGGCAAACCAGTGGCCGGAAGACACGCGAGAATATTTTGGCGACGGCGACGAATGCCACATGGCGTTCCATTTCCCCTTGATGCCGCGCATGTACATGGCGATTGCCAAGGAGGATCGCTTCCCGATCACCGATATCATACGTCAAACGCCGGAAATCCCCGAAATCTGCCAATGGGCGATTTTCCTCAGAAATCACGACGAGTTGACGCTCGAAATGGTCACCGATGCTGAACGCGATTATCTGTGGGAGACCTATGCCTCCGATAAGCGCGCCCGCATCAACCTTGGCATCCGACGGCGGCTGGCGCCATTGATGGAACGCGATCGCCGCCGTATCGAGCTCATGAATGCGTTGCTGCTGTCCATGCCGGGAACGCCCATCGTCTATTATGGCGACGAGATAGGCATGGGAGACAATATTTATCTCGGCGACCGGGACGGGGTACGCACCCCTATGCAATGGTCCCCCGATCGCAACGGCGGCTTTTCGCGCGCAGATCCAGCGCGCCTCGTATTGCCGCCGGTTGCCGATCCGCTGTATGGCTTCGAGGCATTGAACGTCGAGGCACAGGTGTCGGACGCGCATTCCCTGTTGAACTGGACACGGCGAATGCTGGCGCTGCGCGGTCGCCACGGCGCCTTCGGGCGGGGTTCGATGCGCTTTCTGGCGCCGGCTAACCGGCGAATTCTCGCCTATTTGCGCGAACATGGTGACGAGGTCATTCTTTGCGTCGCAAACCTGTCACGCGTTCCTCAAGCCGTGGAGCTCGATCTGCAGCAGTTCGAAGGGCGGGTTCCCGTGGAGTTGACGGGCATGTCGCCATTCCCGCCGATCGGACAGCTCACCTACCTGCTCACACTGCCCCCCTATGGTTTTTTCTGGTTCCAGCTCGCTGCCGAGGCCGACGGACCAGCCTGGCGCACGGCACCGCCCGAGCAACTTGTCGATCTGGTGACGATCGTTATCCGGCGCAGCCTCACGGAACTTGCCGAGCTGCCGCATCACGCGGCGGTGTTGAGCAGGGATATCCTGCCGGCCTATCTTGCGAAGCGCCGTTGGTTCGGCGCCAAGGACCAGGCTCTGCAGGAGGCAAGGCTCGTTTCCGCGACGCCGATACCCTTTGCCGACGGTGTCGTGCTCGGAGAGATCGAGGTCGTGCTGCCGGATCATGTGGAAAGCTACCAGTTGCCGCTCGCAGCCGAATGGGACGATACGTCGACCAACGTGCTCGCCCAGCAGCTTTCCCTTGCCCGTATCCGGCAGGGCAGGCGGGTGGGATTCCTGACTGATGGATTTGCTATCGAACTGATGGCGCGTGGCATCCTTCAGGGCCTGTGCGACCGCTCGACGGTCAGCGGACGCACCGGCATGATCGAATTCATCGGCACCGACCGGCTCGATTGCCTGGCCCTGACGGAGGACATGCCGATCCGTTGGCTTTCGGCCGAACAATCCAATAGCTCGTTGCTCGTGGGCGACTTGGCGATGATCAAGCTGATCCGCCATGTCTTCGTCGGCGTCCATCCGGAAGTCGAGATGACGCGCTATCTGACGGAACATAGTTACGAGCATACCGCCCCTCTTCTGGGCGAGGTGGCTCGGACCGACGGCGAAGGTCGCCGATCGACGCTTATCATCGTGCAAGGAGCGATCCGCAATCAGGGCGATGCCTGGAATTGGATGCTGTCCAACCTCCGACGCACCGCCGACGAGATTGTTATCACGGAGTCCGCCGTCGAGGCGGCCGATGAGCAGCTGCAGCCGCTTCTGCATTTTATTTCCATGGTCGGCGAACGCCTCGGAGAATTGCATGTCTTATTGGCGCAACCGACCGACAACGAAGCCTTCGCGCCACGTAGGGCGGATGCTCGCGATATCGCCGGCATTCGTAAAACCGTAACGGGCGAGATCACCTATGCCTTTTCCAAGCTGACCGGCCTCGAAGACAGTGTCGAGCCCGAGATCGCGGAACAGATATCCCTGCTGCTTGCCGAACGCGACAGGATCCTCGAGCTTGCCAGTGCGCTGGCGGACGAGGCGAAAGGCACGTTGTTGACGCGCGCGCATGGCGATTTCCATCTTGGCCAGATCCTGGTGACGGAGGGCGATGCCGTCATCATCGATTTCGAAGGCGAGCCGGCGCGCAATCTCGCCGAGCGTCGCGCCAAGACGAGCCCGTTGCGCGACGCTGCCGGCCTGCTGCGGTCGCTCGACTATCTCTCGGCAACCGCCATGCTCGAAAACGACGCTATTTCGGATCATCATGATGCCCGCCGCCGAGAGGTGATCCGGCGCTTCGCGGAAAATGCGGAACGCATTTTTCTGACATCCTATATCGAGGCATTGGCGGCTTCGCCCGATTTGCCGAAAACGCCCGCCGAGGTGCGGCGGATCATCGATATCTTTCTTCTGGAGAAGGCTGCCTATGAGATCGCTTATGAGGCCCGGAACCGTCCTAAGTGGCTTCCGATCCCGCTGAACGGACTTGCCGCGATCATAGCCCGACTTTCGGAGAGCCGCTCATGAGCGACATCGCCGACATTCTCAGCGGGGTGGATGCGGGTTCGATACATGCCGTGGTGGAGGGACGGCATGGAGATCCTTTTTCGATCCTCGGCATGCACAAAGGTGTGGACGGCCGCTACAGCGTCAGGGCCTATCTTCCGGGAGCCTTGCGTGTTGAAATCCTCGATCGAGACAGTGATCGCGTTCTGGCATTGGCCGATCTCATCCATCCGGCCGGCCTGTTCGGCGCGATGCTTGCCGAACGCAACCGTTATTATCTGAGAATTCAATGGCCCGACGCGGTCCAGGTGACGGCCGACCCCTATAGCTTCGCGCCGCTGCTCGGCGATCTTGATCTCCATCTGATCTCGCAAGGGACGCATTACAACCTGAGCAAGGCTCTCGGCGCCAATCCGATGACGATCGACGATGTCGCGGGCGTGCGTTTTGCGGTCTGGGCGCCGAATGCAAGCCGCGTGTCCGTGGTCGGCGACTTCAACGCCTGGGACGGACGCCGCCATCCGATGAGGCTCCGGCCGCAGGCAGGTGTCTGGGAGATCTTCATTCCGCATATCACGGACGGCGAGCGCTACAAGTTCGAGATTCTCGATCGCTTCGGCAATCCGCTTCCGCAGAAGGCCGATCCGGTCGCACGAGCCGCGGAGCCGGCGCCATCGACGGCGTCCGTGGTGGCTTCGTCCGAGCCTTTCCGCTGGAACGATCATGACTGGATGAACAAGTGCCGAAGCACCGATCATTTCGCCAAGGCGCTTTCGATTTATGAGGTCCATGCCGGCTCTTGGCTGCGCAACATGGAAGATGGCGGCCGCGCGCTGGATTGGATCGAACTCTCGCAGCGGCTCGTTCCCTACGCCCGCGAAATGGGTTTCACCCATATCGAGCTGATGCCGATCATGGAGCATCCTTTCGGAGGATCATGGGGCTATCAGCCACTCGGTCTGTTTGCGCCGACCGGGCGCCATGGCACGCCGGAAGATTTCGCATATTTCGTCGATCGCTGCCACCAGGAAGGGCTCGGTGTCATTCTGGACTGGGTGCCGGCGCATTTTCCGACGGATGTCTGGGGATTGGCGCGTTTTGACGGCACCGCCCTTTATGAGCACGAAGATCCGCGAGAGGGCTTCCATCGCGACTGGAACACGCTGATCTATAATCTTGGCCGTAACGAGGTCAAAGGCTTCCTGATCGCGAGCGCGCTCGAATGGCTTGAGCGCTATCATGTGGACGGATTGCGCGTCGATGCCGTCGCCTCCATGCTCTATCGCGACTATAGCCGCCCGGAAGGCGAATGGATCCCGAACCGTTACGGCGGGCGCGAAAACCTGGAAGCCATCGAATTCTTCAAGCATTTGAATAGCATCGTTCACGAACGCCACCCGCACGCGCTGATGATCGCGGAGGAGTCGACCGCTTTTCCGAACATCACAAAACCCGCCGCGGAAGGCGGGCTCGGCTTCGACATGAAGTGGAATATGGGATGGATGCATGACACGCTCCATTACATGTCCGATGATCCGGTTTATCGAAAGTATCATCATGGCTCGATGACCTTCGGTATGATCTACGCCTACAGCGAACGCTTCATCCTGCCGTTTTCACATGACGAAGTCGTGCATGGAAAGGGTTCCCTGCTCGCCAAGATGCCTGGCGATCCCTCGCAGAAGATGGCCAATCTTCGCGCTCTTTTCGGCTTCATGTGGGGGCACCCGGGTAAGAAGCTTCTCTTTATGGGCGGTGAGATCGGTCAATGGTCGGAATGGAGCCATGACGGTTCCGTCGAATGGGATCTCCTGGATGAACCCTCTCATGCTGGCCTGCAGCGGCTGGTGCGCGATCTCAACCGAATCTACGGGCATTTTCCATGCCTGCAGCATGGCGATACCATGCCGGACGCTTTTGAGTGGGCGGTTGCGGATGATGCCGAACAGTCGGTTTTCGGGATGCTGCGCTTTGATGCTGGACGGCGGCCGGCCATTCTGGTCATTTCGAATTTCACTCCGCTTTCCCGGAGCGGATATAGGGTAGGTGTTCCTTTTGCCGGCCTCTGGCGGCGGATACTCGATACCGATGATTTAGTTTATGGCGGAGCAGGTATGGGCTCTGGTGATCGTCTTAGCGACGATTTTCCCGCGCATGGGCGCCGCCAGTCTCTTCTCGTCGATCTTGCCCCTCTTTCGACAGCGATGTTTCTCTTTGAGGATGGAGAAGCGATGACGGGAGGTGAGCAATCCTGAAGTTCCGCGTCGTGGGAAGTAGTCGATGCCGTCGTGGTTGCGCGTTCAACGGAACGGTCCGGTAGCGAACATCGTCTTTCTTCCAATTTGATCCATCTTTTATTGCATGAGGAGGTTGCTAATGAAAATCATGATCGTCGAAGACGAGCCCTTGGTGGCACTGGAATTGGAGCGCATCGCTATCGAAGCTGGCCACGAAGTCGTGGGCTCCTTCATGACCGCGGAACAGGCCCTGGCCTACGCGTCAAAGGCAGAGGTGGCTTTCGTGGATCTCGGCTTGGCCGATGGCCATAGCGGAGCGGGGCTTGCTCGCCGATTGACGGATCGGTTCAGGATAAAAGTGATCTTTGTGACCGGCAGCCCGGAGCGGGTTGGTTATGGCCTTGAAGGCGCGGTTGGAATAATCGACAAGCCATTCACCGACAAAGCAATCATCGATGCCTTGGAAAAGGCGCGGCGCCTATAAGGTTAAATAGGCTGGGCCTCTGAGGGGATCGGGTTGCCTGAAGGGCAGTAGAAGCTCGTCCCTCAGATTTGCGAAATAGCTCACGACAGGCTCCAGACAATTCCCCATGGTCCGATCGAGTTGTCTGTCATGCCGTTCGACGAAAAAAATGCTGGTCCCTCGATCGGACTTTTCAAAATAACAGGCGTGTTCGACAAATTGGCTGCCAAATGAAGATTTGTAGACCCGAGTTTCCAGCGCACTCGGATTGGCGAGGCGTCTGGATCGTAGGTCGCCAAGCAACTATGCGCTTCGACGAGGAGCGGCACGACCACTTGATGTCTGAGCTCTAGCAACTGCCGGTAATAGCGTCCCGTTGCCGGGTTCTGATCCATTTTATCCCAGCGCAATTTTGCGCGGAGGAAGGTGGCTTCGGCCGTCGGGTCGCATGCATCCTCCGCTTCGAAGCCGGGCAGGCGCTTCAGTTCCTCCTTGCGGCCAAGCCTTATCTTGGCGTTGAGCTCCTCATCGAAATCGCAAAAGAAGGGAAAGGGATCGGTAGCGCCCCATTCCTCACCCATGAACAGCATGGGGATCTGGGGCGAGAGAAGATAGATGGCTGCGATAGCCTTTATCGCCTCGATGGGGTGGGAGGAAATCATACGATCGCCGCGCGCCCGATTGCCGATCTGGTCATGGTTTTGGATGAAGGAGATAAAGGCCGATGGCGGCAAGCCAACGCTTGGCGATCCCCTTGGCCGCCCTCGATATTCCATGTGCTCCCCCTGAAACGCGAAGCCCTCGGCAAGCGCGCGGCTCAGGCGCGGTGTCCAATCGGCATAATCTTCGTAGTAGCCGAAGGTCTCGCCTGTGGCCGCCACGTGGAGAGCGTGGTGGATGTCATCATTCCACTGTGCCGTAAAGTGGCGCGGCTTGCCGTCGTCATCGCGCGCGAGGAGAGCCGCTTCATTATCCTCGTTTTCGACGATCAGGTGGACATGGCGTTCAGGGAAGGCGCTTCTGACACGACCGGCAAGTTCGAGAAGGATATGCGGGTCGCTATCGTCCTTCATCGCGTGAACGGCATCGAGCCGCAAACCATCCATCCGAAACTCGCTCAGCCAATAGATTGCGTTTTCTATGACGAAATCGCGGACGAAACGGCTGCCGTCGCCATCGTAGTTCAGGCCCTTGCCCCAGACGCTTTCGTGCCGGTCGCCGAAGATCGGCGCGTAGCGGGGCAGATAGTTTCCGTCCGGCCCGAAATGATTATAGACCACATCGAGAAAGACGCAGATGCCGCGCTCGTGGGCTGCATCGACGAGCATTTTGAGATGCTCGGGGCGGCCGTAGCTGCCATCCGGTGCATAGGGCAAAACACCGTCGTAACCCCACCCATACCGACCACGAAAATCCGAAAGCGGCATGATTTGAATGGCCGTTATGCCGAGGCGCTGCAAATGGTCGAGCTTTTCGATGGCCGCCAGAAATGTGCCAGCTTCCGTGAAGGCGCCGACATGCAGTTCGTAGATGACGATCTCCTCCCAGCGGCGTCCCTTCCATCCCTGCGTTTTCCATGTGAACGTTGGATCGATCAGCTCGCTCGGGCCGTGAACGTCTTCGGGCTGAAAGCGCGAGGCAGGATCCGGCACGGCAAACCCATCGGCCAGCACGAACTTATAGCGATCGCCGATCCGCGCGTCGTTGACTTCGACGACATGCCAGCCGTCCTGGCTCCGCCGCATGGCCCATTCTCCGCGCTGCTCGATGCGGACGAGCGCGCTCTCCGCCAAGGGCGCCCACAAGCGGAACAAGACCGCATTCTCATTGATTTGTGGTCCAAATGCGAAGCCGTGCTGCATGACACCCTATCCGTCAATGACGCTGAAATTTTCCTGCATCCAACGCATCTTGACGGGAACGGTTCCTGGGGTGGGAACAGATCTCTTTCAGTTCCGTTCTTAAGAGCCCCCGACGCAGCGAGGAAGCCATGACCGTCTTAACCTCTACCTATCGCCTGCAGTTTCGCGGAGATGTCACCTTTGACAGGGCAACGGAGCTGGTTCCCTATCTGAAGGATCTCGGCATTAGCCACGTCTATGCCTCGCCGATCTTTGCGGCCAAGAAGGGATCGACGCATGGCTATGATGTCACGGATGCAAACGAGGTCGACCCGGTGCTTGGCGGTCGCGCCGGGTTCGATGCTTTCTGTGCGGTCTTGCAGCAGGCTGGCATTGGCTTGATCCTCGACATCGTGCCCAACCATATGGCCGCTTCCGCGGAAAACGCGTGGTGGCGGGACGTGTTGCAGCGTGGATCGGGCAGTGCCTATGCCGGCCATTTCGATATCGACTGGCGACGCAAGCTCACCTTGCCGCTTCTGGGACGCCCATTCGAGGAAAGCCTGGCCGCGGCGGACTTTCGTCTTCGCTACGAGCCCGCGGATGGTTGCATCTATCTGGCCTATTTCGACAATCTGCTGCCGCTCTCGATCGCAAGTGCCGAGTGGGTGGCAGCGGACATAGGAACGGATGCGGAGCGGTTGCTCGCAGTTTCGAGGGATGCGGCCGCCATGAGAAAACTTCTCGCGGAACAGCATTGGCAATTGCTTTATTGGAAAGATGCCGCCGAAAACCTCAGCTACAGGCGCTTCTTCGAGGTGGCAGGCCTGGTCGGGATGCGGGTGGAGGACCCACGGGTCTTCGACGACACGCATCGGCTGATCATCGAATTGGTTCGTTCCGGACAGGTCCAAGGATTACGCGTCGACCATATCGACGGACTGGCCGATCCGAAGAGCTATCTCGAGCATTTGCGGCAAGCCGTCGGCCCGGACACGTTCATCGTAGTCGAGAAAATCCTTGCCCGTGGCGAGACGCTTCCGGCGGATTGGCCGGTGTCGGGAACCACCGGCTACGAATTCATCGCCGCCATGGCCGATCTCTTCGTGAACGAGGAGGGGTTGCGCAAGCTGGACGAAGCCTACAGGTCCGTCAGCGAGGAGGATGCCGACTTTGCCGCAGGTTTGCGCAAGGCGAAGCTGCTCATGGTCGAGCGCAATTTCGCCGGTGAGACGAGGCGTCTGACGAGGCTGGCATGCTCGATTTTTGCGGATTTCGACGAGGAGGAAATAGCGTCGGCGCTTCGCGAGCTGCTGGTCGCCTTCCCGGTTTACCGTACCTATGGCTATCAGGGAGTTGCATCGTCCGATGATGTGACGGTCATCGACAGTGCCTGCGAGAAGGCACGAACCCGACTGCCGACCGTTGATGTCCTCGATGCGCTCGGCCGTCTTCTGAAAGGAGAGATTGCTGCAGCTGAAGCTCTGGAGTTTCGAGCCAGATTCCAGCAGCTCAGCGGTCCGATCATGGCAAAGGCAGTCGAGGACACCCTGTTTTATCGGTATAACCGCCTCATCGCATTGAACGAGGTCGGAGGCGAGCCACACGCGCCACCGGGCTCGGTGGCGGCCTTTCATCAATTCATGAACGACCGGTTTCAGCGGCAACGCTGCGGCCTTTCCACGACCTCGACGCATGATACCAAGCGGGGAGAAGACACTCGCGCCCGCCTATACGGCCTTACGCAGGATCCTGATGCCTGGATTGCAGGCGTCGAGCGATGGCGCAACATGAATTCTCCTTTTCGCTCCAGCCTTGCCGATGGACCCGCGCCCGAGCCCAATATCGAATGGATGCTTTACCAGGCGCTTGCCGGCATCTGGCCGCAGGACATCGAAGGAGCCGATCGGAACGCACTGAAGGAACGGTTTTGCGCCTATGTGTTGAAGGCGATCCGAGAAGCCAAGCTCCGGACGGATTGGATGGATGAAAACCCTTCCTATGAGCATGCGGTCGAGGCCTATGCCGCCGCCTTGTTTTCGGAGGATAATCGGGAGTTCATCCGTGATTTCGACCGGACGCTGCGTCCTTTCATGGAGCTTGGTTTCCGCAACAGCCTGTCGCAGTTGCTGATCAAGCTCACGGCTCCCGGTGTTCCCGACATCTATCAGGGTGGCGAGCGTCCCGATTTCAGCCTTGTCGATCCGGACAACCGACGACCGGTCGACCATCCGTGGACTGACACGGAAGCGGCCGGTCCCCTCGCGATGGATCCCGCTTTCTTGAAACGGCATGTCATCCGCACGGTGCTGCGCTATCGCAATCAGCACCCCTTTCTTTTCCTCGAGGGCGAATATGTGCCTTTGGAAACCAGTGGCGCACGAGCGTCCAATCTCGTGGCTTTCGCTCGCGTTCACGAGCGGGAAACAGCGGTTACGATCGTGCCGCGTCTGGTCGATATGCCTTCATCGGATTTCTGGAAAGACACCGCTGTGATGATGCCGCGAGAGCTCAAGGCGCCGCTATACGATCTCTTGACGGATAAGCCTTCATCAGCTGGCGATCTTCTGGCGGCGCAGCTGTTTACCGATCATTCCCTATCCTTTCTCGTGGGGAACCGGTGACGATCCTGGCGCCGATGCATGCGTAGCCCGACCTCAAGGCCGGAACAAAGCGCTTCACAGGGTGTTTCTGCTGCGCAGCAACGATCACGAGGATTTCATGACGGAAGGCGGCAAGAGGCATGCGATCGAGCCTGGAGATTATACGCGCCTGGGAGCGAATTATGACGGAGAGGGTGTCAATTTCGCACTTTTCAGCGCCTATGCGGAAAAGGTGGAGCTCTGCCTTTTCGACGAAAGCGGAAAGCAGGAGGTCGAGCGGATCGCTCTGCCGGAATATACCCATGAAATCTGGCATGGCTATGTGCCTGGACTGAAGCCGGGTGCCTTGTATGGCTACCGCGTGCACGGCCCGTTCGATCCCGAAAAGGGGCATCGTTTCAATCCGAACAAATTGCTCGTCGATCCCTATGCCCGCGAGCTTGTGGGCAACATCGAATGGTCGCAAGCCCAGTTCGCCTATGTTCTGGATGACGAGCAAAAGGATCTTTCCTTCGACGAGAGCGATAGCGCCGGACAGATGCCCAAATGCCGTGTGGTCGACCTCAAGAATGAAGCACCGGACAAAAGGCCGTCGGTCGCGTGGCCTGAGACCATTTTCTATGAGGCGCACGTCAAGGGAATGACGATGCTGAATCCGGCAATTCCGGAGCCGTTGCGTGGCACCTTTGACGGTCTGGGGCACGGGGCGGTCATCGATTACATCAAGAGCCTCGGCGTCACCTCCATCGAACTCCTTCCCATCCATTTCTTTCCCGACGACAGTCACTTGCTCGACAAGGGCTTGCGCAACTATTGGGGCTACAACAGCCTTGCCTTCTTCGCGCCGGCAACTCGTTATTACGGGCCGAAGGGCCTTTCAGGCTTTCGCGACATGGTGCGTGCCTTCCACGATGCCGGTATCGAGGTCATCCTCGACGTTGTCTATAATCATACCGCGGAGGGCAATGAACTCGGTCCGACCCTTTCCTTCAAGGGTATCGACAATTTCTCCTATTACCGCACCCTGCCGGACCAGCCCCGCTACTACATCAACGACACCGGCACCGGTAACACGATCAACACGTCGCATCCGCGCGTGCTGCAAATGGTGACGGATTCGCTGCACTATTGGGTCGAAGAAATGCATGTCGATGGCTTTCGTTTCGATCTCGGCACCATTCTTGGCCGCGAACCTCAGGGTTTCGATCAGCGCAGCGGCTTCTTCGACGCGGTCGGCCAGGATCCGGTGCTCGCCAAAGTCAAACTTGTCGGCGAGCCGTGGGACATTGGCCCCGGCGGTTATCAGGTGGGGGGATTCCCGCCGGGCTGGGCGGAGTGGAATGACAAATATCGCGACACGGTCCGGGATTACTGGAAGGGCACACCTGGCATGACAAGGGATTTTGCCGCCCGCATCCTAGGGTCGGGCGATGTTTATGACCTTCGCGGCCGCCGCCCATGGGCCAGTGTCAATTTCATCGCCGCCCACGATGGCTTCACGCTTAATGATCTCGTCTCCTATAACGAGAAGCATAATGAGGCCAATGGCGAAGACAACAATGACGGCCACAACGACAACCGCAGCTACAATCACGGCGCTGAAGGTCCGACGGATGATGAAGCCATCAATACCGTTCGAGAGCGCCAGAAACGCAATTTTCTCGCGACCCTCTTTCTGTCGCATGGTACGCCGATGCTGCTGGCGGGTGATGAGGCCGGCCGCAGCCAGATGGGCAACAACAATGGCTACTGTCAGGACAACGAACTCAGCTGGCTGCATTGGGACGATCGATATGGCAGCGCCGAGGCGCTTTATACCTTCGTCAAACGGCTGATCGCCTTGCGTCAGGCACATTCCATCCTCAGACGAGAAAATTGGCGCGACGGTCTGATTGTCACCTGGCTCAATCCGACCGGCGGAGAGCAGACGGACGAGCAATGGGACGATGAAGCGAACACGGCGATCGGCCTGCGCCTGTCGCGTGAGCAACCCTTCGAAGAGGGCTGGGATGATATTCTAGTCCTTTTCAACCCTCGTGATGGAGATGTCGACTTTACCTTGCCGGATGACAAACGCTGGGCGCTGGAACTATCGACATCCGATCCTGATGGGCAGGATCGGGGCGGGGTCGACAAGAAATTCTTGAAACTTGAAGCCCGCAGTCTCTCGCTTTTGAGGCCCGCCTGAAACAAGCGTGAGTGAAATGAAAATGCACGTCGCGGGTCTTTAAGAGCGTGGAAGCTCGGACAAGCGACGGAAATCTCGATCCCGTCCAGTCGAAGGTACCGTCGATATTAGGTTATTCCGGCGGTATGCGGCTTTAGTTATCTCACTGCCCCGGCCGCCGATGAAACGAATATTGGCACTTGGTTGTCGTTTTGTAGCTCACATGATTTCTTGTGCTACGCCGCGAACGGGTTGCCCATCCCATTAGCCCTCGCGCCATGTAAAACTGCCATTCACCGGAATTTTGGTCTGGAATCCAGGCCGGTCGGCTCCGTTTTGTTTCTTGCAAACGTAAATATCTGTTGCTGTTTGGAAACTTTTCCTGGTCTCCGAACTTTGATGGGAGGCCGTGAGATAATGCATGGGTGTTCCTCCTGGAAGGGATCGACCCTTGTCGTACCGTTTCCAAATTCCACGAGTGCTCGGCCGAGCCGGAGGAGCTAATGCCGTTAACATATCACGTTGGTATCCATGACGAGGGTTTTGCCTATCGCGTCGGTGATGTTTGGTCGGAGACGTTTCCCGATCACGGGAGTGCGCTTGCCGCCGCCAAATCTGCGGCGGCCCGCCAACAGCAGGGCGGCGAAGATACCGAAATCAGCTACCAGCTGTCCGATGGACGCTGGCGGACCGAACAGGTCAGCCGCGGGGAAGGCCCAATCACGAATGTAAGCGATGACGAGGACAATCCCGTGAAGGAATTAACCGGATCATGCCGTTGCGGGCAAGTGCGTCTAACGGTGCGCGGAAAACCGCTACGTATCGGCATTTGTCATTGCACGGATTGCCGGCAGGAAAGCGGATCCGCCTTCACTTATTTCGGCCTATGGCCCGCAAGTGAATTTCACTATGAAGGCGCGACGAGCGAGTTCGCTGGACGCGAGTTTTGCCCGCGTTGCGGTTCGCGCGTGTTTGCCGTTGGCGATAACGAGGTCGAGATCAAGCTTGGGGTCCTGAGCGCGGCACCCACGCATCTCAGGCCCACCTATGAGGTTTGGACCAAACGGCGGGAACCCTGGCTTTTATCGATCGAAGGCGCGGAGCAGTACGAGGAGGATAGACGATGAGGCGCGCATGATGGCGGGCTAGCCGCCGTCAAAAACAGGAAAAGCGGACCAAATGGCACGCGTGACTGGAATGCTTCTCCGCTTACTCGGCCTTCCCACGCAATTAAGGTCTGATCGACAAAGTTATTGGTGAAAGCCGTGAGCAGGACTGATGGAGATATCGGCCCGTCGATGCTGACATTCTTCGCATGCAATAAATAATCACGATAGGGCGTTACGAGGATGACGCGCCCCGTTCCTGATGAACCTACAAGGCCAGCAAGGATTCAAATCCTTCCAGCCGATAATCTTCTCCGCCCGGCAGGAGCTGAGCCTGAGCCTCCCCGGCCTGTCGAGGGTTGGCAAGGGAGAACGACCGAGCTCATCAAGCCTTGATTATCGAAGACTGGGGAAGGAAAGTTTCGGTTCGGGTCTTAATGGAGCTTGAACTCGCCTTCGACGCGACGCCATTCGTTTGGACCGATCAGGCGCCGATGGCTGTAGCGGACGGAATGCAGCGGCCCGTCGAGATTGGTTTGCCAGAAATCGAGGAACCTATGCATTTCGGGAAAATCGGGCGCCAGGTCGTAATCCTGCCAGACGTAGGTCTGCAGGACGGATTCGAAATCGGGAATGTGATAGAGGATATGCGCGGTGGTCAGCCCATAGCCGTTTAGTTGACCTTCCAGTTCCGACGAAAATCGCATGCTTCATCTCCGTTTCGTGACAGTCGGATGGTGGCGCAAATTTTTGCGGCCATCAATGGGTTTTCAACGCAGAGTGCTATTTTCTTGTTCCATTCCAGCATGTTAGCAGCCGCCTGAGGTGAGTGCTAATTTTTTTGTCCATCCCTCTTGAAATCGAAAAATCCCAAAACCAGATCATTTCGCGCAAAAGGCTCGAACGAGGTTTTGCACCCGCCCGGACTGGTCATCCGGTCCGGTGAGGGGATCAACGTCATCTTTTTTGCTCAACGGAGGAAAACATGTCGTTCCGACCGCTTCATGATCGCATTCTTGTCCGCCGCGTCGATTCCGAGGAAAAGACCAAGGGCGGCATCATCATTCCCGACACCGCCAAGGAAAAGCCGCAGGAAGGCGAGGTTATCGCCGTCGGGCCGGGCGCGCGCAACGACGCAGGCCAGATTCAGGCCCTCGACGTCAAGGCTGGTGATCGCATCTTGTTCGGAAAATGGTCCGGCACTGAGATCAAGATCAACGGCGAAGACCTGCTCATCATGAAGGAAAGCGATGTCATGGGCATTATTGAAGCCCAGGCCGAGCGGAAACAGGCTGCCTGAGCCTCCACGCCACGAACCATCAGTCTGATAGCTGCCTATTGAGGAGTTAAAGAAATGGCTGCGAAAGAAGTCAAGTTTCACACCGATGCCCGTGAACGCATGCTGCGAGGGGTCGATGTGCTCGCCAATGCCGTGAAGGTCACGCTCGGCCCGAAGGGGCGCAATGTCGTCATCGACAAGTCCTTCGGCGCTCCGCGCATCACCAAGGACGGTGTTACCGTCGCCAAGGAAATCGAACTGGAGGACAAGTTCGAGAACATGGGCGCCCAGATGCTGCGCGAAGTCGCCTCCAAGACCAACGATCTTGCCGGCGATGGCACCACGACAGCGACGGTTCTCGCTCAAGCGATTGTCAAGGAAGGCGCCAAGGCGGTCGCGTCCGGCATGAACCCGATGGATCTGAAGCGCGGCATAGACCTCGGCGTCGACGCTGTCGTGGCGGAACTGAAGACCAACGCCCGCAAGATCTCGAATAATGCCGAGATCGCCCAGGTCGGCACCATTTCGGCTAACGGCGATGCCGAGATCGGCCGTTATCTTGCCGAAGCCATGCAGAAGGTCGGCAACGAAGGCGTCATCACGGTTGAAGAAGCCAAGACCGCCGAGACCGAACTCGAAGTCGTCGAAGGCATGCAGTTCGACCGCGGCTATCTCAGCCCGTATTTCGTCACCAATGCCGACAAGATGCGGGTGGAGTTCGAGGATCCCTATATCCTCATCCACGAAAAGAAACTTTCGAACCTGCAGTCGCTACTTCCAATCCTGGAAGCCGTCGTTCAGACCGGCAAGCCGCTCCTCATCATCGCTGAAGACGTCGAAGGCGAAGCTCTTGCGACCCTCGTCGTCAACAAGCTGCGCGGTGGCCTGAAGATCGCTGCCGTCAAGGCTCCGGGCTTCGGCGATCGCCGCAAGGCCATGCTGGAAGACATCGCCATCCTGACGGGCGGCACTGTCATCTCCGAAGATCTCGGCATCAAGCTCGAGAACGTCACCCTCGACATGCTCGGCCGGGCGAAGAAGGTGGCGATCGAGAAGGAGAATACGACCATTATCGATGGCGTCGGCTCGAAATCGGACATCGAAGGCCGCGTTGCCCAGATCAAGGCCCAGATCGAAGAAACCACCTCCGACTACGACCGCGAAAAGCTGCAGGAACGCCTTGCCAAGCTCGCTGGCGGCGTTGCCGTTATCCGCGTTGGCGGCTCGACGGAAGTCGAAGTGAAAGAAAAGAAGGACCGTGTCGATGATGCGCTGCATGCGACCCGAGCCGCGGTCGAGGAAGGCATCCTGCCGGGCGGCGGCGTTGCTCTGCTGAGAGCCGTCAAGGCGCTTGACAGTCTCAAGACGGAAAACGACGACCAGCGCGTCGGCGTCGATATTGTTCGCCGGGCAATCGAGGCTCCGGTTCGCCAAATAGCAGAGAATGCCGGCGCGGAAGGTTCGATCATCGTCGGCAAGCTGCGCGAGAAGACCGACTTCTCCTATGGCTGGAATGCCCAGACGAATGAATATGGCGATCTCTATGCTCAAGGCGTCATCGATCCGGCCAAGGTCGTGCGCACTGCACTTCAGGATGCAGCTTCGGTCGCGGGCTTGCTGGTGACGACGGAAGCCATGATTGCCGAAAAGCCGAAGAAGGAGGCACCTCCCGCATTGCCCGCTGGAACAGGAATGGACTTCTAACGGGCAAGCCCGCTCCACCCTTTAGTGGAGCGGGCTCCGCAATGGAGATCACGAATGGTTCAGACGATCATCAAGAGATCAGATGCGCCGCTCGATTCGCGCGACCTGGACCTTTGCCAGCGCGTTTTTGATGAGATCCGGACAGCGGCGAATATTCCGCGCAAATCGGAAGAGGGCGAGCGGATCGCTGCTATAGTAATAGAACTATACCGCCAGGGAGTAAGGAATCCGCAGCAGCTGAAAATACTGGTGCAGGGTGCACGCGGCACCTTCCCGGAGGTGGCAGAAGGATGAACAGCCATCTTTCTCTTTCGCGGGAAGATCTGCGGATCTGCATGGACGTCGTCAAATCGATAGCGCGTGGTAAAGGGCTCTCACGTGATCCTACTGCCGTTGCGCAGATCATGGCGACGGTCGCAAGATATTATAGCAGAGCCCTGCACGAACCGTCAGCCTTGCGTGCGGCGGCACTCTCCGAGCTCGAAGGCAATTCATTTGCTGAAGGGGCGCCATGAAGGGTAACCGACCAAGCTGAAGCTTCTTAACGTGGCCAGAACTCAGCGATCAGACATCGATGGAGCCAGATATGAGAAAGGAAACCGACAATATCACAATAAGCGACCCATCCACCGCTGCGGTCACCTCGGCGCATTTGTTGTATCCTGGCCGACATTTTGCCCATCCGCGCGATGTTCTGTCGGCAGAGCATATCGCCAAGGATCACAAGCGCGCCATTCTTGCGTCCTGGGCCTCGGATATATTTGCAATCGAATCGATGCCCGGCTTTCGGCGCTTTCCAGGCGCGGACCATGTCGTCTCCTATGATGACATCATCGCCGCTTTAAAGTCCTTGGATAACGGCCAAGACATGATCTCGTTGCAGCCTGCGGAGGCCGATAAACTTCGTCGTCAGAGATTGCGGCTGCGCCGTTTCACCGGCCGTTTTGTTTCTAGCAGCCTTAGAAAGGGAGGTCGCCGCCGCCAGATATCAGAAGCCTAGACGTCGCCTTGTAAACGCGTGCCTTTTTAGGACGCTACCCCGATTTTTGCCGTCCATTCTTTGCTCTTATGAGGAGGTTTTGCCGATGAAGATCGCCCAGATTGCGCCGCTTGCCGAAAGCGTTCCACCGAAGCTCTATGGGGGAACCGAGCGCATCGTTTCCTATCTTACCGAAGAACTTGTCGCTCAGGGTCACGACGTCACGCTGTTTGCTAGCGGTGACTCCGTTACCGATGCAACCTTGGTGGCGTGCTCGGACGTCGCGCTCAGGCTCAATTCGGCCGTCAAGGACCACCTTCCGCATCAAGTCGTCCTGCTGGAGGAGATCCGCCGGCGGGCGCATGAATTCGATGTCCTACATTTCCATATTGATCTCCTGCATTTCCCGCTGATCCGGGATTTTGCGGATCGTACAGTCACGACGCTACATGGACGTCTCGACCTGCCGGATCTCAAGCCTTTCTACAAGGCTTTTCCTGATATCCCGCTTGTATCGATCTCCAATGATCAGCGTCGCCCGATGCCACCGGTCAACTGGTCCGGAACTGTGTATCACGGTCTTCCGACCAATCTTCTTTCCTTCACGGCAAAGCCCAAAGGCAACTATCTTGCCTTCCTGGGACGAATCTCCCCCGAGAAACGTCCGGATCGCGCGATCCGCATCGCAACCAAGGTTGGTATGCCGCTGAAGATCGCCGCCAAGATCGACAATACGGACAAGGCCTATTGGGACACGGTGATCGCGCCGATGGTCAAGAGCCATCCGAACGTCGAGTTCATCGGCGAAATCAACGAGCACCAGAAGGCCGATTTCCTTGGTAATGCCGGCGCGTTGCTTTTCCCGATCGACTGGCCCGAACCGTTCGGGCTGGTGATGATCGAGGCAATGGCATGCGGCACCCCGGTAGTCGCGTTCGGATGCGGTTCGGTTCCGGAAGTGATTGATAACGGTGTTTCAGGCATCGTCGTCGATAGTGTTACGGAGGCGGCCGAGAATGTCGAATGGGCGCTGCGCATGGATCGCCACAAGGTACGAGCGACTTTCGAACGGCGTTTCAGCGCGGAACGGATGGCGCGAGACTATCTCGCTATCTATCGTAACCTGCCCGGCGTTCGCACGAAGGCGGCGTCACTGCGCCGAGCCAATGGCCAGGATCTGGATCTCCAGGTCGTGGCGTAGGAGACATGGCAGCATGTCGACCGCTTCTGTGGACAGCAAGCCATCCGTCGCGTCGGCAGAGCCGGCCGCCCCGGTGGCGCAATTCTTCATCCCGGCAACCGCATCCCTGCAGGAGCGGCGACCGCGCACCTTGAAGCACGGCGATACCTTCGCCGTCTTCGACCACAATGGCGATGCGCTTTCCGGGCCTGGTAGCCCGGAGGGCCTTTTCCATCGTGATACGCGTTATCTTTCGCATTTCTATCTGACGTTCAACGGCAAGCGGCCAATGCTGTTGTCGTCGACGCTGCGTGAGGATAACGCGACGCTCACCTGCGATCTCACCAACCCCGATCTTTTCGACGAAAAAGGTAAGCTCACGCTCGGCCATGATCTCATTCATCTTCGCAGATCCCGCTTCTTGTGGAATGGCGGTTGCCACGAGCGGCTGGCCATCCGGAATTATGACGATCGGCGGCAGCATGTTCGTCTCGAAATCGTATTTGCGGCCGATTTCGCCGACCTGTTCGAGGTTCGCGGCACTGTGAGAGTACGCAAAGGCCGCCATCTTACCCCCGTGGTGGAGCAGGATTCGATCTTGCTCTCCTATATCGGGCTTGATGAGCGAAAGCGGTCGACCCGCATTTGCTTTGATCCAAGGCCGGATCAAATTTGCAGCGATCAGGTTATTTATGATCTCCATCTTGAGCCGCATGAGGCGCGATCGTTTTTCATCGAGATAGGTTGCGATCGGGTCGCTGGCCGGCGACCGAGCCACCGTTCCTTTTTCCTTGCTCTAAGGGATGCGCGCCGAGCCTTGCGTTCGTCTTCCTCACGCGCGGCATCGATCGTTACGTCCAACGAGATCTTCAACGAGGTGGTTCGCCGCAGCGTCTCCGACCTCTACTTGCTGATGACCGACAAGCCGGAAGGACCTTATCCCTATGCCGGCATTCCCTGGTTCAGCACCGTCTTCGGCCGCGACGCCCTGATCACCGCGCTGGAAACGCTCTGGCTCGATCCGCAGATCGCCCGCGGGGTGCTCGGCCACCTGGCGGCCAACCAGGCGGCGGAGATCGACCCTATCGCGGACGCGGAACCAGGCAAGATTTTGCACGAGGTCCGCTATGGAGAGATGGCCGAACTCGGTGAAGTGCCTTTCCGCCGCTATTATGGCAGTATCGACTCCACGCTCCTCTTCGTGCTGCTGGCTGGCGAATACCTCAAACGTACGGCAGATTTTGCCACGATCCAGTCGCTGCTCCCTGCCATCGAGGCGGCTCTTGCCTGGATCGACGAACATGGCGATCGAGACGGCGACGGTTTCGTCGAATATGGACGACGGACGGAAGAGGGCCTAATCAATCAGGCTTGGAAAGACAGCCACGATTCCATCTTTCACATCGACGGCACGCTTGCGAAGGGACCGATCGCGATTGCCGAGGTGCAGGCCTATCTCTACGGCGCCTGGCAGGGGGCCGCCGAGATCTTTCGCAGGCTCGGCAAGGCGGAACGAGCCGCGAAATTCCTGGCGAGGGCGGAGGCCTTGCGCCGGGCTTTCGACACGAGCTTTTTCGACGAGGAACTCGGCACTTATGTACTTGCTTTGGACGGAAATAAGCGCCCTTGCAGGGTTCGATCGTCCAATGCCGGATATGCCCTCTTCACCGGCATAGCCTATCCCGAAAGGGCACGCGTCGTTGCCCGAACGCTGATGGGTGCTTCGTCCTTCTGCGGCTGGGGTATCCGCACCATCGCCTCGACCGAGGCGCGTTACAATCCCATGAGCTATCATAACGGCTCGATCTGGCCGCATGACAATGCCCTGATTGCCGCCGGCCTTGCCCGCTACGGCTATCGCGCTGAAGCAGCGCGCATTTTCGAAGGCCTGTTTACGGCCTCGACCTATATCGACCTGCGCCGGCTTCCTGAACTCTTCTGCGGGCTGCCGCGCCAGCAGGCGCAGGGACCGACCTTCTATCCAGTCGCCTGTTCTCCGCAGGCATGGGCGGCTGCCGCGCCGCTCTTCCTGCTGCAATCGTGCCTAGGCCTTGATTTTGATCCGAACGCGCAGCACGTCAGCTTCAACGAGCCGCAGCTGCCTCCTTTCCTTGATGAGGTGTCGCTGCGACGCCTGCAGATCGGCAATGGGTCGGCCGACGTCACCATCCGCCGATCCGGTCGCCAGGTCGTGGTCGACGTCATTGATCGTCGAGGCGATATCAGGGTGCTGACAACGGCATAGGCCGGCGGCGAAGAAGGCAGTGTCGTCGCCTTGCCTATTCTCTCTATCGGAGCCAGTACGTCAACCATGGCGGTAACTCTGCCGCTCGGCATCTGCCGTATTACCCGAATCTGGTCACGCGAAAATCAATTTTTTTGTCGGGGAGTTGCGCTACTCTTGAAACTGTAAGCCACGGAATTATATTAATATTGTTCGATTGCCCAATGGGAATCGAACGAAGTCCAGGAGACGTCATGCTCTTGGCGTCTCCTTGTATCCATGTTGCTTATAAGGAGGATATGGCTATGAGGACAAACCTCGATTTCTCACCCCTGTTCCGGTCGAGCATCGGTTTCGATCGAATGTTGAATGCGCTCGAAGCGGCAAGTCGCGTCGACACGATCGACAACTGGCCCCCGTACGACATCGTCAAGTCCGGCGAGGATAGCTATCGCATCGCCATGGCAGTGGCGGGCTTCTCGCAGGACGAATTGACGATCACCCAGGAGCAGAACATGCTCGTCGTCTCGGGCCAGAAGGCAAATGCTGAAGATGTGCAGTATCTGCATCGCGGCATCGCCGGCCGCTCGTTCCAGCGCCGGTTCGAGCTTGCCGATCACGTCAAGGTGGTAGGTGCCGGTCTCGTCAATGGTCTGCTGACGATCGATCTAAAGCGCGAAATCCCCGAAGAAATGAAGCCGCGCCAGATCGCCATTACGACCGATATGGCTCTATCAAAGCCTGAGACGAAGCAAATAGAGGCCGAAAAGCAGGCGGCTTAAGCTTCCACACAAGCGCAATTCGCACAAAGGCGCCGAGCATGGCTCGGCGCCTCCAGGCGAACTTTGCCAAGTGAGCAAACGGAAAGGAGAAAAACATGAGTGTTCGCGATTTGATTCCCTGGAATCGCAACAATGGCAATCAGATTCCGACTGTCCTGCGCGACGACGACCGTGATCCCTTCCTGTCGCTTCATCGCGAGGTAAACCGTCTATTTGATAATGTCTTCCGCGGCTTCGGCACCGGCCTGTCATCCTTCGGAAAAGGCTCCGTCTTCAGTGCCGGCTGGCCGAACGTCGAGATCTCCGACACTGCCAAGGAGATCAAGGTGACCGCCGAAGTGCCCGGGCTTGAGGAGAACGACATCGAGGTCCTGCTCAACGATGGTGTGCTGACGCTGAAGGGCGAAAAGCGTTCCGAGAACGAGGACAAGGATCGCCAGTTCTCCGAGCGCTATTACGGCCGCTTCGAGCGCCGCATCCCGCTTGGCGTCGAGGTCAACGAAGAGCAGGTCGATGCCCGCTTCAAGAATGGCGTGCTGACCGTAACCTTGCCGAAGAGTGAGAAGGCGCAGTCGCAAGTCAAACGCATCGCCATCAAGAGCTGATCGATTCAATCCAGCCGGCGGCTGCCCCGGCGGCCGCCAATCAGGTCCTAATGGATCGAAGCACCACCACCTACCGAATTCTCGCCGAGCATTTTAACCGATGTCGCGCGTGCTCGTGAGACGTGGCTTTTGATCTTCCGATCTCGCACCCGGAAAATCTCGTCGCACCGTCATATGACAAACCGCCGACAATCATAAGAAGTGTGAGTGATCCGTCCGTAGAAGGAAATCAAACAGGTGACCGACCGGCTCGAAAGCGAGGTCAAGTAAGGAGGATTCCCAATGCACCACGCTTTAGCCGAAATGCGTTACGGTGCGCTCGTCCTGAGTTCGTCGACGGTACATCGGAGTTTAAGTTGACCAGAATTCCCTACATCGAGCTTATCCCATGGAACGATATAGCCAGTCGGCCGCTGTTCGAATCCGAAGAGCCGTAGCATGACGTTGCCGATCGTCGTTGCCGATAGTCTTTCCAGCAAGCCAAGAGCTCCGAGGTGATATTCGACAACGAAGAAATCTTCGTCCGCAGCTTCCGCTTTGATCTCTTCCAAGCGTGCGATCGGCTGACCATTTAAGTCGTGAACCTTCATTCCAAGCAGGAGCTCCAGATGTATCTCCGTCATGACAACCCTCCCGGAATGCGCCTGAGAATATGTTGCCTCAACCATTCCTGCGTCTGTTCTAGTGGTGTTTCGCTGTTGTCGATATCAACTTCAATGTCGATGCCCACATCAGTGACCTTCGACCAAGGAATCCGATAGGGGCATTGATCGCGCTCTGCCCGCGCCCGTTGGGAAAAGGCAAGCAGCCAGCGATATAGGCGCTGGCTCAGCCTTCGCAGCAATGTCAAATGGCCCATTTCGACAAAGCTGATCTTGAGCCGGTCGTCGTTTTCGGTCGTAAGCACGATACCGTCGACCTTTCCGATACGAGCCTGTCTGCGATCGACCACCTGCTTATCCAGAACGTCGCGCACAAGATACATGTCAGCCTCCCAGGATCTCCAGAGGTGTAGTTACAATCGAAAGCACGAAAGCCATCGCGACGATAAAGATGACCGCGGCATTGCCGATCCACCCGTTTCTGTGCTTCCCTACATAGGTCGGATCGTTCATCAGGATAAGGAAGGGAACCACGCCGAACGGCAGGCTGAGAGCTGAGAGGGCCATCGAAAAGATGGTGATCCGAAGCGGATCCAAGCCGATGACGATTGGGATCATGGCAATCATAAGGCAGGCTGTGTAGACAAGGCAGAAGGCGGGATTTTCTTTCGGCTTCATGTTTTCCGACCAATTCCATCCGAAGCCTTGTGCAATTAGATAGGCCTGTGCCAGGCTCACCTCGAGGGTCGCGCCCAAACATGTAATCCCGAGCGAGATCGCAAAGAGGCAAAGTCCCCATTTTCCAAAGGCGGGCGTGAGGATCATGGCAATCTGCTCATATCCTTCAATATCCTCAATCCCGTTTGAGGGATAAATCATTGCAGCCAGAACCATGACTGCGGCGGTAATGATCGCGCCGAAACTCATGCCAAGGATCGCGATCGCGCGATTGGCGCCAAAGTAGGTCTTGTCCCATTCGTCTTCGATGGCACCCGAGGAATAGAAGTAAAAGAGATAGGGCGAAATGACAGCGCCCAATATTCCGACGACGATGAAGCTATAATGTAGCGGATCTTTACTCGGCAGCGTCGGCACAAGTCCTTTCGCGATTTCGCCCCAGTGCGGATCCATGACAAACACGGCGACGACGAAAGCGAGCGCCAGAAGCCCCAAAGACGATATGCCATTCTCGATAAGGCCGAATGTGCCCCGCCAGAGCAGCAGCCAAGCGGTAAATGTCACCGGCAATGACCACCACGGAAATTTCACGCCAGTCAGGAATTGCAGCGCAAGCGAGATGCCGCCGATTTCGGCGGCAAGAACGAGAAGATTGACGATAAAGACCACGGATGCAGTGAGAAGAAAAATATTGGAGCCGAAGCGATCCCGAATTCCGTCGACGATCGTATAATGGCTCGCGATTGCGAAGCGCCCCGACATTTCAACGAGGAAAATCACACAGATCGTGCCGAGAACAATAGCCCAAAGGGGAGTATAACCATAGGCTGCTCCTGCTTGGGCGGAGGTCGCGATATTTCCCGTTTCAAGAAAACCGCCGATGCTGGTGATGACGCCAAGCGATACCTGCAGCAATTTCTTCAATCTGCTGCTCCTGATTTAGCTCTCAAGTCGCTTTCGAGGCTTCGCAAATCGCGAACATATTGGGAAAGCCCATCCGTCCGGCCATTGATGAGCTCGCGATGCGCTGAATCGGTGACCATATTCAACCGGCCGGCGAGGGCAGCCAAATTCTCCGGGAATGTCGGAAGCTCCTTCGATAGGGAGCCGATTTCCTTTGCGCACCGCTCTATCGTTAGGATGGCAAAACTATTCGATACGCGCATTTCCGTTCGCGCGTCCAAGACCATCTCCGCCGTCGCGCTCCATGAGAGCACATCACGAATTTTTCGGTCGCGCTGTTGCTGTTCATCCGAGCAGGACGATAAGCAGACTAGGAAAAGGGCGACAATAAGCAGTTTCACGACCGAGTCCTCGTGGCGTCCCGCGCAGCTCCTTTTCCTCATATAATCGAATAGAGCCGGGCGAGTTCCAACGCAGTGACGGTTGGTACCGTCATGGAAGCCTTAATCGGGGCGGACGGCTTAGCACCTCGACCACCGCGATGCGTTTGCAAGGACAAGCAGTTCGCGAATACCCCTTACTGATGATCCGTTGTCCGTGCGCTCAGTGGCGCATCAACATCTGTCTTAAATGGGCAATGGAACAACCGCCCGTCGACGGTGTTCAAGTTAATATGTCTTCAGCTAGGCGGCGATCAAATGAATGCTCCCGCGAATATGGATTTGAGCACCAGGGATAATTCGCCGATGGAAGCGAAGGCGGTGCCTAAGTTAACCGATCCGGATGCTGAGGCCTTCGTTGCGAGTGTTATCAAGGATCTCGTTGAGTCCAGGATCCCGTTCCTCGTCGCGGGCACTTACGCGGTCAGCGCCTACACGGGAATTTCGCGCGAAACGAAGGATTGCGATATTTTTTGCAAGGCAGGCGATTTTCTACGGATTCTCTCGAATTTTCAGAGTCATGGCTATTCGATAGAGGTGATAGATGAGCGCTGGCTAGGGAAGATCTCCAAGGGACGGCACTTCTTCGATGTGATCTTTGCATCCCCTGATGGAGCGACGCCTGTAAACGATAACTGGTTCGAGGACGCCCGCCGGTTCCAGATGTGCGATTGCTCCGTTCGCATCGCTGGGGCAACCGAGCTAATCTGGTCGAAATGCTTCGTTCAGCTCCGGCATCGCTATGACGGTGCCGACGTCGCCCATGTGATCCTGAAGGCACACGACAAGATCGATTGGCGTAAGCTGCTGGAATATCTCGAGGTAAATTGGGAAGTGTTGCTGATCCATCTTCTCAATTTCCGCTGGATCTATCCTTCCGAGCGCGACAAAATTCCGGACTGGCTGATGGACGAGCTACTCGACCGTTTAAGCGCTCAGCGTGACCTGCCTTTGCCACAGACGAAGATATGCCGCGGCCGGATGTATTCTCGTGTCGATTTTGAAATTGACGTGAAGGAATGGGGCTTCGCCGACGTAAGCGGCGACGGCGAAGAGGAGAGTTGACGATGGCCAATGATCAACGACGGAAATTGAGAGTCGCCGCCGTCGCAGACCTTCATGTCAAGGAAGATCGGGAGCAATCCTATAAGGCGCTTTTTGCCGACATTTGTTCGGTCGCCGATGTCTTGGTCATCGCCGGTGATCTGACCGACCTCGGCAAGCCGAAAGAGGCCGAATTGCTTGCCGCCGACCTGCGCAACTGCACGGTTCCGGTGGTGGCGGTGCTCGGCAATCATGATTATGAAAGCGGTGCCGTCGAGGAGGTAACGTCCATTCTCACGGGCGTTGGCGTGAAGCTTTTGAACGGCCGAGCAGTGGAGATCGACGGAGTTGGCTTCGTCGGCGTGAAAGGTTTTGCCGGAGGGTTTGGACGCTACATGCTGAGTTCCTTCGGAGAGCCCGCCATCAAGGCGATGGTTGCTGAAAGCGTCGATGAAACCATGCGGCTGGAAAACGCCATGCGTCAGGTTCGGGCCAGCCGCTCCATGGTGGTTCTGCACTATGCGCCGATCACGGATACAGTCGTCGGCGAACCGCCGGAAATCTTTCCCTTTCTCGGCTCATCGCGTCTTGCCGAAACGATCGATCGCTTCAAGGTCGATGCAGTCGTCCATGGACACGCGCACCGGGGCAGCTATGAGAGCCGGACCCCCGCAGGAGCACCAGTTTTCAATGTCGCCGCCCACATCGAGAAACCCACGGGCAAGCCTTACGCACTCATCGATCTCTAGAGCGTGATGCCGAAAAGTGTAGGCGGTTTTCGGACGACATCACGCTCTGCTTTTTTGATTCTAGAGCGGATTCAGATTTTAGGTTGACTCGACCTAAAATCATCCGGCTCTAGCGGCAATGCCGGCTGACGCCATGGCCGTCGTCGCCGGCACGGGCGCTAGGGAACAGAAAAGCTTGTCGTTGGTTCTTTGTGGGAAATCGAGGATCTTCATCATGGCTACCCACCCGAGAAACGAACCATCGAAAACAGCCGGCAAACCCGCAGCAGGTGGATGGGGTTCTGCGAAGTCGGTGGGTGGCATTCTCCTCCGGGAGCATATTCCGATCGCGGGCCCATCCCTTCTGGCGCATCAGAACAAGTCCGACGGCTACATGTGCGTCAGTTGCGCTTGGGGCAAGCCTGCCAAGCCTCATCCGTTGGAGTTCTGCGAAAATGGTGCCAAGGCTACCAGTTGGGAAGTTACCAACCGGCGCGCCGATCGTGCCTTCTTCGCGGCACATACGCTCACCGAACTTGAAACCTGGCCCGACCATGATCTCGAGGAACAAGGGCGTCTGACGCATCCCATGCGCTGGGATGCGGAAAAGGACAAATACGTACCCATAGCCTGGCATGTGGCTTTTGAGGAGATCGGCCGCGAGTTGAGGGCGCTGTCCCCAGAGCAGGTTGATTTCTATACGTCTGGGCGGGCGTCGCTCGAAACGGCTTACATGTATCAGTTGTTCGCGCGCATATACGGCAGCAATCATTTGCCGGATTCGTCAAACATGTGCCACGAAAGCACATCCGTCGCCCTGCCGGACAGCATCGGCGCTTCGATCGGTACGGCCATTCTGTCCGATTTCCAAAATTGCGACTGCATCTTCTATCTTGCGCAGAACGTTGGTACGTCCTCGCCGAGAATGCTTCACGACCTGCAGGATGCGGTCAACCGAGGCGTCAAGATCGTCACCTTCAACCCACTTCCCGAGCCGGGGCTGCAGCGTTTCATCAATCCTCAGATGCCCGGTCAGATGCTCACCGGCAAGGAAACGCCGATTTCCTCGGAATACTACCAGGTCAAGAACGGCGGCGATATCGCCGCGCTTTTCGGAGTGTGCAAGGCGCTGATCGAGGCCGACGATGCTCTGAAAGCATCCGGTACCAGCAAGGTCACGGGAAGCGATGCGATACCGGACGATCCCTCCGATGCCGGAACGGTCGCCTTTGCCGCAGCGATGGCAGCCGCCGACAAGAAGCATGTCCTTGACCACGATTTCATCCGCCAACATACCGCGGGCTTCGAGGAATTCGCGGCCGCGACGCGAATTTACGATTGGGCCGAGCTGGAGCGTGTCTCGGGCCTGACGCGGGCCCAGATGCAGCAGGCTGCTTCGACCTATGCCAACTCGAATGCGGTTCTCATGGTCTATGGCATGGGCCTTACGCAGCATGTCATGGGTGTCCAAAACGTACATATGGTCGTTAATCTCGCGCTTCTGCGCGGCAATATCGGTAAGCCGGGGGCCAATATCTGCGCAGTCCGTGGCCATTCGAATGTTCAGGGTCAGCGCACGGTGGGGATCACGGAAAAGCCGGGCCTCGTGCCGCTGGACAAGCTGGCCGCACTCTATCAGTTCCAGCCGCCGGAATGGATCGGCCACACCACGGTCGAAACATGCAAAGCGATTCTTGAAGGCGAGACGCGGGCGTTCGTCAGCCTCGGCGGAAATTTTCTGCGAGCCATTCCTGAAACCGTCGCGATGGAGAATGCATGGCGGAAGCTGCGCCTGACCGTCCAGATCGCCACCAAGCTCAATCGCAGCCACGTCATTCATGGCGAAATCGCCTATCTCCTACCGTGTCTCGGCCGCATCGAAATCGATGAACAGGCGAGCGGCCCGCAGGCGGTTTCGATGGAAAGCTCGGTCGCGCATTTTCACGGCTCGCGTGGAAGGGCCAAGCCCGCCAGTCCGGAATTGCTTTCCGAGCCCGCAATCATCGCCGGAATGGCAAAGGCGACGCTGACCAAGGGTGTCGTGCCATGGGACCGCTGGGTTGCTGACTATTCGACCATCCGCGACGCCATCGAGCAAACCTATCCGGAGACGTTCAAGGACTTCAACGAGCGCATGTTCCATCCTGGCGGCATTCCAAGACCGTTGCCCGCGCGGGAACGTAAATGGGTGACCCCCAACGGCAAGGCCAATTTCATTACGCCTGACCGCCTGTTTCCGGAGTTTTCGCTCGATGCGCAAAGCGACGATATCCTTCATCTCGCGACGTTGCGCTCCAACGATCAGTTCAACACGACGATTTATGGCTTTAGCGACCGCTATCGCGGTATAGAAGGAACCAGGCGGGTCGTCTTCGTCAACACAAAGGATGTAGGGCGCCTGGGCTTCAGCAACGGCGAGGCCGTCGATCTGGTGACCGCGATCGATCGGGAAACGGAGCGGCGGGTCACAGGATTCACCATTGTTGCCTATGACATGCCGGAAGGATGTTGCTGCGCCTACTACCCGGAAGCCAACCCGCTGTTCCCGTTGAGCCATCATGACGCCAAGGCGAAGACACCGTCTTACAAGCTGCTGCCCGTGCGCCTTGTCCGCTCTGGCGCGGCTCCGGTTCATTGAATCCCGAACAGGTTGGAACATCAGCCATGCCGTGGGAGGTAAGTAGAGAATTTCTTGATCGCACATTCGTAGCCGTTGCTTTTCTGGTGACCCTCGGCGCGGCCGCGCTCATCGGCGATGCACGAGAAGGGCGACAATATCGAACCGATCCCGCCGTCGGAGCAGCCTTGGCCGAGCTGCGCCTGATGCCAAACGGTATCAGCGGCACTCCGCCGGAAATCTATTTTGCCCTCGGCAAACCCTATGAGACCACCGCTTACGATCTTAGCCAGGGCAAACGGCTCTATTCCTGGTTCGGTTGCGGGGCATGCCATGGCGACGGGCGTGGCGGGATCGGTCCTTCTTTCCTGGATGGCTGGTGGCTCTATGGTCCGGGGATGGTGTCGATAGCCGCCTCCATCCGCGATGGCCGGCCGCATGGAATGCCGGCTTTTCGCGACAAGATGACGATTGACGAGATCTGGCAACTCGCAGGCTACGTCCAGACGATCGGCGCATATAAGGCCAAGACCACCGCGCCGAGCCGCAATGACGATAAGCAGACCCGTCCGGCGGAAAACCGCGCGCCGGCGGCAATTCTGTTCGACGAGGGCCCTGCCGGACCGAACGCTGTACAGGAGCCATCCCATTGAAAGCGGGCGCTGCCGTTTTCCTGCTCCTGTCGGCCATCCTAATTGCAGGATGCAACGGCGCTCAGTCCGCCCTGAATGCCGAGGGGGCCGCGGCCGTTCAGCTCAAGCATCTCATCATCGGGATCGTGGTCGTCTGCTGCGCTGTGTGGGCACTGGTCATGATCGTGCTGGTCCTCGCATTGCTGCGCGCCAGGAGACCGCGGGAAAGTCCAAGCTCCGAAAGTGAGCTGCGGATGGGTAAGCTGGTGACGGCGGCCGTCGCGGCGACTGTTGTCATCATCGCGGGTTTGACGATTGCGAGCTTCCATGCAACGCGCGGCCTCGGCATGTCCGAGGATGCCGGTCTTACGATCAAGGTTCGCGGCCAGCAATGGTGGTGGCAATTCATCTATGATGATGTCGATCCGACCAAGTCCTTTCAGACGGCCAATGAGATGCATATCCCGGTTGGTGTCGATATTCGCATCGAGCTCGAAAGCCTGGATGTCATTCATTCCTTCTGGGTACCGAGCCTCGCCGGTAAGCGCGACCTCATTCCCGGCCGGCAGAATGTCATATCCATACGAGCGGAACGGCCAGGTGTCTATCGCGGTCAATGCGCGGAATTCTGCGGGCTTCAGCACAGCCATATGGCGCTGTTCGTCATCGCGGAGGACATGGCCGCCTATCAGCGCTGGGCCGCCGCCCAGAAGGCCAATAGCGTATCGCCGGCCGATCCAGAGGCTGCGGCCGGCAAGGCTCTCTTCATGCGCAAGCCTTGCGCGGCTTGCCATACCATACGCGGAACCGAGGCATCGGGATCGACGGGGCCGGACCTGACCCATGTCGGCAGTCGCCAGACGATCGCGGCAGGGTTGCTCGATAATACCCGCGGTTCACTTGCCGCCTGGATCGCCGATCCGCAGACCTTGAAACCGGGAAACAACATGCCGATGGTTCCACTTTCCAGTGACGAGCTGCGGCAGCTTTCCGCCTATATGGAAAGTCTGCGATGACGGCGGACGACAAACCGACACAACCGACGGATTTGATGTTCGAGGACGGCGAGCTCGAACGGCGGCTTGCGCGGACCTGGATGACGCCGACTGGTGTCTGGGGTGCCCTCACGACAGTCGATCACAAGCTCGTCGGCCGCCGTTACATCGTTACCGCATTCGTTTTTCTCGCCTTGGGCGGGCTGCTCGCGCTCGCGATGCGGCTGCAGTTGGCGCAGCCGGAGGCGCGTTTCATCGGCCCGGACCGCTACAATCAGATTTTCACCATGCATGGCTCAAACATGATGTTCCTGTTTGCCGTGCCGGTCATGGAAGCCATGGCGGTCTATCTCGTGCCGCTCATGGTCGGCACCCGCAATATCGCTTTTCCGCGCCTGAATGCCTTTTCCTATTGGATCTATCTCGCCGGCGGTCTGTTGTTGTGGATCTCGTTTGCGCTCGATACCGCGCCCGATGTCGGATGGTTTGCCTATGTGCCCTTGTCCGGTCCGCAATATGGCGCGGGCAAGCGCGCCGACCTCTGGGCGCAGATGATCACTTTCACGGAAGTCGCGGCCTTGGCCGTCGCGGTGGAAATCGTCGTCACCGTCTTCAAGCAGCGTGCGCCGGGCATGTCGCTCGACCGCATTCCGCTGTTCGTCTGGTCGATGCTCGTCACGGCCTTCCTCGTTATCATGGCCATGCCGGCAATCATGCTCGCCAGCTCGACGCTGATCCTCGATCGTCTGGTGGGGACGCATTTCTACAATCCCGCGGAGGGCGGCGATGCGCTGCTATGGCAGCATCTGTTCTGGTTCTTCGGCCATCCCGAGGTCTATATTATCTTCCTGCCAGCCGTCGGCATGGTGTCGACGATAACGGCAACCTTCTCGCGCCGCCCCATATTCGGTTATCTTCCGCTTGTCATGGCCCTGATCGCAACCGGAATCCTGGCTTTCGGCCTTTGGGTGCATCATATGTTCGTTGTCGGCCTGCCGAAGCTCGGCGAGAGCTTCTTCACCGCCTCCAGCATGGCGATCGCCATTCCCGCCGGCATCCAGATATTTTGCTGGCTGGCGACGCTATGGAGCGGACGGCCTGTCTTCAAGACACCGCTGTTGTTCGTCATCGGTTTTATCGTGACCTTCGTCGTCGGTGGGCTGACCGGGGTGATGGTCGCCTCGGTTCCGTTCGATACCCAGGTGCACGACACCTATTTCGTCGTCGCACACTTCCATTACGTCCTGGTCGGCGGCGCCGTTTTTCCCTTGCTAGGCGCGATCTATTACTGGTTTCCCAAGATGACTGGACGGATGATGAGCGAGACGCTCGGCCGCTGGGCGTTCGGGCTGATCTTTGCCGGCTTCAATCTGACCTTCTTTCCAATGCATATTCTCGGGCTCGAGGGCATGCCGCGGCGCATCTACACCTATCAGCCGGAAATGCCCTGGGCCGGCATGAACATGTTCGTGAGCTTCAGCTCCCTTATCCTTTCACTGGGATTCCTCGTCTTCTTCATCGATGTCATCCGTAGCGCTCGATCCGGGCAGATCGCCGGTGAGAATCCATGGAATGCCTCGACGCTTGAATGGGCGACATCGTCACCGCCGCCATGCTTCAATTTTCGTCGTATCCCGGTGGTCGGCGCACGCGATCCGCTATGGACGCAGCCGGATGAACTCGCGGTCGCCGCCGGGCTGCGCACCGACCGGCGCGAATTGATCGTCAGCAGCGTCGTCGAAGCGCGGCCGGAAGCAAGCGAGTCCTCGCCACGAAATTCGATCTGGCCGCTCCTGGCGGCTCTCGCCACCACGGTGATGCTGATCTGGTCGATCTTCTCGCCTTGGGCGGTCATTTGGGGATCAATTCCGATCGGGATCACCTTGACGGGCTGGTTCTGGCCGAAGCAGACGCCGGAGGATGAATCATGAAGGAGCGCGTCGTCCTCGATGTTTCAAGGCTGCCGCCTCATGGCATGGGGAGGGCAAGCCCGACCTGGTGGGGAACCTGTGCCTTCATGCTCATCGAAGGGTCCGGCTTCGCATTGGCGATCGCGGTCTATTTCTACCTGATGAGCCTCGCCCCGCACTGGCCAATCGACGCACCGGCGCCGGGCCTCGTTCCCGGAACGACCCTGACCGCGATATTGCTGGCAAGCGTCGTGCCGAACATTCTCGTGTCCCGCTGGGCACGGCAACGAGATCTACACAAGGTGCGGATCGGGCTTATCGTCATGTCGGTGCTCGGGGCGGTGCCGCTGATCCTGCGCGGTTTCGAATTCGCCGTCCTCAACATACGCTGGGACGATAATGCGTATGGCTCGATCATTTGGACCATGCTGGGGCTGCATACGACCCACATCGTCACGGATCTCATCGATACGCTGGTACTGACCGGCCTTATGTTTTCAAGGCATGCCGATAATCCGCGCCGCTTCGGCGATGTCGAAGATAATGCAATGTACTGGAACTTTGTCGTGGTGGCGTGGATTCCCTTGTACGCATGCATTTACTGGGTGCCACGTCTATGATGGCCACGGCGGCAAAATATGGGGGTTTGATCCTTGCCCCGCTTGTATGGGCCGGCAATACCCAGCTTGGCCAGATGCTCCCCTATGTCGATTGCAGCCGGCATACGCATTGGTCCGTCCTGACATCTTCCGTCTCAATTCTACTTGCGTTGGCGAGCGCGGCGATAGCGCGGGCCGGTTCTACGCCCGAGGAGGCGCGAACGGGGCTGTTCCTCCGCCATCTCAGTGTCCTCGTCGGGCTCGCCATCGCCTTCGCGCTTTTCCTGCAGGGAGGAGCCGCGTGGCTCTTGAACGTATGCGAGCATTAGCCGCCCTCATGATCCTGCTGATGACGGGGCGGGAGGCTGCCGCCCATGGCGCGGAAGCGCATCTCTTTCATTCGGTCTGGACGATCGACCCGTGGATCGTGACACCGTTAGCGGTCGCGGCTTTTCTTTACGGCCGAGGTTGGTGGAGGCTAAGGCGACGCGCTCGAACGAGCAGACCCCTCGTGGCGAAGCGTGCCCTTTGTTATTGGGTCGGCTGGGTGACGCTTGCCGTTGCGCTGCTGTCTCCGTTGCACTGGCTCGGAGAGCAGCTTTTTACCTTTCACATGATCGAGCACGAAATCATCATGGCGATCTCCGCTCCGGTGATCGTCATCGCGCGACCGGCAGGCATGCTTCTCTGGGGACTGCCGGATCGGCTGAGGCGCTGGACGGGGAGGGCGATGAGGCGGAGCTCCGTGCGGATCGTCTGGCGCTGGCTCAGCGGAGGAACCAATGCCACCCTATCGCATGCTGTCGCCATATGGGCCTGGCATGCGCCGATCCTGTTCGATGCCGCCGTTGGCGATGTCACGCTGCATCGCCTCCAGCATCTGAGCTTCTTCGCCACCGCTATCCTATTCTGGTGGTCGATCTTCTGGCGCAGCAATCACGGCGTCGCGGCGTGGCATCTGTTCCTGACCATGCTGCACACTGGAGCACTCGGTGCGCTGATGGCACTTGCGCCGCGCGTCCTCTATGTCGCTCAGACGCATGCTGCGGAAACATGGGGGCTTACGCCGCTCGAGGATCAGCAGCTCGCGGGAATGGTCATGTGGATTCCAGCCGGAACGATTTATGCCGGCGCCGCACTCGCGATGGCAGCCCTATGGATAGCAAATGCCAGCAGGGGAGCGGGCCGTGTTCCACGCATCCGTCCTTTATAGATATCGCAGCATCTGGCTAGGCGCGGCAGCCATTGCAGTGCTTTGCGTTTTGGTTGGCACGAACATGGCAAAGACTTCTCAGCGGCAATTGCAGGTTGCGCGCGTGCTGACTGAAGGCGGGGATCCCTCCCGCGCACCGCCGATCTTTCGTCGATATGGGTGCACCGGATGCCATCAAATCCCCGGCATAGCCGGTGCCGATGGTCAGGTGGGCGGGACTTTGGAGGGTCTTCAAAAACGGGTCTATATTGGCGGCGTCGCCAACAATACGGGCGATAACCTCGTTCATTGGATCGTGTCGCCGCAGGATTTTTCGCCCAATTCGGCGATGCCGAAAACAGGGATCTCGGAAGCCGAGGCCCGGGATGTCGCCGCCTATCTCTACACTCATTGATCCCATTTAAGGATGCGGTGTCGGCCGAGGAGGCAGGGTCTTGATGTAACGCGCGATGGCTTGGCGATCGCTTGGTGGCAACATCGCCATGTTGGTGACGACCTCGGCCATGGACGAGCCGACGCGGCCATGGTTCGGCGTGTTGCCGCTCTTCAGCATTTCCGCGATGTCGGCTTCGGACCAATTTCCGATCCGGCTCGGCGTGATATTGGGAACGAAGCCGGTGTCTTCAGGGTCGGTACCGCCGGCAAACCGTGTTTCTGGCTTTATCGCACCGAACATATTGCGCGACGAGTGGCATTCCGCGCAGTGGCCCAGGGTCTCGACCAGATAGCGGCCACGAGCCAGGACAGGATCGGTGCTGACAGGCCCCTGCGTCTGCCCTTCACGGAAGAACAGCAATTTCCAAAAGCCCAATAGGCGGCGCATGCGGAATGGGAAGAACAGATCATGCGCGGGCGGGCGGCCGGAAACCGGAGCCAACGTCCTCAGATAGGCCCTTAGATCCTTGATGTCCTCGAGCCGCATGCCCGTATAGCTGGGATAGGGAAATACCGGATAGTAGTGCTGATGTCGCGGCGAAACACCGCCAATCAACGCGTTGGCGAGATCGACGGTGCTCCATTTTCCGATGCCATCAACGGCATCGGATGAAATATTGGGCGCACGAAATGTGCCGAAAGGCGACGCAAGTGCGAGACCGCCGCTTAATTTCAGACGATCCTTCTGGCCTGGGGTGGCGTGGCAGGACGCGCAGTCGCCGGCGGCGAATATAAGCTGGCCCCGCGCCGGATCGCCGTTGTCTTGAAGGCGAGGATCACCCGTCGCAAAAGGCATGGCAGGTTCCGTCACGAACCAGATCACGGGGGCGGCCAGCAGGGCGGCCAGGCACAGCCAAGTCAGAATGCGCATGCGTTTTATCGACCGATTCGGTGGAGCGCGAAAGATCGCGCTCTCATAGAACTGCCCATTGGGCTATCCGTTCCGTTTATGGGCGGCCGGCTCTAAAGATTATCGATAGTCAATCGCGCATGTCCCTTCCATTGGTTCCGTGCCTAAGTGGTGATCTTCAGAAGGTTTCCTCGCGCAAGGGCAAGCAGCAGGGCGGAGGTGTGAATGGCTTGGCAGATCCCACCCGTCAGGGCTTTGTTTACCGCTTCCATCAAAGGCAGCTGACACAGTACGACACGTTCTGAAGGATCGTTCATCTGCGCTTGGCTCTCCGTCAGCCCGGTCGCTAAAACGATGTGGCTGTAGTTGGTTTGCATCGCCGGATTGGGTGCAAGGCGCCCACAATATTGCCAATTGCGAGCCTCGAAGCCCGTCTCTTCAAGAAGTTCACGCTTAGCCGCTTCCAAAGGCGTTTCGCCCGCGTCTATTCCTCCACCGGGAACTTCGAGCGATATGATATTCAGTCCGTGGCGGTATTGCTCCAGCAACAAGACTGAACTGTCGTCACCAATTGCGACGACGTGCACCCAATCAGGGTATGAAAGCACGTAGTAGGGAGAGATCAGGTGACCTTCACTGGTTACGCAGTCGTCGGCTCTCACGTCGATCCACCGATCCTTTAGGATCTGCCGCGATGATTGGATCGTCCATGGCTTCAGTTCCATTGTCATTTCCCTCCGTTGACGCCATTTGGCCAGGAATTGGCAAGAGAATGTGCCGATCCCACTACCTGACGTCAATTTTGCATTCACTCAACGCGCGTCGGCGATAAAGGTGCCGCGGATGGTGGGAAAACGTCTTGCGCTGAGATGGTCACGTCGAGATTCCTTGGGGTTGGAGTGACCGGAACGTGAAATCAGATGAAGTGGAGCTTTGGTCGAAAAAGCAACCACGGAATGAATCATGCATCGTTTCCTTTCGGGTTCATTTCTGAGCGTGATGGTCGAGGCGCGGCACTGGAAAGGCGGGAACCAATTCGATTGCAAGGCGGTTAGGGAACACGGATGCAGGAACTAACGAGGAATGTCATGTCGAATGTTTCGAGAACAGGCACCGACGACGTCAATAATGCAACCAGTAGAACAACCTTCGGGCGATCGGTCGAGAGCCAGAGTCAGCTTCGGGATGCGGCAACCATTGCTTCAGCAACCGATGTCGGCGAGGTTCTGAATATCTACCGGTTGGAACCCATCGCCGCTCCGGAAGATCCGCATTGGGACAACGCCCGTGATCATGGCACGGTTGTCGTGGCGGCTAGGACTGCAGGCGACGCGCGCATCGTGGCGGCGGGCAATGAGCTTGACTTTATGGAAGTCGATGCGGCCCCTGCCGAAGATGTGACGACCAGCAATGCGAGCGCATTTCGCGATGACAAGCTTTATACCGTGATCGAGATTGCTCGCGGCCGAACCGACCTCAAACGCGGCGTGCTGGAAGGCGAGGTGTCTGTCGATACGATTCTTCCCACGCAAATCGATCGCTGATCATTTGACCTGAACTAGGAATCGCAGCGCTACGAAAACGGCGGCGCGCTGAACTCCGCAAGACGACATTTTGGATGGAACAATGCCTGACGTTGCAAGTTCGGTGAGCCGCAACGGAGAGGACGATCCAGAATGCGCGGCTTGGAAAATCCAAAATCGGCGTCCGCTCGCGGATGGCACGGCGCGACTTTTTGCCTATTGAGTTTTGGCCTCTCTTCATGTTCCGTGGCGGTACTGAACCCGGTCGGCCCCGTAGGCGCCGGTGATGCCTCGATTCTGATCAACGCCACAGTGATCATGCTCGCCATAGTGGTTCCGACCATCCTGCTGGCGTTCTGGATGGCATGGCGTTATCGCGCCTCTAATCCCCGAGCGGAATATCTCCCTTATTGGTCCTATTCCGGACGCATCGAGGCGGTCGTCTGGTCGATTCCAATCCTGACGATCATGTTCATTGGCGGTCTGATCTGGATCGGGTCGCACAGGCTCGACCCGTTCAGGCCGCTATCATCGAGCAAGCCACCTCTCGAGGTGCAGGTCGTATCGCTCGATTGGAAATGGCTTTTCATCTATCCAAAAAACGGGATTGCCACCGTCAATCAAGTCGTGATCCCGACTGGCACGCCGGTACACTTTTCGATCACGTCGGCGAGCGTCTTCAACGCGTTTTTCGTGCCTCGGCTTGGATCGATGATCTACGCCATGCCTGGCATGATTTCGCAACTGCACCTTCAGTCGGATGAATCCGCTCGCCTGCGGGGCATATCCGCTCAGTTTTCCGGCGACGGTTTCTCGGACATGGAGTTCGAGGTCAGAAGCGTTCCGGATGCAGAGTTTGAAACCTGGATGAAGAGCACTCAGGCGACCGATCTTCCTCTCGATGGGGATGAGTATGGCAAGCTCTTACAGCAGAGCGAGCGCGTTCAGCCTGTGGCCTATCGGCTGGCGGATCCCGGGCTTTTCGATGCCATTGTTCAACAGACGATTCCGCCAGGTCCCGGTCCCGAGGCCGAGTCCCCACAACATGCGGGTCGCGAGACTTCTACTGGCGGAAAGGATTGAACATGTTGGGAAAACTCGGGCTCTCGGCGATTCCCCTGTCTCAGCCGATCCCGCTGATCACCTCCATCGCCGTCATCCTCATCGCCATTGTGGTCTTGATTCTGGTCACCGTAAGAGGATGGTGGCCCTATTTATGGCGAGAGTGGATCACAAGCGTCGATCACAAGCGCATCGGCATTATGTATTGTCTGCTCGGTGTCGTCATGCTCATCCGTGGCTTCGCCGATGCGATCATGATGCGCACCCAGCAGGCGGTCGCGATCGATGCCCCCGGTTACCTGCCGCCCGAACATTATAATCAGATATTCACCGCGCATGGAACGATCATGATCCTGTTCGGTGCCATGCCCCTCGTCTTGGGATTTATGAATTTCCTCGTGCCGCTGCAGCTCGGCGTCCGTGACGTTGCCTTCCCGACATTCAACTCGGTTGGGTTCTGGCTGACGGCCAGCGGTGCGCTGCTGGTCAATGTGTCGCTCTTCATCGGCGAGTTCGCCCGCACCGGATGGCTGCCATACCCGCCTCTCAGCGAGACGAGCTATACGCCAGGCGTAGGCGTCGATTACTATCTTTGGGCCGTGCAGATTTCCGGCATAGGGACCCTGATAACCGGCATCAATATCGTCACGACGATATTGAAGATGCGGTGCCAGGGCATGAGCTATCTCAGAATGCCGGTCTTCTGCTGGACCGCGCTGGCTTCCTGTCTGCTGATCGTGGCAGCCTTTCCGATCCTAACGGCGACGCTCGCCATGTTGACGCTCGATCGCTATGTGGGATGGCATTATTTCACAAATACGGCGGGCGGAAATCCGATGATGTTTGTGAACCTGATATGGGCGTGGGGTCATCCGGAAGTCTACATCCTCGTCCTGCCCGCCTTTGGAATCTTTTCCGAAGTCTTTTCGACCTTTTCCGGCAAGCCGCTATTTGGCTACCGCTCCATGGTGGCGGCGACGATGTTCATTTGCATCGTTTCGATGCTGGTATGGCTGCACCACTTCTTCACGATGGGGGCCGGCGCCGCGGTCAACACCTTCTTCGGCATCTCCTCCAGCATCATCGCCGTCGGTACCGGCGTCAAAATCTACAACTGGATCTTTACGATGTATGGCGGAAGGGTTCGTTTCGAAGTGCCGATGCTTTGGTCGATGGGTTTCATCTTCACTTTCACCATAGGCGGGTTGACGGGTGTCCTGCTCGCCATACCGCCAGCGGACTTCCTGACGCATAATTCCATGTTTCTGGTGGCGCATTTTCACAACGTCATCATTGGCGGTGTCGTGTTCGGCGTTTTCGCGGGGATGGAATTCTGGTTTCCGAAAGCATTCGGTTTCCGGCTCGATGCAGGTTGGGGCAACGCGGCCTTCTGGCTGGCTTTCGCGGGGTTTTGGGTGACCTTTACGCCCCTTTACGTTCTCGGACTTGATGGGATGACACGGCGGTTGCAGCACATCGACGTTCCCGAATGGGCGCCCTGGCTTTACGTCTCCGTCGTCGGTGTCGGCATTCTTGTCCTGGGGGTCATCGCGCAGGTAATTCAATTGGCGGTCAGCATTCGCCAGCGGGAAAAGCTGCGGGATATCACCGGAGATCCGTGGGATGGTCGTTCTCTTGAATGGGCAACCCCGTCGCCGCCGCCGTTCTTCAACTTCGCCGTCATGCCGAATGTCGAGGGGGAGGAGGCCTATTGGGGTATCAAACTTCGCGCCGTGGAATCACAGCAACTATCGCCCGAACCGAATTATGAGCCGATCGAGATGCCGGTAAACAGTCCCGTCGGGATCTATACAGCCTTTTTCGCCACGATCTTCGGTTTCGCGATGATCTGGTACATGTGGTGGCTCGCCATCGTGGCGCTCGTGGCGGCCTTCATTGGCTTCGTGGTCTTCGCATGGCGCGACGTTCATGAATTCGAGGTTTCGGCCGACGAGGTCGCGCGCGTCGACCGTGTCCGGCGCTCCGCTCGCGAGGCGATGCTTGCGCGAATCTCAGAACAGGGAGTATTGCCATGACGGATACCGGGCTGCCGGCGAGCGTCGAAGCCATACGGCGCCTTCGCGAAGATCCGCATCGTCTGGGCCACCGTGCTCATGGCCGGGGGGAGCCCGCGTTGGGAACTGGCCAGGGCGCTACCGGCCCCGCGGACAAGCGAATTCTTGTCGGCTACGGCTTCTGGATCTATCTGCTGAGCGACATCATCATTTTCGCGTGTTTCTTCGCCGCATTCGCCGTGCAAAGGGGGGCGACGGCCGGCGGGCCGGTGATTACCGATATCGTCGATGTGCAACGCGTGGGATTCGAAACCGCGGCGCTGCTATTGTCGAGTTACACCTGCATGCTATCGTTTGCGGCGACAAATGCGCGCAATAAGCTGTGGACGCTTATATTTCTGCTTCTGACTGGCCTGCTGGGATTGATATTCGTTCTTCTTGAGCTGTTGGAATTCATCGAGCTATCCGATCGCGGCTTCACGCCGCAACGCAGCGCAATGCTCACTTCCTTCTATGGGCTGGTCGGACTGCATGGACTGCACGTCACGCTCGGCGGCGTCTGGCTGGCCACGATGATGGCTCAGGTTTTCATAAAAGGATTTCGCCGCGAGATCATTCATCGATTGATCTGCTTCAATCTCTTCTGGCACGCACTCGATATCGTCTGGATCGGCATTTTCACGATCGTCTATCTGATGGGAGTTCACTGATGAGTACCTCCGACACCGACACGGACGTAAATGATAACAGGCGGAACTTGCGGGACGACCATGCGCCCGGTGACGAGCCACCGGAAGAAAGCGGCCACTGGGTGTTGAATGCAAACTTGGGCCTGGGATTTTCTATCATTCTGACGGCTGCTTCCTTCTTGCTGGCCACTTCCAACATTGTTTACGGGCCGGCAATTCCGGTAGCGCTTATCGTACTCGCAATAGCGCAAATGGGCGTGCATCTGGTGTTCTTTCTGCATATCACCACGGGCCCCGACAACACAAACAACGTCCTCGCACTGGCATTCGGCATATTGGTCGTCGTGCTGATCGTTCTCGGTTCAATCTGGATCATGGGCCATCTGAAGCAAAACATGATGCCCATGGATCAAATGATGAATATGCAGCCATGAGTATTTGGATCATGCACCCGAAAGCTGCGTGATGCCACATCACAATGCTTGCCAAGTAGGGACATGCAGTGAAGGAGCTTCAATATGTCACCGAAGTGCTTCGCTCTTCTATTTGCGATCTGCATTTCGCTGACGGCCGGATATATGCTCAGCTTCATATGGCTTTCCGCTGCGACAGCCTACTAGATTTTCATCGGTTCATGCGGAATCCTGTCTTATTCCTTTGTGCCTGGCTTACTCCGATCGTTCTTGGAAATGCGCACGCCCGATTTACCAATCGGCGTCACCAGATCTTTTTCAAGGACGGTTGGGGCCATACCCTCTTGCTCGCTCGATTGCTGGATCGGAGCGGGATTGTCCGATGTCGCTTTCCTGGAAGGAATGTTCGGACCGCCGAACTTTGTTTCTTTGCCTGTCATGATGCAGCCTTTCCTTGGAAATGAACCTTACTGCGAAAGAGCTGCAAAGTTCCACGAGATCGGAAGGACGAGAGGTATTTGCCGGTCGCACGGAACTTCCGCCGATTTCGCCGCTTAGACGGAAATGATATCTTTCATGCGATTGTTTCGTAACGAACTGACAACCCTTAGACGCTCCCCGGTCATGACCGCGCGGGTCCGGGCGGTTTCGCAATGAAGCACCAGGAGAGCGATGGATCCCCAACTAGGCAACGTCATGAAGGAATGAGCCTGCTCGGCCGCGGTCTCATTTCTGGAGCGGCCGACGACGATCCCTCGGCAATCGGCACCTATGCCAGCGCCGGCGCACGCTTCGGTCTCGGGATGCTCTGGACCGCGCCCGTTACGCTGCCGATGATGTTCACGGTCGTGTACCTTTCATCGAAGCTCGGGCAGGTAACCGGACGTGGACTATTTCAAGTCATCCATGACAATTATCCCCGATGGTTTCTTTATCTGGCGTTGGCCGGAGTCGTTATCGGCAATACGATCGAGGCTGCCGCCGACCTGGGCGGAATGGCGGCGGCGGTCAACCTTTTCGTGCCGCTTTCCGTTCCCCTTATCGTTGCCGTGATGGCAGTCATTCTGCTCTGTCTACAAGTGATGGGCTCCTACATTCTCATTCGCCGAATTTTCCGCTGGGTGGCCCTCAGTTTGCTGGCCTATACAGGCGCGGCTATATTAGCGAAACCGGACTGGATGGCCGTTCTTAAGGGCTCGCTCATTCCATCCATCGAATTTAACGAGGAATTTCTTTCGATCATCGTGGCGATCATCGGCACTACGCTGTCGGCGTATCTCTACACCTGGCAATCCAATGAAGAGGTCGAGGAAAAAATCGCCGAGGGAAAGACTTCGGTGAAAGCCAGACGAGGCGTCAGCAGCTCGAAACTGGCTCGTTCGCGCAAGGAAATCCTCGTCGGAATGACGTTCTCCAACCTGGTCATGTACTTCATCATTATGGCGACCGGCGCGACGCTGCATGTTCAGGGGCACACGGATATCCAAACGGCCGCGCAGGCGGCCGAAGCGCTAAAGCCAATCGCCGGACAGGCCGCCGGATATTTGTTTGCGGCTGGAATCATATCGGTCGGATTTCTGGCGGTTCCCGTCATGACGACGGGAGCGGCCTATGACCTCGCCCAGTCAATGGGCATCAAGGGCAGCCTGAACGCCAGTGCCCGCGAGGCGCCGGGATTTTACGTCATCATCACAGCGGTAACGTTGATCGCGGTCGCGATGAACTTCATTGGCATAAATCCGATGAAAGCCTTGGTATGGTCCGGCGTGGTTCAGGGATTTTCTACTCCGCCTCTCTTGCTATTGCTGCTGTTCATGACGAACAACAAGGTGATCATGGGCGAGCATGTGAATTCACGTCTTATGAATGTCGCCGGCTGGCTGACAGTCCTGGCCATTTTCTCGGCCAGTGCCGGGCTCGTGGTGACATGGATCATATAGGATGGGCGATGGAGCAGGCACCCGCCTGCCAATGGAAAGAATAAGCTCCTCACATCCGGCAGAAGATCTGACCTTGAAGGCTCAGATTGGCGCGCATGGATGCAACGCGACGCTCCGCGTCGGCCAGATCATAGGCCCAGAAACTGATGCCGAACGTCCGTCCATCGATATGGTAATCGGCCAGGAAACGGAACATGGTACGCCCGTTACGATCACTTGTACGGAATTCGGGTTCAGGGTCGCGATCCAATCGACGGACCTGCGGAAGCTGGATCACGTTCATTATCGAAACTCCTGTGGCTCATGCGCTTTCTCCGGCGATCCCGTGGTGATATCCAGCGGCCCTCGTCGGTCCATTTTCAAACTTCCGGAGACAATCGTTGTTCCCGCGGCGAGCGGCAGTTTGTAGAGGGCATCGGTAGAATGGTCGGAGGTACGATCTGCTCCTTTCAAGCGATCCTTGGTTCTTGCAGGCTCTTGCAAAGGTGGAGAAAGCGAAAGCGCGGCCGGTCTTGCAGCGTGGCAAATCATCAGGGCCGGCAATAGGCCGTGCCGTCGGTAGCTCTTGCCGGATGATCGACATATCGGCCGTCCGCTGGCGCGGCAATATCCCAGAAATTGGTCGCCAGCGTATCGAGGGCTGCGCGCAAGCCGGCCCCGCCCAGCGCCGGGCCATGACCGCTGATCAATCGTTCCGGCTTGAGACTAGCGATCTGCTTTGCTGATTGTTCCGATGCCTGCCAGTCGATCGTCAGATAGCGAGGCGGACCATGCAGCCGGGGAGCCTGCGTCACTACGTCGTAGACGGATTCCTGGCCTGTCGTGATGACGGCGTCACCGGCGACGAGGGTGCGATCGCTTTCGCGCCAAAGGGAGATATGTCCCGGTGTATGGCCGGGTGTATGCAGCCATGACCATTCGGAAGCGAAAGGTACGGTGCCGTCGCCAGGCAGGCTTTGAAGCATGCCGCCGAGGTTGGAGGGGCCGCGCGGCAGCAGGGGCGACATGAGCGCAAAGCTTCCGCCGCCGACCCATGGGTCTGCGGGCGGATAGGACGCACGTCCATCCAGGTAAGGATGCTCGAGCGGATGGGCGTAGACCGGCACATCCCAAAAGGCGGCCAAGCGTTCGACAGATCCGGCGTGGTCGATATGTCCGTGAGTCATGATAATGGCAGCGGGCCGGGAGGTCGCACCGAAGCGGCGCGCTGCGGCTGCCAAGATCCGATCCTGTGACGATGGCAAACCGGTATCGATGAGGAGCCAGTTGCTATCCGGCACAGGTCTGCCGAGAAAAACCACATTGACGATGGAGAGCTTCAGGTAGGCCACATCATCGCAGATTTTCCGCGTTCCATCCTCGTTTTCGACTTCGATGACATCGCTATCGCTGAGATGCAGTTGGTCATCCATATCCCGCACTCCGTTGCGAGCCAAATCGTCTCCGAACCACCCATCAATCACTTCGAGATCGATTGTGTTTCACCTTCGGATGAGCGGATGAAAATACAGCCATGCCGTAGCCATCCACTCATCCCGGTAGCCTTTTTACTTTGGAAGCTCCTTGGCCATTTGCAGATGCTGCTCGAGTTTCGGCCTCGTATTGGCGGCCCAGGTCTTCAGACTTGCATCCTCGCCGCCGTTTCCATAGCGTTTGAAAAGATCAACCGCATTCGCATGAGCTGAACGCTGGTCCGCGTCGTAGCGTTTGACAAAGTCATTTCCCTGCATTTTCTGCAGCCGCGCCAGCATCTTCTTCTGGCTTGAACTCATCTCCGTTGGCAGTGTCGCCTCGACCTTTCCACTGTTGACGAGATCTTTCAGCTCATTCGTTGTCTTTTGGTGATCATCAATCATTTGCTGAGCGAATTTTTTTGTTTGATCATTGCCCCGCTGCAGCGCGAGCTTGCTCGATTCAATTTCAAACATATCGCTGCTGGCGGCTTCATTGACAAAGTCTTGGGTATTTGGCGCCGCCCCCACGAGAGAGTTAACGCCTGTCTTTTCCGCTGTTGATTGAGAGTATGCTGGCGCCGCTGCCAGCGCTACCGCAATAGTGACGATCGCGAGCTTCATGCCGGTCTCCTTTTCAGATCTGCCTTTATAGAATCCAAGTATCTTCCGTTTGGCTTGGTTTCCTGCTGTTTGAAGTTACGCGGCAGCTACCGCGCGTTGGAAAAGATGATAGTACCGTTCAGTATCCATTCGGCGAGTGTCAGCAACGCGATCACCACAAGCGCAAGCACGATCAGGTATCCCGCTCGTCGTTTTCTGCTCTTTTGTTGAGGACTGTCGTTTGCGGACACAATCGGATCCGTTTCGACGGAATTTTTATCATCATCCCGCATTTCTTCTCCTTCGAGATAGCCGCAACGCAACTATCGCAGGCGAGGAATGTTCCCGGCTCGGAACAATAAATCCGTGTCGCGTATCGATGCCGGTTTCGGAGCCCAAAGGGAACAATCGACAGAAATAGAAGTTGGATGTTCCAAAGGTGCTTTCGCTGCGGTTCATCCGAATGGCGTGGCCGAGGAGAAGCACTGTCGTCCTAGCAAATTGATGGAGATGCATGATGGCTCACGCAGGAAAAAAGCAGTTCTCCCGCGGATCGAAAGGCAAAGGCGACGCATCAGGCGCCACTACGACACTTGAGGAGGGCAAGGTCGAGAAAATGCCGTTCTGTCCAACCGTGACAAGGCGCAACATTCGAGGGAACGAGGCCTCGACAGTCGCGACGTTCAGACGGAACAATATCGCGATCACGTCAGCAATCGCCGGTGACCGACGGCGAACGAATGGAAAGGACTGTCATGTCGGCAGTATTGAGATTTCGAAAATTCCACCGATTGGCATCTCTGTAGAGACGAGATCAAAAGGGATGCCAAGGGGTGATTGATGAGGATATGGCAAGATAACGATCGCCCGGTACCGGTCGCCAAGCGACAGTGAGTGTCGCTGCAAAAGCCGATTATTACCTGAAACAATCGCGACAATTGCAGATTTCAGCCACAATGCAGCAAAGTGCCAAGCCATTATTGTCAGGGACCGCGGAGAAAGCGAGCTTTCTCATCAATGGCAAGCATTATTTTTCGTGCCTTGCCAAGGAGCTAAACGAGGCTAAACGGCAGATCTGGATTATTGGCTGGAACTTTAATCCGGAAATATTGCTGGAACCGGAAAAATCGGACGTAACCTTGGGAGACGCCCTCGAACGGGCAGTCCATTCCAACCCGGATTTGCAGATCCGCATTCTGGTTTGGGCACTTGGGCCAATCTATTCGGATAAGTCCCTGAGAATATTTTTTCGAAAAACTTTTCCGAAGAGTGATCGTATCCAGCTACGCTTTGCGTTTCAGCCCGTGTTGCTCGGCTGCCATCATCAAAAGCTTGTTTGCATCGACGACCATGTCGCGTTCCTGGGCGGCATCGATCTGGCATCGCGCAGGTGGGATACGCGCGGCCATCGGGCCGGAGATCAGCACAGGCGAGATTCGGAGGGCCTGCCCTACGAAGCGGTGCATGACCTGCAGGTCATGGTAAGTGGGCAGGCAGCAAGGCTCGTCTCTGATATTGCCAGACAGCGGTGGGCGGCGGCAACTGGCGAGCGGCATGAACCCTTGGCACGTACTTGTGAGCATGAATCGCAATGCGAAGGATCGCTTTCTCTTTCCAATATACCAATCAGGCTTGCCGTCTCAAATCCCACGAGAGAACCGCGGGTGCGCGATAATCTCGGAAGCATCCTGGCTAAGCGGATGATCGATGCAGCGAGGAGCCATCTCTACATCGAAACGCAATATCTGGCCTCTTTCAACATTGCCGAAGCATTGGCCGCGCGTTTGAAGGAGAAGGCGGGGCCTGAGATCGTGATCGTCTGCGCGTCCTGTTCGCATGGTCTGATCGAAAAGATGATCATGGATAGGAATAGGGACAGGATCATTGCGAAACTCGAACACGCGGACGAGTTCGATCGCTTGCGCGTTTTCTATCCGGTCATTCCGGATGGGACCCGGCAGATGCCTCTTTTTATTCATTCAAAGTTGTTGATCGCAGACGACACCCTGGTGCGAATTGGCTCGTCGAACCTCAATCATCGTTCGGAGAATTTGGATACGGAGTGCGACATTCTGTTTGAAGCGCAAAGCGCCGAACATAGGATGGTCATCCGCGGTCTGCGTCACAGCCTTCTTTCGGAATTTCTCGGCTGTTCTTCCAAAACGCTCGATCAGGTCTTTGAGCAAAACGGCTCTCTTATCCGTGCGATCGCCGCGCTCGATCTTGGCGCAAGGGGCTTGAGACCACTTTACTCGAAAAGCCGAAAGACCACACCTGTTTTGGGGACGGCACTGTTCGATCCCGCACGGCCCTGGCCGCCATCACGCCTCGGTCGTGTCGCGGGTCGATTGCGTCGCATGCTCCGGTTTGGCTGATTGCTGGCTGAAGATCAGTTCGGTGATCATCATCGTGATGCCACCGAACAGAAGCGGAATGAGATAGTAGATCAGGCGAAACGCGATCAAGGCTCCGATCGAGGCAGCATTCGGAACAGCATATGCCAGGGTTGTCTCCAGGATACCGAGACCTCCGGGGATATGCGTGGTCAGGACGAGAGTGTTGGCAAGCACGAATGCGGTGATGGTGCGAAAATAGGATACCTCGGCATAAGCTGAAAACAATGCGTAAAGGCATGCCGAGACGAAGGCAAAATTCACCGTGCCAATCGCAATTTGCGCCAGAGCTATCCTGACTTGAGGCAATTCAAATGACCAATGCCATAAAGTCAGCCGCCCTCGCAGGTATTTAGCCAGAATACCATAGATCACAGGAACGCAAAGAAGAGCGCCACCCAATATCCGCAAAGTTGAAGGATCGACATGTAGCAGCGTAACGATATCTTCCGAAGCGACAAGCAAGGCGATACCGCCGATGGTAACCAAGCCAAGGGCGACCGTCACGCCGGAAAATAGAATGATCTTCGCGACGTCTTCGATGCTAAGGCCCCAGCGAGCATAGTAGCGATAGCGAAATGCACCGCTGCTGAGCCCTGCAAATCCGATATTGTGACCCATTGACAGGCTGATGAGGGATGCCAGCGCAATTTTTGAATATGGCAAGGACTTTCGAAGCGACAGAATGGCCAGATAATCAAAGCCGGTCAGGCTGATATAGGAAGCCGCCGCGAAGAGGATTGCTGCCGCAAGGTACGAGAAGGGGAGTCTGCGCAGCGATGCTTCAATCTCTTTCAGACTGTAGTGCGAAAGTATCCGATAAAGAAGAAAGATCGCCAGGCAAAGCGCGCCAAGCATTGCCGCATTCCATATCAAGCCTTTTCGGGTCATCGGGTCTGCCTTTGTTCACGCCGGCGATGCGAGCGGAACGACTGGGCGGCTTTGGTGTTCCCCACATATGATCAACGAGAAGCGAATCAGAATACTCACCTACAATGTCCACAGCTGCATTGGCACCGATCGCAAGGTCGATCCGGCTCGGATCGCATCCGTCATCGCTCAAACACAGGCTGATATCGTGGCGCTGCAGGAAATCGACGTCCGTCGTTTGCGGACAGGGAGTATCGACCAAGCAAGCATGATCGCGTCGCTTTTGAAGATGGAAGCTCATTTCAATCCGACCCTGACATTCGCCGAGGAGCAATATGGAGACGCGATCATAACCAACTGGCCGACAAGGGCGGTCAAGGCCGGTCCGTTGCCCTCAAGAGGCGAGCCTCGCGGCGCTCTTGCAGTCGAGATTGTCATCGGCGACGTCATATTGAACGTCGTGAATACACACCTTGGCCTTCGTGGGCGGGACCGTATCCAGCAAATGACGACATTGCTGGGTCCCGCATGGCTGCATGGTTCCGTGAAGCCAGGAGCGACGATCCTGTGCGGCGATTTGAACGCCGTTCCCGCATCCGCCACCTATCGGCTGGTCGGTCGACTCCTGAAAGATGTCCAGCTTCAGGGAAAAGGCCGGGCGCGTCCGACCTTTCCCTCCAGATACCCTCTGATGCGCCTCGATCATATATTTGTCAGCGAGGATATTCAGGTCATGGATTCTGCCGTTCTGCAAAACAAGCTGACGAAGGTTGCTTCCGATCATCTTCCGCTCATCGCCGATCTGATCCTCGCGGGTTAGCGATTACCCCTGATGACTGAATGATCCCGCCGGAATAAGCTCGGCAAACCCTGACAGACTCGGCGCCGACGGGGAACATTCAATCATCCGCGGGGTTCGAAGGCGAGGCAGACGTGTAAGCCTGTCGCTGCAGGCAATGTGCGCTCGAGGGCGCCGCCGCTATCATGGCCGTTTGCAGGACAACGGGAGATCAGATGTCGGATGCCATCGGCCTTGCCGGTTATGGACGTGCACGCAGTGTCGACGCAAATAGCTTAGTCGGCGGCAGCGACAAGCGCCGCGCGGGTGTGCTGACGTTTCATGGCTGTATCAATTACGGGTCCTATTGGCAGGCACGCTGCCTGGTCGAAGGATTGCGATCAATGAACGTCGATGCGCTGCTGCTGAACCATAGATCAAGACGCGTGGATTTAGCGGAGTGGCGTTGCGCATTTCGGCCGCGGCTTCCGGTCGCGACTGCCAGGGAAGATTATCCGCTTTACCGGAAGAAGATCCGCAAATTCCTCGATGCGATTTCCCGGCTGCCACTATCCGCACCGTTCGCGTTAGAGGATCCATCGGCTATCGAAGATCTGCCGCTCGTCATCGTCGGTAGTGACGAGGTCTGGAATTTGCATCATCCCTGGTATGGCGGCAGCGGCCTCTTCTTTGGCGAAGGCTTGCGGAAGCCTCTCCTTTCCTCCTACGCCGCCAGCTTCGGAAATTTCAATTCGGCGCGGCGGCTGAACGGCCACTGGGCCGAGAAACTGCGTAACTTTTCCTGGATTTCAGTGCGCGACTTGAATTCTAAGCGCCTTCTCGGTGAGGCTTTAGAGCTGGAGGCCGAATTGGTACTCGATCCATGCCTTCAATTTCCGCAAACGATCTTCGATGCTGGTAAAGAACAGCCGTTACACCCTTACGCGGCTGTTTACGGGCACAGCTTTCCGGCCTGGTTTCAGCGGATGGTTCGTGATTGGGCGGATGTGAATAATACCCGGCTGATTAGCATCGGATACAGGAACAATTGGGCTCATGAACATCGCATCGACGCGGGACCGGAAGAATTCGCCCGTCTGATCGGCGGCGCCAGCGCGGTGGTGACGAATTTCTTCCATGGCTGCGTTTTTGCTCTCGTCAACGAAAAGCCCCTGGCATGCGTTCTCTCCGATTATCGATCGAACAAGCTTCGCGATCTGACGGCGATGGTCGGGATCGAGGAAAGTGTCATATCTGAATTCAGCCCCGCGTCTCAATTGCATCTGGCCTTGACGGAAGCGCCTGGGCCGGATGTTGTCCGGCACATCGAAAGTCTTCGTCACAACTCAACCACCTTTCTCAATCATGTCGTCGAGCAGGCATTCTGATCCATTGGGAAATACCGGCCGGCTGAGCCCGGCTGACGTCATTCGCTCCGGACTCTGCATCGGGTGCGGTGCCTGTGCGTCGCGTACGCATGAGAACGGCATCCATATGGAGTTCGACCGTTTCGGACAATGGAAGCCGCGTGCGAGCAGCGGCTGGATGCGAGACCGAACTGCGGATTTTTCGCGAATATGCCCGTTCTCTCCTGCCAGCAAGAACGAGGATGCGCTCGCCGAAGAGCTTTTCCCTAACGCTGAAAAAACCGACCCCCAGCTCGGCCGATTGGAAGCGACATTCGTCGGGCATGTCGCGGAAGGCGCCTTTCGCGTCAGCGGCAGCTCGGGAGGTATGGTCACATGGGTCGCTACCGAACTCCTTCGCAACGGACTTGTCGATGCGGTGGCGCATGTTGTTGAACGAAGCAGACCGGCAAGGGGCGACGAGCGCATGTTTTCCTACACGCTTTCGCGCGATCCGCAGGCGCTGCTGGCAGGCGCAAAGTCGCGCTATTACCCGGTCGAGATGTCGGGGGTGCTCGAACAGATCAGGCGGACACCGGGTCGATATGCGGTGGTCGGCGTTCCCTGCTTCATAAAGGCGTTGAGATTGTTGAGCAGCGTCGATCCGATCCTGAAAGAGCGCATTGCCTTCACGCTCGGGCTCGTTTGCGGCCATATGAAAAGCGCGCGCATGACCGAGAGTTTCAGCTGGCAGATGGGGCGGCGAATTCAGGATGTCGAGCGGATCGACTACAGGTCAAAATCTTCGGATCGCCCGGCCAACTGGTATCGCGCGAGCCTGAGTCTGCGGGATGGCGAGCACCAGGCCCGAGACTGGTGGAATCTGGTGGACGGCGACTGGGGCGCTGGCTTTTTCCAGAATTCCGCCTGCAACTATTGTGACGACGTGGTTGCGGAGACAGCGGATATTGCTTTTGGCGACGCCTGGCAGGAGCCCTATTCGTCAGATGGGCGAGGAACCAATGTCGTCATCGTGCGCTCGAAGGCGCTTCTCGAGCTCATTCATGCGGGGATGGAATCCGGACGCATTTGCCTCTCGCCCGTCGATGAAGCCTTCGTTGTCAGTACCCAGGCAGCCGGTTTTCGGCAAAGACGGGAAGGCTTGGGCTTCCGCATGAGCTTACCGCGATTTGGCATTCGCCCCGGCAAGCGCGTCGCTGCGGTGAGACACGGGTTGGGTGCCCGGCGCAAGATGATATACGGCATGCGCCTGGCCATCAGTTTTTGGAGCCATCGGGTCTTTTGGCTCGCCCGTGAAATGCATTGGCCAGGTCTCTATCTGGGTTGGGCTCGCCTGATGCTGAGCTGCTATCATGCGCTGGCCTATTCGCGTGGACCCATGGGTCGGCTGCTCGATCGCTTCTGTCCGGACAGGAAACCGTGAGGACGGATGATTAGAAAGCCGTCATGGCGGAAGACGGCCGATCGAAGCGATCAGCGGTCCGATGCGGGGCATAGCGTTCGACCATTTCGCGGCAGAATTCGGCAAATTCTTCCGGCACCAGCGGTGCACTCGTATGATGAGGGGCGATACCGCGATGTTCCGGCGTGAAGCAGAAGGTGACCGTGACATCGAAGTCCTCAAGGCTGCGCATTTGCCGATCGAACCAGTCCAGCGCATTGGGACGGAAACGATCCGCCCAGGAAAGGCCTGTCCTGATCGATTTCACCCTGAGCCGCTTCATCCAGGCGACCGCCTCGTCAAGTCGCGGATCTTCGAAATGAAACCATTGAACCAGGCCGAGTTCCGGGGCATGCCGGGCGAAGGCGTCAAGGGCCGGCTTCGGCGTACCGTCCTCCCGCAGAAGACCCATGTAGTAGTGCCGATAATAAGAGGAACCCTCGGCTTCCTTGTGGCGCGTGGTCGCTTCCCATGACCTCGGAAGGTCGAAGAGACTGTACCACTGGAATTGCGGCACCTTCCCCTTGAGCAGCTCGATCGTGCGGTTCAAGCCCCAAAGCTGCACGTATTCAGCGCCAAAACTCGATACGCCGACCTCGCTGACCCAGACGGGAAGATCGGTGACATCAGCGATTTCGGCGATTCTCCGCGGCCATTCGTCAATTTGCCATAGATTCCAGTCCAGCGGAAAGCCGTGAACCGCGACGGCGTCGAGATGATCCAGGACCCCATAGTTTTTCATTCGATCCATGAAGGCGGGATCAATCGGAGAGATGCCGCCCAGCACCTTGACCAAGTCGGGATTCGCAAGCGCGATCGCGTCGGCGGCCAGTATCGCCATTTCGGCAAACCGGCTCCAGTCGGGATCTATCTCCGGATCCCAGTGCGACTTGTTGTTTGGCTCGTTCCAAATCATAGCTGCTTCGATCATGCTGATCTCCCGCGACAAGCTCATGGATTCATTTCATTGAGGGTGATGATTTTCGCTCCCCAATCTCCGACGACCATGTGGGTCACGGATGCTGGTTCCACGTCGAACCTCAGCCAGGCGTCGATCGGCAGGCCGAGAACATGGCTGACCGCCGCTTTGATGACATCGCCGTGGGATACGAGCGCCAGCCTCTTGCCATCGGCCTTGCTCGCGAGATCTGCAATCAATTTCCAAACGCGGCTCTGAACGTCGAGCATGGTTTCGCCGTTCGGCGCCCGTACAAGGCTGCGCATGGTGTTCCAACGTCGCCATTGGGCGTCTTGTTCGAGCGTCGAAAAGGTCTTGCCGCTCCAATCGCCGAAATCGACTTCATCCAGTGCCTCTTCGATCCGCGGGGAACCCAGCCCGCATGCGGAGACGATTGCTTCGGCCGTCTGCCGGGTGCGTTCGCGCGGGCTGCTGTAAACCGCATCCAGATGGTAGCGCGCCATGCGCGGTCCAAGGCGATTTGCCTGCGACAAGCCCGCATCGCCGAGAACGATCCCATGTGTGCGACCTGCAAGAAAAGCGCCGAGATTGTCGTGGGCTGCGTGACGAACAAGGAAGAAGGTCGTCGTCATTCCGCCGCTCCGGGCAAGGCATCCTCCTGGTCCTCGATGAAAGCTTGCGTACGCCTGCGGGCTTCCTGATCGGTGAATTGGCGCGGCGGTGATTTCATGAAGTAGCTCGATGGACCTACCAGAGGGCCGCCGATGCCGCGATCGAGCGCCAGTTTGGCGCAGCGTATCGCGTCGATGACCACACCGGCCGAATTGGGCGAATCCCACACTTCCAGCTTCAGTTCCGCATTGAGCGGCACGCCGCCGAACGTCGTTCCCTCCAGCCTGATATAAGCCCATTTACGGTCCGCGAGCCATGGAACATGATCGCTCGGTCCGACATGGATGTCCGTCGGCGCAAGCGGAACATCGAGCTGGCTCGTCACCGACTGCGTCTTTGAGATCTTCTTCGATTCAAGCCGCTCGCGTTCCAACATGTTGAGGAAGTCCGTATTGCCGCCGAAATTCAGCTGATAGGTGCGATCGACCCTTACGCCGCGCTCGCGGAAAAGGTTGACGAGCATACGGTGGACGATCGTCGCGCCCACCTGGCTTTTTATATCGTCCCCGATGAGGGGCAGGCGGCTCTCGGCAAAACGGCGCTGCCATTCAGGCTTCGAGGCGATGAAAACGGGGATGCAGTTGACGAAGGCGCACCCTGCAGCGAGCGCCTGTTCGGCATACCACTGCGTGGCTTCCTCGGACCCGACCGGAAGATAGGAGACAAGCACTTCTGTCTGCGTCTGGCGCAAAATTTCGACGACATCGGCGACCGGCTCTTCCGATTGTAGGATCTCGTCCTTCAAGTATCGGCCCAGGCCATCGAGGGTCTTGCCGCGATTGACCTTGATGCCAGTCGGCGCGACCTCGGCAAAACGCTGGGTATTGTTGGGTTCGGCGTAAATGGCCTCGGCGACATCCTTCCCGACCTTGGAAGCGGCGATATCGAAAGCCGCCGAAATCTCGACGTCGCGAACATGATATCCTCCGAGGTCCACATGCATGAGGCCAGGGACGGGCTCGTTGCTTTCGGCATCGCGATAGTAGGTCAGCCCCTGCACAAGCGAGGACGCGCAATTGCCGACACCGACGATAGCTACTCGAATGGAATGGGAACGCATGTCTTTCTCCAGCATCTACAAAGCCATCCCCGAACAAGGAGGGGAGGCATCTGTTCCCGAAAAAATCTTTCAATGGATCGCAAGCCGGTTTCGCGCGTTCGAATGTTTCGGATTGAAGAGGTGCGGCGATGCTGGTCTACGGAGATATGGAGCGTGTCGAGGACGCCGCATCGATATGCCGCCGGATCGCAGATGGCATGATGACTTGCTTAAGTATGAAGCCAGATCGCCATCGGCACGAGCTCCTGGTGCAGACCTTCATTATGGCCGGCGAACTCGTCCAGGGGCTTGCCGATCGTGAATTTCAGCAAAGAGGCTGCGATGAGATTTCCGACACGCAGACTGCCGGTGCGGAGCTGCTGCTCATGCAAGCCCGGATGATTCTGCAGTCGTGGCAAAGAGGTTTCTCCGCGCCTCTGACGCTTTCAGCCGATTGGAAAGCGTTGCTGGAGCGCCTCGGGGTTGAGGAATTCATCTGGATCAGGCGGCCCGAAGGTTATGCTCATTATGCGCTCTATCCCGAGAGCTTTCTGGAGGCGGCCTTGCGTTCAGGCCTCACCTCCGAGACCGTGGTGATCGGCGTGCGCAGTATCGGCGTCGGCCTTGGCGCGCTTGTCGCGGCCGCGCTCGGCTCCGGGCCTGCCTATTCCCTGCGGCCGACGGGCGATCCTTTCCGCCGGCACGTGCTGCCAGGGGAAGCTTTGCAAAATCAAATTCTGAGCCGATCCGATACGGATTTCGCCATTGTCGATGAAGGCCCCGGATTGTCGGGCAGTTCATTTGGCTGCATAGCGGATTGGCTGGAGACGAATGGGGTCCCTGCCGAGCGCCTTCATTTTTTTCCAAGTCACAAGGGCGACCCAGGTGGGCAGGTCAGCAAGACGCATCTTCGCCGGTGGAGGCAGCGGAGACCGCATGTCGTCGATGTTCACGAGCTGATCCTGGACGCGCCGGAAAAGAAACATAACCTCAAGTCGTGGGCTTGCGAGCTCCTGGGCGTGAGCGGAGATTCCTGGCAGGACCTGTCGGGGGGCGAGTGGCGAAGGCTTCGCTATGGGGATCCGCACAATTGGCCGCCGAGCTATCGGCAGCAGGAGAAGCTGAAATTTCTGCTGTCGAACGGCGAGGCGCGCCATCTGGTGAAATTTGCAGGGCTTTGCGATACGGCAACCAAGCAGGCAAGAGGCAGGGTGTTGAGCGAGGCCGGCTTCACACCACCGGTATTGGGGACCTGTCACGGCTTCATTGTCGAACCATGGGTAGAGGGCTCTCCAATGACGGTGGGGCCGGCATCAAAGGAAATGGTTGAGCAGATCGGCCAGTATCTTGGTTTCCGGGCAGGCCATCTTCCTGCTGCGCATGGAGGAGCATCGCTCTCCGATCTATGCCATATGGCCGTCGTCAATATCGGGGAGGCCCTCGGAAGCGAGATCGCTAATCACGTTGAACGACTGATTGGCCAGCCGCATCGTTTGACGAAATATTTGCGGCGGACGGATACGGATAGTCGGCTTCACCGATGGGAATGGGTAAGGCGGCAAGACGGCCGTTTGATGAAGACCGATGCGCTGGATCACAATGCCTCTCATGATCTCATCGGATGTCAGGATGTCGCCTGGGATGTCGCGGGTGCGTGTGTGGAATTCGATCTATCGAAGGCGCAGCGGCTACATTTGGCTCAGATTGTTGCGGCAGAAGCCGGTCGCGATGTGCGCGAGGATGTGCTTGACGTGTTCGAGGCATGCTATCTAGGCTTTCAGATAGGCCTTTGGTCTTTGGCGGCACAAAGCCAAGATACTGCTGAGCGAGGACGTCTGACGAATGCCGTGGCGCGCTATGAAGGGTGCATCCGCGCATTACTGGCGGACCGTCCCGCCATCTTCAATGGCTGATGCCTCCTCGGCGGAGTCGGGTTTGTCCGAAGTCATGTCAGGTCGATATCCCAAGGCCGTTCTGATGAGTTTGATGGATTGGATGCCGACACCTCTCAGCATCAACAATTGGTCGTCCGTCATGCCCGCAGCCTCGTGACAGCGGGTAATGCCGTTGTCGGCCAAGGAACGAACCACCCAGCGCGGAAGTGTCGTTTCGGAAAGAACGTCCGAGCCTTGTGTCGATGCGCCTGAGCCGCGGCTTTCACCCGATTGCATCGTAGCGATCCATAAGTTGATGCATTGAGATCGCATCGAACTCGCCTGAAGGGCATGGGTTCCAGCTGCTTGCACAAAATCGCTATTCGCCGATACCGTTGCTCCCGGCGGCATATATCGCGTCAATAACCGCGGCAGAACTAGTGAGGCCCTCGCAGGCTGGGTCATAGCTGTTGTCTCCGGCCAAGTGCGTTGCCCAGGCCGCCGCTGCCCGCCCGCCCCAATCATCCGGCGGCTCGACAAGGAGATCGGTGCGTGTTCCGCTGTGTCGTTCCGCGGCGAAATCATAGAAAGAACCGTTGAGGTTCCGCATGACGGCCCCTCCCTGCGTTCCGTGGAAGCTTGCGCCGATAACGGCATCGCAACCAGCATTGAGGCCCCAGGAGCAGGCCAATCGGAAAGTTACGCCATTCGACAAGGTTATAGTGGCGAAGGCGAAATCTTCCACATCGTTGCTGTTGGGAGGGATTGGAGCGCCCTTTCGAAGAAGGCAGCTTTGAACCCCGGCGATGGCCGGGAAGTCGAGTGTCCATAATGCCAGGTCAACCAGATGGATCCCCAGATCCATGACGCAGCCCCCGCCCGAGCGTTGCCTGTCGTAGAACCAGGGCTTGTCAGGCCCATAGGCGTTGTGAAAGACCATATCGACAGCGAAGATCCGGCCGAGTTCTCCTTTGCGAACTAGGTCACGGATGAGGCTCATGGCCTTCGTGTGCCTGTAGGAAAGGTCCACCTGCATCAAGCGGTCCGCCTTCCGGGCCGCCGCAATCGCCTGTTCGACTTCGGTTCGGGTGCGGCCCAGCGGCTTCTGGCAAAAGACGGCAATGCCTTGTTCAAGAGCAGCAACGGTCTGCTCTGCGTGCAAGGCGCTGGGGGTGGCAATGACGATCCCATCGAGCGGTTCGGCGAGCAGATCATCGAAGCGAGATACGATCTTGCCCTGCCCGGCAAGTTCTGCAGCTGTTCGCGCCATCTCCGCCGATGGGTCGCAGATGAACGTCTTTCCGACCAACCCGGTGTCCAGGATAGCCTTCATGCGGTGCCTGCCAATCCAGCCGACACCCAGAAAGCCAAGCCGAAGGCTGCCGTTGACACGGCCACGGCTAGCGTGTTCGTCGCGAACGCTCATCGGTATATAACCAGGGCTTTGAGGAAGCCGTCGGGGCGGTCCCGTGTCATGTTCAAGGCATCATCGAGCCGCTCAAGCGGAAAACGGTGGGTCAGGAAAGACCATGGATCGAGCCGACCGGCTTCGATTGCCGCGATCGCATCGCGAATGCCTTGCACATAAACGGCCGAGTCCCGCTCGTGAGCATTGACGACATCGAGCCCTCGCCAGTTCCACAACTGCATATTGACCTGCCTTGGGCCATCTTGATGATAGCCCGCAATGACCAGGCGTCCGCGCTCGCGCGTCAGTTCGGCTGCGAGATCAAGCGGCCATTGCTTGCCTACGGCCTCGATCACACGATCGCAGAATTGCCCTCGCGTCGCTTGCTTCACTTTCTCGATAATCTGCCAGTGGTCCGCCATCTCTATTGTTTCGAGCGCCCCCGCGCGTCTGGCGACCTCCAGAGAAAATGGCCTTCGGGAAATCGCGATGACATGCGCGCCGGCGGCCACGCACAGCTGGGTCAGCAAGGCACCGAGGAAGCCAATTCCAACGATGGCGACGAACTGCCCCGGTTGAACGTCGCATCGCTTGAAAATATTCATGGCGCAACCTAACGGCTCTCCCGGAAACGGCCGATTATCGAGCCAGGCGGGTAGCCGGACAATGTCGCTCTGATCGGCGAGATCGTAGGTGGCATAAGCATGCTGACTTAAAGTCGCGACGCGATCACCAACAGCAAAACCGGCGACATCATCTCCGATCGCATCGATAGTCCCCCAGCCTTCATGTCCCAGTCCTCCGGGCTCCGTCGGAAACCGCATCCATTCCGGGCCTGACCATGGCGTCAGGTTCGAGGCGCATACTCCGCAACCTTCCAATTTCACACGCAGTTGACCGGCGGCAGGTTCGGGCATAGCCAAGCGTTCTACGTGCAGCTGCCCGGGTCCCGTCACGACGGCCGCTTTCATATCGACTGCCTGCACTGATGTGATCGCGTTCATTCATACTCTCCTTGGAGTTCTAGCCTTCCGATCGTCGAATTGGATCGAAGAGGCGTGCCTAACTGGCATGCGCATGGCTTGTTCCAGAAGATGATGAAGATGCTTCGTGGCAGGTACAAGGATGTAGCCAGACGAGCGAAATCGAAGCGCATCATGGAAGAAGTCTACAAAGATAATGATGTCATAGCGTCAGGAACATTCCTTGGGGATCACTGTTAGGGGCGATCAAAAGCCTCTCAACTCAACAGCCCAGGGTGTTCAATGTCACATGTTCTCGTCACTGGTGGATGCGGTTTTATTGGTCGGCATGTCACGGAGGAACTGCTTGAAAATGGATATCAGGTACGCGTTCTCGATGCCCTGATCGATCAGGTGCATGGTCCTTCCGGCTTCCAGCAAGTGGTGGATGCGGCGGATGTTGTCCGTGCTGACGTGCGCGACAAGGGAGCGGTCCGGGAGGCTTTGCAAGGCATTGATGCCGTCATCCACCTAGCGGCGGAGGTCGGTGTCGGCCAGTCCATGTATGAGATTGCCCGTTATGTCGGTACCAACGATCTCGGTACCGCCGTTCTTCTGGAAGCCATGATCGGCCTTCCGATCAGACGAATTGTCGTCGCATCCTCGATGAGCGTCTATGGCGAGGGCATGTATGTCTCGCCGGTAGGGCATCGCCTCGGCTATATAAGGCGCGATGTCGGTCGTCTCGCCGAGGGACTGTGGGATCCGCTGAGCCCCAACGGTGAGCCGCTTCTTCCCGCGCCGACGGATGAGGAGAAACCCGTCGATCTCGTCTCCATCTATGCGCTGACAAAATATGCACAAGAGCGCCAGACGCTCATCTTCGGCCGCGCCTATGGCATCGAGGCAGTGGCATTGCGCTTGTTCAACGTCTTTGGTGCCGGTCAAGCGCTTTCCAATCCCTATACAGGCGTGCTCGCAAATTTCGCTTCGCGCCTTGCCAATGGCCAGCCGCCGATGATTTTCGAAGACGGCAATCAGCGCCGCGACTTTGTTCATGTGCGCGATGTCGCGCGCGCCTTTCGGCTGGCACTGGAGCGCAAGCCGGCGGCGGGTCACGTCATCAATATCGGCAGCGGCCAAGCCTATACCATAGCGCAGGTCGCGATGCTGCTTGCCGCCGCCATGGGAACCCCGGAATTGGCGCCCGAAATTACTGGCAAATCCCGCAGCGGCGATATCCGTCATTGCTTCGCCGATATTTCAAAAGCGAGGGAATTGCTCGGCTTCGAGCCGCGTTACCATCTCGATGGATCCCTCGAGTCCTTTGCGGACTGGGTTCTGACAACCGAAGCTATCGACAGGAATGCCGAGATGACCCGGCATCTCAAGGAACGAGGGCTCATGTCATGAGATTACCCGAAGGCCCCATCATCATCGTTGGCGGCAGTGGCTTCATCGGAAGCAATCTCGCCGACAGCTATCTTAGAGACGGTGAGGATGTGATCGTCCTCGACAATCTTAGCCGGCCCGGCGTCGAGCAGAATCTTCGCTGGCTGAAAAGCAATCATGGAGATCGCGTTCAATCGGCAATCGCTGATATCCGCGACTTCGATGCCATCGCTCCATATTTCATAGGGGCACGGGCAGTCTTTCATCTTGCGGCTCAAACGGCGGTGACGACCAGCCTCGACCATCCCCTGCATGATTTCGAGACGAATGCCCGCGGAACGCTCAATGTGCTGGAAGCGGTGCGCAAGGCGGGCAACACGGCGCCGATCATTTTTTCCAGCACGAACAAGGTATACGGCGACATCCACGACATCGCGATGGCCGGATTGGAAGACCGCTATATACCCGCCGACGAATTGCTGCGCGAGCACGGCTTCGACGAGGATCGCAGGCTGAATTTCTGCACGCCATATGGCTGCTCCAAGGGAGTCGCTGATCAATATGTTCTCGACTATGCCAAGTCCTTTGGTTCGCTCACCGCCGTTTTACGCATGAGCTGCATCTATGGTCCGCGGCAGTTTGGCACCGAAGATCAAGGTTGGGTCGCTCATTTCTTGATCCGCGCGCTGAACGATGAAGCCATTTCGATTTATGGCGACGGCCGGCAAGTGCGCGATATCTTACATGTCGATGATGCCGTGCGCGCCTATCGGGGCCTGCTGAGCTCGATCGATGAAGCAAAGGGCAAGGCCTTCAATCTGGGAGGAGGGCCTGATAACGCCGTGAGCATTCGCATCGTGCTCAGGGAAATCGAAAGGATCATCGGCAGGCCGATCGCGACAATGCATTCCGACTGGCGCGTTGGAGATCAGCTCTACTTCGTCACGAACACCAGCGCATTGCGCGAAGCCATCGGCTGGGCGCCTGAAATATCATGGCGTGACGGCGTGCGTGACCTTTGCGATTGGCTCGTGAGCAACCGCCTAGGCGATTCATATCGTGCTCGGAGGGCCTCGGCATGAATGGAGAGGTTGATGTCCGCCAATCCAATTTGATGCCTTCGCCGGTCTATGCGCTTGATGCTCGCAAGCCGCAGACTGTTCTCATGACGCTGGATGCCGTCGGCGGCGTATGGCGATACGCCATGGATCTCGCCAGGGGATTACATTGGTTCGGGATTAACACCGTATTGGCCGGATTTGGACCATCGCCTTCCTCCGAGCAGGAGCAGGAAGCAATCGCAGTCGGACCATTGGTTTGGCTGGATGCTCCCCTGGATTGGACGGCGGGAAATGAAGATGAGCTCGACATTATTCCCCATCTTCTGAGGCAGCTTATTGATCGGTATTCCATAGACTTGCTTCATCTGAATCTCCCCTCACAGGCTGTCGGTCTCGACATCGATCTGCCTGTGGTCGCTGTTTCGCATTCATGCGTCGTGACATGGTTTCAATCCGTGCGCGGCGCGGATGTCCCCGAGCCATGGAGATGGCAATTCTCGCGCAACCGGCAAGGTTTCGACCGGGCCGATATCGTTGTTGCGCCGAGCCATAGCCATGCGCATGCGCTTCGAACGTGTTACGGGCCGATTTCCCATTTGGAGGTCGTCCATAATTCGAGCGAGCTCCCTGCTCGGTCAACCCTCAAGGAGAATTTTGCCCTGGCGGTTGGCCGATGGTGGGATGATGGCAAGAATGGTGCGGTATTGGATGAGGCCGCACGCCTCTCGCGCGCGAAGATATTCATGGCGGGAGCTGTGGATGGGCCGTCCGGCCAGCATTTTTCCATCAAGCATGCCGTTCAGCTAGGGGAGTTGCATCATCATCAGCTTGCCGCCGTCATGGCTCAGGCCGGTATCGTCGTGTCGCCCTCTTTGTACGAGCCCTTCGGGCTAGCCGTGCTTGAGGGAGCCCGTGCCGGAGCTGCCCTCGTTTTGGCAGATATTCCGACCTATCGCGAGCTTTGGGATGGGGCAGCACTTTTTGCAAATCCGCACGACGCCGCCGGCTTTGCCGATGCGATCGATTTGCTGGCGCAGAACGAAAGGCTGCGGAAAGAGCAGGCTATGTCAGCACAGAAACGATCGCGGGCCTATTCGCTCGACCATCAGTGCCGGTCGCTTCTGAATGTTTACGCAAGCGCCATGCAGCATGCCGAGGAGAGAGAGGCGGTGCATCCATGAAATTCGTATTCTACACGCACTCTCTCGTTTCGGATTGGAACCATGGCAATGCGCATTTCCTGCGCGGAATCATGCGCGAGCTCCTGAGGCGCGGGCATGATGCGATCGCCCTGGAACCTTCCGATTCCTGGAGCCGCCGCAATCTCCTCATGGATCAAGGGCCGCGGGCACTGGAAGCTTTCCGTCGTACTTTCCCGCAGCTGACGTCACTCGCCTACGACAGCGCCTTCGACCATGAGGAGGCGATCGGCGACGCTGACGTCGTCGTCGTCCACGAGTGGACGGATCCCGCGCTCATCAAGCGCCTCGGTAGGGCCAGGCGCATCGGCGGGCGCTTCACACTTATCTTCCATGACACGCACCATCGCGCCGTCTCCGCACGGAGTGAAATCGCAGGTCTTGATCTTGAGAATTATGATCTCATTCTCGCCTTTGGTGAGACGTTGCGCCAGCGCTACCTCAAGGCAGGGTGGGGGAACTATGTCTTCACGTGGCACGAAGCCGCCGACGAGGCGTTGTTCAGGCCGATGCCCGATGTGGAAAAGAAAGGTGACCTCATATGGATCGGTAATTGGGGCGATGATGAACGCAGCGCCGAGATCGGCCGTTTTCTCATCGAGCCTGCCAGCCGTGTCGGGAAAGACGCACTGAGGACCACGGTGCGAGGTGTGCGCTATCCTCCGACAGCGCTCGACGCTCTGCGCAAAGCCGGTATCGATTACGGCGGCTGGATCGCAAATGCCGACGTGCCGCGGGCCTTCGCCGAAAACCGCGTGACCGTGCATATCCCGAGGCGCCCCTATGTTGAATCCCTGCCGGGCATTCCGACGATACGTGTCTTCGAGGCGCTCGCCTGCGGAATTCCGCTGATATCCGCTCCATGGGATGATTGCGAAGAGCTTTTCCGGCCCGGCAGGGATTTTCTCGTCGCCAGAACGGGCGGTGAAATGACCCGCCTCATTCGTGATGTCCTTTCGGACCCGGCGCTCGCCAATGCGCTGATTGCTTCCGGCCTGGAGCGGATACGCACTCGGCACACTTGCGGCCATCGCGTGGAAGAACTCCTGAACATTTTGGAGCGGCACAATGCAGTGGATAAGCGGGAGGTTGCGGAATGAAGATCGCTTTCTATGGCTCGAGCCTTCTGTCGGCCTATTGGAACGGTGCGGCCACCTATTATCGCGGTCTGCTGAAGGCCTTGGCGGCCAGGGGTTACCGTATCACCTTCTACGAGCCGGACGTCTATCAGCGCCAGGAACATCGCGATATCGATCCGCCCGATTGGTGCGAGGTGGTCGTTTACGATGGAACGATTGCCGCCTTGAAGGAGGTTGCGGTCGACGCGGCCCTTGCCGATGTTGTCATCAAGACGAGCGGCGTCGGCTTCGAGGACGACCTGCTTTTGCAGGAGGTCATGACGGCTGCCCGGCCGGGGGCTCTCAAAATTTTCTGGGATGTGGATGCGCCGGCGACGCTTGCCGAAATGCAGACAACCGCGGATCATCCGCTTCGCAAGGCACTTGCCGACCTGGATCTGATTCTGACCTATGGCGGCGGGGAGCCTGTCATAAAAAAATACCGGCAGCTTGGCGCGCTCGCATGCATTCCGATCTACAACGCGCTTGATCCGCAGACACATCATCCCGTCACCAACGATCCTCGCTTCGAGGCGACCCTTGGCTTTCTTGGCAATCGCCTGCCCGATAGAGAGGCGCGCGTCGAGGCCTTTTTTCTAGAGCCGGCCGCAGCCATGCCTTCGCAGCGCTTTCTTTTGGGCGGTGCGGGGTGGGACGACAAACCGATGTCGAGCAACGTCCGTTATATCGGGCACGTGCCGACCCGCGATCATAATGCCTTTAACGCGACGCCGAAGGCTGTGCTCAACATCTCGCGCGAGAGCATGGCCGAGAACGGCTTTTCACCCGCCACGCGCGTGTTCGAAGCGGCCGGGGCCGGCGCCTGCCTGATCACAGACTATTGGGAAGGAATTGACCATTTTCTGACGCCGAACGAGGAGGTGTTCGTCGCGCGCGATGGCCGGGATGTGCGTGAAATCCTGGCCGGCCTGACCCCCGAACGTGCGGCCGAGACGGGTAAAAGAGCGCTCGCGAGGGTACTCGGCGAGCACACGTACCGGCATCGTGCCGTCGAAGTCGATCAACTCTTACGGTCTCGTTTCGCCAGCAAGGAGGCCGCCGAATGAGCCGCGCACTCGATATCGTGATATTGGGCCTCTCCTTGTCTTCCTCCTGGGGAAACGGTCATGCGACCACGTTCCGTTCCTTGATCAGAGGTCTCCATGCCGAAGGGCATCATGTGCTTTTCCTCGAGCGGGATGTTCCCTGGTATGCCACGCATAGAGACCTTCCCGATGCGGATTTCTGTGAGCTTTCCTATTACGACAGTATGGATGAACTCAGGAGCCGATTTGAGCGGCGATTGACCGCTGCCGATGCCGTCATCATCGGTTCCTATGTGCCGGATGGCGTAGCGGTGATCGATATGGTTGCCGCGCTGAAGCCTCGGCTCTTATGCTTCTATGATATCGACACACCGGTCACGCTTGCGAAACTCGGACAGGGCGATCAGGAATATATCGCCGGACGTCAAATGCCGCTGTTCGATCTCTATCTATCTTTTTCGGGCGGAGGCGTCCTCGACCGGCTGGTGGCGGAGTTCGGCGTCTCGCGTGCGGAGGCTCTCTATTGCTCCGTCGATGAGCGGCTTTACAGGAATACGGGCGAGGAAACCTTTTGGGATCTTGGCTATCTTGGCACCTACAGCCCCGACAGACAGGAAAAATTACAGAAGCTTCTGATAGAGCCGGCACGGCAGCTGCCGCATATGCGGTTTATCGTGGCCGGGCCGCAATTTCCCGCTGATATCGACTGGCCCGAGAATGTAACTCGCATCGAACATCTCGCGCCCGCCGATCATGCGTCCTTCTACAGCCGGCAAAGATTTACCCTCAATATTACCCGATCCGACATGATCGAAGCGGGCTGGTCGCCGAGCGTGCGCTTGTTTGAGGCGGCCGCTTGCGGCACGCCGATCATCAGCGATTTCTGGCGCGGCCTCGATGAGCTTTTCCCACAAGATCGTTCCATCTTGATCGCGCATGACACGGCAGATGTGGTCGGTGCGCTGGCCGATCTTTCGGAGGAGGAGCGGCGCGGAATGGCGGATCTCGCGCAGCGCATCGTCCATGGTGATCACACCGGCCGTGCTCGCGCCAGGCAGTTGGCGAGCATTCTGGCGGAAGGCCCGCAGCAAAATCAAGTAGGCCAACGTGCGTTAGCGTAGCAATCCAAAGGAGAAATTGCATGCGGCAGGTAATCAAAAAGAACATTCTCGTCGCTGGAGGCGCAGGCTTTGTCGGCTCTCACCTTTGCGATGCGCTCATGGCCGGCGGTCATCGGGTCGTTTGTGTCGACAGCTTTTTGACAAGTTCGCCCGATAATATCAAGTCGTTGCAAAACCATCCTAATTTCACCCTCATCGAGCATGACATATGCGAAGAGCTCGAGATCGCCGAGCCGCTTCATCAAATCTACAATCTGGCGTGCCCGGCCTCTCCGCCATTCTATCAAGCCGACCCTATCCACACGATGATGACCAGCGTGGCCGGAACGGGGAATCTCCTCAAACTGGCAGAGCGTCACGGCGCATCCTTCCTGCAGGCCTCCACGAGCGAGGTCTATGGCGATCCGGAGGAGCATCCGCAGCAGGAAGATTATTGGGGTCACGTCAATTGCATCGGACCGCGCGCATGCTACGACGAGGGAAAACGTGCCGCGGAGGCTCTTTGCTTCGATAGCCTGCGTGCGGGCTCCGTCGACGCGCGCGTCGTGCGCATCTTCAATACATATGGCCCTCGCATGCAGCCCAATGATGGGCGTATCGTCTCCAACTTCATCGTCCAGGCGCTACAGCATGAGCCGCTGACGATTTACGGGGATGGCAGCCAGACGAGATCCTTCTGCTACGTGTCCGATCTGGTCGAGGGCCTGATCCGCTCAATGAATGTGCAGCCAAACGCCGGCTTGCCCATCAATCTCGGCAATCCCGGCGAGTTCACCGTCAAGGAACTTGCGCATATGATCCTGGAGATGGTGCCGACAAACTCGAGCATCGCCTACCGGCCGCTGCCAACCGACGATCCACAGCGTCGGCGGCCTGACATAGCTCGGGCAAAGCAGCTCTTGTCCTGGGAGCCGAAGGTTCCTCTCGCCGAAGGCCTGGACTATACCATTACATGGTTTCGGCAGGCGCTTCACGAACCGCAATTTATTCAACGAGCACGTCGCAAGACTTTGCCTATCCGGCGTCCGACCGGTCTTTCAATCGGAGCGTGATCATGCAGAGCCAAGAGGAGTTGCGGCGCCAGATTACCGAACTGGCGCCATGGTTTCACAACCTGCGGATAAGGGGCATCGAAACGGCGCCCGATCATTTTCTCGGGGATTATCCGAGCTTTAAATGGCGGCGCTTCAAGGACGTCATTCCCGCGGATTTGACGGGCAAGACCGTTCTCGATATCGGCTGCAACGCGGGATTTTATTCGCTCGAGATGAAACGACGCAATGCAGACCGCGTGGTGGCGATCGATACGGATCCGCATTATCTGCGGCAGGCCGCGTTCGTGGCAAAGCAGGCGGAGGTTGATATCGACTTCCGGCAAATGTCCGTTTATGAGGTCGCGCAGCTAGGCGAGAAGTTTGATCTCGTTATTTTCATGGGCGTCCTCTACCATCTGCGTCATCCTCTCCTGGCGCTTGACCTTCTTCGCGAGCATGTCGTCAAGGATCTGATGCTGTTTCAATGCATGCAGCGCGGAGTGGACGATACACCGGAACTGAAGGACGATTACGACTTCGAGGACAAAGAGATTTTCAGTCGTCCTGATTACCCGAAGCTGTTCTTCGTCGAAAATCGCTATGCTGGGGATCCGACAAACTGGTTCATACCGAACAAGGCGGCGACGGAGGCGATGCTGCGCAGCGCGGGTTTTACAATGCTGCAAAATCCGGAACCGGAGGTATACCTCCTGCGGTGCAGCACCGATCGCTTCATGGTTGAAAAGCCGCCTCGATTTTGCCTGCGGGACGGGAGGTGAGGGGGAGGCGTCTGGTGGCATGAATGCTCTGCGTTTGCTTTCGCCTCGCGGATCCCGACGGATTTGGATACCGAACATCGTCGAGGTCTCATGTACCGTCTTTAGACGGGCCGCATGGGATGCGCAGCCATCCGAAAGATTCTCCTTATTTCATGGAACATGCTGGGTATGGAGCCGTTCCTTCGAAGTGTGAAAGCGTTGAGTGGAGCTCAGAACACTCCTGGGTCATTTCCCTAATGCGGCGAATGTCACCACGTGAAGTAAACTTCATTTGAAATCAACTAGAGGGTGCAACTGGCGTCGCTCGAGATGTCAGGTCTGCATCCAGACCAGAGCTGTTGAATGAGCGATACGGCAAAGGAGAATACCGTGATCCACTTGTCCCGTTCCAATCGTTTGCAGGCTGAAATCGTGGAGCTCATTCCAGCCCTGCGCGCTTTCGCCAGAACATTCCACCGAAATTCGACGGATGCCGATGACTTGGTTCAAGAGACGCTGACGAAAGCTCTGGCCAATATCGACCAGTTCGATCCTGATACTCGGTTGAAATCGTGGCTATTCACCATCATGCGCAACACATTCTGCACAAAGTTCCGCATCGCCAAACGCGAGGCTCCGGGTAACAAGAAATGCATATCGGACGTTGGCGTCGCACCAGCGTCGCAGGAATGGACAGTCCGTGCAAAGGAACTGCAGCGGGCGTGCAACCGCCTCCCGGAACACTATCGGATAGTGCTGGAGTATGTGGTGATCGAAGGCCGCTCCTACGAAGATGCCGCCACGAAGTTCGGTTGTGCGATAGGTACCGTAAAAAGCCGCATCAACCGAGCTCGTCAGCAGCTCGCGGAACAGCTTGATGAGGACCTTTACTGACACTCCGGTTCTCAGACATCCAGCCGTCGCGCACCGAACAACGCCATGGCGATATGCTCGATATCATCAACTTTTTCTCGTAGGACGAAGCCGGGAAACTGCGGAGGCGGGTTATCCGCTATGGCAAATACGTAGGGAAGCCCAACTTCCTCAAGCGCTTCAGCCATCGCATACGCAAGATCTGGATCAAGCCGAATGTCGATAATCGCCGCATCCACCAGATTGTTTTCGATCAAATCGAGAGCGTGGGGGACATCGGTCATCGGGCCGATCAGAATAGCTCCCAATGAACACAACTTGCGGCTTGTCCGTTCTGTAAGGAAATAGTCGTCCTCGACGATCAAGAGCCGTTTGCCGGAAAACATTTTACTATACGCAGGTGTCGAATCGCTCATTGGCCAGCCTAGCTCAGGTTATGCGATCATAGTTCGCTCTGCGTGAATTCAAAGTGAATGCGAAGCCGGTCGTCGCGCATCAACGCGGTCGAGCGAGCTGTGCGGTCAGAAGATTACCTTCAAGCCAGCAAAGGTTCATGTGTCGAACGAAGTGGAAGGCAAAGCCTTTGGAACTGTACGTCCGCTTTTTTTGACGTAGAGATCAAATTGGGCGCGGTGGCACGCCGTGGACAACCATGGAGCCACAATGGCGCTGGACGCGATACTCGTCCGCTTCGAGGCACACTGTCGAACATGTTGCCTCGACCTGACGGAGGGGAAATGACTTCCAGCCCTTGGGCGGCGGTTCACACCGCCGTCAAATGGGGTGCAAGATCTGATGCGACTTTATTTTACATGCCGTTAGGGCGCGGACCAAATAGCGCTTGTGCGATCTTCTCCAATTCGAACGGCTTTTCGTTCAATAAAAATCCCTTGAACGACGCGGGCACGATGGAAGGATCATATCCGGTAGCAAAGATGAATGCGATATTGAGCTCCTGTAGTCTCTCCGCAACTGGGAATACCAGTTCTCCGTCGAGATATATATCGAGAATAGCAACATCTATCTTCTCGTCATCAATCAGTTCCAGAGCAACGTCAACACGACCGGTGGGGCCAATGACGGTCGCTCCCAACTTCTTGAGCTGGCGGCGCGTTTCGTCGGCCAGCAAATACTCATCTTCAACGATGAGTACCCGCTTGCCCGCAAACATCTTGCTGTAGCTGCGAACCATGATATCGCTTCCACGTCAGGACCAAGACGATCTACAAATTCCTTGCCTGACTGTACAGTGTTTTGAACCGCCTCGGCCTCCATTTCCTCCCAACTTGCAGGGATACGGAAGGTTGCCTCAAAACCTGCATTTATCAGTAAGTAGCCGGCGGTACCGCCTGCGCTGCTTCGCACCAATGGTGAGGACATCGGCGAAACTGGTCCAGAGCATGCGGCGAATGCTGGCCGAGGCGCTTTGAACATCCTCGGACGTGTAACTGAAGTCAATTGCAATAGTGCGCGGCCGCCGATCCCAGCACGGTCATTCATCCGTTGAACGAGATCTCCGTTTTGAGACGGCGGGCAATTCAAGAAGGATCGCCCTTGATTCAGGAACCGCGGCGAGACAGTCTGTCTGGAAGATCTTGCGCTGCTGGCGGACCAAAGGCCTTGGGTTTTCGCGCCTAAAGCCGAGCGTGATCTGCGCGGCATTTTATCCGCACGGTATCGGTGCGATATTTATCTCCATTCAGGAACAAATCCCGCTCATGAGGGTTCGACCGCCGGAGGGAAGTCAACGCCGGTCCCTCCTGGCTCGCAAATCCGCTGGCGAGCCGCCTCCTGAGGCGCGTCATGAATTCAAAGGCCGCTGGGCTGGATTGGATTCATGGCGCGTCTGGTGGGAGACGCCGATCGTGATCGGGCGGCCTCGGCTTTTTCTTCATACTATTGGGATTGATCCAGGGCGTGGGGCGAGGGCTGACCGGGCCGTTGTGGCTCATGTCGATGAAAGAAAAGGGCTCCCGCGACAAGTACACAGCCGATAAGCACCGCCAATATGATATAGGCAATCAGAGCACCGAATTTTCCCTTTTCGAAGACGGCCATGACTGCACTTTCCCTGTGCTAGAAACCAGCGTTTCACATCCAAACCTCCTTCCGACTCGAAAGTTCCCTTTTCAAATCAGGCTTTGCGGATGTAAGGGATTTGCAACAATCGAACATCTCCCGGATCGATACCGGCGAGGGTGCGCCAGTATCCCATCGGTTGCTGGGTCGTGAACTCCGGTCGCCAAATTTCAGTTGCCTGGGAACATCGCCGCAGGCCGACTGTTTGGCGCAGGATCGAGATGTTGGAGGAACCGATGAAAGCACTGACCTGGCACGGCAAGCATGACATACGGTGCGAGAGTGTTCCCGATCCTCGGTTAGACGATGAACGCGACATCATCATAAAGGTAACCGCGTGCGCGATCTGCGGTTCCGACCTACATCTCTATGATGGAGTGATGCCCGCCATGGAAAGCGGTGATATCATGGGCCATGAAACCATGGGGGAGGTCGTCGAGGTCGGCAAAGAGGTCTCACGGTTGGCCGTTGGAGACCGCGTGGTCGTTCCCTTCACGATCGCCTGCGGCGAATGCTTCTTTTGCAAGCGCGGTTTATTCTCAGGTTGCGAGCGGACAAATCCCGATCGTTCGAAGGTAACGAGGCTTTGGGGAAATTCGCCAGCCGGCCTGTTCGGCTATTCTCACCTCCTTGGCGGCTACAGCGGCGGTCAGGCCGAATATCTGCGCGTTCCCCATGGCGACGTCGGGCCAGCCAAGGTTCCAAATGGGCTGGATGACGAACAGGTCCTGTTTCTCTCCGATATCTTCCCGACCGGTTATATGGCGGCGGAATTCTGCAGTATTCAGCAAGGCGATACGATCGCGATCTGGGGATGTGGCCCGGTAGGTCAAATGGCCATTCGATCGGCTTTCCTGCTAGGTGCTGAACGCGTTATCGCCATCGATACCGTTCCAGCGCGCCTTTTGCTGGCTGAAGCTGGCGGCGCGGAGACGGTCAATTTCCTAGAAGAAGATGTCTATGACCGCATCATGGAAATGACCCGAGGACGTGGTGCCGATGCATGTATTGACGCGGTGGGAACCGAGGCCGAGGCTTCCGCCAGTTGGGATTCGAGATGGGATCGCATCAAGGTCGCGACCTTCATGGGTACGGACCGGCCCCACGTCTTGCGCCAGGCCATCCATTGTTGCCGCAACTTCGGCACCGTATCGATCGTCGGCGTTTATGGCGGATATCTCGACAAGATTCCAATGGGATCGGCGATCAATAGAGGCCTGACCTTCAAGATGGCGCAGACGCCGGTGCAACATTACCTGCCCATGTTGATGGAACGTATCGAAAAGGGCGAAATCGATCCTTCCTTCGTCGTTACCCACCGCGGGACCCTCGAAGATGGGCCCGACCTTTACAAGCTTTTTCGCGACAAACAGGACGGTTGCGTGAAAGTCGTGCTCAAACCTTGAGAAGGAGCAGGCTTATGGCCAAACGGGCTTTGGCAAAAGGACTGGCTGTCATCACCGGCGCCTCTAGCGGCATCGGTTATGAACTGGCTGCCTGCGCGGCCGCTGAAGGTTACAATCTCATCGTGGCGGCCGACGAGAGCGAGATCGAAACCGCGGCCGCGCAGCTCAGAAAGTTTGGCGGCGAGGTGCAAGCGGTGCAGACCGATCTTTCGACACCATCCGGGGTCGACACGCTTTTGGCGAACATCGCCGCGACCGGTCGGCCCGTCGATTTGCTCATGGCAAATGCCGGACAGGGGTTGGGCCGGCAATTTCTCGATCAAGACTTTACCCGCGCCAGAAAGGTCATTGATACCAATATCGTCGGAACCGTGTATCTGATCCAGCACATCGGAAATCAGATGAGAAGCCGCGGCAATGGCCGCATTCTGCTGACCGGCTCGATTGCCGGGTTCCTGCCGGGCGCTTACCAGGCGATCTACAATGGAACCAAGGCCTTTATCAATAGCTTCTCCTTCGCTCTGCGCGAAGAATTGAAGGGTACCGGCGTGTCGGTCAGTTGCCTGATGCCTGGGGCAACGGACACGAATTTCTTTAAGCGGGCCGGCTTGATGGACACGGAAATTGGCCACGCCAAGAAGGATAATCCCGCGGAAGTCGCCCGGATCGGCTTCGATGCGATGATGGATGGTGAAGCGGATGTCGTGAGCGGCTGGAACAACAAGCTCCAAGCCGCGGTGGCGAACATAACACCGGCCAGCATCTTGGCGCACCAGCATGCAAAAACAGCCCGCCCGGGCTCGGCCGAAAATTAATCAGCGTCCATGAGGTCCGACAAGCAAGCGAGGTATCGTAATGGTCAAGTCGAACAATCCAGACGGAAAGAAGAGGGGAGATCCCACTCAGGACGCCAAAGGTCAGTATCGAAAGCTGTTGCATGGCAGTCAGAGTGACGGTGTCGCGAGCGCCAAGCCAAGGGTCATTACCGGTTCCAGCGATGCAACCGTGAACAAGACCCCACCAGGATCGGCAGAACCTGAAAAAGACTGGGATCTCAACTATGATCCGCGTGACATGAACGAGGGAAAATATCGCGGCTGAATTCCTGTTTGGCTGGATGATGGCGGGATGAAAACGTGGCTGCATTTGTGCATCGACATGCAATGCATGTTCTTTGAACCGACACCCTGGCAGGTGCCCTGGATGGCCCGGACGCTGGATCAGGTTGTGGAGGTGGTGGGGCGATTTCCCGAGCGGACGATTTTCACGCGCTTCATGCCACCAGCACAGCCGGACATCATGCCAGGCAAATGGCGGGCCTATTACGAGAAATGGAACATGATGACCGCCAGCAAGCTGCCTCAAGAGTTGATGGACGTGCTTCCAGTCTTTCGAGCCTTGACGCCGCCAGCGCGCATATTTGACAAATTCACCTATTCGCCGTGGGTGGATGGTCGTCTCCATCAGATATTGTCCCGTCAAGGCGTCGACACTCTGGTGATAAGCGGGGGAGAGACGGACGTCTGCGTCCTGGCCGCGGTACTTGGCGCCATCGATCTCGGTTATGGCGTTATCATCCTGAGGGATGCCGTCTGCAGTGGTGATGACGATGCGCACGACGCAGCGCTTACGCTGTTTGAAAGGCGATTTTCGGTACAGGCCAAAATTGTGACGGTCGAAGAGTTTCTGTCTGCGGAATGATAACGGCGATGGCTAGCTCGACCCCCTGCGCATGAGCCAGCATAAATACAGAAGGATTTCCCATGATCGATAGCCGACCGGATTCATTGAGGACATGGTCGATTCGGGAACTCCGCGGCTCCGGCGCAGTTGGATGTCGGTATCTGCGAAAAGGCTCTCCGATGACAAAAGAGGACATCAGAAAGGCTGCCTATGCCAGGTGGGAAATGGAAGGAAAGCCGAATGGGCAGGAATTGCGCCATTGGTTGGATGCGGAACGTGAGCTAAGGGCCCGCGACGAAGATCTCCCGAAAACATCGTCTGATGACCATCATGCCGGCGTGGCGCCGGAGTCGGAGGATGAAACCCGCCCAGCTCCCACGTCGTCGGATGCCATTCCCTCACAAGAAGCCAAGCCAGGGAGATTCAAGCCAGGAGAGCTTGCCTCCGAGAACAAGTGAGATGGCTTACTTCTTCTAATCGGTCGAACGCTTGACCGTGCTTCGCGCCAACGAGAGGAGCCTTGATGCGCGTTCTTTTCATGTTTACGGCCTGTCTCGTCGGGCTAATCGGCATCACCCTTGCGTGCCTTGGCGCATGGCTATTCGTACTCGGCGGCACTTCCTATTATCTGATAGCTGGTATCATCCTTTTGTGTATTGCGGTGCTGTTGTCCAGGGGAAGCGTCTTCGGTCCATGGCTTTACACGTTATTGCTGATCGGGACGCTGGCATGGGCTCTGACCGAATCCGTTTTTGATGGCTGGGCGCTTATCCCGAGACTGGTCGCTCCGGCGGTTCTTGGCTTATGGATCTGGTCCCCTTGGATTGCCGGTCGCATCGAGCGCTTGGCAAGGGCAAGAATGATCCTCGTCACCAATCTCGTTTTTTCATTGGCGATCCTGATCTTCGTCTTTGGCTCTGGTTATCGGATCAGCGAAGCCAGGACCATCAGTTTCGGCGATCCCGCCCGCTGGAAGGTCATGGATGGAGATCACAGCGATGCTGGTTCAGCAGGCGATTGGGCTTACTACGGAGGCACGCTAGTGGGAGACCGGTATTCGTCTCTCGACAAAATCACGCCTGACAATGTCAATCTCTTGCAACAGGCTTGGTCGTTTTCGACGGGCGACAAGCCGAGGCCGGGTGAGAATTCCAAAGGCAGGGAGTTCAGCTTTGAAGCGACCCCGATAAAGGTTGAAAACAGCCTTTATTTCTGCACGCCGCATCGCGAGGTTATCGCGCTCGATGCAACGACGGGACAGCTGAAATGGCGTTATGATCCGGGCGGCGACATGTCGCACAATGTCTATCAAGCGTGCCGCGGGGTTTCATATTACGACGCCTCGTCCGTGGCATCCGCGGGACCATGCGCGCGCCGCATAATCTCGACGGCATCGGATCTTCCAAGGCTATTCGAACTCGATGCCGATACGGGCAAGCCCTGCGAACAGTTCGGTGAGCGGGGGACGGTCGATTTGCGCGATCACATGGGGCCGGTTCCGCCAGGGTTTCATTTCATTTCCTCGCCACCGCTTGTCCTGAACGGGCGTATAGTTCTGGGAGGATGGGTCTACGACAATCAGACCGTCGGCGAGCCTTCGGGCGTGATACGCGCCTTTGACGCAAACACGGGGCGACTTGCATGGTCTTGGGACATGGGGAAGAATCCCGCTAACAGGCCGTTGGGTGCAGATGAAACCTATACACGTGGAACGCCGAACGGCTGGGGCGTCTATACGGCCGATCCAAAGCTCAATCTCGTCTTCGTGCCCCTGGGTAACGCAACTCCGGACTATTTCGGAGGGCAGCGCAGATCTTTCGACGACCACTACTCAAGCTCGCTGGTGGCGCTGGACCTTACCACCGGGCAGGAGAGGTGGCATTTTCAAACCGTGCATCATGATCTCTGGGACTTCGATCTTCCCGTGGGGCCATCGCTTGTCGATCTCCCCGACGATAGGGGCGGCAGTATCCCAGCGCTTGTTCAAACCAGCAAACAAGGCCAGCTTTTTCTTCTTGACCGCCGCGATGGCCATCCTTTGGCCCAGGTCGACGAGCGGCCGGTACCGCCGGGCGATATACCGGGCGAACGCTATTCGCCCACACAACCCTTCTCGACCGGCATGCCGCAATTGCTCGCGCCCAAGCTTCGAGAAGCGGATATGTGGGGTGCAACTCCCATCGATCAGCTTCTCTGCCGGATCTCCTTTCGGCGGATGCGGGACGACGGTTTGTTTACGCCGCCAGGATTGAAACCGACCATCGGCTGGCCAGCCTTCGACGGGACCTCCGATTGGTATGGCGCGACGGTCGATCCGGAACGCAAACTCTTGTTTATCAATACGACATTCATGCCGTTTCAACTGCAGATGCTGCCCTATGCGTCTGCTCTCGCCAAAGGGCTCTTCGCGCCATGGGGCGGATGGAAGCAGCCATATCCGCAGCCTGACTTCCAAAATAATCCCGAGCATGGCACGCCTTTTTCCATTGTCGTCAAAGCTTGGCTCGGTGTGCTTGACATTCCTTGTACCCGCCCGCCTTGGGGTCAGATGCAGGCGATCGATTTGTTGACAAGAAAGGTCGCATGGCAGCGTCCCCTTGGAACGACAGAGGATATGGGGCCGTTTGGACTGCGCCTGCCCTTTGGTCTGCCCACGGGAATATTCAGCATGGGCGGGAGTGTTGCGACACGTAGCGGCTTGATCTTCATCGCCGCAACGACGGATCAATATATCCGCGCGCTCGATGGCAAGACGGGAAAGGTCGTCTGGCAGTTTCACCTGCCGGCAGGTGGAAACGCCACCCCCTTGACCTATCTCGGCTCGGACGGAAGACAATATGTCGTCGTTGCAGCTGGTGGGCACGGCGGCTTGCAGTCGCGCAACGGTGACGACATCGTGGCGTTTGCGTTGCCGCATCGCTAGGTCAGGAAGCAATTTTCAATTCAGGGCGGTGCTGACAGCATTTTTCCAGGAATAAGACGGGAACCAATCTTCAGGCCGTCGGTTCGGAGTGTGAGACCACTGAAGATCTCAAGAACAACCCAGAGGAGAAAACATCACGCGCAAAAGACCGGCACATCGGCGCGCTGCTGCAAAATGATCTTTTCTCAATATGTTGGGGACTCTAAATGGCATCCGAGAAGACTTTGAATGATCTCTTTCTGGAAACATTGAAAGACATCTACTATGCCGAGAAGCGGATTCTAAGGGCATTGCCAAAGATGGCACGCGCGGCACAGGCCGAGGAGGGCAAACAAGGTTTCCTTCATCACCGCGACGAAACCCAGGGCCACGTGGAACGCTTGGAGCAGGTATTCGAGCTGCTTGGAAAGCCAACGCGCGGAAAGACCTGCGAAGCAATCCAGGGCATTATCGCCGAGGCCGACGAGATCATCGAGGAATTCAAGGGCACGCCGGCGCTCGATGCCGGTCTTATCTCTTCGGCGCAGGCCGTCGAGCACTACGAAATTGCCCGCTACGGCACGCTTATTGAATGGGCCAAGCAACTCGGTCTGAAGGATGCCGTCACTCTCCTGCGGCAGACGCTGGAGGAAGAAAAGGCGACGGATCAGAAACTAACGAAACTCGCCGAGACGGCGGCCAATGCGAAGGCCAGAAAGGCCGCATGAAACATGGTTGCCTTTGATCTTTGGTGCGTTGCGGAAGCAGCGCACCGTCAGGGGACGCCCCGGTCACGAATATGCTTCGTGCGACAGCGTTGAAGGGAGCTTGTCGGTTTCGATATCATGCCGACCCATGGGCCGGTAAGTTAGAGGTGTCATGTCAAACCGCCGACCCCATCTTGCGCGACTTGCCGCGCATATAGAGACCATCGCCGCCGGAGAGATGGCCGAGCAATATGGCGCGTTATGCTTTCGGCATCGCGACGATAATTCGCGTGAAGTGCTGCTTATCACCACACGGGAGACCAAACGATGGATGATCCCGAAGGGATGGCCGATTAAAGGGCTTGATGGTGGTCAGGTGGCGCGACGCGAAGCCTGGGAAGAGGCAGGCGTCAAGGGCAAGGTCAAAAAGGGGATATTCGGATATTTCACATATTTGAAGATGCTGGCTGACAGGCGGACGATACCGTCAGTGGTCGAAGTTCACCTGCTTGAAGTCCGAAAACAATGTGGAAAGTTTCCTGAAAGTGGGCAGCGGACAATCGAATGGATGATGCCGGAAGAGGCAGCCCGCCGTGTGCGCGAACCTGAACTGAAGGGACTATTGATGCGCTTTGTGCTGGAGGAAACAAGGCCTACGGGAACGGATTAAGCAATAGCCGTGGGCATCGTCTTGCAATTTCACCGTGGGCCAATCTAATACGCCTTGGTTCAGGCCGAGGTCGAATCCTTCTCCTCCTCATCGCGACCAATCGCAAGCTTGCGCCACTTCTTGGCAGTTTTCGTGGCGGCGCCATGGCCTGGCGGCATCGTCAATCATCGCCTTTTTGTTTCAGTGCGTCGGATACGCGACGCTTGCGTGGATGATCGATATTTTCGCCGTGGGCATCGCGCGCTTTTTCACCGCCATCCTTGGCCGGTAGGTATCCAGCTGGCTTTGATCCAGCCGGTCCTTCCCATCGCGGCGATTGATCCGTCGTTCCTGGCGCGCCTTCACGAGGTTGCTGATGTTTCATAGCGGGGCCTCCTCTGGGATGTATTTTGCGGCGATAGCGCCAAAGACGATCCGCCTTGGTCTTAAAAACTGCCGGTATCCCGCATTGTTCCAGGCAAACGGGATGGAATGCACCATCTACGGCCGACACTACAGATGGTGGAACTTTCAACCCCGGTTTTCGTTTGACCCCATTGCGAGGGCGAATTCAGGGGAATTCCGTGGCGCAGATCTTTACGGCATCGGCTGATACGAGGCTGCGCGCATCTCTGCTCGTTGCCGCCATCCTGATATTCCTGATCGTCCTGTTTGTCGGCGGATACGCGAGTTCCAGCTATGGTACCCTGGTCGGCTGGGTGCAGGATCAGCCGGTTCCCTTCAGCCATGAGCATCACGTCGGAGGTCTCGGTATCGACTGTCGGTATTGTCACACCTCCGTCGAGACAAGCGCCCGCGCGGGACTGCCGGCGACACATATCTGCATGAGCTGCCACTCGCAAATCTGGACCGGTGCCAGCATGCTGGCGCCGGTCCGACACAGCCTCGCGGCCAACGTGCCGCTCACATGGAACCGCGTCAGCCGGTTACCCGACTATGTCTACTTCAACCATTCGATTCATGTCGCTCGCGGCGTTGCCTGCGTGACGTGCCACGGGCGGGTTGATCGGATGCCGTTGATGTCGCGCGCGCAGCCCTTCCAGATGCAGTGGTGCCTGGATTGCCACCGAAATCCGGCGCCCAATCTGCGCCCGCCCGATCAGGTGACGCGCATGGACTGGTCCGACTGGGACGCCAATCCCGAGCAGCACAAGGATTTCGGCGCGCAGGTGGTGAAAGCCTATGGCATCGAACCTAGGAAACTCATCCAATGCAACATCTGTCACAGGTGATCCGATGATAGATCGTCCGGTTCAAAAAGATACGGTCCACGAGCGGCTGATCGGCAAGACGGGGAGGCATTTCTGGCGGGCACTGGAGGAGCTCGCCGATACGGAGGAGTTTCACCGGTTCTCCAGGCGTGAATTTCCGATGATGCACAGAGGCGGTATTACCTTCGACCGCCGTACCCTCCTCAAGATCATGGCGGCATCGCTTGCGCTATCAGGCCTTTCGGCCTGCAAGGGCGAGGGGGACGAGGAGGCGCTCCCATACGTCCAGGCGCCCGCGGGCGTGAGCGTCGGCGTCGCCAAGTGGTTTGCCACAGCCGCGACCTTTGGCGGCTACGCGCAGCCTACCCTCGGCAAGACCTTCACCGGCAGACCGGTCAAGCTGGAAGGCAATCCCGATCATCCCGTATCCGGCGGGGCCACCGATGCTTTCACGCAGGCCTCACTCCTCGGCCTTTACGATCCCGGTCGCTCGCAAACGCCGCTGCACCTGGGCAAGCCCGCCGATTGGAACGCATTCGATGCCGAGATGGCGGCGAAAGCTGATGAACTGGACAAGACTGGAGGGGAAGGGTTTCGGCTGCTGACCGCACCTTTTAGTTCGCCGACCTTGCGCCGCCAGATCGAGGCGATGATGCAGCGGTGGCCAAGGGCACGGTGGCATATCTGCGATCCATTGCCTGAGACCGGCCGATGGAACGCCACGCAGCACATTTTCGGTCGCCCGCTGGAGTTTCAGCCAGCATTCGCCGCCGCCGAAACCATCGTCAGTCTCGACGACGATTTCCTCGGCCCTGGTCCTCGGCAGACGTCATATGCCCGTGCCTTCGCCGATCGCCGGCGGTTGCGCCAACACATGCAAGGGGCGAGCAGGCTCTTCGTGACCGAACCGACACCTTCGGCCACTGGGGCGGTTGCGGATATGCACCTCGTTGCATCGCATTCGGGGATGGATCGCCTGCTGCGCGCCATAGGCGCCCGGATTGGTCTCAAGGGCCTGGGGGATGTCAGCCTCGCTGATCACGAGCGACAATGGGTGATCGGCGCCTCAACCGCTCTCCAGGCATCTAAGGCCAATGCCTTGGTGCTGGTCGGCGTCCATCATGGAGACGATCTTCAGGCGCTTGCCTTGCTGATCAATGAGAGATTGGGAAGTCTCGGAAACACGCTTCACTTCTCCGAGCCGGTCAATGCCCAAGCGCCGGACGGCCCGCGATCGCTCGACGTGCTTGTAACCGACATGAACGACGGCAAGGTGTCGACACTGACGGTTATCGGTAGCGATCCCGCCTATTTTGCGCCGGGCGATCTCGCGTTTCGCGATGCTTTGCAGAAGGTGAAGCTCCGCGTTCACGCCGGGCTCTATGTCGATGAAACGGCTTCTCTTTCGCATTGGCATGTGCCGCTTCAACATGATCTTGAAAGCTGGAGTGACGCGCGTGCTGTGGACGGCAGCGTGACATTGATCCAGCCATTGGTCCGGCCGTTCTATGCGGTGCGCGCAGCGCATGTCGTGCTTGAAGCAATGATGGGCCGCGCATTGAGCGATAGGGATCTGGTGCAGCAGACCTGGCGCGCGGCCTGGGATGGAGAGTTCGACGAGCGCTGGCGCGACGCGCTTTATCGCGGCTTCGTTTCGGATAGTGCCGCACCGTCGCTCATCCCGACCATTCTGGACCGCGCCGTCCCGCCGGCTGCGCCGGACGCCCCTTCCGGCCTGTCCCTAGTCATTCGTCCGGATGCCGGCGTCTGGGACGGTACCCTCTCGGAGAATGCCTGGGCGCAGGAGACGCCACGGCCTCTGACCAAGATCACATGGGGCAACGTGATCCTCATCAGCCCGCAACTTGCATCTGAACGAAAGCTGGAAAATGGCGCCGAGGTCAAATTGACGGCGGGGGAAACTTCCATTCACGGGCCTGTCTGGATCATGCCAGGTCAGGAAGCTAATACAATCGCCATCACGCTCGGTTATGGACGCAAGCTGAAGGATTCGATCGCGGATGGTCTTGGCTATGACGCCTACGGCCTGCGGCGCTCGGCAACACCTTGGCATATCGCCGGCGTCACCATCGAGCCGACAGGCAAGATGCTGCCGGTGGCAACGACGCAATTACACCAGGCCATCGACGGTTTCGATTTTATCCGGACGGTCGAGGTTGAACAGCTCGATCGGCAGTCCGGGCCGGATCAGAAGCAAAAGCCGCCATCGCTTTATCCGGACAGGCCGATATCTGATCCGTCCTGGGGCATGTCGATCGATCTCGATCTTTGCATCGGCTGTAATGCCTGCGTGACCGCCTGCCAGGCTGAAAACAACATTCCGGTGGTCGGCAAGGAACTTGTCGCCGAAGGGCGGCAAATGCATTGGCTGCGGATCGATCATTACCATGAAGGGGATGTGACGGCGCCAAAGTCCTATTTTCAGCCGGTCCCCTGCATGCATTGCGAGCAGGCGCCTTGCGAGATGGGCTGTCCCGTCAATGCCGCGGTCCATAGCATCGATGGCTTGAACCTGCAGATCTATAATCGCTGCATCGGCACACGCACTTGCTCGTCCTACTGTCCCTATAAGGTGCGCCGTTTCAACTGGTTCGACTTCACGGGCGACGATGCCGAGCAGATCAAGGCCATGCGCAATCCGGATGTAACGGTGCGCAGCCGCGGTGTCATGGAAAAATGCACCTACTGCGTCCAGCGCATCGCCGAGGCACGGATCGTAGCCGACAAGGAGGGTCGGCCGATGCACGATGGCGAGATCGTTACAGCCTGCCAGCAAGTTTGCCCGACGCAGGCAATTACTTTCGGCAATGTCGCGGACCCCAATTCCGGCGTCAGTCGACTCAAGGCGGGTTTGCGTGACTATAGCCTGCTCGAGGAAGCAAACACCCGGCCCCGAACAACCTATCTCGCCCGGATCGAAGATCCGTCCCTTGCAAAGACGGAGGCAGCGGGATGAGCGGGAAAATTCGCGATCAGGACGCTGCGGCCGCGGAGCGGATCACGCGGATCCCGTTGAAATATCCGGCACCCGTCGCGTGGTGGCTATGCTTCGCATTTTCCCTGCTGCTGCTTTTATCCTTTGTGGTTTCGGCGACGGTGCTTCTCATTTCGGGAGTCGGCGTCTGGGGCAACAATATTCCCGTCAATTGGGGTCTGGCGATCGCCAACTACATCTGGTTCCTGGGCATCGGGCACGCCGGGACGTTGATCTCGGCAATGTTGCTTCTATTGGGTGCCCACTGGCGCAATTCGCTCAACCGCTTCGCCGAAGCGATGACGCTGTTTGCCGTCATTTGCGCCGGGCTATATCCCATCCTGCATCTTGGCCGGCCATGGTTCTTCTACTGGATCGCGCCCTATCCCAATACGATGACGATTTCGCCACAGTTCAAGAGCCCGCTGAGCTGGGATTTCTTCGCCGTCCTGACCTATCTCACTGTTTCCATATTGTTTTGGTATATCGGCATTATCCCGGATCTAGCGGCGGTACGCGACCGCGCCAGGCGACGCTGGCAGCAGGTGATTTACGGGCTCGCGGCGCTCGGCTGGCGGGGGTCCGCCCGGCACTGGGCACGATGGAACCAGGCCTACAGGCTGACGGCAGCGATCGCCGTTCCGCTGGTGGTCTCGGTTCATTCGGAAATTTCGCTGCTCTTCGCCGCCGGTCCGATACCGGGCTGGACCTCCACGGTCTTCCCGCCCTATTTCGTGCTTGGGGCGGCCTTTTCCGGTTTCGCCGTCGTCGCCATGATCGCCGTCGTGCTGCGCCACGCCCTCGGTCTTGGCATGCTGGTCACCGACCGCCATCTCGACCTGCTCGGACGCTTCCTGCTCGCAACCGGCCTGATGACGGCCTACGGTTATGTCGCGGAAGTGTTCGACAGCCTTTACGGCGGTGAATTGCAGGATGTGGGAACGCTGATGGACCGGCTGGCCGGTGCCTATGCCTTCAGCTATTGGGGCGCCGTCATTCTGAATTTCCTACCGCTGCAGCTGTTATGGTTCGAAAGCGTCAGACGCCAGCCGCCCATGCTCTTCTTGATCGGCCTGTCCGTCACGATCGGCATGTGGTTCGAGCGTTACATGTTGCTGACGACATCGCTATATCGCGACTATCTGGTTTCCTCCTGGGGCCAATATCATCCGAGCGTTTGGGAATGGGGCCTTTATGCCGGAATGCTCGGCGTCTTCCTGACACCGTTCCTTCTCTTCGTGCGCTTCCTGCCCGTGATCTCCACGTTTGAAGTGGAGGAGGCTCTACGCGAGACGGGAGATTTGAGGCATGCGTGAGCCGCGTCCCGGAGGAGATCCGTTTGGGCTGCTGGCCGAATTCGACAGGCCAGAGCGACTGATCGAGGCGGTGAAACGCGCGCGCAAGGCGGGCTTTACCGCCATGGAGGCATATTCTCCGTATCCGATCGAAGAGCTGACGGAGGCGCTCGGCTTCGAGGAGAACATCATTCCGTGGCTGACTTTGGCCGGCGGTCTCTTCGGTGCGGCGCTCGGCTACGGGCTGCAACTCTACACCAACTACGCCTATCCGATCGAAATCGGCGGTCGGCCCCTCTTTGCCTGGCAGTCCTTCATGCTCATCACCTTCGAACTCACGGTTCTTTTTGCCGTACTTTCAGCAATTTTCGGCATGCTGCTTCTGAACCGCTTGCCGCGACTGCATCACCCGCTATTCGACATCGAGGCGTTCCAGCTCGGGCAGTCCGACAAGTTCTTTCTCATCATTCTGAGTAACGACCAGCGCTTCCATGCGAAGCGCACACGCGCCTTTCTCGGCATGCTCGAGCCAATCAGCGTGGAAGCCGTCGAGCATACGGAGCAACCGGAATGAGGTGCGGTCTTCTCATTCTTGCGCCGATGCTTCTGCTTGCCGGCTGCGATGACATGAACCATCAGCCGCGCTATGATTCCTATGAAAAGAGCCGGCTCTTTGCCGATGGCAAAACCCTGCAGGCGCCGCCGGATGGAACGGTCGCGCGGGACGATCTTCAGAATGCGCGGGCGCTTGCCGATCGTCCTGCGATGAATATCGAGCTTCTCCAGCGCGGGCAGCAGGAATTCGGCATCTATTGCACGCCTTGTCATGACAACGCCGGCTACGGCAATGGCACGGTGCCGGCGCGAGGCTTTCCCCATCCGCCGAGTTTTCACATCGACCGACTGCGACAGGCGCCATCCCGTTATTTCGTCGAGGTGATCTCCAAGGGCCACGGCGTGATGTATTCCTATGCGGACCGCGTTTCTCCACGGGATCGCTGGGCGATCGCAGCCTATATCCGGGCGTTGCAGCTAAGTCAGGGCGCCAGTGTCGCGAGCCTGCCGCCGGAGGATCAGGCGCAGCTGAAGAGGACGGGATCATGAGCCGGGTCGAAGCCCTGCCGACCCGCTTGCTGGCGCTGAGCGGCGTGATCTTCTGCCTCGCGGCTCTTTCCCTGGCGCTCGTCGCGCCCGCGTCTGCCTTGCTCGGTTGGCTTTCAGCGCTGGTCTTCGTAAGCGGGCTCCCGCTGGGTGCGCTTTGTCTGGTCATGATGATGCGCATAATTCCCGGAATCTGGCGGCACGATCTCGATCATGCAGCGAGATCGTCGCTGTCGCTGCTGCCGCTCGTGCTGATCGCCTGGCTGCCGATCCTGTTCGGCCTGTCATCCGTCTATGAATGGGTTCGGCAGCCTCCCATGGCACCGTTCAAGGCGATCTACCTGACGCCGTTATTCTTTGACCTCAGAACCCTCTTTATTCTCGCCGCCGCTTACCTGCTTGCGCAGGCACTGTTGCGCAGCCAATCTCGATCGATTGCGATCAGCGGACTCATCGGTTTCATCCTCCTGCAGGAAATCCTTGCGACCGATTGGCTGATGTCGCTCGATCCCCACTTTCATTCCTCCGGTTTCGCGCTCTATGTACTCGCCGGCCAGATGCTGACCGCGCTTGCCTTGCTGGTGCTCATGAGCCTGGGGGAGGGTGGTGTCGCCAAGCCGAGCGTGGTCGGTTCGCTGTTGATCACCGCCATCCTCTGTTGGGCCTATTTGGCGTTCATGCAATATTTCATCATCTGGTCGGGCAATCTGGTTCAGGGCGCCCTCTGGTTTCAGCGCCGCGGTATGGGCATTTGGTCGTTGGTCGAGGTCTCGATTACCTTCCTGCATCTGACGCCACTTTTCCTTCTGTTCTTTCCACCGATCCGCCGATCCAGACGGTGGTTGGTGGGTCTGGTATCGATCATCCTCGCCGGGCGGTTGCTGGAATACGCCTGGCTCGTCCTGCCGAGGCTGACAGCGCATCTGGGCTACGCCATCGTAGCCTATGGCTTGTCGCTTGCCGGTCTCGCGCAGATCACGCTTGCCATTCTTTCCCGCGCGAGCAAGGTCGCGCGCCGGCTGGCGGCGACCGCGACGGCGGAGGCTTCATGATGGCTGCCTCGTTTTCCAGGAAGCCGCGGCGGCAGAAAGCGTCGCGACTATTCGAACCGAAGGATGTCTCTCCCCGGCTGGTGCTCTGGGTGACGCTTGGCCTCTTCCTCGGCATGGGTCTTTCGGTTCTCCTTGTCTTTGGCATTTTGTCGTGGATTGCGCCGAACGCCGCGCCGCCGCGGACGAAGTTCGGGTCTAGGCAGGCGGAGCTAGGCCCACGCCTCGAAGTGTCACCATCCGCCAATCGCGAGCTGCTTCAGCGGCAGGCGGAACAGCGTCTTCAGGGTTACGGCTGGATCGATCGCCAAGTCGGGGCGGCGCATATTCCGATCGACAGGACCATGGTCATCCTGGCGGCGCGCGGCTGGCCGGATCACGATGAACGGGAGGAAGCGCGATGAGGACGGCCGCATTCACGCTGGCTCTTGCCTTGCTTGTCTGCGCCGGCGAGGCGCGCGCAGCCGCCTTCGATCCATTCTCGGTGACCGGAATCGATCAGAAGCCGGATGCCTTCATCCCCCTCGATCTGCCTTTCCATGATGAGGCCGGTCGCGTCGTCTCCCTTCGCCAGCTTGGGGACGGCAAGCCGATCGTGCTGGCGCCCGTCCTGCATAATTGTCCCAATATCTGTGGTGTCACCTTGTCGGGCCTGATGGAGGCGGTAGAGGGACAGTCATTTCGGCCGGCTACCGATTTTACAATTGTCACCTTTGGCATAGATGCACGCGAGGGTCCCAAAGAGGCTTCGGCTTCGCTCAAACAGCTGAAGCGCCGTTTTCCCTCACTCACAAACGACGGCCTGCATGCGCTGACGGGCGAGGTGGCCGCCATTCACAGCGTCACCGATGCTCTCGGCTATCGTTATGCCTGGGATCCCGACATTGCCCAATATGCCCACGATGCCGCTGTCGCCGTCTTAACACCGGATGGGCGGTTAAGCCGGTGGCTCTACGGACTTGCGCCAACGAGCGGAGACCTGAAACTTGCGCTCTCCGAGGCCGGTGAGGGGCGCATCGGTAGCTGGCAGGACCAGCTTTTGTTGCTGTGCTATCATTATGATCCGCTTACCGGGCGATATTCGTCCCTTATTCTGATTGCGCTTCGTGTCGCATGCGGCCTCGTCGCGATCCTCGGCATCGGTGTGCTTGTCATCTTGCTCCTTCGCGAGTGCCGTTCGAAAGATGCCGGAAGGAGGCTGCCGTGAATTTCATTCCGCTCTGGCCCTCCGGCGCGTCCGCTTATAGTCATCAGATCGATTTGCTCGTCATTGCCTTCACCGTGCTGATCGTGGCGCTGTCGGCGCCGGTGTTCGTCCTGCTCCTCGTCTTCATCGTCAAATATCGGCGGGGCAAGGAGGCCGATCGCAGGCATGCGCCGAACCGCAACATTCCCCTGGAGCTTTCCTGGACCATCGTCCCGTTTCTTGCCCTGCTCGGCTTTTATGTCTGGTCGACGGATCTCTTCGCCAGGCTTTATCATCCGCCTGCCGACGCCATGCAGATCGACGTCGTTGCCAAGCAATGGATGTGGAAATTCCAGCATCCCGAAGGACAGGCCGAAGTCAACGAACTGCATGTACCGTCCGGTCAGCCGGTCAAGCTCACAATGGCGTCGCAGGATGTCATTCATAGCCTCTTCATCCCGGCCCTGCGCATCAAGCAGGATGTCGTGCCTGGGCGATATACGTCGAGTTGGTTCGTGGCCGACAAGCCAGGCACCTATCGCATTGCCTGCTCGCAATATTGCGGCAGCAATCATTCGGAGATGACCGGCAGTTTTATCGTCATGAACCCCACCGACTATGCCAAATGGCTGTCCCTGTCCTCGAATGACGTGAGCCTCGCCGCGGAAGGGGCGACGCTCTTTCGCAGCCGTGGCTGTAGCGGCTGTCACGATCCGGGGGCGTCGGTGCGAGCGCCTTCACTGGTTGGCATCTATGGCAATCCAGTGCCGCTTCAATCTGGAGAGATCGTCGCTGCGGACGATCAATATATTCGCGACAGCATCCTACTGCCGCAATCGCAGGTCGTTGCCGGCTATCAGCCGATAATGCCGACCTTTCAGAACCTTCTGAGCGAGGAGGATGTCATGAAGCTCGTCGCCTATGTCAAATCACTAGGGCAGGCGGGGGTCACACAATGACCGATGTCGCCGATCCCAAGCTTGAAGAGGCCAATGTCGGCGGAGGCGGCTCAACGGAAACCATGGCGCAGCGTGTCAGCTACCTGCGCGCCGGGCATAGTCTCAAGTCTTGGCTGCTGACGACGGATCACAAGCGCATCGGCGTTCTCTATACACTCTCCATCACGTTTTTCTTCTTCATCGGTGCGGCCGCGGCCGCGCTGATCCGGCTCGATCTGCTGACGCCGGCGGGAGATCTTCTGACCAATGAAGGCTACAATCGCGCCTTCACGATCCATGGCGTCGTCATGGTCTGGTTCTTTCTCATTCCATCCATCCCCAACACCTTCGGCAATTTCCTGATCCCGTTGATGATCGGCGCCAAGGATCTCGCCTTTCCCAAGCTGAACCTGCTGAGCTGGTATATCTACATGCTCGCCGGGCTGTTTACGCTATTCATCCTGATCGCGGGCGGCGTCGATACGGGATGGACGTTCTATACGCCGCTTTCGACAATGTATGCCAACGGCAACGTGATCCTGGCCGCAAGCGCGGTGTTCATCGTCGGCTTTTCCTCGATCCTCACGGGGTTGAACTTCATCGTCACGGTTCATACCCTGCGTTGTCCCGGCATGACCTGGGGCAAACTGCCGCTTTTCGTCTGGTCGATCTATGCGACATCGCTGATCCTGGTACTGGCGACACCGGTGCTGGCGATCACGCTCGTGCTCATCTCGCTGGAACGGCTGTTCGGTCTCGGTATATTCAACCCCGCCATTGGCGGCGATCCGCTGCTATTCCAGCATCTCTTCTGGTTTTACAGCCATCCGGCCGTCTACATCATGGTCTTGCCCGCGCTTGGGGTCGTCAGCGAACTTGTCGCGGCTGGTGCCCATAAACCCATCTTCGGCTATCAGTTCGTGGCCGGCTCTTCGATCGCGATCGCGGCCCTCGGTTTCTTCGTTTGGGGCCACCACATGTTCGTTTCGGGGCAATCGCTTTATGCAAGCGCCGCATTTTCCTTTCTCAGCATCGCGGTGGCGATCCCCTCCGGCGTGAAAGTTTATAACTGGACGGCAACGCTGTTCAAAGGTCACATCTCGCTCGATCCGCCGTTTCTCTTCGCCATGACCTTCATCGGCCTTTTCGTCTTCGGCGGATTGACCGGGTTGATGCTGGCGATGATTGCAATCGACGTCCACGTGCACGACACCTATTTCGTGATCGCGCATTTCCACTACATCATGGTGGGAGGAACGATATCGGCCTTCTTCGGCGCGCTGCATTATTGGTGGCCGAAGATCGTCGGGCGCATGTATTCCCTGGCCTGGGGGCGGGTCACTGCGATCTTCTTCTTCATTGGATTCAACCTGACATTCTTTCCGCAATTTCTGCTCGGCTATCTTGGCATGCCGAGGCGCTATCATGTCTATCCGCCGGAATTTCAGGTGCTGAACGTCGTTTCAACCGGCGGCGCCGCCGTTCTTGGGATCGCCTACCTCATGCCATTGATTTATCTTATCTATTCGATGCGCTATGGCAAGCCGGCACCCAACGACCCATGGGATGCGACCGGACTGGAATGGACGACGCCATCGCCGCCGCCGAAGCATAATTTCGAAACGCTGCCAGTCGTCGATCGCCCGCCTTACGACTATGAGATCGAGATGAGGGACGAGCATGTCTGACGCAAGGCCCTCCGTCGCCGAGCCATTCACGGATCCCCTCCAGCAGCATCGTGCCGCGATGATGGGGATGTACGTCTTTCTCGGTAGCGAAATCATGCTCTTCGGCGGCTTGTTCTGCGTTGCCGCCGCCGTGCGTCTGGCGCATGCGCCCGAGATCGTCCGCGCCTCCCATGCGTTACATTCCGGTATCGGCGGAATAAACACGGCGATCTTGCTGACCTCAAGCCTTTTCGTCGCCCTGGGCGTGGAGAGCGCCAAGGAGGGCCGCGCCAAAATCGCGTCCGGCTGGCTCGTTGGCGCAGCTGGCCTCGGCTTGGCGTTCCTTGTGATGAAAGCCTACGAGTATTGGATGGAGTTTACGGAAGGGCTGCTGCCGATAGAGGGCGTGCATTCCCGCTATGTGGACGACGTTCAGCATCTCTTCATGAACCTCTATCTCATCGCCACCAGCCTGCATGCGGTGCATCTGTCCATCGGCATCGTGCTTTTGATCGTGCTATCGTTTCGCTTGACGCTCGGCTCGATCAAGCTACCGGAGCGGGCGATCGTTCTCGTCACCGTTGGCCTCTACTGGCACCTGGTCGATGTGATCTGGGTCTTCCTCTATCCTGTGTTCTATCTTGCGAGGTGAACCTTAGATGCCGCGCCTCGGAAATCCTCTCGTCGTTATGTGGGCAATCCTGCTGGTTTTGCTAAGTGCCACTATCGCGGCAAGCTTCGTGCTGAGCGGGCCGGTGGGCCTCGTCGTCAGCCTTTCGATCGCGGCGATCAAATCCGCGATGATCTATTGGCGCTATATGCATCTGAACGAGGAGACGCCACTTAACCGCATTGCCGCGCTTGCCGCCGGTCTCTGGCTGCTGATCCTGCTCGGCTTTCTCGGCGTCGATTACTGGACCCGCGCGCTCATCTAGCCACATGCGAGCCCTCTCGGGCAAAAGACGCGCAACGTTCGCCGGCGGATCATGACGCGCGATCATGGCAAGCGATGGCTATGCGCGCCCGTGAAAAAGCTCTTCGGAACATTGTCGGTCGGGTATGGTTCTACCCTGGTCGACGAGAGATGCCGAACGGACAAGCATGCGTTAGTAGCTCGCGAGGAGACCACATGGACCACCACTCAAATGCACGCCGTCGCATGATGATTTTCGTCGTGACGATTTTCGTTCTTGCCTGCCTCATCGCTGTCTATTTTGCCTTTGCACTTCATCCCGGCGAGCCGGTTCCGCCGACCGCGGGGGCGGTGTCGTCCCAGGTCAAATGACGGCGGCGTTATGATGTGTGCGCATGCGAAAAGCGGCAAGTAAATCAGCATCGCCTGATGGAGACGGCGCGCCTGATTTCCTGGTCATCCTATCGAGGATGTGTGCCGAACGATTTTAGACCGCGCCGGCGATGCCGTTGGCCCCCGAGGCGAACGCCGAAGGTGCTCGTCAACGGGAGGTGAGGCGCAAGATCGCATCAAGGGTCTGCTTCGGTGCTTCCTGGGGAATGAAATGGCCGATCGCGTCGAGAACGACGCGTTCATATTGTGCCGCGAAATACTGGTCCTTGCCAGCCGAGGTATCAACGAGATTACACCCGTCGGAAGCGCCGTGCAGTACCAGGGTCGCAACTTGGATCGCCGGGTTTTCGGCAAGCCTGCGCTCGACATCCTCGTGCTCGGGGGCGCCGGGTGTCTCTTTCCAACGCTGCAGATAGGCATGAATGCTGATCGGCGCCCAATCGTCGTTCTGAAGCGAGGGTGCCATCTCGTCGAAATCCTGCCATTTCGTCGGCCAATCGGGAGACCAGGTCGCCCAGAGAAATCTGGCAAGGCGGAGCCGGTCTTTGTCCATTGCCTCCTGTCCCTGCTTGAGTGCAACTACCCACTCGTACCAATATGCCTTCGCCAGGTCGTAGCTTATCTCCTTGATGGGCTGGGAGGTAGCGTAACCCGCAGCCATTGCCACCAGGCCGCGCAGACGCGCGGGAAAGAGTGCCGCCACGCCATAACCGGCACGCGCACCCCAATCATAACCGCAGATCACCACGTCACTCAGGTCGAGCGCTTCGAGGAATTCGGCTAGGTCCTCGGTTAGCGCCGCGATCGCGCCACTCCTCATCGTGTCTGCCGAGAGAAAGGTCGTAAGACCGGTGCCGCGTAGATATGGAGCAATGACGCGATGACCGCCATCCGCTAAAGCAGGAACGATCTTATCCCAACAACGGACATCGTCGGGCCAACCATGGACAAGCACGATGGGCTTCCCGCGCGGGTCACCGGCTTCCTCATAGGCGATATCGAGATCGCGTGTTTTAATATGTTTCGTCAACGGCATGTCCATGATCGATAAATCGCTTCGTTGGCCTCAGACTCGGAACGGATGAAATGGTCACACCGACTAACCATAGCGCATGCCTATTGTTCCAAGGCGGATGGTCGGGTCAGACAGCTGGAATGCGGGATTATGAAAGGGCGAGGGAGGCGAGAGCCTTGTTGGCGTGGAACGCGGTATTGAGCCGAGCAGCAGCTCAATGGGAGGCTTTCAGGATCGCTCAAACCCGCTTTGGAATTTGATCGGAACATTTGGTCATTGCTCCGGTTAGGAAGCGCATTACCCGATCGAAGCGGTGAAAGGATTGCTGTGATGCAGATCAGCAGTTTCAAGGACATGTATCTCGCCGAGCTTCAGGAGCTTGTCAGTGTCGAAAGTCAACTCGCCGATTCGTTGCTGCGAATGGCTGAGGTCGCAGCACATCCGTCATTAAAGGATGCACTGGTCCACCACCGCGCGCAAACCGAGGTGCAAAAGGACCGCCTCGTGTCGCTCCTGCAGAAGCATGGAGCAGACCCGGCAGCCCATACCGACCAGGCGATGCAGGCCCTGATCCATGAGACCGAAAAAATGGCTTCCATGCTGAAGGGAAATGACCTGCGTGATGCGGGTCTCATCACTTCCGCTCAGAGGCTCGAACATTACGAGATCGCGGCATACGGCACGGCCGCCGCTCTGGCCGGTCAGCTGGGCTTGCGCGACGATCAGGAGGTGCTGCACCGGAGCCTCGAAGAGGAGAAGCAGACGGACATCCTGCTGACCCGATTGGCCAAAGGCGAAGTAAATCGAGATGCGCTGCCGTCTGACTGACGGACCACTATCGTGACTATAGCCGGCTGCGAGCTCTATCTGAAAGGAGCATTCAATGAAACACCATGCCCTTCAAGACATTCAGACCGTTGCCAATGTCACTCTCGGATATCCGCACCGGCTGCCTACGATGACCAGGCACGAACGCCTCGAACGCTGGGCGAATCTTCTCGAGCGCTGTGGGCATCAAGCACTTTCAACCCTGGAGGAGACAGAATTTCAACCTGCGAGGGAACGCGCGGTCATGCGCGCGGACAACTCGCCTCTGTCAGTGGCGTTTGCCGACCAGCTCATGCATGAAGCGGGCCTGAGAGACGACAGCTACGGCGAAGCCAAGCGATTCTTCGAACTGAGTGACAATCAATTGCATAGGCTTCTCTGTCATTGCCACTTCGGGCCAACGGTGCGTGCATCGACGGCCGCGCATAACGTTCGTGCGATCATTGCTGCAGGCGATCGGCCGGGCATTTTGACCAGGCTGCGTAATATGTTCGGCGAGAAGATCCGCTAACTTGATCGTCGTTGTCGATACGCCGGCTGGAACGAACTGAAATGGAGGTTCAAATGAAAACGTTTATCATTGTTACCAGCGTAGCGTTGTGTTTCACGGCTTGCTCTTCGACAGAGCAAGGCGCCGGGATCGGCGCCGCCACGGGCGCCGTCGTTGGCGGCGTAGCAACAGGTAATGTTCGCGGTGCCGCGGTCGGTGCAGCCGTGGGCGGAGTGTCCGGCGCCTTGATCGGGAACGTCGCAGGACAGCCCGGCCGCTGCTACTACCGCGACCGCAACGGGAACCGCTATGTCGATCGCTGTTGAGCTTAGCAGACGTGGTCGGTGTCGTTCTTGAACAATCCATAGGAGCGGATTCGCCCTTACACCACGCCCGAACGTCGCTGGAACGGTGAGGAAAGGGCAAGGAGGCCAAGATGGCCGACTACCAGCGCATGCGCGATCACATGATTGAGGCGCACATTAAGCGGCGCGGGATACGCGACGAGTATGTTCTCAATGCGATGCGTGCCGTACCAAGAGAACGCTTCGTCGCCGAGGGCATGGCCGAGTTCGCCTATGAGGATGCGCCTCTCGCCCTCGGGGAGGGGCAGACCATTTCCCAGCCCTATATCGTGGCTTTGATGATCGAGGCGGCGGAGGTGCGCCCGGGCGATCGGGTGCTCGAGGTGGGAGCCGGCTCGGGCTACGCGGCCGCGGTGATCGGCCAGATCGCGGCGAATGTCTATGCGATCGAGCGCCATGAAGCCTTGGCGGTGCCGGCGAGACGGCGCGTGTCCGACCTCGGCTATGACAATGTGGAGATATTTGCCGGCGACGGTACGCGTGGATTTCCCGACCAGGCGCCATTCGACGCCATTCTGGTGGCTGCGGGCGGCCCTGCCGTGCCGGAGGCGCTGAAGGAACAGCTCGCGATTGGCGGGCGGCTTGTAATCCCCGTGGGCGAGGAGTTCGGTCAGAGGTTGTGCAAGATCGTTCGGCGCACGGCGGTACGCTATGAGGAGACGGATCTCGGTGCTGTGATGTTTGTGCCCCTGATCGGCGAGCAAGGCTGGTCCGAGGATGGCCGGCGCGCGGCAAGCAATCATAAGCCGGGCGCGTCTCGAAAGCAGAGCCTGCCGGAGTTGATTACCGAAGCAGCGGAAGACCTGCCGAACTTCGATGATCCTGCCTTCGGGCATCTTTTCGACCGCTTCGGCGACCGGCGCGTGGTTTTGCTCGGGGAGGCGAGCCACGGAACTGCCGAATTCTATCGTGCCCGGGCTGCGATCACGCGCTACCTGATCACCCGTCGAGGATACACAATTGTTGCGGTCGAAGCGGATTGGCCGGACGCAGCGAAAGTAGATCGATATGTCAGACATCGGTCGGCCTCAGGGCGTGAGGAGACACCATTCCAACGGTTTCCAACCTGGATGTGGCGCAACACAGAGATCCAAGCGCTGATCGAATGGATGCGCAAGCATAACGCAGCTATCGACGCAGAGGACCGCGCCGGCTTCTACGGGCTCGACATCTACAATATGTCCGGCTCGATCGGTGCAGTGCTTGACTATCTTGATATGGTCGACCCGCAGGCGGCAGCGATCGCCCGGGAGCGCTACGGCTGCCTGACGCCTTGGCAGAAGAACCCCGCGACCTATGGCCGGGCGGCGCTCAGTCGCGGTTACGCGGAATGTGAGCAGGCGGTGATCGACCAATGCCGGGATCTTTTACGCAGGCGGCTGGATTATGCCAGGCACGACGGCGACGCTTTCCTCGATGCCGCCCAGAATGCCCGGCTCATCGCCTCCGCGGAGCGCTACTACCGCATCATGTATTATGGTGGAACGGAAAGCTGGAACCTGCGTGACACCCATATGTTTGAAACGCTGCAACGCCTGCTTGACGCGAAGGGACCGGATGCCAAGGCGATCGTCTGGGCGCACAACAGTCATATCGGTGACGCACGCTTTACCGATATGGGTGTAACGCGTGATGAGCTTAATATCGGCCAGCTTTGTCGAGAGGCTTTCGGAAGCGAGGCGGCTCTCATCGGTTTCGGCACCCATACTGGCACGGTGGCCGCCGCGCATGACTGGGATGGAGATATGGAAGTCATGCATGTGAATCCCTCCCGTCCCGACAGTTACGAGCGGATGTGTCATGATGCGGGAGGGGACAGCTTCCTGCTCGACCTGTCGCCTGGCAAGCACGAGCCACTCCGGCGCCGCCTCTCCGAGCCACGACTGGAGCGCTTCATCGGCGTCATCTATCGGCCCGACACTGAACTGTGGAGCCATTACAGCCAGGCGATCCTTCCTGAGCAGTTCGATGCCTATGTCTGGTTCGATGAGACTCAGGCAGTGCAGCCGCTTGGGATTGAGCACCATCGCGGCATGCCGGAAACCTATCCCTTTGGCGAATAGACGATGCTTCGCGACATTGATCGTGTCCTGGCTAAGCTGGTTGCGAGCTTCATCTCTTGCGGAGAAAAATGCGCTTTCTAAATTTTTCGGACATCGGCACACCAGGTAAAGGAAGGAAACAATGACAAGTCACGTGTTTGGCCGCCCTCTTTTCGTGAGGGGGAAGCACTTCATTCAGGAAATATGCTGCCTCGACGACATCGTTGATTTCCTTGAGGAATGGCCGGAGGAGAAACGCGACGTCGCGCATGTCGTCATGCTGCGGGCCTGCAGAGATGCGGTCGGTCAGTTTCCATTAAGTGCAGTGAGGAAGAACTTCGAGCGGTTCCTGAGGAAGAACGATATGTTGGCATCGATCGAGGAGTTTCCATTTCGTCAGCAGAGCGCCGGCGATCGCCACATCGGTGGCGTTTGACGTTTTCGTGCATCGTCGACGGACGAGATCGCCGTGCTTACCCGCCTGCATCCCGGCTTGTCGTGAGGGTCTCTCATGCGGAACTTTAACGGCCGCTGAGTGTTTCCTGTAGATGCCGGACAATGACTTTCATATACGCTGGGATGCATCCGCGCTCGCGTTGTTGCGGTCGCGCATTCGTGGCTTTGAATGGCCGTACAACGCTGCGGACAGCGGATGGCGTTATGGCTGTGATCCCGATTTCCTGCGCCGTTTTTGCAGTCATTGGGCAGACAGCTATGATATCGAAGCCGGCGAGGGCATACTCAACCGTTATCCGCAGCTGCTCGCCGAAGTCGCGCCGGGGATGCGGCTGCACGTCGTTCATGTACGCGGCGAGGCGCAGGGGCGGCGTCCGCTCCTGCTGATCCACGGTTGGCCGGGTTCGGTCTACCAGTTCTGGCCGGTCATCGATGCACTGGCTTTTCCGTCACGCTTCGGCGGCACGCCGATGGATGCATTCGACCTCGTCATCCCTTCGCTGCCCGGCTACGGTTATTCGGATAAGCCGGCCGCGCCAGTCGGCCCGCGCGTCACCGCCGGGTGGCTTGCGCGCCTAATGCGTGACGCGCTTGGCTATCAAGATTATCTGGTGGCGGGGACCGACTGGGGTGTCGTCATCGCCGCCTGGCTCGCTCTGGATCACCGCGAAGACGTACGCGGCATCCACATCGACTATCCCGGCGCGCAACCCGCGGCGGCGCCGACGACCGACGCGGAACGCGCCTATCTCGAGGCATTCGAAGTGGCCGAAAACCGGCTCGGTGCATACAGCCGGCTCCACGCGACGCGGCCGCAGTCGCTCGCCTTCCTCGCGGCGGGTAATCCCGTCGCACAGGCGGCCTGGATTCTCGAGCGCTTCCATGACTGGGCGGATCTGCGTGGGCGTGCGATCGATGAGGTCTTCGGTCTCGATACCCTCATCACTAACCTCATGCTGACCGTCATGACCGATAGCTTCGGATCGGCGACCTGGATGTATGCCGGTGCAGAATCAGAGGGTGCACGACGCCTGCCGGAAGGATGTCGGGTCCCCGTCCCGGTGGGGTTCGCGAGCTTCCCCGATCCGCGTCATCCGCGGCCGCCACGGAGCTGGGTCGAAAAGGGTTACGACGTCGTTCATTGGCGAGAACACGATCGCGGCGGACATTTCGCCAGCATGGAAGTGCCGGATCTCGTCGTCGCCGATCTCCGGGATTGGGCGGCGTCTTTGGCCAATATCCACCGGAAGGTCGATGGTATCGTCGAGGCTGAGAAAAAGGGCGACTGACTGAGCGAGACAATTTCGTGGCGAAGTCGCCGGGAACCCTGTGGCGAATTCATGGTTAGGCGTGCTCACGGCGGTCTTTCGGACCGTGTGGTCTTCCTGCTGAAATCGACATCGGAAAGGGTATCGGATGTCTAATCCAGAAGAAGCCCCGGCCTCGGGGGTCACGAGGCGCACACTCCTGGCCGGGACAATCACGTCTGCAACGGCCATTTCAGTCGGTGCTGCCTCGAAAGAGCAAGAAGCGCGGCTCGCTGCGGTGTCGACGCAGTCCACGGTCCCGATAAAGATGAAGATCAATGGCCAATCCTATCAGTTCAGCGTTGACCCGCGCACATCGCTCCTGGATCTCCTTCGTGACCATGCGGGCCTGACGGGTACAAAAAAGGGCTGCGACCACGGGCAATGTGGAGCGTGCACGGTGCTCACCGATGGAAAGCGGACCTTGTCCTGCATGAGTTTCGCGGCGATGAATGACGGGCACAAGATCACCACTATCGAAGGTCTTTCGTCGGTTAATGGGCGTCTGCATCCGATGCAGCAGGCGTTTATCGACCACGACGCCTTCCAATGCGGTTACTGCACGCCCGGTCAGATCCTGTCCGCGGTTGCCTGCGTGCACGAGGGACATGCCGGTAACGATGCCGACATTCGCGAATACATGAGCGGCAATATCTGTCGATGCGCGGCTTACCCCAACATCCTCGCTGCCGTGAAACAGGCCCGCGACGAGATGGAGAAGCTCTGATGCTACCTTTCAGTTATCAAACTGCTCGTGATGTCGGCAGGGCCATCGCGGAGGCGAGCGAAGCAAAGGAAATTCCTCCAACCGCCGCGCCGTCACAGTTCATCGCCGGTGGCACGAACATGTCCGACTACATGCGGCTCGGCGTCAATCGGCCTTCGCGTCTGGTGGATATCAACTGCATCGAGGATCGATCATTGAAGACGATCGAGATCGGTGATCCCGACATTCGCCTCGGCGCTCTGGTCCGCATGAGCGAAGTCGAGGACCATCCGGAAATCAACCGAAGGTGCCCGATGCTGGCCGAAAGCCTGAAGCTCGCGGCCAGCCGACAGATCCGCAATATGGCAAGCCTTGGCGGCAATGTGCTGCAGCGGACGCGCTGCGAATATTTCCGCGAGATTTCATGGCCTTGCAACAAGCGCGATCCCGGCTCCGGCTGCGCTGCCATCGAAGGCTTCAACCGGCAGCATGCGGTGCTCGGGACTAGCGACTCCTGTATAGCGACCTATCATGGAGACTTTGCCCAGGCGCTGATTGCTCTCGATGCCTCCGTCGACATATCAGGCCAATCCGGCAGACGGCGTATCCGCTTTGCAGAACTGCATCGCCAGCCGGGCGATCGGCCGGATGTCGAAACGACGCTGCGGCCAGGCGAGATCATTACGGCCATCGCGGTGAATGTCCCGGCCTGGGCTGCACGATCTCGTTACCTCAAGATACGCGACCGTCACTCCTATGCCTTCGCCCTCGCTTCCATAGCCGTCGCAATCAACCTCGATGGAGATATCGTGCGCGATGCGCGTATCGGTCTTGGCGGGCTGGCTACCGTTCCTTGGCGCGCCACGGCGGCCGAGGAGGCGCTCCGGAACAAGCCCCTCACGGAGGAAAGCGCCTCAATCGCGGCACAGGCCGCGTTTGCGGACGCCCGGCCGCGCGAGCATAACGCCTTCAAGATCGAGCTTGGAAAACAGACATTGATACGGGCCTTGCTCGAGGTTCGGGATATGAGGATATGACCATGAACGAGGCCGCACCACCTGCAAAGGAAAACATGGGTGAGCCACTGCCGCGGATCGATGCCCGCCTCAAGGTTACGGGAAAGGCATCCTATCCCGCCGACATTCCGGTCAACAATCTCGCGCATGCGATGCTGGTGACCAGTGCTGTAGCGCGGGGTCGCTTGACATCGCTGCATCTGGACCAGGCGCGGGCCGTGCCAGGTGTAATTGACATCATTACCCATGAGAGCATCCGAGATGAGCTGGAACCCCCCGAATTCGGGACATCGGGATCGACTTCCATCGGGCCTCTCCATGATACGAAGATTTGGCATGACGGCCAGATCATCGCGCTGGTTTTGGCCGAGACCATCGAGGCCGCCCGCGAAGGCGCCATGCGCATCACCCCCGATTACGAGGCGGAGAAGCCGAGCACGAGCTTCGGGTCGGAGGGCACGGAAACCGTGGCTGCGGCAGAAGCGAGCAAGCAGTTCAAGGAAGACGTCAAGGCGGGCGATTTCAACGCCGCCTTTGCTGCCGCGGACGTCAAGATCGACGCCGAATACGAGATGCCGACGCAACATCACAATCCGATCGAACTGTTCTCCACGACTGCTTATTGGCGAGGGGATGAACTCGTTGTTCATGAACCGAGCCAGAATGTCTACGGCTGGAAAGTCGAGATCGCGCGGCAGCTGAAGATCAAACCTGATCAAGTAAGGGTGGTCAGTCCCTACATCGGGGGTGCCTTCGGATCGAAGGGGCCGATAACGCCGCGAACAGCCATCGTCGCGTTTGCTGCGCGCAGGCTTGGCAGGCCGGTGCGGTGTGTCGTTACCCGACCACAGGCGTTCACCACGCAGACCTACCGTGCCGAAACGCGCCACCATATCCAGATTGGCGCGACGCGGGACGGCAAGATAACTGCTCTAAAGCACGAGGGCTGGGAGGTGACGTCCCGCCCGGATCCTTATGTGGTCGGCGGAACGAAGACGACCGGCCTCATGTATGATTATGGATCGGTACTGACCAAGGTTTTCCTAGTCAAGGCGGACAGGCCGACGCCGAGCTACATGCGTTCCCCACCGGAAACCCCCTATGTCTATGCACTGGAAAGCGCGATGGACGAGATGGCGGTTGCTCTTAACATGGATCCGGTAGAGTTCAGGCGCGTCAATGATGCCGTGAAGGAGCCGATCGAAGGCCGCCCCTTCTCCAGCCGCTCGCTGATGGAATGCTACGATGAGGCGGCCCGCGAATTTGGCTGGTCGAAGCGAAATCCGGATGTAGGCAGCATGCGGGATGGCGACTGGCTGGTCGGCATGGGCTGCGCGACGGCGATCTATCCAACCAATATCGCGCCTTGCGCAGTTCGCGTCACCCTGACCGACGATGGGCGGGCACGGGTCCAGACCGCCTCCCATGAAATCGGCACCGGAGTGCGCACGATTGCCGCCCAGCTCGCGGCGGAACAATTGGGGCTCGACGTAAGCGCCGTCGAGGTCGAGATGGGCGATACGCGGCTTCCGCCGGCGCCCGTTGCCGGCGGCTCGAATACGACGGCCAGCGTCTCTTCAGCGATCATCAAAGCCTGCGGGGAAATCCGCGAAAAGCTCGCCTACGCGGCGGTGACATCAAATGACGGGCCACTCGCCGGCCGAGATCCGCACTCGATCATGCTCAGAGAGGGTAAGCTCGTCATCGGCGAGAGCTCGCAGGGCCTCAAGGACGCTTTCAAGCAGTTGGGCGCCGGCGTCATCGAGCAATATAGCGAATTTCGTCCTGACGCTGCTTCCGCGGAAGCCGTTTCCAACCTTTACAAGGGCAAGCTGGAAATGGTGAGCGGTGATCAAGGCAAGAAGGTGAAATATGCCTTCGGTGCTGAATTCGTCGAGGTCCGCGTTCATCGGAGAACGCGGGAAATTCGCGTCCCTCGGATCGTCGGCGCCTTTGGCGCTGGCCGGATCATGAATACCCGGACGGCTCGCAGCCAGCTCATGGGCGGGATGATCTGGGGAATTTCGTCGGCCCTTCACGAAGCGACCGAATTCGACCGGCGCGATGCCCGCGTCGTCAATCGGGATCTGCAGGACTATCTCGTGCCGGTGAATGCAGACATCCAGGACGTAAAAGTCATCCTTGTGTCGGAGACCGATCCGGACGTCAACCCGGCGGGCGTCAAGGGGCTTGGCGAACTCGGCAACGTCGGAACGGCGGCCGCGATCACCAGTGCGGTCTACCACGCTACCGGCAAGCGTATCCGCAAACTTCCGATCCGCATCGATAACCTGATTGGCTAATGTCAACGCAGGCGCTTTCTCGCGCCAAGACGTGCTTGTTCCCATTGGCAGGCACCCGGATCGGGCCACAGCTCTCTTATGTCGGCAAGCCGTTCTTGCCGGCCTGTTCCGCCTCGGCCACCAGCGGGCATGCCAATGCTCATGAAGGTGCGGATTACAGCGGTCGCTTTTCGGTGCGTCGTCGCGCCGCCGCCAGTGACGCCCCACGTCGGCACGATGGTCGATACCAGCCATTCGAAGATTTAATGTTCTCCCTCCCAGCCCCCTCGGCGCGCCGCAGCGCTTGTCATGTTTCCATCATTCGAGGCCGGCCGCTAAGTGCGGAGCGCCTAGGGGTTCCGAAACCGGTAGTGGACAAGCATCGGGGAACTGAATTGCGGACATAGCGTTGGCAAAGAAACAGGATCGCTGGGACACTCGAGAACCGGATGAATATTCTTCGCAATGAACGTCGTCTGTTCGGATTTGGCATGTGCTGATAGCTTTTCAGGCCCTGGTTAGAAAGGTGTGCACCTCTTCGGCTTCACCGCATTCTAACGAAATGTCTCTTCATTGAGGATCGCGCAGCGAGGAAGGCGGGGAGGCGATCGAATTACCTCGACGGCATCGCCTTCGTTGCCGGTCTTGCCAAGGCTCGGGCGGCCATTACTTTTACTAGGAAACCTGTGACATATGTCGGGTGCATCTGCTGGAGCAAGGGGAATGATGCTGGAAGATCTATACCGCCTTTTGCGAACCGGACATGTCCAGGCGCAGGGAGTGGTCGATACGATGACGCAGCCGATTGTAGTTCTTGATCAGAACTTGTGCGTCGCGACCGCAAACAATGCATTCTTGAAAACGTTCGAGGTCGAGCGGGACGATATTCTGGGGGAGAGTTTCTTTGATCTCGGCAACGGTCAGTGGGATGTTACCGAGCTCCGACAGCTGATCGCCGCGGTCATCCCAAAAGCAGCCGCTGTCATTGGGTACGAAGTCGCGCATGATTTTCCAACTATCGGCCGGCGTACGTTCCTCGTCGATGCGCGCCGCCTTGTGCACCCGGATGACAATAGCACCAACATCCTTGTCCTCTTCGACGATGTGACGGAAAGGCTGCGGCACGACGCCGAAAGGGATTTCATCATTTCGGAAACACGCCATCGGATGAAGAACCTTTTCGCGGTCGTGCGATCGCTAGCGATGCAGATGAATGCGGAAGATCTGACGGCCGTTGATTACCGTGATCGTTTCCTGGGACGCCTCGAGGTCACTCTTCATGCCCAGGAGATCGCGGCCATCAATGAAACGACCGATTTTGAAACCCTGCTGAGGCAATCGGTCAGCGAGCCTGGAATGGATCGTCTCCATTGCCAGGGGCCAAGAGTGCAGGTTCGGGGCTCGGAGATCGTGCCAGTTAGCATGATGTTCCATGAGCTGGCAACGAATGCGTTGAAGTATGGCGCGCTATCCGCCCCAGGCGGTGCCTTACAGGTCGAATGGTCACTGGAGGAAGTGCCGGAGAGCCGCTCTTATTTCGTATGCCGGTGGCGCGAAACGGGCGGCCCCGCGATCATGCCGCCGACGAGAAGAGGCTACGGTACCGAGCTGATCGAAGGCACTTGCCGACATCTTGGCGGAACGGTGGAACTTAACTTCGATCCAAAAGGTTTGACTGCCATCATCAAGCTCCCTTGGAAACGTTCATGAGCGAACCTGAAAATGACAAGGCTCTTGGCAGGATCGTTCTTGTGGTTGAAGACGAGTTCCTTATCGCCCTGGAGCTGGAAAGCGTGTTGACCAGTAGCGGATTCGAGGTCCTGGGCCCGGCGAGCTCGGTCGGGCAAGCCCTCGACCTGCTGAGGAGCCAACGTCCGGATGCCGCTGTTCTGGACGTCACTCTCGGCAACGAGAAGGTTACTCCGGTCGCTTTCCTTTTAAAATCATGGGATGTCCCGTTCGTCCTCGCCAGTGCAAGCGATGCGGCGGAACTTGCCCGGCATGATGTTTTGGCCAAGGCACTCAATCTCGGGAAGCCCACCGACATGAAACGTCTTGTGGACGTCGTTCGATCCTTCTTTAGCCGCTGACGATGGATAAAGCGGCGATCCGTCAAGTGAATGCCGCGAACGTGACCGCGTCGATTGGCATGCTACTCCTTTGAGGCGATCTGGAATACCAGCGAATGGGATGACACCAGCGACACGCCATCCCTGGCTCAGTGTCAGCGCTTCCGCCGCGGGCTGGTTAACAATCGAACGACCGAAGGTAGATGGTTCAGATCTTCTTAAGCACAATTATTCGTCGAGGTGGGGCAGCAATATCGTCGGAAAAACGACATTATTCGAGATCCAAAATGCAAGCCTTTCGATCATCCAGACGATGCTTGGGAACCATCTCAACGCGGAATAGTTCCGTCCGGCGGATGACCACCTGGAAAGAGCTGTCATGAAGAAGCGGAAACATGAAGAGATGACGGATCCCTCTCACTCGCGACCAGCGAAATATGAGGAGACCGAGGGCGCGACCGGTGCGGTCGAAAGGCCGGCCATCCCGCCGGTCATGAAAAAGGGAGAGAAGCCGTCTTCCAAGAAAAACAAGCACAAGGACGATGCCGGCGGGGAAGGGGACTGAACCTCACGGTTGCGCAATAGGGCTTGGCGGGTCTATCCCACCCAGTTCGTGATCCAGTAGGCTATTGCCGAGATAGCCGCCGCCGCGGGCAGGGTTATTATCCATGCGACGACGATATTGCTCGCCAATCCCCATCGAACCGCCGAGATCCGCCGCGCGGCGCCGACACCGACGATTGCGCCCGTAATCGTATGGGTCGTCGAGACAGGGATGCCAAGCCATGTCGCGGCGAACAAGGTCAAGGCGCCACCGGTCTCAGCGCAAAAGCCCTGCATTGGATTGAGCCTCGTGATCTTCGAGCCCATCGTGTGCACGATCCGCCAACCGCCAAACAGGGTCCCGAGCGCCATCGCGGACTGACAGGATAACACCACCCACAGGGGCACGTGGAACTCCGCTCCGGTATGACCTTGGGAGTAGAGCAGTACGGCGATGATGCCCATGGTCTTCTGGGCGTCGTTTCCGCCATGGCCGAGGGAGTAGAGAGAAGCGGACACGAATTGCAGGATGCGGAAGGTGCTGTCGACGGCGAAAGGCGTCTGGCGAACGAATATCCATGTCACGCATAGGACAAGGAAGAGCGCGAGCACGAAGCCAAGCAGTGGCGACATGACGATGGCACCGGCCGTCTTCAGCAGGCCGGACCAAACAATGGCATCCATGCCAATCTTCGCCACGCCGGCACCGACGAGGCCACCGACCAGAGCATGCGACGAGCTTGACGGGATGCCCAGTACCCAGGTCACGATATTCCATATGATCGCCCCCATCAGGGCGGCGAAGATGACCTGTGGCGTGACGATGTTGGGATCGATAATACCGGTGCCGAGGGTTTCGGCGACGTGGAGCCCGAAGAACAGGAAAGCGATGAAATTGAAGAATGCGGCCCACAACACGGCGTATTGCGGTCGCAGGACCCGGGTCGAGACGATGGTGGCAATTGAGTTGGCTGCATCGTGCAGCCCATTCAAAAAATCGAAGAACAATGCCACCGCGATGAGGCCCACCAGCAATGGGAAAGCGAGAGTGGCCTCCATCAGACGTTCTCGATTACGATGCCATTGATTTCATTGGCGACATCCTCGAAACGGTCGACGACCTTCTCCAATTCACCAAAGATCTCGCTGCCGATGATGTAGGCCATTGGGTTGGTGGCGCCATACCGGCGAAAGAGATCTTTTAGACCTTGATCATGTAGCTCATCGGAGCGACCCTCGACCTTTACGACCTCTTCGGTGAGCGCGCTGAGGCGAGAAGAGTTGGCACTCATGCGATCAAGGAGAGGGATTGCCTCGGCTACCAGTTTTGCGGCCTCGACGATCGCCTTGCCCATTTCCTGCATACCGGGATCAAAGCTGTCCTGTTCGAATAGCCGGATCGTCTTGACCGTCTTGTGCATCATGTCGATCGCATCGTCCATTGACATGATGAGATCCTTGATGTCGCCACGGTCAAAGGGCGTGATGAAACTGCGCCGAGTGGCAAGCAGAACTTCGCGCGTGATGTCATCGGCCTCGTTCTCGAGCTCAACGATGCGCTGGCAGTGCTGCTCCGTGTCTTTGCCGGCCAGCAATTCGTTCAGAGCTTCCGCCGCGCTGACGATCGTGCGCGAATGTCGAGAGAAAAGATCGAAAAAACGGTCTTCTCTCGGCATCAGTCTACGAAACCAGTTCACTTTCCGCACTCCAAACAGGCGTTGTCATAAATCCGTCATAAACGACGAGGCCCGTCATGGAAAGCCGAGACATCCGCAAAACGGCGCCCTCTGACAGCCTCATCACAAGATTTGAATCGCGGCGGCGAAGGCCTATGGACTTGATGTGATCGTCGAACGATATGGCTGGACCGGATACGAGGCTGGCAAGGTCGTCGCGCAGCGGCTGCTGACCCGAAGCGAACGACCGGACGCGGTGTTTTGTGCAACCGATCTGCTGGCCTGCGGCCTCATGGACGCGGCACGGCACCAGTTTTCGCTTTCGATCCCGGATCAGCTCTGCGTCGTCGGCTTCGACGATATTGAGCAGGCCTCATGGTCGTCCTATGATTTGACGACCTTTGCTCAGCCCGTGGTGGCAATCGCACGACAGGCTGTGACATGGCTGGGCGAGAGCCCGTCATCGGACAGGCTCGAGGGCCATTCCGTAACATTGCACGCCGAATTGGCGTGGCAAGACTCGGTTAGAGGAGGATAGGGCGCTGGATAGGCTGATAAGTTGAATGACATGACATCAAAAAAAGACAGCGGCAAGCCAACATTCCCCAAATCAAAGCACCTGCTGCAACAGCTGGCACGCACGCCGGAACAGCTGTTTTCCAGTGCGTTTCGAAACCAATATGGCGCGCTTTGTTTTCGCTACAAGGAGGGCGGTGACGAGATCGAAGTTCTGGTGATTACCTCGCGTGAAAGCGGGCGCTGGATCGTGCCGAAAGGCTGGCCCATGAAAGGCAAGGAGCCTCACGAGGCAGCCGCCATCGAAGCATGGGAGGAAGCTGGTGTCCGCGGCAAGGTGAGAAGAGCGCCGATCGGACGATATACCTATCTGAAAGAACTTGACGACGGAAAAGTCGTGCCATGCGTCGTTGACCTGTTTCAAGTGGAAGTGAAAGAGATCCGGAATGAGTTCAAGGAGCGAGGCCAGCGGCGGATCGATTGGGTCAGCCTCGACGAGGCGGCTAGACGGGTACGTGAAATTGAGCTCAAATCTCTGCTCATCAACTTTAGGCCTCAGCGAAAATAAAGGTTGGAAATCAGAAACTTCAGAACCACAGGTCCTGGCCAACACCTGATCACATAGACTTCGGACTGTTCTCGCCCGCAACCAACCTGAACGATTTCTATAGTTCAGGTTCGCGGATACCACCTCAGCCTCCGCCGCCGGCCTGCAATCAACTCAATCACTTCGTTCTCAGTCTTGGATTGTTTCTTTGGATTGTCTCTTAAGCGTTTCGATGAAATCCGCCAGCGGATGAATCGAGGGCGTCATTGCCAAGAGAGGTTCAAGAGCGGCAGCTACTGCCCGGCAATTGTCTGAGGAAAGAGACCGAAGGTTCGATGAAACTTTGTTATAGGCGGGTGTCCCACGCGAGGCGAAGGAACGATTGATGACGAATTGTTCCAATTCTCCATCAACTCGTTCCACAAACAATGCAAGTGATCCTCCATCGGCGGCAGCAGCGCTGTCAGAGACCGCTTTGAACATATATCCCTCCATCCAGTGACTGTAGTGGTAGGATATCCTATCGATACTTTGGAGCCAGATGCGCAAGGCAGCTGGATTCAAATAATCGAGATGTATTGATCACAGGGATCGACCGATATGGCAATCATTTCGATGATCATTTTGATCGCGACTGGGGTTGTTTGCGGCCTGGTGCTGATCGTAGGCGTCATCTATCTTTGCATTCTCCGCGAGGAGAAGAGGCGGCCCCTCGATCCGGCCGGAAGGTTCGTTGACCGGGCTCCAGTTTGAGCGCACCGAAGGCGGAGCTTGGCCAACATTGCACGGTGACGGAGCGCACCATTGAACAGGCGCCTCCTTTGATCAAACCGGTGCCCGATCTCACAAAGAAGGCGAAAGCCGCGATAAGAGATGCCTTTGCGGGAGTCACCTTGGACAAGGGGATTGGCCTTGGTGAGGTGTAGGCGCTTGACGATTACGCGAGCAACGGGGTTCGTGCCGCATGTCGGGCCGATGATAAGAAGGGCGACTGGACCGCGATCGCCCCAGAGATTCTCAATGAGCACTCCAGCAGCCCGTCGTTTTTCGATGCCAAGGGGATGTGATTTCATTTGCCCGCGTATGTGATCGCGGCGAACTGGCGAACCAAATGCGAGGCGCAGCCGAACAGCGACGCGAACATATGGACATGCGAGTGCCGCGCAGCCCCAGTCACGGTCAGCATGCCGAGCTCCGCGACCCGGTGTAGTTCCAGAGAGAATATGCGGCTCCGAATGCGGAGCCGCATGAATCGTTATCTCATAGTTCGTTGCTGAAGTTGTGGCGTCGATTGGAGGTCGTTGATCAGGATCGCCGCCGCGCCGATCGCTGCAGGTACGGCGAGCGCGCAGAAGATGCCGCGGAAGTCCCAGCCGAAGCCGAGCAGTAGACCGCCGATCGATGAGCCTAGGATACTGCCGAGCCGGCCGACGCCAAGCATCCAGCTTACGCCCGTCGCACGGGCGAAAGTGGGATAGCGGCCCGGTGCATACGCATTGAGGCCGGTCTGCCCGCCACTCATGAAGAACCCGACAGCCGCGACAATCGCGGCAAGGGCTGCTGACGTCAGCCCGCTGAAGGCAAGCATTATCAGCGCGACTGCGCCAAGCAGGTAGGATACCGAGATCGCGCTCTTCGAACCGATCCGCTGCATCGCGAAGCCGACCACTACGGCGCCGATCGTGCCGCCCAGCTGGAACATGGCGGTGACATTTGCTGCCGTCTCGATCGGCATGCCGGCATCCTTGATCATGGTCGGAAGCCAGCTCGTGGTGAGATAAATGACCAGCAGGCCCATGAAATAGCACAGCCAAAGCGACAAGGTGCGGATGATGAATGCCGGGGTGAACAGAAGTGCGACCGGCTGGCTCGCGGTCACGGGCTCGTCTTCGAGTGTGAATTCGCTGACCGACCTGAGATCCTCGCCCGTCACCCGCGATAACTGCTTGCGGATGCGATCGGCCGGAGCTGCGCGGACGACCATGAAGCGTGCAGATTCCGGAAGGAGGAAAAGCAAGATCACGAAAAGCGCGAGTGGCACGATGCCTCCGAACACGAGCACTGAATGCCAGCCGAACTTCGCAAGCAGATATGCGGCGACGAAACCGATGATCGCCGAGCCGAAGTTGAAGCCGGTGAACATGATCGCCAGAAGAACGGAGCGCTTCTGCTCGGGCACATATTCCGACAGTAGCGTCGTCGTGTTCGGCATGGCGGCGCCGAGGCCGAGACCGGTCAGAAAACGGAGCACGGCCATCTCCGTGGGACTTTGCGTGAGCGCGGTGAGCAGGCTTAGGACGCCGAAAGCAAAGACCGAACCGAGCAGTACTCGGCGGCGTCCGAACCAATCGGAGGATGAGCCGGCAAAGATCGCGCCGATAGCCAGGCCAACCGGCGCCGCCGCCATCACGAGACCAAAGGCGGGCTTGGAAATGCCCCAATCGCCGGTGATGGCAGGAGCGAGAAAGCCCATGATGGCGACGTCCATGCCGTCGCAGAAGACAATCAGGAAGCAGAGAACAGTCAGTGTCCATTGCATTCGCGACATCGGGCGGCTGTTGATGTAAGACCTGATCTCCAGGACGGTCGACTGTGTCATGTGCTCCTCCGACATGATGGTTGCGCGTGCGCGAGGCTTCATGCATGGGCGTTCTGGATCGTCCATGCATCGGTCCACTCGCGGAAATGGCTTCATGGAATCGCTCGACCGACGCCCGTCGCCAACCTCCTCCGCCCCTGCGCTTCGTTGACGGCCAAGCAGTACGCGTCTCGCGCCACTACCTCCAATCCAATCAGAGGTCCGCGGCATAAGCAGCGGCTATAGAATGCTTGTATCCCGCACGACTTCGTCCCGAGAAATCGGAAACGTCCAAAACCTTCATGGTGTCGGACCGCAACGTGGAGCGGTTAGTGCAAGTGTTCGACTTGTCGGGCGGTGTTGGAAGCGGCGCACCGATAGCGCAACACGCGTTCGAGGAAAGCGTCTTAAGGGAAGGCTATAGGCGACGAGTTTGCGTTGCTCGCTTCCTCGCGAATCTCGTCGAGAAAAGCTGCCTGGGCGGCGGTGGGTAACCAACCCTTGCGGATCGTAATGCCGATCGGCCGTTCGGTATGGGTGAGATCGAACGGCAGGGACGCCATGAGGCCACGCTTGATCTCCGCTGCGGCTTGGCCGCCCGACACGAAACCGAGATGGTCGCTCTGGTCGAGCAGCTCGCGCATCAGGATCAGCGAGCTGGACTCGACCACGCTTTTCGGCCCCAGCGGTTGTCCTTGGAAAAGGGCATCGAAATGGCTTCTGATTGGGGTGCCGCTCGTTGCAACCACCCAGGGATAGGAGGCCAGATCACCTATGCATATTTGGGGTTTCCCGATGAGCGGATGGCGCTTGCCCGCAACGATCACCACAATGTCATTGAACAGCGTTTCCTGCTCGACATCGTCAATGGGAAGGGGATTGCGCATCGCGCCGATCAGGAAATCGATCTCGCCGCGTCTCAAGCCGCCGAGCAGTTCGGCATAGACACCCTCGACAACCTTGATCGGCAGTTTCGGCCGCTTCCTACGAAACCGGGCGATCGCCGACGGCAGGATGAATGAGCGCGACAGAGGCATGCCACCCACGACGATCAGTCCGGCCTCCTGCGCGCGGGCTTCGGCGAGATCCGCCTCTGCCTGATGGAGTTCGGCGAAGGCGAGGCGGGTCGCCTGGGCGAGATTCTGCGCCAGGCGGGTGGCAACCATCCCATAGGACGTTCTCTCGAATAAGGGACGGGCCGCCTCTTTTTCCAGCTGGCTCACGGCGCGGTGGACAGTCGGCTGCGCCACCCCGAGCCGCCGCGCCGCAAGGGTGAAATTCTCCAACTCTCTGACCCCGACGAGTGCTTCGAGTTGCGCCGACGTCGCTGTCACCTTGAGCCTTGGCGCAAGCTCGACCAGTGCCGGATCTAGATAGGAGAAGGCACGTCTCACGCGTAGAAATAGAAGCTTGCCCTCGTCGTTGACGAAGAGGCCATGTGGCGAACGCGTGAACAATGCATATCCCAGTGTCTTTTCGATCTTCGATATGGCCTGCGTGACGGCCGGCTGCGATACGTAGCAGATCTCGGCCGCGCGCGTGACAGAGCCCGTTTCGACAACGGCCAGAAAAACGCGCAGATGCCGCAGATTGTGCCTCATTGCGTCGCGGAAGCTCCCTTGTTTGTCTCCTCGTTCAGCCTTTCGAGGATGCTGTCGGCTCGGCTTCCGAGGTCATCGATATTCGCGGGGATACAGAGCGCGGCTATCTCGTCCTGCCAATCGGCAATGGCCGCCGACATCCTGTCGGGAAGTCCGAGATCACGGACCGTCGCGGCAACCTCGCGCATCTCGGCCGCCCGACGCGCCCCATGCACCATCATCCTTTCGAGGTTGTAGGAGCTGCGCCTGGCCCAGTCTATTCCTGGATCGGAGGCCTGAAGCGACGCAATGACGGCGTTCTCCACGCCGGCGCGGCGGGCCGCAAGCATTGCTTCCGCCGTCAGGGCCTCCATACCTTTGATGATGACAGAACGCAGCATCTTGATCGACGACGCCTGTCCCACTTTCTCACCCGCGGACTTCGGCTTCATCCCGAGACTTTCAAGCGCCGCGCTCGCTGCTACTGCATGGGGACCGGAAACCAGAAGCGGCGTGAGATGGCGCGCCGGATGCACGGGCGACATGACGGCGACATCGACATAACGGCCGCCCGCTGCTTCGATTGCCTCAGCCGCGCTTATTTTGGCGGTCGGGGAGCAGGAGTTGCAGTCGAAATAGAGTGCACCAGCCTTAAGCCAGCAAGCGGCATCCCTGGCGACCGATAGAGCCTGATCCGCTGTGACGAGGCTGAAGATGATTGCCGCGTCGGAGAGGGCCTGCCGGGCCGCATCGGCATGGTGGACGTTGAATTCGGCGCAGGCGGCTGCGATCTGGCCGGCGTTATATGGATCGGCGGTCTTGACGTCGTAGGCGGCAACCAGCGCTCCGTCCGGTCGCGTCCAGCCCGATGCAAATGCACGTGCTGCCTCTCCGAATCCGATCATGCCGATCTTGAACTGGTTCATCATCCGCTTATTCCCGCACCGCTCCACCAAGCCATGTTCGCTTTAGACGAGGAAAGGGCGAACCGCTATTCATTATAGCCAAAACTTATGAGCAAGGCGTCGAAAGAAAATTGGCAAACCAACCGTTCGGAGCGACATACGATTTCGAAAAACAGGAGATTTCCATGTCCGACAAGAAGACCGCATTGGTAATCAGTGCCCATGCAGCGGATTTCGTCTGGCGCTGCGGAGGTGCGATCGCTCTACACGCCGACAAAGGTTATGATGTAACTGTCGTCTGCTTGTCCTTCGGCGAGCGGGGCGAGTCCGCCAAGCTCTGGAAGCAGAAGGACATGACGCTCGACCGCGTAAAGGCTGCGCGGCGCGCCGAGTCGGAAAAGGCAGCTCAGGCGCTTGGCGTCCATGACCTCATCTGCTTTGACCTCGGAGACTACCCCCTACGCATGACGGACGAAGACAAGTATCGTCTCGTGGACGTGATCCGCAATGTGCAACCCTCCTTCATGCTGAGCCACTCGCAATACGACCCCTACAATACCGACCATATGTATGCCACGCAGGTCGCGCTCGAAACCCGTATGATCGCACAGGCCTGGGGCCACAATCCCGGTGAAAAGGTGCTCGGCGCTCCTCAGCTCTATCTCTTCGAACCACATCAGACGGAGCAGATGGGCTGGAAGCCTGACGTCTTCCTCGACATCACCTCCGTATGGGATAAGAAGCGATCCGCCATCGAATGCATGGAAGGCCAGGAGCATCTGTGGGAATTTTATACTCGCGTCGCTCAGAACCGTGCCAACCATTTCCAGCGCAATTCCGGCGGCCAATCCGGCGGGCGTGCATCCAAATATGCGGAAGGCTTTCAGTCGGTTTTCCCGCGCACGGTCGACGAGCTTTGACGACGCTCGCGGGAGGAGCCTGACATGGAACCCTGTTTCGACATTGCTCACCTCGGCCATGTGGAGATGTTCACTGACAGATATGACGAGAGCCTCGATTTCTTCGTCAACGTCTACGGATTGACCCTGGCGGGGCAGGATGAGAGTTCCGCCTATTTGCGAGGCTGGGATGATTACGAATTCCACACCCTGAAATTGACGCGCAACGAGACGACCGGGATCGGGCATGTCGCCTATAGGGTTTCATCGCCGGAAGCGCTTGAACGGCGCGTCAAGGCGATCGAGGCCAGCGGCTACGACGTGCTGGGCTGGGTGGATGGCGATATCGGTCATGGCAGGGCGTTCCGGTTCAGGGATCCTTTCGGCCATGTCTTCGAAATCTATTGGGATACAGTCCGCTACGATCCACCGCCGAAGGAGCGACCGAAGCTCAAGAATCTCGCCCAGCGCTATCATGCGCGGGGCTGTCATCCGCGACGCCTCGATCATCTGAACCTGCTCGCCGCGGATGTGTCCGAGTTTCGCAGTTTCATGGAGACGTGCCTCGGATCCCGCGTCACCGAGATGATCCAACTCGACAACGGCCGCCTCGGCGGCTGCTGGTTCACGGTCAACAACAAGACCTATGACCTTGCCTGCACCGAAGAACACGGCCGAGGAGAAGGGCGCCTGCACCATGTGACCTACGCGACCGACACGCGCGAAGAAATTCTGCGCGCCGCCGACATCTTCCTCGAAAACGGCATCCACATTGAAACCGGCCCTCACAAGCACGCGATTCAGGGAACTTTCTTCCTCTATGTGTGGGAGCCCGCCGGCAATCGGGTCGAGCTCGCCAATTCCGGCGCACGGCTGATCCTCGCACCCGATTGGCAGCCTGTCGTGTGGACCGAGACTGAACGAAAGAAGGGGCAGGCCTGGGGTCTGAAGACAATCGAAACGTTCCACACGCACGGGACGCCGCCCGCAAAATAGCAAGGAGACCATGGATGGGAGTCGTTGTTCACAACATTTCGCGCGCTGAACCTGATTTGATCGAAAGGCTTGCCAAGGCCGGCGTCGCAACTGTTCACGAGGCGCAAGGGCGCAAGGGGATGCTTGCGAGCTACATACGGCCGATCTACACCGGCGCGCAGATCGCAGGTTCCGCAGTGACGATTTCAGCCCCTCCCGGCGACAACTGGATGGTCCACGTCGCGATCGAGCAGCTCAGGGAAGGAGATATTCTCGTCCTTGCGCCAACATCGCCTTGCGACAACGGTTATTTTGGCGATCTACTCGCGACATCGGCCAAGGCGCGTGGCTGCCGCGGTCTCGTGATCGATGCGGGTGTTCGCGATGTGCGGGACCTGACCCAGATGGGCTTTCCTGTCTGGTCAAGGGCGGTTTCGGCACAGGGGACCGTCAAGGAGACCCTCGGGTCGGTGAATATCCCCGTTGTCTGCGCCGGCGCCCATATCGAGCCGGGCGACCTCATCGTGGCCGACGACGATGGCGTCTGCGTGGTCAGACGCACCGAGATTGGCGACGTCGTAGCCGCCGCAGACAAGCGGCTGGCGAACGAGGACGCCAAGCGCAAGCGGCTCGCCGCCGGTGAGCTCGGCCTCGATATCTATGGCATGCGCGAGACGCTGGCAGCAAAGGGGCTCAGATATGTCTGAGGACGGCATTCCCTGCCTATGGATGCGGGGGGGCACCTCGAAGGGTGCTTATTTTCTCGCCGAACACCTTCCGTCCGACAGGACAGCGCGCGACGATCTTCTCCTAAGGATTATGGGTTCCCCCGATCCTCGTCAGATTGATGGCATAGGTGGTGCGGATCCGCTAACCTCCAAGGTGGCGGTCCTCTCACGGTCGACACGGACCGACGCTGATGTCGACTATCTCTTCCTGCAGGTCTTCGTGGACCAGGCACTTGTCAGCGATGCGCAAGGGTGTGGCAATATCCTAGCAGGCGTGGGGCCGGCGGCCATCGAGCGCGGGCTTGTTGAACCGATGGGCGACGTCACCGACGTCCGAATTCACATGCTCAATTCCGGCGAGGTGGCGATCGCAAGAATCGAAACACCTGATGGCCGCGTCACATATAGCGGCGACACCGTGATCGCTGGCGTGCCGGGCAGTCACGCCGCAGTCCCGTTGTTTTTTTCCAACATCGCCGGGTCGATGTGCGGCGCGCTTCTTCCGACCGGCCATGAGGTCGACGTGATCGATGGGGTTGAGGCCACGCTCATCGACAATGGCATGCCTTGCGTGATCATGCGCGCCTCGGACTTCGGTCTCATCGGCTTGGAAACACGCCAGGAACTTGAAGCCAATACCGAGATCAAGGCGCGCATCGAAGCGATCCGGCTCAAGGCGGGGCCGCTGATGAGTCTCGGTGACGTAACATCAGCATCGGTTCCGAAAATGACGCTGATCTCGGCCCCCGTGGCGGGTGGCGCCATTTCGACCCGCAGCTTCATTCCGCATCGGGTGCATGCGTCGGTGGGCGTGCTCGCTGCCGTAACGGTTGCGACGGCGACCCGGCTCCCACACAGCCCAGCCGGGAAGCTCGTTCGGGCGCCTATGGACGGTCGCTATCAGATCGAGCATCCGACGGGCAGCATGGAAGTGTTCCTCGACATCGACGCCGAAGGACAAATCAAGGCTGCGGGTACGATCCGTACGGCAAGAAAACTGTTCGAAGGTCGTATCTTTCCGCGTGATTAGGAGAGACATCTTTCGGGCACTCCCAACGCAATGCCGTCAGATCGTGGTGCCACCCGCAAGTGCGGCCAACGTATGTAGGCCCTGAGTGTGATGGTGCATCAACGGACCTGAGCCGTCACTGGAGGCCGTGAGGTCGGGCGCAAGGAGGCAGACACCGCTGCCTCGAACTGCGCCGTGCGGATGCACTCCATCCGATTTTTTCGATCGCACGGCGCGAAGCCGATGTTCAAAGCCATCGTGCACGCTCATCTTTTCCAAGCCAGCCACTTCAAAACCCAGTAACAAGCGCCAGTGCTCCCTTGGAAGCATATCCCTTGCCTCAGGCGCCTGGTCGTAGCCCATGCCCCCCTCCTTTCTAAAGACAGGCGGAACCATCCAGCAAATGTGCTGTCGTCGACACGACGGGGCGTCCAGACATCGCGCTCGGTTCTCTCAGTCTCCGGAGGTGAACCCAAGCTCCATTCGCGCGCAGGTCACAAAGGATATTACTGGATCGAGGCGGCGCTACGTATCGAATTCTCGCCGAGGATTTTAACCAAGGTCGCGCGTGCGCGTGACACGCGGCTTTTAATCGTCCCGATCTCACACCCGGAAAGTCTCGCCGCATCGTCATATGACAAACCATCGACAATCATAAGAAGTGCGTCTCGTTGATATGGGGGAAGGCGAGCTAAGGCAGAACGGACGTCGGCCGTATAAATGCAGAGCTGCTGGCGGCCTGCTATTGGAATTTCGAAAAGTCCATCATCACTATTACGAAGCTGGACCCGTTTTTGGCGCTTGTATTCGGTCATGTAGGTGTTTCGCATAATGGTGAATGCCCAGCTCCTGAGCTTGGTTCCCGGAGTGAAGCTATCGAGATGGGCAAGCATTTTGCCGACAGTCTCCTGCGTGAGGTCGTCGACATCGGTCTCGCTAAAAACGAACCGTCGGGCAAAGTTGCGCAAGGCTGGCAGCAGGGCGACAACTTCGTCCTGCAATGTAGAACATGCGGTTATGAGCATTTGATTTATCCTCCTGGATAAATCTGCAATGCTTACTCGCCCAGCTTGTTCCCCTTTCATATTTTCCGTACGCAAGCAGACAAAACTATGTTCGGATAATTACAGAGAGCTTGTCCTTTCCGATCACTACCCAGCATGTTTTCCCATCTAGGTTTGATGTCAGTGCAGTGTTCACAAAAGACATCGCATCATTTTCTATAGTGCAGCTAGAAAGACGATAGGAATCGGCGCAGCATCGCCTTGTTCTTGGTGGTCAATCCGCATTATTTCGCTGACTTGAAAATATGGCGAAGCTGTTTCGCGAATTGTCTTCACAAGATATATTCGATTGTGGCTTTGGTCTTGTTTCGATCGCAATGGCCGGCTTCATAATTGTCGATTCGTCGACGAATTATCCTAAATGAGACGATCGGTAATGTAGGCGCTAATCCGCTTAGCGGATATGCCTCGAAGCAGACCCAACGGCTGTCGCAAGGAGCGGTCTTGCCGCGATCATCATCAGGCTGAGAGGTAGCCGTCGAAGGACGCGCCCTGTTATGAAGGCCGCCAGTGATGCCGCGGATAACTTCAGCCATGGATAAGCTCCAAGTTGGTCATGCGCAGAGGCATCAACCAATCGGATTCCACTCCAGGCGACATTCCTTGCCCGATATCTAATCGTCAGCAGTCGAATTCGCACGATTGCAATTTCGGTTCGTAGCTCCAGCAATCGCAGCTGGAGCTTCTCGCGAGGGCCGATCTCTGCCTGGTGATGGGTTTCGAGTTTAGCTGTATCCTCGAGGCTGTCATTCTGATTCATCTGGTACTCTCCCTTGTGGCAAATCAGACCCAGCTACCGCAACAGTCCTTGCCCAACGTCGACGAACACCGGAGTGCCGGTGATAGGATCGAGCAAATCCCTATTCAGCTTGGCGACATTGATGGCACTTACTTCTTCCAGCCAGACCCATTCACCTGAGGCACCTCAGTTATTGCGCGTCATCCTCAATCCACCGGTATCTCGGTGGCGTTATTGATGATCGAATTGGTTAGCGTGTCATGCCACACGCAAACCCTATCACCGCGGCCGCAACTATTGTCGCGATCGGTCGCTCGCGAATCCTATGCTTGAATTCGCTTAGCAGACCGGCGCCATCTGGCAAAGGGACGGAAGCGTCACGCGCAGTTGGCGCCGGATCAGTTCGGCTGACTTGGCGCGCTGCTCGGTAAAGCGCACGAACCTCGGTTTTTGCGGCACCTTTGTCGCCGGCTCCGTCGCCTGTCGTTGCTTGCCTGTCTGAAGTGATAGGAAGTCTGTCTTCAAATGCATCAACATGATGCCGCGCGCTGCCTCTTTCGGAGGCTTCTGAGGAGGCATGCTTCGGTAAGACTGCTGTATGGGTCGCAGAAATAGGATCGGACGCCGGGAATGTGTCCTCAAGGCCCCTTTCGAGTTCGTTTTCCGTTGCTTGCTTCTGCTGCTCCTCGCGTTCGTTCGAGAGGGATTGAACTGCAGGAGAATCGTTCCGTTTGGGCATCTCTGGCTCCGTTCGTGGCGATCGACTTGTCTGACCGTAATGAACCTTGTTCATTAGGTACGTGTGAACTTACCGTTTTACTTCAGAGACGCGGCCGCGGGTCGTAACGACCAGGTCCTCTTCTTCGTCACGCTGCCGGCCGCCCAGGGCCGAAGCTGCGGACGCGATGAAAGCGCCGACCAGGAGCGAAAGAGAACCGACCAGTGCGGTCGTCGCGCCCGCCTTCCTAGCCTTGTCAGCCGCTTCTTTCGCAGCTGACTTCGCGTCATCGATCTGTTTAAGCACGGTATCGACGCGGTTGCGCGCATCGGCCTCAGAAATGCCAGCACGCGCGGAGATAATTGCTGCCATATAGGACTTATCGCTATCGGGAATTTCTCCACTGGCCGCCCCTCGCATGAGGATGCGTGAGATTTCTGCCGCTGCTGCGCGATCATCGGATTGGGCGCGGTCTGAAACCTTTGCGGGCCGAAGCAGAGCGTCGGTAAAGTAAGCTGTTGCATCCGTCTTCGTCGCTGGTGCAGCGGAGGCACTAACATCCGCTGCGGTCTGCGCGACCTTACCCGCGGCATCGACTGACGCGCCCGCCAGCGATGTTAGCGAAGACGCGAGAAATCCAGCCACGAACACTGTTGCCAGCGCCCAACTTAGAAATCCATGCGCCGTGTCACGGAAAAAGACCTCATCGGAGTGTATCTCCACCCATTTCGTACGCAGTCTGCCAGTGAGGTAACCGCCGATCGCGGACGATAGCCATTGAACCACTATCAGCCAGATCGCGGCGGTTATACCGACCGTCGCCGCCGAGCTGGTTTGGCTGGACCACGGTGAAACCATCGTCAAGCCGACCCCGGATCCGAGGAGAAGAAGGATAAGAGCAATGCCGGTCGCTGCGAGCGCGCCACCGATGATCGGGCCCCAGACGATGGCCGGCTTGGACGACTCGACTGGGACGGTTCCCGCGGGTACTTCTTCGACAGAGGACATCCGCACCTCCTATCGCGTGAAGAGAACGAGAAGAATGACGATTGGCAGCGGGATGCCGAGAAGCCAGAGCAGAATACCTCGACCCATGTTGAATATCCTCCAAACCTGAAACTCACGCCTATTGCAACGGCGGTCGACATTGTTTGTTCCAGATGATCGCTCACCCGTTTGATGGATTTTCTCCGGGATCGATGCAGTTTCCCGTCACGACATAAGGCGCTCCGGGAACCGCGACGCCGGATGGGAGTTAACGGCCCATGAACCAGATAGTCGCCAAAGTCGAAGCCGCTGCCGCGGCTGCCGAAGCAAAGCTTCATTCCGGACTGATCTACATTGGCAATCTCGAAGACGGCATCACCCGAAAGCCCGGAAGGAACGGATTCGTCTATTACCTTCCAAACGGAATAAGGATTAGGGATCGAGATGAGATCGCTCGCCTGAATGCCTTGGCCATTCCGCCCGCCTATACGGATGTTGTGATCTCAACCAATCCGTTGTCTCATCTTCAGGCTGTTGGTTTCGATGCCCGGGGCCGCAAACAATATCGCTATCATCCGGAATGGCAGTCCGAGCGTGCCCGCGCGAAGTTCGATCGTCTCGCCGATTTCGGCGATACCCTTCCCGAAATTCGCCAGCGCGTCGACGTCGATCTGCGCTCGCGCGGCTTGACGATGGAAAAGGCTTTGGCCACGGTGATCTGGATACTCGATAACCTCTATATTCGCATCGGCAACACCGCCTATGCCGAAGAGAACCAGTCCTATGGAGTGACGACGTTGAAGAGCCGTCATGTCCGGGTGGAGGGCGGGACGGTCAAATTCCGCTTCAAGGGAAAATCAGGTAAAGAATGGAATCTGGTTCATAGCGACCGGCGTATCGCCAATGTCGTGCGACGTTTGCAGGAACTGCCAGGTCAGCAACTTTTTCAATATGTCTGCGATGACGGTGGTTGTCGCCAGATTTCGTCGCAAGATGTCAATACGTATATCAGGGAAACCATGGGAAGTGATTTCACCTCGCGCCAATTCAGGACGTGGGGAGCGACCTGTTTGGCAGTCTCGGCGCTGGCTCCTCTCAAGGTCGAATCGTCGGAAAGCGCGATCACGCGGCAGCTTAATCAGGTGGTCGATGCTGTCGCAGCGATGCTCGTCAATACGCGCGCGGTTTGCAAGACATCCTATATTCATCCCGCGGTCTTCGAGGATTTCAGGAATGAGCGCCTCGGTGACGTGCTTAAGATTCAAACACGCAGTGAGCGGCTTTTAAATTGGATGGACAAGGAGGAGATCCGCGTATTGCGGTGGCTTCAAAGACGGGCGGCGAGGGATGTCAGCCTTTAAAAGGGAGTGCGCATCCGCTTGGACGACGTGATCGGCGGACTGAGCATGGGAGGCGAGAATTGTTTGACGGTATGGCAGTCGAGACCGTGAATGTCGGACCTGGCAGTTTACGGGTTCGGTATGGAGGCAATGGGCCGCCCCTGCTTCTGCTCCACGGGCATCCGCGAACGCACATGACGTGGGGCCAGGTGGCGGACTTGCTGTCGCCGCATTTCACCGTCGTCTGTCCCGATCTCCGAGGGTTCGGGAAATCCTTTCAACCACCTGACACAGACGATAGCCGGCACTCGGCAAAGCGGGCAAAGGCGCTCGATTGCGTCAGCTTGATGCAGCTATTGGGCCATCGCAGCTTTGCCGTCGCGGGCCATGATCGTGGAAGCTACGTCGCTTTCAGGCTCGCCATGGATTATCCCGAGATCATCACGAAACTCGTCGTGATCGACAGTATCCCCATTATCGAACATCTCGAACGGATGGATTGGCGGTTCGCGCGCGATTGGTATCACTGGTTCTTCTTTGCTCAACCAGACAAACCGGAACAGGCGATCAATGCCGATCCAAGAGGCTGGTACAAGGCGATCACACCTGAGTTCATGGGGGAGGAAGCCTATCAAGATCTCATGGCGGCGATCCATGATCCGGCCGTCGTCCATGGAATGATCGAAGATTATAGGGCTGGCTTGACAGTCGATCGCGAAGACGAATGGCAGGATCGCAAAGCCGGAAAAAAAATTGCATGCCCGTTGCTTTGCTTATGGTCGACACGTGACGATCTTGAGTATTTCTTCGGCGATCCGAGAAAAATTTGGCGATCGTGGGCGACCAATGTCTCGGGTCATGGCATCGAGAGCGGACACCATGTAGCGGAGGAGAACCCCATCGATCTTGCACGCGCGCTGCTGCACTTCCTCAAGGTGTCCTGACGTAGGGTTTTCCGTCCGGTCCTTATCTATTGTTGCGGCATTTCTTTCGTTAGCTCGTCAAAAGACGGCTTGCGCCCTTTTGCGGCCATCAACAGGTCAAGTTCGATCGAGGATGGACCGAAGCGGATGAAGAGATCTTCGGCGCTGCGGTCGTCGAGATCATACTTTTTCTGAAAATCGGTGAGCGTATATGCTGAGCCTCTTAACGGTCGACGTCGCTCGAAGCGCCGTTGCTTTTCCATATGCGCGGTCTCCTTAGTTGCGTTGTAGATCAAATCGATCTGGATGCAGAAGGTTCCCGCGCGGAGAAGATATTGCGAAGAGCAAGCAGGAATTGATCGTGCCGCCCCTTCCAAGCTTTTGAAATTGGATTGCTTTAGCGCGGGCTGCGTGTCCGGGAACAAATGATCAATAAGCACGGTTTGTTCGCACCGCGACCGACAAGATGCGCGGTCCGGTTCTGCAGGAGGCAGTCATGAGCGGCTATCAGATGGACGGCAAAAGCTCTGTCGTCGAACCTTCAAAACCCCGTCTGTTGGAAATCCTGGGACCAGGCCTGGTCACCGGCGCCTCGGACGACGACCCAAGCGGGATCGCGACTTACTCACAGGCCGGAGCGCAGTTCGGCTACCTCGCGAGTTGGACGCTGGTGTTCACCTATCCGCTGATGGTGGCGGTGCAGATGATCAGTGCCCGCATCGGCCGAACGACGGGCCGAGGTTTGGCGGGCAGCATGGTGAAATGTTATCCGCGCTGGGTGGGCGTCAGTGTCACCGTTCCGCTCCTGATTGCCAATGTCATCAATCTCGGCGCCGATCTCGGCGCGATGGGGGATGCGGCACATTTGCTGTTGAATGGCAATTCGCTCATTTACGTCGCGGCTTTTGGCGTGATCTGCATCCTTCTGCAGGTCCTCCTGAAGTACAAGCGTTACGTCGCCGTCCTGAAATGGTTGAGCCTGGCGCTCTTGTCATACATTGCGACCCTCTTTGTGGTGCGTGTCGACTGGTTGGCCTTTAGCCGCGGTCTCCTGCTCCCAACCATCAAGGCGGATCCGAATTACTGGTCAATGATCGTCGCGATCTTCGGAACCACCATCAGCCCCTATCTCTTCTTCTGGCAAGCATCTCAAGAAGCCGAGGACCTCAAGGAGAAGCCTCGTGAAGAACCTCTCGTCAAACATCCAGCAGAGGCGGAGAAGGCAAATACACGGATCACACTGGATACGCTCGTTGGCATGGCCGCGTCCAATATCGTCGCACTCGCGATCATCACGACGACCGCCGCGACCCTTAACACAGCAGGCTCAACGAATATCGAAAGCTCCGTCGACGCGGCGAAAGCGATCGAACCACTGGCCGGACCGTTTGCCAAGATCATCTTTGCAATAGGCATTATGGGGACCGGTCTTTTGGCAGTGCCCGTTCTTGCAGGTTCAGCTGCGTATGCGATTGGCGAGGCGGCTCGTTGGAAGGTCGGCCTATCTCGCGAACCCAGCGAGGCCAGGGCTTTCTATACGACCGTCGGTCTGGCGACTATCGTTGGCATGCTTTTGAACTTCACCCCCATCCCGCCGATGAAGGCCTTGTTCTGGAGTGCGGTGATCAACGGCGTGGTCGCTGTTCCCGTCATGGTGATCCTCATGCTGATCGCTTCCAATCGCGATGTCATGAAACAGTTCGTCATCGGCAGGGGCCTGCGTACTGTCGGCTGGGCGGCGTGTCTAGCGATGTTCGTTGCCGTAATAGGAATGGCGGCAACCGCGTTTTTTTGATCGCTGCCGGGAACCAACATGTCCCAAGCCTGTTTGAAGCCGCGAGACCAATGAAGGTCTCGCAATCAAACAAGAGGAGAAACATCATGGCTTCCCAAGGTGGGTCCCACGAACAGCACGTCAAAGCCGGCCAGCAGAGCCACAAGAACGCCGACAAGGATACCAACACGAAGCAGGCTTCGTCTCGTAACGAGCAGTCGGGCGGCACCCGTGGCGGTAGCCACGAACAGCATGTGAAGGCCGGCCAGCAAAGCCACAAGAATTCCTGATAGAGCTCGCTAGGGAGGTCCGCATGGCGGACTTCCTTTCAATCCTTATTCGATGGAGGACATCCATGGCATCCGAAAAGACACTCAACGACCTCTTTCTGGAAACGCTGAAAGACATCTATTACGCGGAAAAGCAAATCCTCAAGGCCCTGCCGAAGATGGCGCGCGCAGCGCAAGCGCAGGAAGGCAAGGACGGCTTTCTCCACCATCGCGATGAGACGCAAGGTCACGTCGAACGCCTGGAACAGGTATTCGAGCTCCTTGGAAAGCCCGCGCGCGGCAAGACCTGCGAAGCGATCCAGGGCATCATCGCGGAAGCTGACGAAATCATCGAAGAGTTCAAGGGAACTCCAGCACTCGATGCAGGTCTGATCTCCTCGGCGCAGGCCGTCGAGCATTACGAGATCGCCCGCTATGGCACTTTGATCGAATGGGCCAAGCAGCTCGGCCTGAAGGATGCGGTACCTCTTCTCCAGCAGACACTCGCGGAGGAAAAGGCGACGGATCAGAAGTTGACGAAGCTGGCGGAAACAGCGGCCAATGCAAAAGCCAAAAAGGCGGCATAGGACTACAGCCGGCACTTCTTCTTCGGTGCGTTGCCCCTGGCAGCGCACCGCCTGAGGTCGAACATGACGAACTTTTATTTCGCAACGAAAGATCGCGAGACAGTGCTTGATGATGACGAGGGCCAAGATCTCCCGGATCTCATATCAGCCGTTGATGAGGCGAAGCGAATACTGGCGGAGATGGCGTTGGATGGTATCCCGAACAAGAACGGCGAATGCCTTGCTGTCGAAGTCGCCAGGAGCGACAAGATTCCGGTGGTGCGGCTCACTCTGACAATGGAGATCACGTACCTGGCTCTCAAGGATGAGGGAACCTGACTATATCCGGGCGAGCCGCTGGTCGCCAGTTTTTGCAATCAGATTATTTCAGTCCCCTGCCGTGCATGGCGAGGAGCAATCGCGCCGGCTCTTTGCCTGAAATCCATCTCCCACTGAATTGCGGGAACAATGGGCCCTTCGCGTGGTTCGCATCGGCAGTAACGAAAGGTTTGAACATGAACAAGCTTATCAGCATCACATTTGTCGCGATGGCTTTTGCGACGGGATCGTTCGCGCAAAGTGAGAAACCAACCACATCGCAGACAACGCCCGCCGTCAACACTGACCGCAATCCCGGGGCTCCGATCGCCGGCAAAAACAGCTTCAGTCAGAAGCAGGCGAAATCGCGCTTCGAAAACGCCGGATACAGGAATATTCGCGATCTGAAGCTCGATAGCAAGGGCGTCTGGCGTGCAAGCGCCGACAAGGATGGCAGACCAGTCGGCATCTCCCTGGATTTCCAGGGTAACGTGACAATGGCGAAATAACCCACAACAAAGCGAGAAGCATCCAATGCAAACGGTTACTGGACTTTATGACAGCTATGATAATGCCCGCACGGCCGTAAAGGCCCTTGAGGATGCCGGTGTCGCGTCTGACGAGATCAGCATCATCACGAACAAGGCCGATGGCGTCGATGTCGAAGGGCAAGGCAGCTATGGCGCGGAAGGCGCCGGCACCGGTGCTGGCATCGGAGCCGTTGCCGGTGGCGCCGGGGGCCTGCTCGCCGGTCTCGGCATGATCGCCATTCCCGGAGTGGGACCGGTCGTTGCAGCCGGTTGGCTTGCTGCGACGGCCGCCGGTGCAGTAGCGGGCGCTGTGGCCGGTGGAGCGGTCGGGGGGATTATTGGCGCGATGATCAAGGAGGGCATTCCCGAAGAGGATGCGCATTTCTATGCAGAGGGTATTCGTCGCGGCGGATCGCTGGTCGCTGCTCATGTCGAAGACAGTCGCGTAGCGCAGGCTCAATCGATCCTTGCCGCGTCTCGTCCGGTCGACATTGCACAACGGCGTGCGAGCTATGTGGAGCAAGGATGGACCGGCTTTGACGAATCCGCACCTCCTTACACGTCGGAACAGATCCTGGCCGAGCGCGAGCGCAATCGCGCGCACCGCATCTAGAGCAATTACAGGAAAAGTGTGTAGCGGTTTTTCGTCCGAAATTGCGTGAAAATAAAGAGATAGAGCGGTTCAGGGATTCCGTGAAAAGCTGAACCGCTCTAGGAAGCTGACCAACAGAATGGGCGGCTCAAGCCTCTTCCGGCGGTCTCGTTCGGGGAAGAATATCGGCTGGAATTCGCAGTGTAATCTTCAATCCCGCCGGATCCCAATCACGACTGATCGCACCTTGGAGGGATGCAATCGTCGCGCGCTCGAGCTGGGAGCCGAAGCCGCCCGGCCCCTCGGGTTGATTGACCGATGGACCACCTATTTCAGTCCAGGTCAAGACAAAATCCGGATCGTACCGCACTTCGATCTCAATACGGCCTGCCGGCGTGGAGAGCGCGCCGTATTTCACTGCATTCGTTGAGAATTCATGGAGCAGAAGCGCGAGCGATGTCAGCGTCGTTCCGCAGACTGGCACATCCTGGCCGCGAATGGAGGCCCGTTCGATGTCGGCGCCTTGGTGGGCGGCGAAAAGGGCTTTAACGAGCGTAAATAGCGACGTCTCGCGAAACTGAACGGCGGTGAGGCCGATGTCTGGCAGCGTCAGTTCATACGCGATCGCCAAGGTATTTACCCTTGCACGGATGTCGCTCGTCAGTTCCTTGACGGTTGTTGCCGTGCGCTCGCTTACTCCGATGACCGCACTCATGATGGCGAAGATATTCTTGATGCGGTGGCTCATTTCCCGCAGCAACAGCATCTGGCGTTGGGCCGCATGCTTGCGTTCGGAAATGTCGCGCGCGATTTTTGATGCACCGACAATGGCGCCGCTGCTGTCGCGAACGGGCGAAACCGTCAGGGAGATGTCGAGCAGACTTCCATCCTTGTGGCGACGGACGGTCTCATAGTGCTCTATTCGCTTTCCCTCGCGGATGCTGGCGATAATCGTGTCTTCTTCATGCCGGCGATCTTCCGGGATGATGATGGTGATATGCTGTCCGACCGCCTCTTCTGCGCTGAAGCCGAAAAGCCGTTCGGCGCCGCTGTTCCAACTGGTAATGAAGCCATCAAGGGATTTGCTGACGATCGCGTCATCCGAACTTTCGACGATGGCTGCAAGCAGAGCTTGAGCTGAGGGAGTATCGCCGCCGCCCCGTGGAGTCGTAACAGCGGAGGGTATCGATATGGATATTCTTGGTGCTCCAGAAGAGGTATCTGTTGACGGCGTGGACCGATCAGTCTTCCCAGGCATCTCCACCTCCCATTTTTCGGCAGAAAAGGTCACATGCCGTTGCCGGTGCTCCTGTGACGCCTATGTAGAAGTCATGCCAGCGAGATTTTATCTCGCAGATGATATTTGTGCTCCGCATTCCTGAGCCGATATCATTTAAGTAAAGCCTTCAGCTCTTCAGCCGAAGGGCGCTGCCGTATTTCAGGGACGGTAATAGCTACTGGCTTATAGGCGTCATCCAACGAGCGACCGCGTAATGTAAAATAGGCCAAATTGCGAGCTTTGCCACAAAATCCGCTCTTCTGTCTGCTAGCGTACATTCCTTGTGGCGTAGCTCCAAGAAGAGTAGCTTCTTTCATGTTGCCCGGCTGGAGCTCAGACGGCAAGGCGTGCATGCCATGCTCTTGCCTAACCAGGAGGAAGCGCTGTCATGCCAGCTCCCCACCAGTCCAATATGCAAAACAAACTGCTCTCCGTTCTTCCGTCGGCGGATTATGAACAGATCGCGCCCGAGCTTGAATATGTGGCGCTTCCGCGCGGCACGCTCATCGGAAAGGCCGGCCAGTCGATCGACTATGTTTATTTTCTGACATCCGGCATCGGATCAATCGTCGCCGTGACACCGGAAGGCCGCCGCGCCGAGGCGGGCGTGTTCGGCTTTGATGGCTATGTACCGACATCGGCCGTTGCTGGCACCGAATTTAATGCTCATGATGTTATTGTGCAGCTCGAAGCGGAATCCTATCGGATGAACTATGGATCGTTTCGTCATTTCATGGATCGGAATCGAAATTTCAACAAACTCATAATCCGTTCCATCGAGGCCTTCGCCGTCCAATTGGCCTACACCGCTATTTCCAACGCTCTTCATGACGTGAACGAGAGATTGGCGCGATGGCTGCTGATGTGCCACGACCGAGTATCGGGCAACGAGATAGCGCTGACGCATGAATTCATATCCCTAATGCTTGCGGTGCGGCGACCAAGCGTCACCACCTCGCTGCATATTCTCGAAGGCAATCGCTTCATCACAGCGGAGCGCGGCAGCATCACCATTCGAAATCGAGCCGCTCTCGAGGAGTTTGCCCATGACGCCTACGGCAAGCCGGAAGAGGAATATCGGCGTTTGATGAAGGATCTCTTTTGATCGCGGCGGCAATGGCGCCAGTGGTGCTGGCGGTGGACAAGTGCTGAAGGAGCCTGCATGACACGCTACTTCTTTCATATTCGCCGAAATGGCGAAACCGTCCGCGATGGCGAAGGCGATGAATTTGCCACCATCGATGATGCGCGTTCGAGTGCAATAAAGGCAGTGCGGGAACTCGTCGCCGCGCGGATCAAGAATGGCCAGATGGTCCCCGATGAGCATATCGAGGTTCACGACGAGACCGGTAAGTTGCAGTTCTCTGTTTCATTTCATGCGGTCGTTCGCGACCATTTGAAATAGCGCGCCCTCAGAAATCACCGATAAGGCGACGATATTCCTCTTCCGGCTTGCCATAGGAGCCGCCAGTAAATTCTTCTAGTCCTCTTCTGTCGCGGATCGTAATGCGGCCACGCTCGGCCCTGATGAGCTTCCTTCCCTCAAGAACGTGCAGGGCCGTCGTGATGCTCGGCCTTCTGACACTCAGCATCGCGGCGATGAAGTCATGTGTTAAAGCAATTTCGTCGCCATCCACCCGGTCATGGCACATGAGCAGCCAGCGGGCGAGCCGTTCGTCTACCTGATAGTTTGCATTGCAAAGGGCCGTATAGGAAATCTGTGTCGCAAAGGTCTGAATGAAACGCGCCAAAAGGTTGGAGAAAACCGGATTTTCCGGCAATGCTGCAAGGAGCGCATGCAGCGGCATCCGTACGCCCTGACCGTCCATTTGCATGAAGACCTCGTGGATGCTGATCGTCCCACCGACGCCGGCCGGCATCGGCAAAAAACCTTCGCGCCCCACCATGCCGGCTTCGGCGCGCTGGCCGTCAGGCGAAATGGCAACGACGGAGCTAATTCCACTCGAAAGGAAATAGACATCGTCGATCAGGCAATCGGCTCCGGCAATGTTGAAGCCGCGCTCGAGATCGATCTGCTCCAACTGCTTGCCGATATTGCGAAATTCATCTGCGGGCAGGCGAGCGAGAAGCCGGTTCGTTGTCATTAAACGTTCTAGGTCGAGCATGGCTCTCGCGAAAGATCGAGCATGGGAATTGGGTCCTCGCCGGCCTGCCCTTAGCTTTGTGGGCGGATCATGATTCTATAGCACCCTGATGTTGGGGATGATTTTGCGTACGCTGGCGGACGTTCGTCGTGCACCAAGTTCCATGGCTGCTTCCGAGCGAGCGTTATCTTGCCGTATGAAGCGATCGGGGGAGGGCAGACCCTCCGGTTGGAAAGGGTGACCATAGGGAGAATGGTGAAGGATGTCACTGGACTGAATGACAAGTGCGGTTACGATCCCGACGCGTTGCTTGCCTTGCGTTTCTCCCACACTCACCGGGACGCATGCGTTCGCCGCGGCCAACGTTCGGTGACAGAAGTCATCGGCAAGTATCACGGCCCGCCCGGCGCATTTTTCGCAACCCTCGCCGCTCACGAAGTTTGTCGCATGAGGTGAACTCGTGATCGCTGCAGATGGTAGCCAAGGAGGAACATTCTGATGGCTGTGCAATTTTCCTTTCAGTTCATAAGAACTAAAATGCAAAGGAGAATGCTATGAGAACGAGACTCATCGTTTCAGCGGTTGCCGCCTTTGGCCTTCTCGCTGGTTCAGCCTTGGCGCAGTCTTCCACGGTCACTGGAGCCGCGGGCGGCGCGGCCACCGGAGCGGTTGTCGGGGGTCCTGTCGGTGCTGCAGTTGGCGGTGTTGCCGGAGCGATTGCCGGTACTGCGATCGATCCGCCGCCACAAAAAGTGATCACCTATGTTCAGGAGCAACCACTGCCTCCATCCGAGACTGTCGTGCAGGACCAGATTGTCGTCGGTCGAACTCTCCCAGAGACCGTTGCCATCACACCGGTTCCGGACAACCCGACATATGGCTACGCTGTCGTGAACCATGAACGCGTCATCGTCCAACCGAAGACGCGTAAGATTGTTCGCATCGTTGAATAATGCCGAGAGGGCCTCCGAAAGAGGCCCTTTTGGCTAAACCAGGCAAGTACATTGTCAAGTCTTGGCCGACACGGACTTGAATGTGACATGGCGCATAGCGCCCTTGTGATAAGCGGCAAACCACATCCAACTTCAGCGTTTGTGAACTCCTCCGCAGTTTGGCGATCATGGCCTCGCGCATTCCGCGGCGCAGTCGGAACATTTTTGTGGCGATATCGTTCGGCGGGGAAAAGGGAACACCCGCCATGATGCCGTTTCGAAGAATCTCGCACTGTCTCAGAATCGTCGCCATGGCCGCCGCTATCTTCTTAAAGGTGGCGGCGGTGAGCCATGCATGTCCTGAAGAGACTAGTGCTGGCTACATGATCGAACGGAGCGGTCCGCGTGAGGTTCAGACAGAAGGCACACCGCGGCCGTGTTGTTGTTCCGTCGCGCATTGTTGTGCGCTAGTTCCTGATTACTTTGCAGGCGGGCTATTCATCAGGGAAGCCGACAATCTCGTGGCCCGAACGATCCAGCCGAGTCCTCTCCTCCTTATCAGGGCGTTGGATCCGCCGCCTCGATCTTCGTTTGGTTAAGAGAATCGAACCAAATCAGAAGGAGATCGACATGAATATCACCAGGAAGATCGCATTTGCAGCGGTCATCACCATGGCAGCCTTCGCGCTGAAACCTGCCGGCGCAGCGGCGCAGATCGCCTATCCGGAGACGTGTAAATCCGAGGAGATGCAGATGTCGTCGGCGGGCATGCAAATGCCTGGCGACATGACCGACTACCAGAAAGCGGCCATGGACGGAATGAAGAGCATGAATTCCAACATGATGCAGGGAATGATGAAGAAGGATGCGGACGTGTCCTTCCTTTGCGGCATGATCGCTCACCACATGGGTGCGATCAGCATGTCGCAGGTCGAACTCAAGTACGGCCATAATAAACTGGCGCGGCAAAAGGCTCGCAAGATCATTAACGATCAGACGAAGGAAATCAAACAGATGAGCGGCTTGCTCCACAGCGAAGCCAAGTAAGGAGGATGCCAATGCACCACGTTTCAGCCGAAATGAAGAGCTGCATCGAAGACTGCCTCGCGTGCTACGGCGAATGCCTGTCCACTGCGATGGGACACTGTCTCCAGGCTGGAGGAGAGCACACCAGTCCGCCGCATTTCAAGCTCATGATGGCCTGTAGCGAGATATGCCGGACGGCCGCGCATTTCATGCTGATAGGCTCTCAACATCATCGCCACGTCTGTCGTGAATGCGCGGAGATCTGCGCTCAATGCGCGGATGATTGCGAACGGATCGGTGACATGCAGGATTGCGTTAAAGCCTGCCGCCGCTGTGCGGACAGTTGCCATCGCATGGCGTCATAGAGAAGAAGGCCCTCGTACCATCTTCGCATCTGACAAGCGGGTCGACGTTGCATCTTTGCGCCGGCCCGCCGATTGAAGCGTCGCTGTGGTAGATGTGGGTCGGGCTTGCAACACCTCCATCCCATGATGCGGCTTCGTCAATTTCGCTAGAAAACGTCGATGCGATCAAGCTCTCCATTTAGTAGCGGAGTGATTTGAAATGCGAACGGTAGCCGTTACCATTTCCGCAGCAGGATACGACATGACGGCGCAGATTATAGCGGAATGGGCAGCACAACGGTTTCGAGGTTCTCGATCCGTGGACGTATCGTCGGCCTATGTCACTGATATCGTCTACGATCGCCGTGCCTGATTATTGACGTCTGCTACGACATCTCAGATACCGGCATACCATTCGTAGCCACGATCTTCCCAGAACCCGCCGTTACCACCCCACAAATCATCGAACCGGTCACGGATTTCGATGCGCATGACGTATTTGGCGTGTTTGTAACCAAGATGACGCTCGACGCGCAGCCGCAAAGGAGCGCCGTGTTCGACTTCCAGATCCTTCCCGTTAAGAGAATAGGCGAGGATCGACTGCGGATGAAAGGCGTCGATGAGGTCAATACTCTCGTAGTAGCGACCGCTGCCATCGAGGGTTTGTTCCAGTTCATCTGCACAATAAAAGACGGCGTAACGAGCGCCTGGCTTCAAACCCGCAGTCTGCAGGATAAGCCCGAGAGGAACGCCCTGCCATTTCCCGATGGCGCTCCAGCCTTCGACACAGTCGTGGCGGGTGATCTGGGTGCGAGAAGGCAGCTTCTTTAGGTCGGCCAACGAAAATTCCATCGGCCTATTGACCATGCCATCGATCTTGAGCCGCCACTCGGCAAATTGAGTTTCGACCATCTGGATATATTCGAAGCTGTTTGGCTGAATTGATCCATTCGGATGAAAGCTCGGTGAAATATCTGCGTCGGTATATTCTCGAGCAAGCGTCTGCGGCGAAACTATGAGCCGCTGTGTGCCCATGGTCAGCCGCTCAGCCAGAGCGAGCACCTTCTGAACGTGCTGGTTCTGGGAAATGTCATCGCATCCCGTCAGGCCCACGGCGCCCAGACTGGCGGCCGAGCCAATGAGAAAACGGCGGCGGGTGAAGATGGAGCTCATCGGTCGGCCTCCTCGTTGATGATAGCGTAGCGGCCGGTCACCATCGAACGCATGTTGTTCCAAAGCCCGGAGAGAATGACCATCGCGATATGCACGACGACGAAGGCCACCAGGCTCCAGGCGGTGATGAAATGAATGGAGCGGGCCGATTGGCGACCACCCAAAATATCGAGCAGGAAGGGGTAACCGGCGTCTATCGCCGGTGACATGGTCAATCCTGAACCGATCATCAGCGGCAGCAGGATGAAGATTACGATGAGATAGGTCAGCTTTTGCAACGCATTATAGTGCTGCGCCTTTTCCCCCTGCGGGAAGCGCAATCGGGCATGATCCTTGATTTCATGCCAGATGTTCCCGGGCTTGATGTCTTGAATCGTCGGCGCCAGATCGCGGCGGAAATGACCGCCGATGAGGCTGTAGGTCATGTAAACGAACCCATTGATGACAAGCAGCCAGGCGAAGAAGAAATGCCAGCGTCGGCCAGCCGCAAGATCCTGGTAGCTCGGTATGGTTGCCCAGGCCGGAAATGCGCGCGGCATCCTTTCGCCGTCGGCCGTGGAGGCCCCGAGTATGCCGGTTGTGGTGATCGAGAGACGGCCGATGCGCACTAATCCGGTGATGTTGTTGCCATCCCGATTGCTGGCGATTTCGAACCATGACGGATCTTCAACCGCTCCGTAGTTTCCCCAATGTAATTGTGGATCGGCATTGAAGATCTGCATGCCACTCATCATCAGTAAGGTCAAACACAGCACATTGATCCAGTGCGTTATCCGCGTAAGAGCCGAATGACGGCGAATGAAGATCTTGGCCGGGGGCGGGGGCGGGGGCGGCGCTGTGCCGATCTGCTCGATGCTTGTCATGGGTAATTCTCCTGACGTGCCGCCAAAAGGCGGTGTCCGAAATCATATGCTGCAACGCTATCGCCGCTCATTGAGCTGCCCGGATACGATCGGCAACCGGGCAGCCCCGTGGTGGCAGCATCGATGCGTCACATTGGCGGGATGACGCCGTTTATGCCGACCACGACACGGTCGGATTCAACCGTATTGTCTCCATCGGTCGTGCCGTTAATGATGACTCCTGCGCCGGGCTTGATGTCGTCCTTCGTCGCCTTGCCGAAAGTGACGACCGGCGTGCCCGGCGGGATCGAGATCTTTTTCTCGCCGCCCTTATAGGTGAGCGACAGGGTGGGGCCGTTGACCGAGGTGACGGCGCTGGCAACCGTCGCATTGGTCATCGAGCTCTTCGGCTTCAGATCCCAGCCGTAATCGCCCTCGCCGGTGCCTTTCATCGCGGCCGGGAAGATCAGTACCTCAAGCGCCCCGTTGATGCCGCTGTCGGTCGGAACGGACGCGATGCCGACGAAATCCCCAGGCTTGATGTCTGTCACGGAGGCGTTGACGATGCCGTTGACGGCCCAGCCGGATTTCAGCTTGATCGTCACGTCCTTGCCTTCGCGCGATTTGACCATCAGCGTATCGCCGCTAAGGCTTTCCACGACGCCGCGAACGCGCGCCTTATCGGCAGCCTGTGCGGATAGTGTGGTCGCGGCACCCAGCGCCAGCACCATACCCATGATTTTGAACTTCGTGAGCGACATTCTGCTCTCCATATCTCACATCTTTTGACATGATGCCCATCCAGCTATCTGGAGCGGGTAGGGCGATCGATTTGGAAATGAGGCAAAGCGGCTATGGCATCCTACCGGCGACAACCGATCGTCCCTCAATTCCGCCCCTTCATTCGGCGCTGGTGCGAATGCGTTACAGCGATCACGCCGTTGTGATCGCAAGAAGGGCGACAAAAAATCCGGTTCGGGATGTAACAAATAGCGCCGATCAACGAATGACTGCACGCGAATGACGAAATCGGTATCGGAACAGGTCCTGAAAGGCTTGATGCTTCTCTCGCTTGACGGCGATGAGGCTGCGTACAGGCGCTTGCTCGTCATGTTGCGAGATCTGCTTCTGGCATTTTATCGAAGGAGGCTTGGATCGAATGCGGACCGTGATGGCGAGGATCTGGTCCAGGAGGTGCTTTTGGCGGTGCATAGCCGGCGCATTACTTATGATCGGGAACGGCCGTTCACCGCGTGGTTTTTCCAAATCGCGAAATACAAGCTGATCGATCACTTCAGGGTAAATGGCAGCAGAAGAGGCGTAGAAATTGCTTTGGAAGACGAGATCGCCGCTGAATTTCGAGAGGAGACACTCTTTGCTCACCTCGACATCGACCGTCTTCTCGACCAATTGCCTGCCAAACAAAGGGAGCTTCTGCGCCAGGTAAAGATTGCTGGCAAAACCACTGCTGAAGCCGCGAGCGAGAGCGGCCAGTCGGAAGCAATGGTTCGCGTCAGCATTCACCGAGGGATGCGCGCGATTGGACGCAAGCTGGGTTTTGCCAATGACGAAAAATGATGAATTGATCGACGCTCTGGTAAGCGATCTCACTCCGGTTCGCCATCATGCGCTGCGAGTGAGGCTTGCGCTTACAATCATTGTCGGCGTGATCGGCGCGGCCATAGCACTGCTGATATCGCTAAGTTTTCGCCCGCATCTGCACCACGTGACGGTGGCGGCGTTTTGGGTGAAGTTCTTATATACTGCCGTACTACTGAGCGCGACGATCGTGGCCCTTGAACGGGTTGCGCGCCCAGAGGGTTCGATTGGGAGTATGGCTCGGCTTCCGGTCGTGGCATTCGGCATCGTCGCGCTTCTGGCCATCGCTCAACTCGGGCTGTCGCCGGCTTCATCCTATCCGGGTTTGATCATCGGATATTCGGCGTCCTTTTGCCCTTTCCTGATCGTAGCTTTCAGCATTCCCGCTTTCTGCGCCAACATGTGGTTTCTCAGACGTGCAGCCCCCACGCGCCCGGCACTCGCCGGTTTCGTTGCAGGCGCTTGCGCCGGGGGCGTCGGCGGCTGGGTCTACTCCTGGGCCTGCGTCGAAAACGGCATTCCATTCATCGCGATATGGTACACGCTCGGCATCTTGCTGAGCGGGCTGGCCGGAAGCCTGGTCGGCAAATTCAGTCTACGTTGGTAGGTACGTTTTGACCTGCCGAGGTGCTGCAGGCATGCTGCCGATCTGAAGCCTTTCCCAATTTTTTGATGGTGATGGTCATCATGAGGGTGATCGGCGGGAGACGATCGGGCATTTTCGCGGTATGAATGGTAGTCATTGATCCTACCAATCAGACGCTGAGGTCCTTCACATGGCTTTGAACGTGCTTTTCATTGGCGGTACCGGCCAAATCTCATATCCCTGCGTCGAGCGTGCTGTTGGCGAGGGACATCGCGTCAGTGTCTACAACCGCGGCCTGAGAGGGGACCCGTTGCCTGCTGGCGTGACTTCGATCACCGGCGAGCTCGGATCGGCTGCCTATGCTAATCTGGCCAGAGCCAACTATGACGTCATATGCCAGTTTATCGCTTTCACGCCGGATCAGATCGCGCGAGACATCGAGGTGTTTGCAGGCAATTGCGGCCAGTACATTTTCATCTCTTCGGCTTCGGTTTATGAGAAACCGGCACGCCACTATGTCATCACCGAACAAACGCCGGCCATCAATCCCTACTGGCCCTACAGTCAGGCCAAGATCGCCTGCGAGGAGCTGCTGATGGCGTCAAAGGGGCTGGCCTGGACGATCGTTCGCCCCAGTCACACCGTGCGCACGGGCCTGCCGATCATGATGGGCGACAGCGATATAATGGCGCGGCGCATGCTGGATGGCGAGCCCACGATCGTCGCGGGTGATGGCCACACGCCGTGGACATTGACGCGCTCGGTCGATTTCGCAGTGCCTTTCGTTGGGCTTTTCGGCAAGCAGGCAGCTTTAAGCGAAATCTTCCACATCACCTCCGATCGCGCCCATTTATGGGATGATATTCAGAAGGCGATCGCCAGATTGCTGGGTGTCGAGGCGAAAATCGTCCACGTACCGACGGATACGCTGATCAAGTATAATCCGGATTGGGTAGGCCCTTTGGTCGGCGACAAGGCCTGGACCGCGATCTTCGACAATTCGAAGGTCAAGCGCGTTGCCGGTGACTTCAGCTGCGCCGAGAACCTGGAAGAGATCCTCGCCGAACCGATCATGCATTTGAAGCATCGCTTCTCCAAAAATCGTCCCCCAAAGGGTGAGCTCGACGCTCTGATCGACAGGATTTGCACAGCACAAAGCGCTCTGCGATAGGACAGGCATCTCTCGAGCGACGCTCAGCGTATTGCCGGTTGATTATCAGCTGAAAATGACCCAGCTGCACATTTTACGATCACCTGCTGCGTTCCCAACTTTTTGAAAGAATTGGTCTTTTGCTTCTGTAAGATCGGAGTGAAGTGTCAGACTGGGTCGATTCGAGGCAATATCAACACTGAGCCGAAACTCGGATTGACCGGCGGCTGGCGGCTTTGTAGATCCTGCCTTCGGGGGAAGGGCAGGCTTGGACCCCGGACAGTCAAACCTGGGTAGCTCCGCCGTCCACGCACAGTTCCGCGCCGGTCGTGAAGCTGCTTTCGCTGCTTGCGAGGAAGAGCGCCGCCGCCGCCACTTCATCAGGTCTGCCGAGACGGCCTAGCGGGATCATCCCGGTAAGTGCGGCACGAACTTCGTCTGTAGTCGCCGCCATCATGGCCGTGTCCGTAGGTCCAGGGCTAACGACGTTGACGCGGATCCCTCTGGGGGCAAGTTCGTTTGCCCAGGTGCGGGTGAACGATCGAACCGCCGCCTTGCTCGCGCTGTAGACACCGTATCCTTTCGGACCGATCGCATCGGCTATGGATCCGATCAACACGATCGAACCGTTATCAGGGATGAGTTCCAAGGCGTTCTGTGCGGCAAAGAGGAGAGAGCGAACGTTTAGGTCGAATATGCGATCGTATAGATCTTCCGAGATGCCGCCGAGCTCTGCGTATTCCGACATGCCCGCGTTCAAGACCAAGACGTCAATTCCGCCGCGTTCCTCGCGAACCCGGTCGTATAGCTGCTTCACATCGGAGGCGAGGCCGGCGTCTGCAACGACCGGGATTATCCGGCCTTGGTCAGGGGACACGAATGGCTTACGGCTAGTCGCGTAGACAATTGACCCTTCGGCCGCAAAGCGAGCCGCGATCGCGGCTCCGATACCGCTTCCACCACCAATAACCACTGAAATCTTGTCTTCGAGTCTCATCGTGAACTCCTTGCGATTGAACACGAGGAGTCAGATATAGTTCCTATATCTAGTGCGAAATACGCACCGTGTGTAAATCAGATATAGGAAAGTATATCAGTGCCAAGTTCTATCGATACGAGAACCGCAACCGCGGGGCGGACCCAAAAGTCGACAAAGAAGTTGATCGACGAGGCAATGATCGATGCAAGAAGGGCGAGGCCGGTGCTCGAGCAAGTCGCGAATAAGTGGTCGCTCCTGATCCTAAGCGTACTCTGCACGAAACCGTCCCGTTTCAACGAGATCATGCGTCGTCTCGACGGTATAACGCACAAGGCCCTCGCGGATGCGCTCAAGCGTCTCGAGAGAAACGGACTCGTTCGAAGGCATGTTTTGCCGACAGCCCCGGTGGGCGTCGAGTACTCCATCACGCCAATGGCCGAGTCTCTTCGCGAGCCCTTCGCGGCGCTCTACCAATGGGCGATGGCGAACGGTGCGGCCATGGAACAGTCTCAAGAGGAGTATGACCGCAGGACCTCGACTTCAACCGGGGAAACGTTCTGATGGAAAGCTGGGCGGCCGACGCTCTCGATACGGTCTGGCATGTTCGACGCGCATCATCTTCAGCTTGCCGGCAAGCCATCCTGGAAAGATGCAGAAGATGATCGTGGCGAGCGCGTGCGCGATCGTGCTGCTGTTCGGGCGACGCTTGCCCTTGAAGATGAAGTAGATACACGGCGCTTATGTTCCATAATATAGATTATCTGATACTTGCATGTAGCCGGGCAGATTCCATTTTCAAATGCAACGAAGACAATAATGGCCATTATTTGAGGAGGATGGAATGGCCCGCTCTTTTGTGCAGTTGAGTATGGACGAACGTCGCGTCATCGCGCGGATGCATGAGAAGAAGATCAGCCAGGCGGAAATCGCCCGCACCCTTGACCGCGACCGCTCGACGATCAGCCGGGAGCTACGTAACATGTTCCATGACTGCGAGTTTCCGCGATATAGCGGCTACTTCTCTATGCTTACCGATGATATCGCCAAGGAACGCCGCGGGCGCTTGAGGAAACTACGACGCCAACTGTGCTAGGCTCCTTTCAACAGGAAACCTCTCTCTCTATCTCGCATCCGCCGTAGAGCGATCTCAGCTTAGCTCGCTGAGTGCTCGACATTGTCTGGGAAAAGTCGCTCAATGCCCAGAACAGCGCGATCTTTTCGAGCTGGGTCGGATTGACTATTCCACATCGAAACAGGTCGATCAACGCGACGGCAAAGCCCTCCCGGCTGTATTCAGCGTCATCGAACCAGCTCTGTGTCGTAGCTAAGTCGAACACCCGCTTTATGACTTCGAGCTCGCTTTGCGATAAAGCGCCTTTTGCGAGGCGTTGCAACCTTTCCATCATCGTCTCCACCGCGAGACTGTCGGCAACCCCACGTATGCCGGCCGAGTTCTCCTAGGTTCTTTCCGCCGTTGACCGTGCCCATAGAGTTTGGGGGTGGACCAGCACACTCGGCGGTATCAAGCATGAAATTGCGACAGCGATAGGCACTATCAACGATTGTCTTGCCAGCGTGATCGGGGTCGCTTCACGATTCCTATTCTTAGCCTTGGATCAGAGCCAGTTCAGCGAACGGCAGATATTGTAGGCAATCGCAAGCCATGCAGCGATGATTGCTCCAAATATTACGAACGCAACCCTCATATTCCCTTCTTTGAAATCCGCGACGATGCCTGCCGTATCGGTGGAGCTTACTTTTCTCACGGACCATCCCACCCTGGTTAGTATTCTTCTCAGCAAACTGGATCTCTCGAAGTTTCCGTGTGTCAGCGCGACATCAATCGTTGATAAGAGAAAGACCAGAGCTTGCTAACAGTGACCACGTGCGTCGCCGACAAGCCCGTTCAGATGCTCGCCGGACAGCCTCGGGAACTCGGTTTCCAAAAGCGAAAGAAGAGCAGCTTGTGCGGCGTTTATAAGGAATACGGCCTGCGATGCGTTCAGCTCACTTGCGACGCCTCCGGCATACTGCATCATTTTTGCAAGCGCCAAAATCTCTCCCTGGCGTTCCTGTTCCTCAAAATCAGTCACTTTTAAAACCCCAACAAATGATTTCGTTGGGGTAGATTGGCATATTTCGATCGACACGGTGCGTTGCAAAAGCGTTGCACACGCAGTGCCTGTATTTTGGAATAAATTATATACGGTAAAATTGTGGGAAAAGTTTGCGCCACAGCGGAGTTGCATTGAATGACCAGTCCGTTATAGGTGCCAGCAACGGTGCCCTGGCAATGGCGCGTATAAGCTCTATGGCATCGTCGCGCTTTTGATCAGTCCATGCTGTTGCGACGAGAGCCCTCACCTGCCCTATGTCCATATCGGCAGTTTCGGCAAGACGTCTCCAGGTCCGATCCTTGAAGAATAGACGTCGTGCCGCCCAGGAGAGCCGCAGAGCCTCTTCCTTGCCGATAATGGCCTGGTCAATCGCAGTCTCTAGTGTCGCATCGACATTGACCAACGGCACCGACAAAGGGGGATAGCCCAATTCCGCTGGGCCATGAAGGAGAGCGACATCCGCATCCTCCTCCCGGAGTCCGGAGGCATAGTCACCGAATATCCTCCCGATGCCGACCATGCCGTAGGCCTGGCACTCCACCGCGCGGAGCGCTCCCATGCTGGCTGCTCCGAGCACGGGAAGGCCCTGGGATAGGGCAAAGAGCAGCTCCTTGTGCCAGACCGGCGCGACGAACTCGAACTGGCCGTCGACAAGACCGATAGCGGTCGCGCCATTCTCAAGTGCTCTGACAACGTCGCCCTGGGATGCCGGCGGCCGTATGACCATTGTGTCATCGGCGAACGTTTCTGCATCGGGGAGGCTCGGACCCACGAAGATCACTTTCATAGGAAACCCTTTGACAATGCCCGGCTGCCGAGACGAATGCGGCGATCCCCGTCTGGATGCTCAAGTTGCGGCGCGAAAACCTTTGCGACCGATGCCGGTAGCCATTCAGGTGCCAGCTCGATAGCATAAAGCTGGTCAACTCCGCATTCCAAAAGCGTCTCGATAAGCTGGTCGAGCGCATCTTGCGCCGACGTGGCCGACATCGTCGGCAGTTCGGCCAGGCTCGTCGAGCATCGCGCCTGAAACGACTGCAGATGGTCGGGATCGGCGCGGCGTGAGAACAGCTCCGGGATAAGATCATCTCTGGCCCCGGCGATGAAGGTCATCCGCGACTGCACAGCCTCGGAAATGGCGCGGGCTGCTGCCACATCGGGGGACAAGGATGCCCCTGCCCCCATGGTCAAGTCGACATATCTGAGCGAGCCGTCATCGCCTTTCGGCCGCAGCAGCGCGACGATGGAGGCAACGGCCAGATCGCTCGTCACATCGAAAAGGGCGAGATCGAAGTCGGCCGAGAAAATCTTCTCCAGCATCTCGCGAATACCCTCATCTTCAATGCTATGCGGATCGATCCGGCGCGCATGCCGGCACGCCGGATCGCCAATATTCCAGAGGACGCAAGCATCCCGCTCTACCCGCTCCAGCAACCCGTGCAGGACCGCCTCGTGCCAAGTATTCCCCGATGCCAGTCCATCTGATGATACCCAAAATCGCGGGCTGACATGCGTCCGGTCAAGATGAACGGCCTCGAAAGGTACGAATATCGAGGCGTTCTTTGCCAGATCGTGGGCTTGAGACCATCTGATCTGTTCCATGGTCTCTATCGGTTGCGCGCCGATCGCCAGCAGATCTTCCAGGCAATCCGTGGCATGGCCACTTGCGGCAAGCTCATTCTGGCTTGCCATGAGCGCTGAACAATAGGGTTGGGTCGCGACCGATCGTTCGATCGCTTCCATCACCGCGGATGTCTTCGCGGAGACGTCGTCAAGGCCTTTTCCCTGAGCGATGACGATCGCCCTGGAATTCGGGGCGTAGGCGCACCAAACGGGAATACCTATGCGATCGAGCTCAGTCTGGCGGCCAACACGAGTTATGCCAAGTCGTCCCAGATAGGGCCAAACCCTCGACAAGGTTTCGCCAGGCGGGAATGCTCTAAAGTTGTTTGACACTGAATGATGAGTGCCTAGCCTTCATAAAGGCCAGATGCGATGTCGCCTACCGACTTCAACGCCACAGCGAAATCGACATCTTTCTCCACCCTGACCCCTTTGGCTCGCCAGGATTCTGCCCTCCCCAGATCACCCGTCAGCCGCCGCGTATATCGAACGATAGTCCCTTTTTCGAGGTCGGCCAGCCAAAGTCCCTTTTCACCCTTAATCCCGATCAGAACTGCCCCTGCCATGATTTCGTCCTTTCAAAAACCGGCCTTCCGCAGGCCCTCCCTGTAATGCTCCGTCTGCCATTTTTCCTTGTTTGGAATCATGGCAAGCCATGCCTCAAGATCGAAATTCGGGTTGTCGCGCAAGGCGCGCTGTCGATACATCTTCGCCTTGGCAAGGTTCCCCAGCATTGCCCAGCTTGCGGCAGCAAGTCTGCTTGCTGGTGCAGGCTCTCTCATCCTGTCCAGATAGGACAATGCTTCGGTATATTCTCCAAGGAAATAGCTGGCTCCAGCCGCGGTCCAGTAATAATAGTCCGGGGCAAGCGGATTGAGATCGAGAGCGGTTACGACCTTCTCCAACGCTGCTCTTGGATTGGCGCCATGGGTGAGGCTGTCGGCGTGGCTACAAATGACATCAGCATAATGCGGGCTTAGGTTCTCGGCATTCGACAAGGCCTCGAGGCTGCCGTCGATATTTCCCCGGTAGAGCCGGGTGACGCCGATTTCCTTGAAGCCTCCGGCAAACTGGTTGTCATCCCGGATTGCATCGGCCGCCATTTTTTCCGCTTGATGCAATAGATCGCCATCGCCGCGCGCCGTCAGAACCCATTCCATCGTCAAGGTTCTGGCAATGCCCGCAAGTGCCGCTGCAAAGCCCCGCTCGTGCTCGAGCGCCTCCTTAAAATGCTTGCGCGCGCGACGGACATTCTGAAGGCTCAGGCGGGACAGACATTGTACGCCCTCGAGATAGGCAAAATAGGCTTCCGGCTTGCAGCTAAAGTCAGAAACGATGTGGTGGAAGGCTCCTACACGCTCGATGATCGAGTGCTGGATCGCAGTGGCGATCGCGTTGCGCTGTTCTGTTATGGCCGCATTGTCCAGCTGGACGCGCGTTGCCCAGACAATTTCGTCGCGCGGCATGAAAATCAGCTGCGCGAAAAGGCTGTCTCCCGTTCTCTTGGTATCGAGCGCGTAGACAACATTATGTTGCTTGAGAAGTGCGGCCTTGTCGTTTGAGGAGCGAATCTGCTCAGCGGTATAGGGCGCGACTACGGATACGCTTCGATCGACACAAAGACTGATCGTCAGGTCTTCGATGACAGCATTGGCGACCGATCCGGCACGCTCCGAATCCTCCAGGGTCTCAGGAGGAAGCAGAGCGATACGTGGCACTGCGTTGTCAGTGATCGCAATCATATCCTGAGCCGACGGGCCGGGATTCGGATCTCTCGTTACGCTAATCAACTGACTGTAGGAGGTGATTTTTTCACCGAGCGCGACCCTGACTTCATCATCGGTCTGGTCCCAGTCCAGCAGAAGCATGGCTGCACGCTTCAATTCGCCGCGATTTTGAGACAAGGAAGGTTGGCTCATCGCCTTGAAGAATTCTGCTCGCAGCTCCCGCGCAAACCGTGCCCGAACATCGCGTACCCAGACAGCCACAGCTCCGGAGCCATTGCCGTAAGCCGGTAGAAACGTCTTGGCGACGGCATCGGCGAACACGCTGAGCTTGGCAACGCCGGACGCATTTTCGATGCTATCCAGATCGCACCGCAGCGCGTTGAAGTTCAAGGTAATGTCCGTCGTGACACCGCCGATCAGCGGCTGGGGGGATTTGGACGTCGCAGTCGCCAAACGCAGCAGGGTCGACCTCAAATTGGCGCCGGCGGCCTGAAGATTGCTGGACCAAAGAAAAGCCGCCAAATCTTTCCGCGGCATCGGCTGGCGACGGTCGTAGAGATAGGCCAGCATGAGCAGAGCCTGCTTCGGCACGTTCACGCGATCGCCCATCTCATCATAAAGGGCGCAGCTGCCGAGTGTCGTTAAATGAAATGTCATCTTGCCAGGTCAGCGCTCGTTGTCGGGTTCGGATGATTGCACGAAGGCGAGGATCTTCGCCCGCAAACGCTTGTCCTCGATCCCGGACAAGGCCGTGCGCAGAACGGCCTTATGATGCTTCGCAAGTCGAAAATCGGCCAGCGCCTCCTTGGAGGGAAAGGCGTCGTCCAATGCACTTTCGAAGAAAAACATGACCGGTACAGCGAGGAGTTCTGAAATGCGCAGAAGGCGGCCAGCGCTGATTTTTTCGATGCCGCGTTCGCATCTGTCGAGCTGTAGAGGGCTTATGCGAAGCTTCTCGGCCAATACATCCTGCGCGATTGACAATTCCTCCCGACGCAATCGGATACGTAATCCAACCTCGACATCGATCGCATCGGTTTTTTTGTCCATGAGGGAACCGCCAGAAGAGAAACTGCTTTCATGTTCGCAGGTTTCCCTTGAATTCACAATCTTTCAACAAGACACTCAAAGTCAATTTTACACAGCGGCAGGACGTTTCCGATCATCGTATCAAGACAATGGCGAAATCGTTCTTGGCGGTTGCAGCCGCCTCGGCGATATCTTATCGCAGCAGTTCCCGGCTGCCGTACAATGTCAGGCGTTGGCGAAAACATCGGCGCCGAGAATTCTCTTCAGCGATCCGATGGCCGAGGCTGGGGTATAGGAGCCGGTCACACCGCCAAGCGACTGTGAACTCACCGAAATATCCCATTCGAGACCCCTGCCGGAAACCGCTATATGGTGCCGCATCGTTTTCGTATCGGGATCGGCGACAACGATGCTGCGGGTACGGTCGAAACCGATCCCCGCAAAGGCAACGGCGGCATGGACATTGACGTTGCGCGGAAACCGCATGCAGGCTTCGCGGGTCGAGCCATCGAAGAGCGTTCCCCTGGCATCGGCCGGCTGACCGAGGCTCGCGCCGCTTTTCGTCGTGGTTATCACTACTTCTTCGATCTGCTCACGACCATCGCGCAGACCATCGAGACCGAGAACGGCGCCGTGGGGAACGAAGAAGTGTCGTCCGCTCCTGCTGGCTGCCGCATGCATAGCCGCCTCCACGGTGCGATCCGCCAACGCGGAGCAACTGAATCCGCAAAGGTCCGAATGGGCAAGGATGTCCGGCCCCAGCGTACCCAGAAGAGCCGGCGTCGCGCATTCGAGCACAAGGTCCGCCTTCCGGTCGAGCGCATATTCGGCATCATCCGTGACGAGCGTAGCCATGGCGGCGTTCCGCGCGTATTTATCCTTGTCGGATACGAGAATATAAGCGACCTCGACCCCATCTAGACTGCTGACATAGTCGAACAGGCTCCTGCCGATCACGCCTGCGCCGATAATTCCTATAGTTCTATATTTCATTGTTCCCTCCACATGGATTTCAAGTTTTGGAGATCCCTTCACAGGCCTCGACAAACGCGCGAATGGCCGCAATCCGTGGGCCGGAATTCGCCCACAGCACTCCCATATTGCGAAGCTCGCCATCTTCCATGCGATGTTTTTGCAGGCGCAGTCCCTCCGGCCACGGTGGAGCCCAGTCGGGAACGAGCGCGACGCCCAGTCCGCGATCGACCAATGCCGCAACGGCATCCAGCGCGTCCAGTTCCGCCCATTCGCGCACGCTGATGGCATGACGGCGCAGATAACGGTCGACGATCTGGCCTCCCCACTGATTGCGGTCATAACGAATGAAGGGCTGCTGCGTAAGCGCCAGATGAAAATCGTGAATTTCCAGGTCCGCGGGCGCCAGCAAGACCAAAGGTTCGCGCCGGATGGTCGACCAGCCGAATGCTTTCGGAATGGGAAATTGCGGCTCGATGATGAGAGCGGCGTCCAGCTCACCTGACAAAACCGCATGATAGAGATTCACAGACGAACCCGGCTGGAGGAAATAGTCGATCTGCCGAAAACGCTCGCTGAGGGTCGCGGTAATCTGGGGGATGAGGCCCGTCATGGCCGTCGCCGTCGCACCGAGGCGAAGCTGCCCGCTCGGGAGATCGCCCGCAGCTATTGCTCGCAGGTCCCTTGCCATGCGCACAAGCGCCGGTCCGTGGCTCTGCACGGCAAGTCCCGCCGCAGTGGGTCGGACTGTGCGGCCCACGCGAGAAACCAATGGCTGCCCGAGCTCCGTCTCCAGCGCCCTTATGCGCTGAGCGACCGCCGCCGGCGTCATATTCAAGCGCCGCGCGGCTTCGGCGACCGATCCGCATTCGGCGACGATGAGGAAGCTTTCGAGGAATTTCGTGTCCATAAGATATATTTTCTATCTTCTGAAGAAACTGGCAAGCATATTTTATTGCTTTAAATCCAGGCTATCCTAGCTTTCCAGTCTTACGCCCTCGCCGATAAAAGGAGTTTCAATGACCATTCAAGCCAAGTTCGAGCGCATGGGCACCGACGCCGCGCCGGGCCAGGAAGTGCGGCAGCAGGTCGAAGGCATCGAAGCGCTGCTGCACGGCGAACGGATCGCGGGGCGTCAGGTCGATTTTTCCCATGGTGACGTCGATGCGTTTACGCCGACGCCAGGCTCTTTCGAAGTCTTCACCGCTGGGGTGGAGGCCGGCGGCAAGCAGGCCTATACCGAATACCGCGGTGATCTCTCGATCCGCGAGCAGCTTGCGCCTAGTCTTGCGAGCTTCACGGGCGCCCCGGTCGACCCCGCCGATGGCATGATTCTGACGCCCGGTACGCAGGGCGCACTGTTCCTCGCCGTCGCCTCCACCGTCGCCCATGGCGACAAGGTTGCGGTGGTGCAGCCGGATTATTTTGCCAACCGCAAGTTGGTGGAATTCTGCGAGGGTCATATGATGCCCATTCAGATGGACTACCTGAATGTCGAGGGGCGCGCCGGCCTCGACCTCGGCCAGCTGGAAGATGCCTTCGCGGCCGGGGCGAAAGTTTTCCTGTTTTCCAATCCGAACAACCCGGCCGGCGTCGTTTATTCGCGCGAAGAAATCAAGACGATCGCATCGCTGGCCAGCCGTTATGGCGCGACCATCATCGTAGACCAGCTTTATTCGCGGCTGCTCTATTCCGGCGTCGATTATGCGCATTCGCGCGCGGAAGCCATCGACGCGGAAAACGTGATCACCATCATGGGGCCCTCGAAGACAGAGTCGCTGAGCGGTTACCGTTTGGGCGTCGCCTTCGGCTCGAAGGCGATCATCAACCGGATGGAAAAGCTGCAGGCGATCGTATCCTTGCGCGCCGGCGGCTATAGTCAGGCGGTCTTCCGTACTTGGTTCAACGAACCGCAAGGCTGGATGGATCGGCGCGTGCGCGAACATGAGGCCATTCGGGACGATCTCCTCGCGCTATTTCGCGCGGGCAAGGATATCAAGGTTCGCACCACCGAGGCAGGAAGCTATATATTCCCGCAATTGCCTCCCCTTGCCGTCGGCGGCAAGGATTTCGTGCGGATCCTCCGGTTGCAGGCAAGCGTCATCGTAACGCCCGGCACCGAATTCAGCCCTTTCTGCGACAGCAGTGTGCGCCTGAACTTCTCGCAGGACCACGCCGCCGCGGTAGCCGCAGTGGAGCGGCTTGTTTCGCTTGTCGATCGATATCGCGCATGAAACAGAGCTCCGCAATATAGCATGAAGGCTCCTGCTCGCGGATATCGGGCCGACAACACGCATCATGAGCTCCGGGCGGAGGTCAAATCCGACCGCGCGGTTTTAAATCGATTTTAAAAAAGCAAGATGCGGAGCTAATCGATTTTAATTTGCGTATTAAAAAATTCTTGTTGCGGCGCGAAGAAAATCATCCCTAATTGCCTCAGGCTGTTCTGTCCGTTCTCAGGAAACGCGCAATGACGATTTCATTTCCGCTTACAGACAAACGTACTGTCGATGAGCTGCTGAAGCACCTGAACGCGCATAAGCTGTTCTGTCCAGGAAACTGCGCCATCACCGTCAAACCCCTCGCCGCGCACGTTTCGTCGTGCCTTTCATATGCGCTCAGCACCGCCCGGACCGCGTGGTAGACCGTTCCTCCATTAAGCCTGTTTCGAGTGTGGAGATCCGAAGCTTGACCTCGGCGCATGCCGCGTTGTTGGCATCCGCCGGGCACTGCTTGATTCCGTAACGATACACTTCCGCAGGAGAAAGACATTGATGACGACATTCGAAGCCTATCTCGATGCCCATAAGGGAACATTGTTGAATGAGGACATGGTCGCCATCCTTCGCAATATTGCCGAGGCTACCCGGCAGATTTCGGGCAAGCTCAGAAGCTCGTCATTGTCAGGCCTGACGGGCGCGACCGATGCTGTCAACGTTCAGGGCGAGACGCAGAAACCGCTCGATATACTTTCCAACGAGATCATGCTCGAGGCATGCCGAAAATCGCCGGCGGTCGCATTTGCCGTATCGGAAGAACTCGATGCCGAAGTGCTCATTCATCCCGCTGGCAGATATGCGATGATCTTCGATCCGCTCGATGGATCCTCCAATCTCGATGTCAACGTAACGGTCGGAACGATCTTTTCCATCGTCGAGGCTAGCTCCGCGGCCGAGATCCTGAAAAGCGGCCGCAGTCAGTTGGCCGCGGGGTACGCGGCTTACGGGCCGCAAACCAATCTCGTGCTTGCGATCGGAGATGGCGTACAGATTTTCACGCTCGACCAATACGACGTCTACGTGATGACGACCGCGAATGCCAAGATCGTTCCGGAAACCAAGGAGTTTGCGATCAACGCGGCACGTCGCCCGTCCTGGGACGACGTCATTACCGAATATGTCGACAGGTCCATTGGAACTCCTGGATACAATATGCGCTGGGTCGGTTCGATGGTCGCCGACACGCATCGCATCTTCAACCGCGGCGGAATCTTTCTCTATCCCGCTGATCGAAGCAAGCCTGCCTCCGGCGGCCGCCTGCGTCTGCTTTATGAGGCAAATCCGATCGGCTTTCTGGTCGAAGCCGCGGGCGGTTCCGCCATTGCCGGGAAGACCGCGATCCTCGACATCGAACCAACCTCCTTGCACCAGCGGGTTCCGGTGATTTTTGGCTCGCGCCAGGAGGTCGAAAAGATCAGCCGCGCGTATTGTGTCGAGCGGACCATTGAGACGGTGTAGCAACCGAACGGAATTCCGCTTGAACGGGCGACACCCGCTCCCGCTCCAAGCCTTTGTCGCGATGATCGGATCATGAAAAGCGCGCGCGTCGATCGTTGCACCGTCGAGAAGTATCATGAGGATCGAAGCAACGCACGCAGCGGCGGCTTCTGGTAAAAGCGCCTTAAGCATGTCGGCCATCAATGCCGTCATGGTCTTCTTGCATCGAATGGCGAGGGCACAGATGTTTGGATAATCGGCTCCGAACGAGATTTTGCGCGAACACGCAAAACGTTTGATCGCGCGCCCATTGCCACATTCTCCGGTTGCTCTATTTATCACTCAAAGGCCATAGGCCTGAAAGTAGACAGTTCCCGTGAACCGGACGCCTTCGACCTTCATGTTCAATTTCTCAATATTCGACTTTCCCGAAAAGATCGGTTTCATGCTTGGGTCAGCGACAACAACTGCGATTGCATATTGCGTGACGATGCTCCCATCGAGTTCGACGCAGAAGCAAGCAGCGCGGCGCTTGGTCCTCTTATCCTGTCCACCAGGCGGTGGCTCGATCAGGTCCGACCTTCTGCCTATGAGGTTAATCGAACCGAACGACATATACGGAGCGATCGCCCGAGGTTTATCGATGCAGATCGGACTTCAGGTCCGCATTGGCCGATTTTCAGACGGCGCTCGCATTTACGCCGGCCGATGATCCAGGCCGCACCAATATGCTGTCGGCAATAGAATCGGTGAAAAGAAGAACTTGATCGCCAGCTTCGCCACGAATCGAGCCGCAGCACGGCACGCGAGGTCGGCCACCGCGACTGTCCTAGCCCTGCCCCTAGATCTATCGTCGTATCATCAACAGAGGAAGTTTTCGCTTTGTATAAGACAGCTTTTTACGCTTTTGCGTTCGCCACTATTTCTCTCGGCTCCGCCGCTGCCAGCCCATGCTCGCAACACTATCAAAGCACCGGCGTTCCGCTTATAACCGGCGTGACCTATAAGACCTGGATGGAATTCCCATCAATCAGCCCAGCCGTCGCCTTTGATAAGGTTTCGCGGGCGGTCCTGGCCGAAGGTTTTGTGGATGTGAATGTCGAGAAGCAGCTCGGCACGCTAACCGCGCAGCAGGAAACGACCGGTTCGGGTCGGCCTCAGACCCTGCGCGTCGTCATCAGAAAGAGTGGCAAGGGCAGCCGGGTTGATGCGCTTTTCATGGTGCCGCAGGGCCAAGTCGCTCCCAACATGAGCGACAATCTCTGCCGTGTCGTGAACTCTGTAAGCGATTAAGTCTCTCGCGCTCCCGCCGAGCGTGCGTGTGTTTAATCTCACCACGCTTCGGCTGCTATTGGAGTTTGATTGCTGCTTGGGCCGGCCGCGACATGCGGCCGCGCTCTCCAATATCGACGGGTTCGACTTGATCCACTCGTGAACAACGGCTTCACGACCGTAGCTCAGTAGGAAATACGCCCATCGACGATGGGCGAGGAGCCAGATGAAAGCTGCTGCTTCAACACCTGCCTCGCATCATCGCTGACAATAGACATGGGAGCGGCGACCACAACTTTCGCTGCGGAGCCCGCCAGGTCCGCGGTTCGCACCGCCGCCATGCCGACCCGATCCGCAAGCGAGGTTTGCCCGGTGTCCAACGACTGTCCTGCCAACCGCCGTCCAAGCAATTGGACCATATCGCGATTGTCCGCAAACGTATTGTGGCCCAGCGCATCGTCGGGTTTAACGGAACTCGTATCGACCACCGTGATACCGAGCTTGGCCAAATCGGCTGCATAAGGTGTCGAATCGAAGCCGCCGACACGGTTGACGCCGCCGGAGAGCCATCGCGAGACCTGGAGAGCCTTGTCCCTTGTCGATGAAAAGATCGTGAAATGCGGGTGCTGCGGCCCCATTTCGATCATCTGCCGACGAAAGACGTCGATATCGATGTCGGGCGATGCCAGGATGACATTCTTTACCTTCGACGGAATTGTCTTGTTACGCATCGCGACGCCGCGCAGCGCCTCTGCGGTCAGCCAGGATCCCATGGAATGGGCAAGAATGGTCACCTCCCCGACGTCAGGGCTTCTGGCAGATTGCAGGATCAGATCCTCCAATGCCCGGCGGGAGAAATTCGTGCTCTCCTTGTCGTAGAGATAGTCGAAGACATTGCCGCGCGAGGGCCAGGTGAAGAGGATCGGCGCGGCGTCGGTTCCCGAATCATGAATGATCTGCGCGAAGCGAAAGACCGCGTCGGAATAGGTATTGTTGAAGCCGTGCACGAAGATGACGACCTGGCGCTTGGCATTGCGGTTCTTGCTGAACCACTCGAAAATATTGCGCTCGGACGCCACCCTTCCGACCTTGAGGACAGCGAACTCTTTTTCGGGATTGGCCGGCGCATGCGATGGCCATTGCACTTCGCCGATCTTGCGATTTCGATCGGGAGGAATGGAGACGACGATATCGTTGAGAGAAATCGCCGTTCCACGTTCGCCGGAGTAAAGCTCGCCTGGCTTGTCGGTCGGCTGGCGTGTCGTCGCCACCATCATGTCCACGGTGCTGGTGCCCGGTCCCGCCGTGGCGACCGGCTGGAGAACATTCTCCAGCCGCCCCGCGCATCCGGCCAATACCGATAGGGCCATCAGGACAGAAAGACATGGCCGCTTAGCAGCACAGGTCGCCTTTCGAACGCCAGACATCAAATCACCTCGTGCTGCGCGCCATCACGGGGAATGCGAAACCAGGCGACGTACAAGGCGGGAAGGAAAAGCAACGTCAAAGCCGTGCCGACGACGATGCCGCCCATCATCGCATAGGCCATCGGACCCCAGAATATCTCCCTGGAGATCGGGATTAGCGCAAGCGTTGCCGCAGCGGCCGTCAGCATGATGGGCCGCATTCGATGCTCCGTCGCCTCGATGACGGCTTGCCAGGCCGGCACGCCCTCGCTTCGAAGGTGCTCGATCTGCACGACGAGGATCACCGAATTGCGGATCAGGATCCCTATGAGAGCAAGCACGCCAAGGATTGCGACGAACCCCATCGGCGCGTTGCTGAAGAGAAGTGCGATAACGACACCGATAAGTGCTGTGGGAGCGACAGCGAACACCAGAAAGAGCCTGCTGAAACTTTGCAGCTGGATCATCAGGATCGTCGCCATGATGAAGAGCATCAGCGGCGCCACCGCCACGATCGGCCCTTGCGCTTTGGCGCTTTCCTCGACTGAGCCGCCATCCACGATATGGTAGCCGCTTGGAAGCGTCTTGCGGAATTCGTCGACTTTCGGCTGCAGTTCGCTGACGATCGTCGCCGGTTGCGTCGATCCGACGACTGCGGCCTTGATGGTGATGGTCGGTATGCGCGTCCGCCGCCAGATCGTCGGTTGCTCCAGCTCGTAATGGAAATTCGCAACCGCCGAGAGGGGCACGGATTTGCCGTTCGAGCCGGCCAGTAGAAGGTTCTGCAGCGTCTCGATCGAGCCGCGCTCGGCCGTCTGGGCTCTGCCGATCACATCGATCAGATAGATGTCGTCGCGAATATTGGTTGCGGCCGTTCCCTCGACGATGCCGTTCAGAGCCGTTGCGATATCTTGGGACGAGACGCCCAATTGCCGCGCCTTGTCCTGCAGAACGTCGACTTTGACGACGCGCGAAGGTTCGTTCCAGTCGAAGGTCATGTTGGACAGCAGCGGATGCTGACCGACGATGCCCGCAAATTGCTGGGCGATGTCCCGGACCTTCTGGACATCGGGTCCGCTGATCCGGTACTGCACCGGCTTGCCGACCGGAGGGCCGATGTCGAGCAGCTTCACGAAAGCGTCGGTTCCGGGGAAGGTCTTCGTCAGATAATCCTGCAATTCGGCTTTGACCTTGTCGCGAACGTCAAGACCCTTGGTGACGATCACTGTCTGACCGAACGAGACGTCGGGTGTTTGCACATCGAAGGACAGGATGAAGCGAGGAGCGCCTTGCCCGACATAGCTCGTCCAATGATCGATATCCTTGTTGTTCGCCAGCATCTCGCGTTCGAACCTGGCCATCTGCTTGTTCGTCTCGGAAATCGAACTGTTCTGCGGCAGGTTCCAGTCGACGATCAGTTCAGGTCTGTCGGAGGAAGGGAAGAATTGTTGCTGCACCAGGCTCATCCCGCCGATGGAGAGGGCAAACGCGGCCACGGTCGCACCGATGGTTATCCAGCGCCAACGCAGGGCAAGGCTCAGGAGCCAGGCAAAGACGCGCGCAAAGCGGCCTTTCTGCTCATGGTGGGATTTCATGGTCTTCGGAAGGATCGTCACGCCCAGAAGCGGCGTGAACAACACCGCGACGACCCATGAAACCAGGAGCGAAACGGCGATGACCACGAAGAGAGTGAAGGTGAATTCGCCGGCGGCACTGGTGTTGAGACCGACGGGGATGAAGCCCGCCACCGTCACAAGCGTGCCCGTCAGCATCGGGAAGGCGGTCGAGGTGTAGACGTAGGTCGCCGCCTTTCTGAGGTCGTCGCCCACTTCCAGTCGGGCTACCATCATCTCGACGGCGATCATGGCATCATCAACAAGAAGGCCAAGGGCGATGATCAGCGCTCCAAGCGAAATACGCTGCATGGAAATGCCGGTATAGGCCATAACGAGAAAGGTAATCGCCAGCACGAGCGGAATGGAAATGGCGACCACGAGGCCCGCCCGGACGCCAAGGCTGATGAAGCTGATCGCAAGCACGATGACGATCGCCTCGAACAACGCGCGCGTGAAGCCCGATACGGCCTCATCGACGACGGCGGGCTGATCGGATACGCGTTGAACGTCGACGCCGATGGGAAGATCGGCCGTGACCTGCTCGATTTCCTTGTCGAGCGCCTTGCCGAACTCAAGCAGATTTGCCCCGGTCTTCATGCCTATGGCAAGCCCGATGGCCGGCTGCCCGTTAAATCTGAACAGGGATGAAGGAGGATCGACATAGCCGCGTTTGATCGTCGCGACGTCGGTCAGCGGAAAGAAGCGATCGTTGACGCGAAGATTGATCGATCTGAGGCTATCCTCGGATGTGAACTGTCCGCTCACCCGCAAGGCGATGCGCTCAGGACCGGCGTCGACGAAACCGGACTGGGTCACGGCATTCTGCGCCTGAAGCGTGTCGATGACGGATTGCTGGTTAAGGCCGAGAGCGGCGATCTTTCGCGTGGAAAATTCGAGATAGATGGCCTCGTCCTGCGCGCCGATGATATCGACCTTGCCGACATTGGGAACCGTCAGCACCTTCGCGCGCGCATCCTCGACCAGATCCCGAAGCTGGCGCTGCGTCAACCCATCACCGGTGAAGGCATAGATATTGCCATAGACGTCGCCGAAGTTATCGTTGAAAAACGGTCCCACGACGCCGCTTGGAAAATCTCCCTTGATGTCGCCGACCATGTTGCGGACCCGCATCCAGATGGCATTGACATCCTTGGCCTTGGTCGTCGGCAGAAGCTCGACAAAAATGGTCGTCTGGCCGGCAACCGTCTCGCTCTTCGTATAGTCGAGCGAATCCAGCTCCTCCAGCTTCTTTTCTATGCGGTCGGTGACCTGTTTGGTCACCTCCTCGGCCGATGCGCCAGGCCATTGGGCCTGAATGATCATGGTCTTGATGGTGAAGGCGGGATCTTCTTCGCGACCAAGACCGATATAGGAAAACGCGCCGGCCAGAATGAAGACGATCATGAAGTACCAGACGAGCGAACGATGTTCGAGCGCCCAGTCGGACAGATTGAATTTTTTCACGGGGATCTTTCCTTAGTCTACCCTGACGGCCTGGCCGTCCGTGAGCTTATGAACGCCGGCGATAACAATGCGTTCGCCGGGGCTGATGCCTTCGGCGATCCTCACCGAACCGCCTTCGACGAGGTCCCCGTCGATCTTGATCGCGCGAATGGAGACCTTGCGAGCCGCGGTATCGACCACCCAGACGTTTGGCTTTCCGTCTTTCACCAGCACGGATGAGGACGGCAGCAGGATCATCGGATCCGCGATAACAGTCGCGGTCGCGGTAACGACGGAGCCAAGGCGAAATGCTGCCGGCGGATTGATGAGCGTGATTTTCGTGCGCCGCGTGCGGGTGGTGGCCTCGGCTTCCGGAGCAATCTCTCGGACCACACCGCTCGCGCGGATGGTCGGGTCGAGCTGGAGCGCCACTTCAAAGGGCGAGCCCACCTTGAGACCGTCGAAGCTTGCCACCGGTATGTCGATGATGGCATCGCGCTGGTCGGGACGCGCGACGGTGGCGATGCTCTGGCCGGCCGAGACGACCTGGCCCACTTCGGCGGAAGTTGCGGTCACGACGCCATCGAATTCCGCGCGCAGCTGCGCATAGCCCAGCTGCTCCTCGGCCTTGTCCAGATTGGCCTGCGCCTTGGCAACCGCCGCACTCGCGCTCTTGCGGCCAAGTTCGGCTTCTTCGTAGGCCGCCTCGCTTCCCGATCGGCTCTCGAGCAAGGACCGTTGACGTTCTTCCGTGGATGCGGCATTTACCAGCTGCGCCTGGGCATTCGAAAGCTCGGACTGGGAACTCTTGACCGCAAGCTCGAGCGAAAGCGGATCGATGGCGGCAACGACATCGCCTTTCCTGACGATGTCGCCGACGCTGACCTTGCGCGCAATGACCCGTCCCAGGACCCGAAATGCCAGCTGGGTCTCGATCTTGGCCTCGACCGTTCCCGGCAGGGTCAGCGCCGAAGCCGCTGTGGACTTGGCGACAACGGAAAGCACGGGACGCGGCGGCGCGTAATGGGCTTCATCCTGTTTTTCGCAAGAAGTCAGCAGCAATGACCCGAGGATCGCCAGGCCAGTCGTGATGCGGATATTCATTTTGCAGCTCCGTTGTCATATGTGACGGCCTGGCCCGATCGCAGGAATTTCGCGCCGTCAGCGACAACGATCTCGCCCGGCGACACGCCCGCCCGCACGGCAAAACGGCCGGTTTCATAGCTGGAGACTTCGACCTGGCGAAGAGAGACGCTCGACGAGGCAGGATCGACAATCCAGACGGCCGGCTTGCCGCTCTTCGACGCCATCGCCGACCACGGCAGCTCGATTGCGTCCCGCGCCGCGGACCGAAACAGCCCGACCACCGGAGCGCCGAGCGGCATGTCTGGCGCCCCCTCGAGCGCCACCTTGATCCTGATCGTCCCGGTCGACGAGTCAATCGTGGGCGAGATTTCGCGGACGGAGGCCTCTATCCTGTGAGACGGCGCCGAAAGGAGGCTGACAGCGACCTTGTTTTCAAGATTGCGGCCCAGATAAAGGGATTCAAAGACGTTGAAGACCGCGTCGCGCGGACCGTCATGCGCAAGGGTGAAGACAAGTTGCGCTGCTTGCGCGACCTGGCCGACCTCGGCGTTTCTGGCGGTGATCACACCGTCGGCATCAGCGCGCAGCTCCGTATAGGAAAGCGCGTCCTGTGCGGTGTCGAGCTGCGCTTGCGCGGATTTCACGCTCCCCTGGGCCGTCAGGAGGGTTTCCTGGGCCTGATCAAGCGCGGCGCGGGTCGTAACCTGCGTCTTGAAGAGGTTCTGCTGCCGGTCGAAGGCGAGCTGAGCCTGTGTCTGCTGGGCAAGCGCCGATTGCAGGTTCGCCGTGGCGACCCCCAGATCAGCCTTCTGTTCTTCCGCATCCATGCGCGCAAGCACCTGCCCCGCCTTCACCGACGAGCCGACATCGACGAGGCGTTCGACAATGCGCCCACTGACCCTGAAGGAAAGATCGCTCTCCACCCGGGCACTGACTTCGCCGGTGATGCTGTTGTTTTCGACGACCGGCGTCACCTTGGCCATGACGGTCTCCACATTCTTCGGCTTGGCCTCGCTCGCACTTTGCTCTTCGCATGAGGCAAGCGCGACGGCGCTGACACCGAGCCAGGCGACGACAAGGACAGTTTTCATGAATTTGACCTCTTGCATCCGTTCGGCAGACGAATATTATTGACTGACTAGGAAGTCAATGGAAATTGTCTTGACGCCAAACGACGAATAACGCCCAAGGTGGGATATGCCCGATACGAAAAAGCTGACGCGCGCGGAGCAGAAAGCCCGCCGCCCCGTTCAGATCCTGGATGCTGCGTTTGAGGAATTCGTCGAACGTGGTTACGTCGCGACGCGCGTCGAAGATATAGCCACCAGGATTGGAGTTACGAAGGGGACCATCTACGTCTACTTCGAGACGAAGGAGCAGCTTTTCGAAGCAATGATCCGGCACATTTCGACGCCCCTCGAAGATCTATTGATAAGCGGAAATGAGCTGAAGGGGACCGCTACGGAGCGGCTTCGGAAAAATATCGAGCTGATCTACGATCTCATAATCAATGATCGCAAATTGCGCGAATTGATGAGGTTCGTCATTGCCGAAGGTTCGCGGTTTCCACATATCGTCGACAGGCACCACGACATATTCATCCATCCTCTCGAACGGCAGATGCAATCCCTTATCGACGAAGGGGTAAAGCTTGGGGAGTTCCGTCAAGCACCAGCGGCGTTCTGCGACGCGGTCGTCGCTCCTGCCATTGCCTTTCTATTCTTCAAGCTTCTTTTCGACGAGCGGCGAACTCTGGACAAGGCAAGCTATGTGAAAGCACATATGGATCTCGTCCTGCATGGGCTGCTTGACCGGCGTTGAACGTGCAATGCTCTTTATGGCCTTGCCGGCCATGGTGCGTCTCGGAACTCAATGCGCCCCTTTCGGCTCTCTGATCTGCTTGGTGGAATCGTTCGTCCGAACAAAAAGCAGACCACTCGTGAGATATTGAGCAGAAAGCTAACCGATGAAACAGCGCATGGCCAAAACTTACGGCGGCAGGCTGGGACGATTATAGCCTTATCGACTGACACATGGAGGACGATATGTCGCTGAATGATTTCGGAAATGTCGGAGGCGCCTATCAGAGATATTCGGAGGGGATACGCGGCAGAATACGACACGAACTGGTGTTCCAGGTGGTTGCTGAACTGACAGCTGCGGGAGGAACGGTTCTGGATATGGGATGTGGCGATGGTGAAATAGCCGTGCGTCTATGCGAGGCGGGTTTCAATGTTCTTGGTGTCGATGCATCGCCCGAAATGCTGCGTCGAGCCTATTTGCGTAAGGATCAATTGTCGGAGCGAGCCCGCAATCGACTTGATTTTGCAGTCGGCACTATCGAAAATTTCAAGCCAAAGCAGACATTCGACGCGGTCTGCTGCCACGGAGTGTTGATGTACTTGGATGACAGCGGCGCTGCCATTCAAACATTAGCAAACCATGTCAGCCCCGGGGGGCTGCTTAGTATTCTAACCAAGAATGCACTCTCCAACGGCTTTCGCGAAGCACTCCGAGGAGACTATGAGTTGGCTCGGCAGTTGATCGAGACCGGCGCGGCGAGCAGCATCGGCAATCTCGGCATCAGCACGCGCGGCGACGATCCTTCAGCAATTGTTGACTGCATGAAGCAATGTGGTTTCAACGACTGTCAGTGGAGGGGAATCCGCATTTTCTCAGATCACCTCGATGCGGACAGCTTTGACGACAGTATGGCTGATGCACTCATTGCGCTGGAGCAGGCAACCTCGCTGCGCGATCCATATAGGCTAATGGCTCGGCTGTTCCACGCGACGGGTCGAAAAAATCAATAGGTTTGCCACTGAGCTGGTCAAGAGCGAAACGCTGGCGTTATCGTCGCGCCGTTACCTTCCCCGAAAGTCATCGCGCGTCGCCATGCCGGCTTGGTCGGTGCGGCCAGCCTCATCTTCGATGGCTAGCTGCTGGCAGATAGCTCGTTGTTCGAGAAATAGCTCATCGGGTCTTTGGTGCGGCCACTCGTTCGAGCCGTCCGCACCGTGCACTTTCTATCGGCTGGCCAATGCAACAACGCGATCGGCCGCCGCTGAAAAGCCTTGCAGAGACACCTGGAATCCAAGGGCATTGCCGCCATCGGCAACAACCTTGAGGTTCAAGCGGGAACCGGTTCGCAATTTGGCAAGTGTCGGAGCGTCGATCGGAAGCAGGGCTATGCAGCCGTTCGGCAGGCAAGTACGAAAACGCACTGGCTTCAGGGGCGGCTGATCGTCGATATTCGGTGTGACGCCCGAGTCGAGCACAATTCCGAACGGCAACAGCAGCGTTGCGAGCGCACTACCATCGGGACGCATCTGCATTTCGACGGCGAGCAGTCTTTGACCATTCTGCTGGGTTTGATCCTGCGAGAGCGCACAAGACGCAGCCTTGTCGCGCTGATTGCACGCAACATGCCAATCCTGATAGGTCTCTTGCAGGCTGGACGCGCCGTTCGGCAGAGCCGATTGGGCAAAGGCCGAAGGTGCAGGCGTCAGAGCAAAGCCCGCGGAGATGAAGGCGAGTACCGCATAGGATATGCGGCCGATTGTTCGAGATGAAATGAATGCGGATTTTGACAAGGGATAAAATCTCTCAACTTGAAACACGACCTTGTGCAATCGGTTGCGCAAAAGGCCAAGATAACGGGCTAGCGGCGGCGGCCGCCTTTCAACGCGAACTGGCGCGCCCAAAGGCGCTCACGCTCGAAAGCGTTCAGGTACATACCCACTCCCGCACGCTGCAGCGGGAGCCGGAGCGCTCGCAGGCCTTAAGCGCGAGGTCTTCGGCTTCGCGACGCGTCGGTGCCGAATTCGCACTCCATGGCGTAACGCGCTTGCCGCCTTCCTTGCCGATGGCGAGTGCGCCGCAATGATTGTAGGGAAAGCCGGTTTTGTCGTCGTCATCCCAGTGACGATGATTGCGGAAGACGCTGACGACGATGCAGCTCTTGCCCTTATCCCGCTCGCAATGCTTGAGGGCGATATCCATGGCTTCCTGGCGCTTGTCGGCGCCCCAGAAGAAGCCGTATTTTTCATCCGGTGCCGAATAGGCGATGGCTGCCCATATGCCGCGCTCTTCAGGCGGGGGAGCCGGCGGCTGCTCTGTCGTGAAGAGATCGGCGGCCCACGGATGGACGGCGGAGACAAGCAGCATGCCTATCGCGGCAATCGCGGATTTCAATCTCATTTTGCGCTCCCTTGGTTTCCTGCTGCCGAAGCCACGGATATGACGACGCAGCCGCTTCCTGTCGGCAAAAGCATCGCATCACCGCCATCGTTGCCGAGCTGGTAGACACCGACTTGGTCGAGATTGTTGACGAGCTTGCTTCCATTCGGGAACTTGGCCGAAACTTCCGGGCAAGACATCGTGAACGGTGCAACGCGAACCATTGATCCTTCACAGCCGGATGCGACGGGCGCTGCGAATACGATGCCGGCGGCCGGACCGTTATAGCCCTGTGTGGCATAGTTCATGCCGACAAGCGCTTGTACGGCATGCTTGTCGGCTGCCTCTTTGTTCCACACCGATTGGACATTGTACTGCGTGCCATTGGTCAACAGCTGCCCGAGAACCGGGAAAATCGTCGAGCAGGAATGCAGTCCGGCCTGCTTGGCGTGCTGCAGGAATGGCGTATCGGGCAGCGCCTGATTGGCATCGTTCGCGGCCGCGACCGCCGGCTGGGAGAGAAGATTACCCAACACATCATATCGGAAGGCGGCATAGCCGCCAGCGGCGACGATTGCGATCGCCAGCACCGAAAGGGCGGCGGTCTTTCGCCAGCTTCGCTTCGGCCTGACTTGCTCGACGGCCAGGTTCTGAATTGCGGCGTCCTTGGTGTTTCGCGACATGATGCGATCGTGAATCGATTGCTGGGTCATTGAAATCCATCCATCACTTTATCGCCTTCACGGCTGTGGAAAGGCCTTTGAGACTTGCGGTCACGCTGATCGTTCTCCCGTCCGCGGTCGGATAGGAAACCGTCGGCGCGGTATTCTTGGAAATCTGCTCGCGCAGTAGGGGTCCGACCGGCAGCATGCCGACGCATACCGTGTTGTTGCAGCCGTTGAACCGGACCTGTATCGGCTCCTTGCGGCCCTCGAATTGCAACAGGATACCGCCGTCGCTTTTGGCAATCGGGGCCGCACGCAAGATCATGTAGGGATCGCCCTTTTTCGTCGCGGCGAGCGACCAGCTGAATGCGACCTGCCCCGCCTCGTTCTCGATGATTTGAGTAACGTTGCAGACCCGCTGGCGAATTTTGAGATTTTCGTCGCAGATCAGCGTCCAGTTTTCGAAGGGACGAATGGTCCGCTGATAATCGCCAAGCTTCGCTTCCGGAGGAATCACGACTTCGGAAGGCTTTATGCGATACATGGGGGCGGCAGTCTCCTGTCCAGCTGCGATCGAGCCGAACAGGAGCATGCAAGCCATGAAAGCCGGGACGCCGAAGAGCGCTCCTTTGAACATGTTAGGCTCAATTCAAGGTGAAGCTGAGACCAGCGCCGACGCCCACGTGTCCGCCGGCGGCCGTACCGGACAAATTCGCGCGAACCCGCCCGTTCTCGCTGGTGTAACCGGCACCGAAGGCCAAGGCGCCCTCGCCTCTCCAGACACCGCCACCGACCGCCACGCTCGCCTTGCCGGGACGATCGTCATAACGAAGCGATGCCGCTGCAAGCCCGATTGCGGCTGCCTGCCTTGCCTCGGAACGGACATCCCCAAGTTCCTGGTTCAACTGGCCGAATTTCTGGTCGGTATAGTTGTTGGCGGAAGCCAGCGTAGTGGCGGCGGCCGTGTCCGTATAGGATTTGACCTGAGTGATGCTGTCACCCAATTGGGCGACGTTGACGGCATCCGTCGGGGCAACACCCTTGCCGACGTTGGAAATGACGACCGGCGCGTTCACGTCACCACCCTGCAGCGTGATGCTGTTCTTCTTGCTGCCATCGGGATTGAGGTCATAGGTGACGGCGTTCTTGGTGATCGTTCCGACACCCGTCTGTAGGCTGTCGATCGCCTGATTGGTCGCATAGAGCTGCGAACCGTTGATGGCGTCGGTACTGCTGGCGGAAATGCGGCCGGCGGCGACGTTCGTGATGGTTCTTTCCGCCCCTGCAGCCCCCACACTGACTGTGCCGACCGGCGCGGTGCCAGCAAAGTTGTAGTGCTGACCCTGGATGTCGGTACCGGTGGTCGGGACGGCAGCCTGTGTTGTGGAACCGGAGCCCAAGGCCACATCATTGGCATTGTTGGCCTTCGCGCCCTGGCCGAGGGCGACCGCCCCGTCCCCTGCCGCAGCAGATCCGTTGCCGGCCGCTAAGCTGCTCACGCCGCTGGCTACACTCTGTGGACCGATCGCAACGCTGTCGGTGCCGCTGGCGCTGGAATCCGCTAGCGTCGAGTTGGCGTGGAAATACTTGATGCCGCCGCCACTCGTGATGTTGGTCAGCGTATTGTTGACCGCGCCGAAGGCATCGTAGACCGTAGTGTAGTTGTTGCCCTGGACATTATAGGTCGGACCGGTGATCGATCCATCCGGATTGACCGTCGTGCCGCCGCCGATCAGGTTGGTAATGTTGGTGCCAAGCCCCTTGAGCTGGCTGACATTCACCGCGTCGGTGTCGGCCGAACCGGCAGCAAGATTGGTCAGCTTGCGCTCCGATCCAGCCGAGCCGATCGATACTTCGCCGACGGAGGTTTGCGGGCCAGCAAGGGCAAAGCCGGTGTAGCCGGCTTGAGCGCCCACGGTCGTCACGGATTGTGCGCCGAGAGCGACGCTATTGATGTTGTTGGCTTGCGCGCCGGCGCCGAGCGCCACCGATTGCACGCCCGCAGCCAGCGAGTTCGTGCCGAGGGCCACGCCATCAGCCAGCATGACATGGGCATTCTGGCCGATGGCCGTGCCGCCAGGGGCAACCTGGTCGACGACAGCGCCATTGCCGATGCCGATGCCATTGTCGCCGTTGACGACGGTCGTCGGGCCGACTGCTACCGACTCTGCGCCGACAGCAAGCGAGTCACCCGCCGCCGAATTGGCATGGAAGTATTTGCTTGGTGTCGTCGCCACCGAAGCGATGGCGCCCTGGAGCTGACGAACGGTGACGGCGTCCTGCGCGTTGGTGCCATCAGCCACATTGATGATCTGTCGATAGGCCGTGCTCGAACCGACCGAAACGGCGCCCAGCAGGGTCTTGTCCGTCGTATTGTATTGGATGAAGTTCGTCGGCCCGGCCGCGATCTGGCCCGTTGCCGGTGCGAGGGCGCGATCGGAAACCGAGTCGGAACCGAGGGCAACTCCGCCGACGATGGTGGCTTGGCTTTGTCTTCCAAGTGCCAGGGCATCGCCTGCCGTAGCGGTCGCGTTATAGCCGACCGCCGTGGAGCCGACGCCCTGAGCCGAGGAGTCGCTGACGGCAAGCGTGCTGTCATTGGTGCGCACATATCGGATACCTTTACCGTTTGCATCGGTATAGGTCGTCGATGTGTCACCGGCGAGATTGTTGATCGTATTGCCGAGATTGGTCAGGTTGCCGTTGATGGTGGTGACCGTCGTGCCGAGAGCATCGACCGCCTGGTTGGTGGCGAAGAGCTGCGAACCGTTGATGGCGTCGGTGGACGAGCCGCTGATCCGGCCCGCCGCCACGTTGGTGATGGTGCGCTCGGCGCCAACTGCGCCGACGCTGACCGTCGAAGCCGGATTGGTGCCCTGGAAGGCGTAGGTCGTGCCGTTGATCACCGTACTGGCGGTGCCGACGGCGACGTCGGTCACTGAGCCCGAACCGAGTGCCACTGCGCCTGCGTTGCCGGCGGTAGCGTTGACGCCCAGAGCGAGCGCATCTGCGGCACTGGCATTCGCTTGTTTGCCGAGAGCGGTTGCTTGAGCGGCGGTGGCAAAGGCATTTTGGCCGACCGCGGTGCTGGAGATGGCCGTGGCATTGGCATTGGGGCCGACGGCCGTGCTGTAGTCACCCGTGGCCTGGGATATGTATCCGAACGCTGTCGCGTCGAGACCGGAAGCCGTCGCGCTGTTGCCGGCCGCGATGGCGTTTGCCCCTGCCGCAGTCGAGAGAGGTCCGATCGCAACCGACTCCGCACCCGTCGCCGATGAGTCTGCCGCTGCCGAATTAGCATGGAAATACTTGATGCCGCCACCGGTGGTGATGTTGTTAATCGCGGTTGTGTTCAGGTCAACCTGCTGGTTGGTGGCAAACAGCTGCGAGCCGTTGACGGCGTCGGTGGACGAGCCGCTGATCCGGCCCGCCGCCACGTTGGTGATGGTGCGCTCGGCGCCAACTGCGCCGACGCTGACCGTCGAAGCCGGCGTCGTGCCAGCAAAGTTATAGGTATTGCCGCCGATCACCGTGCTAGCCGTGCCGACGGCGACGTCGGTCACCGAGCCCGAACCGAGCGCCACTGCGCCTGCGTTGCCGGCGGTAGCGTTGACGCCCAGAGCGAGCGCATCTGCGGCACTGGCATTCGCTTGTTTGCCGAGAGCGGTTGCTTGAGCGGCGGTGGCAAAGGCATTTTGGCCGACCGCGGTGCTGGAGATGGCCGTGGCATTGGCATTGGGGCCGACGGCCGTGCTGTAGTCACCCGTGGCCTGGGATATGTATCCGAACGCTGTCGCGTCGAGACCGGAAGCCGTCGCGCTGTTGCCGGCCGCGATGGCGTTTGCCCCTGCCGCAGTCGAGAGAGGTCCGATCGCAACCGATTCCGCACCCGTCGCCGATGAGTCTGCCGCTGCCGAATTAGCATGGAAATACTTGATGCCGCCGCCCGTGGTGATGTTGTTGACCGTCGTGCCGATGGCATCGACCGCCTGGTTGGTGGCAAAAAGCTGCGAACCGTTGACGGCGTCGGTGGACGAACCGCTGATCCGGCCCGCCGCCACATTGGTGATGGTGCGCTCGGCGCCAACTGCGCCGACGCTGACCGTCGAAGTCGGGTTGGTGCCCTGATAGGCGTAGGTCGTGCCGTTGACCACCCCACTGGCCGTGCCGACCGCCGTGGAGGTCGAGGAGCCCGAGCCCAAGGCCACGTCGCCGGAACTCGCCGCCGCCGTTGCGCCGTTACCCAAGGCGACGTTGCCGACGAAGCCAGAAGCGCCCGCCGTGGAGCCGTTGCCCAGCGCAACCGAGCCCTGACCGATCGCCTTGTTGTTGTTGCCGATCGCGACCGCACCGGCGGCTTGGTTGGTGCTGGTGGCGGTCGCCGTGCCATCGCTATTGGCGATGTTGTTGGCGCCGCCCGTGAAGGCGCCGGTGCCGCTCGCATAGCTCGGATCGCCGATCGCGACCGCGCCGTCACCGTAAGCGGAATTGCCGTAGCCGATTGCGACGGCCTGACCGCCATCGGCGATCGCGCCCGTGCCGATAGCCACGGAATCATCGCTGAGCGAGCCGGCGGCGGTGCCGATGGCGATCCCGTTCACGCCTTGTGACACCGCGCCCGAACCGAGTGCAGTCGAGGCCGCTCCTGTCGCGACGGCCGACGTGCCAATGGCGGTCGAGTCATCCCCTCCGGCATTGGCGATACGGCCAGCGGCGAACGCGCGGTTACCGGTGGCCTTGGCCGCCGATCCGATCGCTGTCGCATAGTCGGCTCCCCCGTTCGCGTTAATGCCCAAAGCAACCGACTGAAGCCCGCTGGAGACCGACCCGCCGCCGATTGCCGTGCTGCTCACACCACTGGCGGTGGAGGACTCGCCTAAAGCAAGGGTGTTTGACTGGCTCGCGTTCGCGTTCGGGCCTAATGCGACTGCATTGATGGCGGTAGCCTGTGCTACATAACCTATGGATACGGCCCCAGTGCCTGAGGCATTCGCACCGGCACCAACCGCAGCGGATAAATTGGACGCGGAGTTTGCGTTGTTGCCGAGAGCGATGCCGGAGGTCGCACCGTTTGCGACGACTGCGCCCGAACCTATCGCAACGGCACCGCCGGCAGCGATTGCTTGTGCCTGGTTACCTAAGGCAACCCCGAAGGCTCCCGACGCGACGGTAGTAGGACCGATGGCGAGCGAATTGGTTCCGGAGGCGGCGGCTGACGTGCCAACGGCGATGGTATCGGTGTTCGAGGCGGCGGCGAGATAACCCATGGACGAGCCTCTCAAGCCGGAAGCGGTCGCCCCATTTCCGACTGCGGTGGACTGGTTGGCCGACGCGGTCGCTGACGTGCCGAAGGCACTGGCTCCAGTCCCCGTAGCCGATGAGCTGGAACCAACCGCATTCGCCCACGCTCCCGTGGCCGTCGCGGCGGAGCCTAACGCAACAGACTCGAACGTGAAGCCGGAAGGAGCAGTGCCGCTTGCATTGGCATTGGTGCCGATGGCAATCGGAGAGCCGCCGCCTGTTCCAGCGTTAGCCTTGGAGCCGACGCCCATGGCGATGGCGGCACCGTTTGACGATGAGGCGTTGGAGGACAATCCAACCGCTATCGAGGCGCCTCCGGAAGCGCTCGCAGTCGAGCCGAGGGCGACGGCGTTCGCTCCATTTGCCGTGGTGTTGACACCAAAGGCCGAAGCGCCGTCCTTCAATGCGCGGGCATTTCCACCCACGGCAAGAGCATTGACGCCGGTGGCGTTCGCGAAAACACCCATGCCTATGGCATTGAGGCCATTGACACCCATCGAATAGCCGATGGCGATCGAAGCATCCCCCGTCGCACTATTGGAGGTACCCAACGCGATGCTGTTCGGATTATTCGCTACGGTACCGTTACCGATAGCGACGGCGTTGCCGCCGGTCGCCGTGCCGCCGCCGGCCGCATACTGCGCCAGAGCCGGCGTGGCGATGCCCCCGAATACGATCGCTCCCAGTGCCGCCACTCCACCAACACCCAGCATCCCGTGCCCCAGACGGCTCCGCTTGAAGCCGAGCACGCGAGATGCCATCCGCAGCACCGCCATCAGCCGACGGCGAACCAGGCGATTGCCATCACCGCCCGAAATCCAGCTTCGTGCAAATCCGACACGCGATTTAGTCTGCAGATGTTCCCCAACGCACTCGCTCATGCTGCTTTCTCCTCGCTGCTATCTGGACGACCGAGCGCGCGTGAACCCGCATCTGCGGCTGTGTCGTCATTGAAATTGTGCGCTTCCTGAAGCGCACGACCCATTTTGCCGGCCTGACTTTCGAGCTGTTCGCGCACGGTGTCGGCCCATGGCTGCGTCAGTTCCGGAACGGAATACAACGCAGCGTCAGCCCGATCGGGCGGAAGCTTCATCGTCACCAGGGCGCGGCAGACATCGAAATGGAATAATGGTTCTCCTTCCCCATAGGCCGGAGAGGTCAAACCAAAGACAAGGCAGGCAAATAGATAATCGACTTCCGGGCCGGTCAGGCGGCTGGCATATCGCTCTTGCAAGGCAGTCCAGGCTACCTCGATTTTCGGAGCAAAGATTTCAAATTCAGGGAATTGAATGTCCATGAAGCACCGGATGGTTACCAGCACGAACATGGCCTTATTTCAGCACAACGGTATTTTAGAAAATTCCGGATTTTTTTTAGGAAATTACGGTTTTTTGCTTAGCCGGTTGCAGGTGTAACCGCTTTGCCACACTTAACCTAAAGCTGTTCCGCATGAAGAGGCGAATCGCCTGATGCTCGGCGCCAAACGATTCTTTTCATTCCGAAAATCTCTTCTGCCGCGTGAGCAGAAAAACCCCATGCCACATGCACCTCTCGGTCAGCCCGCGGAAAATCATGGGTCACGAAATATTCGAATTGGCTTGGGACGAATCCGGGGGTTGCCTACTAAACCCGCGCGGTTATCGCATGTATCGAAGCTCCGTCGGCGTCCGTCCACGGTATCTCTTCATCGTGGTCGCCAGGTGGCTTTGATCCGAAAAACCTGTCATGTAGGCGATTTCCACAATCGCGATCTCGCCTTCGGCTAGCAGCTTTTCCGCAAGATCCAAGCGCAGATTTATCAGATACCGGTGTGGGGGCATGCCAAAGGTCTTGGCGAATCTCACGATGAAATGGTTGGGCGAAATGCCAGCGACCGCCGCAAGTTCAGCGACGTGAACCTTTTCGGTGAAATGTTCGCGAAGATACTCTTCCACGCGTCGAGCGCTTTTCGCGGAGAGCCCTCCCCTGGGCGACGGAAGCTGTCTCATATTGTTCGCATAGGTACGGAGAAGATGGGTACTAAACAGCGTAACCAATGAATCCAGATAGAGTTCATTCGGAGTTGCTTTCCCGGTTAGCTCGACGGAAATCCTCTGCGCTATGCCGAGGGCGATAGGATCGACGGTTCCAAATGCTGGAGGTTCGAGTTCTACGTCGGCAAGATCAAACTCCTGGAGCGCCAGCTCGGACAAGATTTGGGGAGGAATCGCGACCACCAGATTTTCCCTGGTTTCCGACCAGGCAAGAGTGCTGTCCACGCCAGCAGGATTGATGATGAGGCAACCAACAGGCGCGTCATACTGGGTGATCTTGTCGCTGCCGAGAGACGCTCGCAAGCCACGCATGGGAGCCAGCACGATCCCCATCGCATGTTCTTTGGCCAGGAACGTCTGCGATCCAGGCTCGCGAACGGAGCTGATGACGCTCCCCCGCATGGTGGCCTTTCTCGGACCCGCGCTTTCGGGAATTATGTCGAACACATATCGATCGGTACGTTCCCGCACCTCACCCGCATAGTCCATTCTTCATCGCCCCGCCCGAACGAAATCATGCAATTGCTAACAAGCAGACGAGATCCCAATATCAGCCGAGATCTCATTATTCCCAACACTGCCCGCCGGATACCGCCGTAAACCAGCTTATAGCGCAAGATTAAATAGTATAATTCACTGAGTTTGGAAGGGGGGATACGCATATGGTAAAGAAAGAATGACGCGGTAAAAACACGTCAATCTTTAGCGCGGACAAATATATCCACGCACTTCGATAGATGGTTGCAGTCGGGCTAAACCTTTGTTCACGTCGAAGTAGAAAAAACGATTGTGGAGCGGCTGTGACCGCTAAAGATCGCCTCGGCGCTTTTCATATAAGTCCCAAGCGACATCCACCATCGCTAGAAGAACATCCTTCTGATTCCATCCAGCGGCAGCCGCGGCCCGAACGATTTCACTAACTATAGGCTGCAATTGGCGCTGGCACTCGTTTGAAATGTCATCGGCCCCGTTTCCTACAGGTGGTTCACTAAATTTGAATTCTGCCATTCGCACTCTCGCAGCCTTAATATATGTCAGCTATCACATTCCCAACATAAAATAAATCCGTAAGGACGCCCCGAGATTTTCATAGCCCCGTACCTAGTCACACTATCGCTATGCTGTAATCAAGCCAAACTTCATTACAACCATTAACTCTATATCATTGGGCAACTCGCACAGTGAGCAGCAAGTGATACAAGAAGAACGGAAGTTATTCTGGCGCCCCTACAAATGAGCTGAAAGACGCGGCGGCAAATCTCCAAAGCCGATCATCAGGCCGAATCCTCAGCGAAGAGGTCTGTGCCTTCGAAATCCCGAACATTGCGTATCACGACACTCAAACCGTCAACGAGCGCAGACGGGCCTTCTGGATTTCGCGCAAATGGCAGGCGCACCCGCAGCGGGTTAATGCGGCCCGGGTCTTGGGATTGTGGTGCCGGAGAGCTAGCCTATCGCCCGCTATTGGACCTCATGCACATAGCGATGGCTTCTGGTCGTCGCACGATGTTTTGCGACGAGAACCGGAACCGCGGATTGATCATAGGCCACTTCGTCGATCGTCAGCACGGCGCTGGGCATGCTCAACTGCAACAGCCGGCAATCCTCCTCCGTCGCCATGTCGGCGGCAATCTGCTCTCTGACGGCGGAAATGCGAATCCCGTAGCGATCGAGAAGGAAGAGATAAAGAAGGGAGGGAATCTCCTCCTTCTTATCGGGAAACTCCGGCAGCATGCTTGCCGAAAGTGCCATGACTTCATGCATGACCGGCTTGCCTCCGACGCTGCGCAGCCGGTGAATCGAGATGACTTCAGCCGCATCGTCAAGCCGCAGTCCAGCCCGCTCTTCTTCGTTCGCCCCACGGCGTTTCAGCGAAAGAATGTCGGATGTCGAGTTTTGCAGCGAACCGTCGAGCCCGTGCAGGCGAAAATACTGGAAGAAAAAGCGAAGGCTGTGCTGCGGGGTGCGACCGGTGACCACCGTCCCCGTCTTGCGCCGGCGGCTGAGCAAGCCCTCATTGGTCAGGTCCTGCAGGGCACGCCTGATCGTGCCGACAGCAACTCCAAACTTTTGCGACAGCGCGATCTCGCTCGGCAGCACGGTTCCGGCCGGCCATTTGCCCATCATGATCGCTTCCGTGATCTGACGTTTCACGACTTCATAGAGCGGAACGGAGAGCTCGGATGCACGCGGCACATCTGCTGAAAATTTGGGCATTTCGCGCAATTATTTGCCTCTTATTTGGAGTTGACTCGAAGCGTGAGCGGCAGCATCATTACTATATAGTTTATATAAATACGAGTGCGGAACCTCCATGTGTTTCTGCGCGTCTTTTCGGAATTCGAGCATGCGCGATCAAATCTTGTCATCTTTCGAGGAGCCATTTGCAAGCGCCTTGAAAATCATTGAAGAGACCGTCGAAAGCGCTGTCAGCGACCTCGCGCGGATGGTCGCGATCGACACCTCTTTTCCGCCCGGAGACGGCTATCCCGCCTTTGCGGCGCTGATGTCGGGCCTGCTGGAACCCATGGGCTTTCTTTGCCGGGAGGTTACCGTTCCGGAAGAGCTGTGGCGGGTCAGCAATGGCCCTGCCCAAGGGGCGCGGGTTAATCTCATTGCCGCGCGATCCGGCAGCAAGCCGGTTTGCGGGCTGTACTACCACGTCGACACGGTTCCGGCCGCCCCTGCCTGGCAACAGGATCCGCTCTGTCTGCGCCGCGAAGGCGAACGCCTCTTCGGGCTTGGAGCTGCGGACATGAAAGGCACCATCGCGGCGACTCTCCTTGCGCTGCGTGCCGCCGATGCGTGTGGGGTCGAGCTCGCCTACGATCCGATGCTGCTCCTCTGCACCGATGAGGAAGGCGGCCTCTATCCGGGAATCCGATATCTCGCCGAGCAGGGCATGCTCAAGGGACATATCGTCAATTTCAACGGTTCGGCGGCACCACGCATCTGGGCAGGCTGCTTCGGCGTCTTCAATCTTCAGATCACTATTCGCGGCCATGCGGTTCACGCGGGCGAAGGCAACCGCACCGGCTCGGGCATCAATGCCATCGACGGAGCCCTTCCGCTTCTGAATGCCTTGCACGCCTTGAAGCCGCAAGTGGCTGCCTTCGCATCCGCCTTGCCAGCGCCGCCGCATGCGAGCGGACCGCTGCGGCCACAGCTTTCCATCGCCGCCATCAATGGCGGTACGTCGGGAGGACAGGTTCCCGCGGAGCTGAAGGTCCTCGTCAGCCGCCGTTACGCACCCGAGGAAAGTTACGAAACGGCAAGGGCTGAGATCGAAGAGCTCGTACGCACCGTCATGGCAAAATCGCCCGAGCTGCGCGTCGAGATCGATCTTGTCGGCCATCTTATTCCGACCTCAGACCCGGACGGTCCGCATTGGCCGCGCTGGCAGAAGGCGCTCAGCCTCGGCTTCGGCTATCAGGATTCCGATTTCAGCAAATGGGGTGCCGCCAGCTGCTCCGATTTCGGCTACGTGCAGCAAACGGGTGCGATGCAGGAAGTGCTGCTCGGCGGCCTTGGACGTCCGGAGAGCTGCATCCATAGCGCCGACGAACATACGACGACCACGGATATCGTCGCGCTGGCGCAGAGCATCCTTGCCTATCTCGCCCGCGACTTTGAGGCCGGCCTTATTCCAGAACACGCACCATCAAAATAAGGGAACATCGCAATGCTGAAGCTGAATCGACGTCATTTCCTGGCGAGTACCGCCGCCATTCTGGCAACGCCTGCCATCGGCTTTGCTCAAGCCGCCGTTCCAGCCAAGGGCGGCACATTGCGCATTTCCGTCGATCAGGCCGCAAGCGTGATCCATCCGCTGCTGACGCGCGTCAACCCGGAATACATGGTCACCGAGTTGCTCTACAGCAATCTAACCCGGTTGAAGGTCGATATGTCGGTCGAGCCGGATCTTGCCGAAAGCTGGAGCGCCAACGATGCGCTGACGGAATGGACCTTCAAGCTGCGTAGCGGCGTCAAGTTCCATGACGGATCGCCGCTGACCGCAAACGATGTCGTCCAGAGCTTCAAGGCAATCCTCGATCCGAAGAACGCTTCGCCGGCACTCAACAATGTCGGCCCGATCGCCGACGTGATCGCGGCCGATCCGCTGACCGCCGTCTTCAAACTTTCGACCCCTTACGCCGACTTCCCAGTGGCGACAGCTTACACGGTCGCTCGCATCATCCCAGCCTCCATCGCCACAGGCGACTTCAAGAAGCTGTCGACCACGGCCGTCGGCACCGGCCCGTTCAAGCTTGTCTCCTACGAACCTGACCGTCTGATCGTCGTCGAGCGCAATCCCGATTATTACGATCCGAAGCGTCCCCATCTAGATCGCGTCGAAATCCAGGTTTTCCCGGACACCTCGGCGCAGACCTCGGCCCTGCTTGCCGGCGATATCGACATCATTTCGACCGTGCAGCCGACCGAATATCTGCGGATGAAGGATGCCCAAGGCGTCAATCCGCTGCGCGTGCCGTCGGGCCAGTTCTGCAACATCAATTTCGGCTGCGACACAAAGCCCTTCAATGATGCGCGCGTTCGCCGCGCGCTGGCGCTTACCGTCGACCGGCAGGCGATGGTCGACTTCGTCACCGAAGGCTTCGGCACGCCGGGTAACGATACCGCCCTCAATTCCTCCTATCGCTTCTATGCCGACCTGCCGCTGCGCCAGGCCAATATCGAGGAAGCCAAGAAGCTGCTGGCCGAGGCCGGTTATCCGAACGGCTTCGAGGCGACGCTGATTGCATCCGACAAGCCGAGCCAGCGCACCCAGCTCGCTGTCGCATTGCGCGAGATGGCGAAGGAAGCCGGCATCAACATCAACGTCCAGACGATGCCGCACGCGACCTATCTCGAGCAGGTGTGGAAGAAGGGCAGTTTCTATGTCGGCTTCTACAACATGCAGCCGACGGCGGATGCGATCTTCAAGCTGCTCTACACCTCCGATGCCGCTTGGAATGAAACGCGCTGGAACAATGCCGCCTTCGACAAGGTCGTCAACCAAGCGCGCGGCATCACCGACGAAGCCAAGCGCAAGGAGCTTTATGCCGAGGCGCAGAAGCTGATGAATGAGGACGTTCCTTCCATCATTCCGGTCTTCTTCGATGTTCTCGCCGCCAAGCGGGATTGGGTCGCCGGTTTCGAGGTCCATCCGCGCGCTTCCGTCTTCCGTCTCGATTATGTCTCCTTGACGGACAAGGCGCCGAAGCGGAGCTGATAGCACCTGCGAGCTGAATGAGCGTCGCGAGGCCAATGACCTTCGCGACGCATCCCATAGCAAGAGATCGGCGCTTATGTTGAAGCGACCGGTCGCTCCAACGCCAGGGAATGGCCCTTGTCACCGAACTATCTCCTGAAGCGGCTTTTGATGATCGTTTACACGCTCTTCATCGTGTCGCTCGTCGTCTTCGCGATCACCCAGGTCCTGCCGGCGGATGCCGCCGTGATGATGCTTGGGGAGAACGCCACCGACCAGGCGCTTGAGGCACTGCGCCAGAATATGGGATTGAACGATCCCGTCTGGCTGCAATATCTGCATTGGCTGGGCGGCGTCCTGCATGGCGATTTCGGCCAGTCGCTGCGCACCGGCCAGCCCGTCGGGCCGGCCATGCTCCAGGCTCTCGGCCGTTCGCTTCTACTCGCCGTGCTCTCCATCGCCTTGATGCTCGCGCTTGCCATACCGCTCGGTGTCCTCGCAGCGATCCGCCGCGGCAAGCTCGCCGACATGATCGTCAGCCTCATCTCCTATGCCGGCGTATCGCTGCCGGAATTCGTGACGGCGACGCTCGCGGTGCTCTTCGTCGCCGATTGGGCGAAGCTTTTGCCGCCGACCGGCTATGTGCCGCTGACCGAAAATTTTGTCGACGGCCTTGCCCATCTGGTACTGCCGGTTTGCGTGGTGTCGATCATCCTCATCGCGCATGTCTCCCGCATGGTGCGTTCCGAACTCGTCGATGTGCTGCATACCGATTACATCCGCGCGGCGCGGCTGAAGGGTCTTTCCACATCAAGAGTGCTGTTCGGTCATGCGCTGCGCAACGCCCTACTGCCGACCATTACCGTCGTCGCGCTCGATGTCGGCTATCTCCTCGGCGGCATCATCGTCGTCGAGGAAATCTTCGCCCTTCCCGGCATCGGCAGGCAGTTGATCGTCGCCATCCAGACGCGCGACCTGCCGGCAATCCAGGCCGGCGTGCTGCTCATGGCGGCAACCTATTCCATCGTCAATTTCGCCGCCGACATTCTCTACGCATGGCTCGACAAGAGGATCCAGTATGATTGAGCTTCTCAAACGGCTGCTGCGCACGCCGCAGGGCGCGGTCGGCCTTTTCCTGGTCGTCCTCGTCTTCATCGTCGTCGTCTTCGGTCCCTGGCTTGCTCCACGCGATCCGGAAGCCATGTCGATCCTTGCCCGCTATAAGGGACCGAGCGCGAATTTCCTTCTCGGCACCGACCAATACGGCCGCGATATCTTGAGCCGCCTGCTGATCGGTGCGCGCTCGACCGTGACGATGGCGGTCTTCGCCACGCTTGCCGGCACGCTTGCCGGAGCCCTCATCGGAACGGTATCGGCCTTCCTGGGCGGCCGCGCCGACGAATTCATCATGCGCACTATCGATGCGATCATGGCAATCCCGAACCTTCTGTTCGCGCTGCTGATCGTCAATCTGCTCGGGTCCAGCAGCATCAATGCGCTGGTCGCCGTCGCCGTTGCCTTCGCGCCGGGCATGGCGCGCATCACTCGCAGCGTAGCCCTTGCCGTGCGCAAGCAGGACTATGTGAGCGCGGCGATCGCCCGCGGCGAAAGCTCGCGTTACATCATCCTGCGCGAAATGCTGCCGAATGTCGTCGCACCCATCGTGGTGGAAACGACGATCCGCGTTTCCTTCGCCGTCATGCTGTTCGCGACGCTGAGCTTCCTTGGTCTGGGCGCCCAGCCGCCCGCCACCGAATGGGGGCTGATGGTCTCGGAGGCGAGACAATACATGCACCTCAGCGCCGGCATCCTGATCTGGCCGAGCCTCGCCATCGCCATTGTCGCCATCGGCTTCAATCTTCTCGGCGACGGCCTGCGCGATGCGCTCAACCCGCGTACCGGAGGCTGAGATGACAGAAACGGCAAGCAATATCGTCCTACAGGTCCGCAATTATTCGCTCGACTATCTGACGGCGGGCGGCGTGTTTCATGCGCTCAAGAATATCGATCTTCAAGTCAGAGCCGGCGAGATTCTCGGCCTCGTCGGCGAGTCCGGCTCGGGCAAAACCTCGATGGCCTGGTCGATCATGCGCTATCTGCCGGCGAACGCTCGGGAGGTCGGTGGCGACATCCGGCTTCGCGGCGAGGATCTAACGGCGAAATCGCCGGCCGAGGTCAATCGCATGCGGGGCAAACGGATCAGCATGGTGTTCCAGGACCCCGGCACCTCGCTCAACCCGACGCTCTCGCTTGGCACGCAGCTCACGGAAACGCTGAGGCGCCATCGCGGCCTGACCGCAAGGCAGGCCTGGAGCGAGGGCGAAGCCATGCTGCATCGTGTCGGCCTTAAAAGCCCCGCTGACATGATGAAGCGCATGCCGCACGAGGCATCGGGCGGCGAGAAGCAGCGCGTGGTTATCGCCACCGCCTTTGCCTGCAATCCGGAATGCATCATCTTCGACGAGCCCACGACGGCGCTCGACGTCATCACCTCCCGTCAGATCCTCGACCTCTTCCTCGACCTGCAGGCCGAGACGGGCGTCGCCTCGCTCTATATCTCGCATGATCTCGCCTTGCTGTCGCGCACCGCGAAACGGGTTGCCGTCATCCGCCGCGGCGAAATCGTCGAGCAGGGAGCGGTCGACGCGATCTTCCATGCGCCACAGCGTGATTATACGCGTCAGCTGATCGCCGCGGTGCCTCGGCCGAGCGACCGCCGGACGCAGACGCGCCCGTCCTATCAGGACCAGCCGTTGATGAAGGTCGAGAATGTCAGCGTGCACTACGGCCGCAAGCCGTTCCTGTCGGCGCTGACCGGCCGGTCCTTCGAGCGCTTCGCGGGCAATCGTGCCGTCAGCCTCAGCGTGCAGCCGGGAGAGATCCTCGGCATCGTCGGGGAATCAGGCTCCGGCAAATCGACGCTTGCCAAGGCAATGACCGGGCTCAATCCCTTCGAGGGCCGGATGACCTTCGCCGGGCGGACGATTTCAGGCCTTGCCGACATGGACAAATCCTATCGCAAGAATGTCCAGATGATCTTCCAGCATCCGGACGCCTCGCTCAATCCGCGCCAGAAAATCCGCGAAATCCTGGCGCGGCCGCTGAAGCTCTATGGCGAAGGCGAGAATGGGGCCATCGCGCAATGGATCGGCGACATGCTCGAACAGGTGCGCCTGCCGCGTACCCATGCCGATCGCTATCCGCATCAGCTCTCCGGCGGCGAAAAGCAGCGCGTCGCCATCGCGCGCGCCTTCGCATCCAGACCGAAGCTGGTGATCTGCGATGAGATCACCTCGGCGCTCGACGTCTCGGTGCAGGCCTCCATCATCGAGCTGCTGCTGGAACTGCATCGCGAGCATTCCACCGCCTTCCTCTTCATCACCCACGACCTCAACCTCATTCGTCAGATCGCGCACCGCATCGCGGTGATGTATCGCGGCGATCTCCTCGAAGTCGTGCCGGCGGAAGACATCACCAGCCCCGAGCGGGCCGACTATACGCGCCGGCTGCTTGCCGCGGTCCCGACGCCTGTCGGCGCCGCACCTACAGAACAAGACTTCTAAGGAGTATTACAAATGGACCCGAAATCGCTCATCGGAACAATCGATGAGAAGAGCTGCCTCGACTTCCTGTCGATGATGGTTCGCCAGAAGAGCCATTCCCAGACCGAAGGCGAACGCGAGCTTGCGCGCATCATGGCGCGCAAGATGGAGGCGATCGGACTTCAGTCCGAACTGGAGCCCTTCGATAATGGCGAGCGCTTCAATGCGATCGGACGCCTAAAGGGAACCGGCGGTGGAAAGAGCCTGCTCTTCAACGGCCATCTCGATACAAACCCGGTTACCGAGGGCTGGACCGTCGATCCCTGGGGCGGCCTCGTCGACGACAAATTCATCTATGGCATCGGCGTATCCAACATGAAAGCGGGGGATGCCGCCTACTTCTGCGCGGTCAAGACCTTGCTCGACGCCGGCGTCAAGCTGAAGGGCGATGTGATCCTGACCTATGTCGTCGGCGAGCTTCAGGGCGGCGTGGGCACGCTTGCAGCCATCCGCAACGGCGTTAAAGCCGACTATTTCATCAACAGCGAGCCGAGCGATCTTGCCGCCGTGACGATGCATGCCGCCGCGCTAAGCTTCGTGATCGAGCTTACCGGCGACACACGGCACCTGTCCAAACGCGAACAATCGGTCGACGCCATCGCCGCCGCCTGCGATCTCATTCCGCGTATCAACGCCATGACCTTCACCGGCGCGAGAAGCGAAGTGCACCGCTCGATCAATCGCGGCCATGTCGGTGTTATCCATGGTGCGCTCGGGCGTGAGCTGGAGGAATGGCGCCCGCCGCAGGTCGCCGATTTCGTCCGCATCCGAGGTTCGGCCCGCTATGCGCCGGGCCAGACGCAGGAAGGTGTGCTTGCCGATCTCGCCGCGGAATTGGTCGCGCTCGAAAAGCGCTTTCCCGGACTGAAAGCCAAGCTGGTGCCTGAGATGATCGAAGGCCGTCCCCTGATGCCGCCTTTCGAAGTCTCGCCGACCTCACGCATCGTGACCTCGATCAACGCCGCCTATGAGACCGTCCGCGGCGAGACGCAGCCGACGGGCGCCATTACGCCCACGCGCTTTTACGGAACGGACGCCGGCCATCTCTACCATGAGCTCGGCATGGAAGGCATCGTCTGCGGACCAGGCGGCCGGTACAACACCATGCCGGACGAACGCGTCGACATCGTCGACTATCTCGACATGATCCGGGTCTACATGCTCACCATTCTCGACATTTGCGAGGCTGCCTGAGGCCGCATGTTTCCTCGTGACGAATATGATTGGCGTATCGCCAAGGCACATGCCGCCATGGACGCCGCCGGTGTCGATCTCCTCCTGATCGACAGCGGTGAGCTCCTTGCGTGGCTTACCGGTTATACCGTTTCGGAAACCATGTACCGCGCCGCCTTTTTCCCGCGACACGGTGCGCCCTGGTTCGTCCTGCGCGAGCTCGACGAAGCGCCGTGCAGGGAAAAAACCTGGATTTCCGATATCATCGGGTTCGCCGATACGACCAATCCGCACGAGGCGATCGCCAGCAGCATCCATGCTCGAGGTTTCGCCAGCGCCCGCATCGGCGCCGACTTCGCCTCCTATAGCTTCAGCGCCGATACGGCGGCCAAGCTTAAGGCGCACCTGCCCCAAGCGCAATTCGTCGCTCTTCCTGGCATCAGCGACAGTCTGCGATGGGTCAAATCGGCTCGCGAGATTGCCGTTCTGACGCAAGCGGCCGGCATCGCCGACAGAGCCATGCTGGCGATAGCGCAGAATACGCGAGCCGGCTCTTCGACCCGTACGGCCGCAGCGACGGCGGCTGCCACCTTCCTGCTTGAAGGTGCTGATAGCGGCGAGACCGGTCCTATCGTCAAGGCCAGCGGCGACCACCAATTCCTGCACGGCTCTTTCAAGAGTGAATTGCTTGACGCAGGCGATATTCTGCACGTGGAGCTTATTCCGCGCGTGGGCGGCTATGGTGCCCGTCTCATGCGGCCGATCGTCATCGGCAGTGCATCGGCAAGGCTTCAGGATATCGCCTCGCGCATCATCGCGCTGCAGGACCGGCAGATCGAAGCCATGAAGCCGGGCGTTCCTGCCTGCGAGGCGGATGCCATTGTCCGTCAGGGTCTCTTGTCGTCAGGCCTGAGACAGCGTTACGACAATGTAACGGCCTATACGCTTGGTCTCTATACCCGCACGCCGCGCACCAGCGATTTCTCCCGGGTCTTTCTGCCGGATGCAGATTGGCCGCTGGAGGAAGGCATGGTTTTCCATGTCTATACGACAGCCGCCAGGCTTGGATTCAGCGAGACGGTGGTCGTTACGCCGGAGGGTGGAAGGCTGCTGACGATGACGCCACGCCACCTCCTCGGTTTGGCTAAATAACATTTGGCCGACGCGCGCAGGGCCTGCGCGCGGCGAGATCGTGCCGAGATTTTAGCCGAGCGCCTGGCTAGCAAGAGCATATGTGGCCGCCATACCGGCGCTGGCCTTGTTTCTATTGGAGGGATGGTTTCCAAGCGACATGGTCAGGACGGTATCGTAGACAAGCATCCCGCACTGCGACACGTAAGAGGCGAAATCGCCGCTCTCCATGTGCGTGTCGAGACGGAGAAATTGGCCGGCATGATGCGCCACGTGTGGCTCGACCACGACAATCGCATCGCCGTCACTTGACGCAACCACGGGCCCGACGACATGGCCGCGTCCGAAGGGCCGGCACAAGGCGAAAGCCTGCAAATCCGCTCCCCGGAACAGGCCGTAACCGATCGATTGCTCGTGGAGACGCCTGACCAGCTCCGAGCGATCGGCACCGAAGGCCATGGCATCGAGCCGCAGGATCGCTGCAAGATCGTCGGCGCCAAGCCGCCTTACCGTGCCGTCCGAATGCAGCGGCGCGAAATCCTTCGCGATCCGCGCCTCCCCCTGACATTGGTAGACCGTCTTTTCCGGCTTGAAATCCAGCGAAAGATACAGACGCCGCGCCGCCCGTGTCGCGCTGAGGCTGAGGCGGCGTCCCGCAACCTTGTCGAGGATCCGGCTCATCAGCCATTGGCCGGTGCCATTGGTCTGCAAACGCGGAGAGGTAATCACCATGCCGACGGTGGCAAACTCGTCTCCGTGCGGAAACCACATGGCAGATCCCATGACGCGACCGATCTCGTCGAGTGCGACGATGCCGCTACCCGTCTGCCTTAGAAATTCCCAGTCTTCGGCTCGATGCGGCCAACGGACCGAGATCGACAGCGCGTGCAACTGATCGAGCTCCACGTCCTTGATGTCGCCGATATGCATGGAGAAAGCATCGACCCGCAAACTGTCAGATACCTTCACTGGACCACCTCGAAACCTGCTACCTATACCCATGCACCAAAACAGACGCGCTCCCCGTCAGCAAGGATAGGCGACGCCCGCCGATACAATTAGCTCGAATTGCGTGTGCCTGCACAACAATCGACTGAAACACTTCGACATTCGGCATGCAATTATGAAAGCGCAGGTCAATGCTATTGGGAAATGTCAGCAAATGCCGCAGCCGCCGAGGAGCATATGGACACGGTTGAAATCCTCGCCCGTCTTGTCGCCTTTCCGAGCGTCGTCGGCACGCCGAATGACGGGATCGTCGTCTGGATCCAGACGTATCTGCAAGGTCTCGGAATCCACGTCACCGTGCTTCCAGGGCCTGAAGGTGACAGGTCCAACATCTTTGCCACGATCGGCCCCAGGGATGTCGCGGGTTATATCTTATCTGGCCATATGGATGTCGTTCCCGCTGGAGAGCCCGGCTGGACGTCGGAACCTTTCACGCTCAGAAAGGAGGCCGATCGGCTCCACGGGCGTGGTACGACCGACATGAAAGGGTTTCTTGCCGCAGCGCTTGCCGCGGCGCCGGAACTTGCCAGGGCAAATCTTGCCCGTCCCATTCATCTCGCATTCTCCTATGACGAAGAAGCGGGATGCCGGGGCGTGCCGCATCTACTGGCGCGGATGAAGGAACTCTGCGCGCCCCCGCAAGGCGCTATCATCGGCGAGCCCAGCCGCATGCAAGCCGTGCGCGCCCATAAGGGGAAAGCGGCGGCTCGCGTCACCGTCGGCGGACGGGCGGGCCATTCGTCTCGTCCAGACCTGGCGCTCAACGCCATTCATGCCATGTCGCGGGTGCTCAATTCGGCGGTCGATGAAGCTCGGCGGCTGACGCTCGGCCCGTTCGACCCCGTATTCGAGCCGCCGTACTCGACGCTTCAGGCCGGCATTGTGTCCGGCGGACTGGCGCTGAACATCGTCCCCGACAACTGCCGGCTCGACCTCGAGGCACGTGCTATCGCCGACGTGGCCCCTGAGGAACTGCTTGCCCCGATTCGCCATTGCGCTGACATGCTCAAGGAACAGGGCTTTTCCGTCGATTGGACGCCGCTCAGTGCCTATCCCGCGCTGTCGCTTGCGAAGGACGCGCCACTTGCAGCCCTGTTGGAAGAAATGACCGGCAGGCCGTCGCTTGCGGCGGTCAGCTACGGGACCGAGGCTGGCCTATATCAGGCAGCCGGGATCGATGCGATCATCTGCGGGCCTGGCGACATAGAGCGCGCCCACAAGCCCGACGAATACATTCTAGAGGACGAACTCGAGGAATGCCGCCAGATGATATTGGCCCTGGCCGCGCGCTGCGCACGGGCTTGAGGGAGCGATCGCCATGACATTTCTCTTCAATTCGGATGCCAAGCGCGGAGCGATCTTCGCGCGGGCCTTCGCCGAGGAACTGCCGGATCTGGCATTTTCGATGAACGCGGCGAGCGTCGATCCTGATGAAGTTCGCTTCCTCATCACTTGGACGGTGCCCGACGACCTCGCCCGTTACCGCAATCTGGAAATCCTGTTTTCGATCGGCGCGGGCGTCGACCAGTTCAAGACGGATCTCGTGCCCGAGCATGTGAAGATCGTCCGCATGGTCGAGGATGGCATCGTCAGGATGATGCAGGAATATGTGACGCTTGCGGTGCTCGCGCTGCATCGCGGCCTTCTTTCCTATCTTGCGCAGCAGCGCGCCGGGGAGTGGCGCGGCCTGCCTCAGCGCCAGGCGCATGAAAGACGAATCGGAGTTCTGGGATTGGGCGTTCTCGGGACAGCCGTGCTCGAGCGGCTGAAGCCCTTCGGTTTCCCACTCGCCGGCTGGAGCAGATCCCCCCGGACGATCGAGGGCGTCGAGTGTCATCACGGCGAAACCGGCCTCAGAACCATGGTGGCTGCGACGGACATTCTCATTTGCCTGCTGCCTCTGACGCCGGAGACCACGGGGTTCCTGGGCGGCACGCTTCTTGGCGGCCTTCCGGCGGGGGCGATGCTCGTGCATGCCGGTCGCGGCCCACAGCTCGATGCGCACGCGCTGATCGAGGCGCTCGATAGCGGCCGTCTGGCGGCGGCGGTGATCGACGTGACCGACCCAGAACCCCTGCCCTCGGGTCACCCTTTATGGCGACACCCGAAAATCATGCTCACTCCGCATATCGCCAGCGTTACACAGCCCGATACCGCCGCACGCGCGGTGATCGACAACATCCGTCGTTATCGCGCAGGCCAGGATCCCATCGGGCTCGTCGACCGGCGGCGCGGATATTGAACCCATAGCAATGAAAGGCTCGCCATGACCTTCCTCAAGACCGTCGTAACCAATCCCGGTACGGCCCCGCGTGAATCCAAAGCCTTGCCGGAAAGACTGATTGCCGGCGATCCTTCGTTCAAGACCTGGGCGCAGGATGAGGCGAAGGACGGCGCCGTGCGCACTGGTGTCTGGGAGGCGACGCCAGGCGAGACCCGGTCGATCAAGGGCAAGACCTTCGAATTCTGCCACATCCTGTCGGGTGTCGTGGAAATCACCCCCGATGACGGCGAACCGGTCATCTACCGGGCCGGCGACAGCTTTGTGATGAAGCCGGGCTTCGTGGGCAGATGGAAGACGATCGAGACCGTTCGCAAGATCTATGTGACGGTGGGATGAAAGCTGCTGGCCGCCGCAACAGAAATCACTGTTCGCGCCAGCTGAAACGCAAGATTCGTCGGCCCGCGCGCCGGCATACGGAGCAAGCTGCTCGTAAGCCGGCGCTAGGCTCTGGTAAAGCCTTAAGAAAGAGCTTCCCATGAGCTTGAGCTTCGATCCTGACACCTTGCCATTGCCGATCGGCCATTTCATCGGCGGGGAGCTCATTGAAGCTCCCGGCGAGATCGACATGAAAAGGCCCTCCGACGGCAAGCCTTATGCAGGTTGCCCGATTGCGAGCCACGAGATGGTGGACCGCGCCGTCGAATCGGCCAAGGCGGCATTGAAGGCGAGCAACTGGAGCGGCCTGCGGCCGCGCGAACGTGTCCGCGTAATGCATGCCTGGGCGGACCTGATTGAAGCGGAGACGGAGACGCTGGCTCGAATAGAGGCTCTGTCCTCCACCCGATTGATCAGTCAATTGCCGGCCGGCGACATAGCGGTCACCGCGGAGCAGATCCGTTTCTTTGCCGAATTCGCCGACAAGGAAGGCAGCGATGTCGTGCCCACCGATGACAAGACCTTCGGCATGATCCTCAGCGAACCCTACGGGGTCGTCGGCGCGATCACGCCCTGGAACTTTCCGGTCTCCATGGCCGGCTGGAAGCTCGGTCCGGCGCTTGCCGCAGGCAATGCCGTCGTCCTCAAGCCTTCCGAAATGACGCCATTTTCGACTGTTTACCTGGCCGAGCTCGCCGTGAGGGCCGGATTGCCCGCCGGCCTCTTCAACGTCGTTCTCGGCGACGGGCTCGCCACCGGTACGGCGCTCACCGGCCATCCCGATATCGCCAAGGTCAGCTTCACTGGCTCCACCCGAGCGGGATCCGCGATCATGGAGAATATCGCCCGCTCTGGCATCAAGCCGGTGACCCTGGAGCTTGGCGGCAAGAGCCCGCAGATCGTCTTCAAGGACGCCGATCTTTCGAAAGCGGCCGATGCGATCGTCGGCAGCATTCTCTTCAATGCCGGCCAGGCTTGCGTCGCCGCGACGCGCGTGATCGTGGAGGCAAGCGTTGCCGGCCAATTCACGGAAGCCCTCATCGCGCGGATGGCGGATATCGGTCCTGGCCCCACCTGGGATGAGGCGACACGCTATTCGCCGATCATCTCCGAACGCCAGCGCGACCGGATCGACGCGATCGTCGCTGCCGCGATCAGCGAAGGCGGCCGCTGTATCGCCGGCGGCAAGCCGATGGATAGGCCGGGTTACTTCTACGAACCGACGCTTTTGACCGATCTCGATCCGTCTTCTCCCGCCATTCTCGAGGAAATCTTCGGGCCGGTCCTGACGCTGCAGACTTTCGAGGACGAAGACGAAGCGATGGTGCTTGCCGATCACCCCTCCTATGGGCTCGCCGCGGGCCTGTTTACATCCGACCTGTCGCGTACCATCCGCCTCAGCCGACAGATTCAGGCAGGTACGGTCTGGGTCAATCGCTACAGCCGCTCGCGGGATCATATCTTACCGACCGGCGGCTATAAGCGCTCCGGCATCGGCAAGGACCTGGGACGCGAGGCTTATCTTGCCAATCGCAAAACGAAGAGCGTGCTCATCAGCCTTTGAGGGACCTATACCATGAAGACCTATTCGATCGCTCTGATCCCTGGTGACGGCATCGGCAAGGACGTGACAGACGCCGCATGGTCGGTGCTGCAAGTTGCCGCCAAGGCTGGCGGCTTTGCACTGAATAGCACCGAATTTCCGTGGTCCTGCCAATTCTACAAGCAGACGGGGCGGATGATGCCGGAAGACGGGATCGAGACGCTAAGGTCGTTCGATGCGATCCTACTCGGGGCCGTCGGCTGGCCGGCCGAAGTGCCCGATGCGGTCTCGCTGCACGGCCTGTTGCTGCCGATCCGCAAGGCCTTCGTGCAATATGCCAATATCCGACCGCACCGGCTGCTGCCGGGGGTCCAGGGACCGCTGCGGGCGGAAACATTCGACATTCTCTGCATCCGCGAAAACACCGAGGGTGAATATTCGGGCGCCGGCGGTCGCGTCCATCAGGGCACGAGTGATGAAGTCGCGGTGGAGACGTCGATCTTTACCCGCGCGGGCGTCGAGCGCATTCTGCGTTTCGGCTTCGAGCAGGCGCGTGCCCGGCGCCGCAGGCTTGCCTCCGTCACCAAGTCCAATGCCCAGAAATATTCCATGGTGTTCTGGGACGAAATCACCGCCAGGCTTTCGGCCGAATATCCCGATGTCGAAGTCACGAGCTATCACATCGACGCGATGGCGGCCCGCATGGTAATGGCGCCGGAAAGCCTCGACGTCGTCGTCGCCTCCAATCTGTTCGGCGATATCCTGACCGATCTTGGCGCGGCCATTCAGGGCGGCCTTGGATTTGCGGCTTCACCCAACATCAACCCGCAGCGCAACGCCCCATCGATGTTCGAGCCGGTTCACGGTTCAGCCCCGGACATTGTCGGGCGCGGCATCGCCAACCCGATCGCCGCCATCTGGTCGGGAGCGATGATGCTCGATCATCTGGGCGAAAGGGATGCTGCCACCCGCATCATCGCGGCGATGGAGGCAGCAACCGCGCGCGGCATCGGCACACTTCCGGGCAAGGATCGAACGGAAACCATCACCGCCGGCATCATCGCCGCGCTCTCCTGATTGCAGAGGACCTCATGTTGGATTTGAAAGACAAGCAGCTTTTTCGTGACAAGGGATTGATCGATGGAGGCTGGGTCGCGGCCGCCTCAGGCGCGGCGGTGGATGTTCAAGACCCCGCCAGACAGGCTGCCATCGGCACGGTGCCCGACATGGGTTCTAGCGAGACGCGCGACGCGATCGCGGCTGCCGAGCGCGCGCAGCGCGGCTGGAAGCGCAAGACGAATGCGGAACGTGCCGCCCTTCTCGAAGCCTGGCACGATCTCATGCTTGAGAATGTCGACGATCTCGCCCTCATTCTGACAACGGAGCAAGGCAAACCGCTCGATGAAGCCCGTGGGGAAATCCGCTATGGCGCCTCCTTCGTGAAATGGTTCGCCGAGGAAGCCCGCCGCATCAACGGCCACACGATACCGTCTCCCACACCCGATCGCCGCATCATCGTGCTCAAGGAGCCGGTCGGCGTCTGCGGCATCATCACGCCCTGGAATTTTCCCAATGCGATGATCACGCGCAAGGTCGCGCCCGCCCTTGCCGCAGGCTGCGCTGTTGTGATCAAGCCCTCGGAATTCACCCCCTATTCCGCGCTCGCCCTCGGGGTCCTTGCCGAGCGCGCCGGCATCCCAGCAGGCGTCATCAATATCGTCACCGGCATGCCGGCCGAGATCGGCAACGAGATCATGGGCAACGAAACCGTGCGCAAGATCTCCTTCACCGGCTCGACGAGGGTTGGCGCGCTGCTGATGCGCGGTGCCGCCGGCAGCATCAAGCGGCTCAGCCTCGAACTCGGCGGTAACGCGCCCTTCATCGTCTTCGACGACGCCGATCTCGATCTGGCCGTCGAAGGCGCGCTTGCCTCCAAGTTCCGCAATGGCGGCCAGACCTGCGTCTGCGCCAACCGGCTCCTTGTGCAATCGAGCGTCTATGACACCTTCGCAGCGAAACTAAAAGCGAAGGTCGATGCCATGAAGGTCGGGCCGGGCACGGAGGCCGGCGTGTCGATCGGCCCGATGATCAACCAGGCGGCAATCGAGAAAATCGACCGGCATGTCCGCGACGCGCTGGCAAAGGGCGCAACGATCATCACAGCCGCCCGGCAGCTACCCGACGGCGGACAATATACGGCTCCGATCGTCCTGACCGGGGCAACGACCGAGATGGAGCTTGCCGGCGAAGAGACCTTCGGACCGGTGGCGCCGCTCTTCCGCTTCGAGACCGAAGACGAGGCGATCGCGATCGCCAACGGTACGCCCTTTGGCCTGGCGTCCTATTTCTATACCGACAATCTCAAGCGCGCCTGGCGCGTCGGCGAGGCCTTGGAATTCGGCATGGTCGGGCTCAATACCGGCTCGGTGTCGATGGAAGTTGCCCCCTTCGGCGGCGTCAAGCAATCCGGGATCGGCCGTGAGGGCGCGCAAGCCGGTATCGAGGAATATCTCGAGATGAAAAGCTTTCACATGGGCGGGCTGGGCTAAAGCACGTCGCGATCTTTCAGATTCGCTTCCTGTGCTTTAGATCCTTGATTTTGCGCATGTCGTTCTCGCAAAACCGCTACACACTTTTGCGTGACACGCTTCAGGTCAGAATCCAGGACCATAGCGGGTCAATCTGTTCGCGATCGGCCCGCCATGATCCCGGCAACTGTCGTTACTGGAACTTGTCCAGCGCCTTATAGTAGAGGCCCACCAACGGCAGGAACCATGGTTTGCCGAAATGACCCGGCACGGCCGGCCAATCGACATCCCTCATGGGATTGTGATCTTCGCGGCCGAGCATGGCATCGGCCATGATGATGCCGAGATGCGTCGACAGTTGAGCACCATGGCCGGAATAGCCCATCGCATACCAGCTTCCATCATGATAGCCGGCGCGCGGATAGCGATCCTTGGTCATATCGACGAGACCGCCCCAGCAATAATCGACATCGACTCCGGCAAGCTGGGGGAATATCTCGGCCAAACCCGCTCTCAGAATTGCGCCGCTCTTGGCGTCGGAACGATGGTCGGAGGTCGCGGAAAATCGTGCCCGGCCGCCGAATAGCAACCGGTTGTCGGGGGAGAGGCGGAAATAGTTGCCGATGTTCATCGAGGTGACGCAGGTGCGGTTTCCCGGCATGACCGATGCGATCTCATCCGCCGTCAGCGGTCGGGTTGCGATCAGGAAGCTGCCGACCGAGATGATCCGCCGGCGGAAATAACTAAAATTCGGGGTCGTGTAGGCACCGGTCGCCACCAGCACATTGTCGGCCGTGATCTCGCCGCGCGGTGTCACCAACCGATGCCTGCCCTTTTCCTGCAGCCTGTTCGTCACCGGCGCCGCCTCATAAATTGCCGCGCCATGGCGAACCGCCGCATCCGCGAGGCCGACAGCGTAGCGGCCCATATGCATCATCGCGCTTTTCTTGAAGAGCATGGCTCCATGGAAAGGCGAGCCGATTTCCTGTTTGAGATCGTCCGGCGTAAGCAGCGCCGTATCCGGATCGACTTCGGCATGAACCTCTTCGAAATTGCGGGCGATCGATCCGAAATGCTGCGGCTTCGATGCCAGCTTCAGCTTTCCGGCCCGGCGAAAATTGCAGTCGATGCCCTCTTCGGCGATAAGCGCCTCGATCGTATCGATGGAGGCGTCGAGCGCCTTATAGAGCGCGATCGCCCTCTCCCTGCCGAGTTCGGCTTTGGCGGCTGGATAACTGTGGGCAAGACCGTTGTTCAGATGACCGCCGTTACGGCCCGAGGCGCCCCAGCCGACACGCTCGGCTTCGAGAACGACGACCCTCGCACCGGCCTTGGCCAGTTGCCGGGCCGCGGACAGTCCGGTGAAACCGGCTCCTATGACACAGGCGTCGTATCGTCCTTCGACCGGGCCTTGCCGGCCTCCGGCAAAGGCCGGCGCCGTGTCGTGCCAATAGGAGACGAATTTCATGAAGCTGCCTTTCCCTTAAAGTCCGACGACGCCGGGCAGGCCGGATATGTCCGCGATCTCGACATAGCCGTAATAGGGATTTGCCGGCTCATGACCACGGTTGACCCAGACCTTGTTCTTGATGCCGAGATCATGCGCCGACATCAGATCATAGCGGAAAGAGGACGAGCAATGCAGGATGTCCTCCGGCCCACAGCCCAGCATGTCGAACATATATTCGAACGCCTTGAAGCGCGGCTTGTAGGCATTGGCCTGCTCTGCCGTATAGACGGCATGGAAAGGCGCGCCGAGTTTCTCGACATTCGACATGATCTGGCTGTTCATCGCGTTGGACAGGATGACCAGAGGGATTTCCTTGGCAACCTTCGCCAGTCCGGCTGGCACGTCGGGATGCGGCCCCCAGCCGGGCACGCGTTCATAAATCGCCTTGGCGTCTTCCGCGCGGAACTTGACGCCATTCGCGCGGCAGGTCCGCTCGACCGCATTGTGAACGACGTTGGCATATGGCTTCCAATCACCGAGAACCTCGTCCAGCCGATAGGCGGCGAAATTCTTGATGAATTGCAGCATCCTCGCCTCATCGAGCTCGGCGCCATAGATGTCGCGAGCCGCTTCGGCCATCTCGAAATTGATGAGCGTGCCATAGCAATCGAAGGTGATGTATTTCGGCCGGAAAGGCGCCATGTCCGTTCGTCCTCTATCTAAAGGGCATCTGCGTTCTTTATGAGACGATCATAGGCTGAAGTCCCACGACGGACGTGATCGAATTGGCGTGTCCGCAAAGCATATTGTTTCGTATGCGCGGCGTCCTTTGGCAGAGTGTTGCAGCGGATATGCGTCGCGACGTTGTTTTTGGACCATTGCGGAGCGACCGAAAAAGGATCTTCAGCATAAGATGCGGCCAAGCGCGCCCGCTACGGCGAAAGATATCACGACGAACCATGCCTTCAGATAATCTGCCATGCGGGGATCGCCGAGACTTGGGGCAAGGAAAGGATGCCCCATGCGAACCGACAGCATAAATTTGGTCAGCTTCACACCGGAGCATATAGACGGCGCCCTCGCCCTCTCACGTCAAGCCAAATGGCCTCATCGTGCCGAGGACTGGCGTCTTGCCTTGCGTTTGAGCCAAGGCGCAGCAGCCGTGGACGAGACGGGTCGCGTCGTGGGCACCATCCTGATGACCCCCTATGGAGAGGATTGCGCGACGATCAATATGGTGATCGTCGACGAAAACCTGCGCGGCCGCGGGCTTGGCCGCAAGCTCATGGATGCGGCAATGGCGCTGGCTGGCCACCGCCCTCTGAGGCTCATTGCAACCACGGAAGGACTGCCGCTGTATCGCAAGCTCGGCTTTGTCGCCGAGGGCGAGATCTTTCAACATCAGGGACATCTCGCCGACCTCGCGCCGGCTGGGGATGTCGAGGCCGCGACCGCCGATGATTTTTCCGCGATCAAAGCGCTCGACCGCGCAGCTTTCGGTGCGGATCGCCGCACGTTGATCGACGCGCTCACAGATGTCGCGCAGGTGGTCGTCATTCGACGACATGGTCGTGTGGAGGCTTTCGGCGCGCTGCGCGCCTTTGGACGCGGCGATGTGATCGGGCCTGTCATCGCATCGAATACCGAGGATGCGAAATCGCTGATAACGGCGCTTGCCCTTCGCAAGCCGAGCGAATTCCTGCGCGTCGATACGAACGAAAGCTCGGGGCTGACCGGCTGGCTGGCGCAGATCGGCCTTAGCCATGTGGGTGGCGGTATCGCGATGCGACGCCCGGGCGGCGCTGGAGCCCTCGGCCGGAACGCGAGAATATTTGCATTGGCCAATCAGGCTCTTGGATAATTTGGAGATCATCATGCTCGCCAACTCGCTCATCGAACTTGATCGCGCGCACCTCATCCATCCGGTCTCATCCTATCGCGGCCATGAAAAACTGGGCGTGCGGGTGTTGCGGTCAGCAAAAGGCGCAACCGTCACCGACGCATCGGGCCATCAGCTTGTCGACGGCTTTGCCGGTCTCTGGTGCGTGAACGCGGGCTACGGGCATGAGAGCATCGTTGAAGCAGCAGCCCGCCAGATGCGTGAACTGCCCTATGCGACGGGTTACTTCGATATCGGTTGCGAAGCGGCCATTCGCCTTGCGGCCGAACTCGCCGACCGGGCGCCCGGCGATCTCAATCATATCTACTTCACGCTCGGCGGATCGGATGCCGTCGACAGCACGGTGCGCTTCGTCCGCTACTACTGGCATGCCAAGGGCAAGCCGGAGCGCGACCAGTTCATCTCGATCGAGCAAGGCTACCACGGCTCCTCGACCGTTGGAGCCGGCCTCACGGCGCTACCCGGCTTCCATGCAGGCTTCGGCGTCCCCTTCGACTGGCAGCACAAGATCCCCTCGCCCTATCCGTATCGCAATCCGGTCGGCGAAGGGGCGGATGCGATCATTGCCGCCTCGATCGCGGACCTCAAATCAAAGATCGAAGCGATCGGCGCCGAGCGCGTGGCGGCATTTTATGCCGAACCTATCCAGGGATCGGGCGGCGTCATCGTGCCGCCGAAAGGCTGGCTCAAGGCGATCCGCGATCTCTGCAGTCAATATGACATTCTCTTCATCGCCGACGAGGTCATTACCGGCTTCGGCAGGACCGGTCCGCTGTTCGCCTGCTCGTATGACGAAATCGTCCCTGACTTCATGACGACGGCCAAGGGCCTGACCTCCGGCTACGTGCCCATGGGCGCCGTGTTCATGTCCGATCGCGTCTATGATGTCATCGCTGACAGCGCCGGTAGTGCGGCGGTCGGCCATGGCTACACCTATTCGGCCCATCCCGTCAGCGCCGCAGTCGGGCTCGAAGTACTGAAGCTCTATGAGGGCGGCCTCCTCGAAAATGGTGTCAAGGCTGGTGCGCGTCTGATGGAAGGACTGGAAAATCTGCGTGACCATCCGCTGGTCGGCGATGTCCGCGGTCGCGGCATGCTGGCGGCCGTCGAACTGGTTGTCGACAAGGCCGGGAAGACCCCATTGCCAAGTGCTGCCGCGCCGGCGCGCAGGATTTTCGATCGCGCCTGGGACAATGGCCTCGTCATCCGCGCGTTCGCCCATGGCGTGCTTGGATACGCACCGCCGCTTTGCTGCACGGATGATGATATCGACGCGATCCTGGAGCGCACACGAAAGACCCTCGACCAGACTTTGGAAGATCCGGACGTTCGGGAAGCCATGCGTTGAAGCGGCGTATGCCGTTCTTGGTTGGCGAAATGTCGGAGAGGGCCGGAAATTCGGAATTTTGTGCCGCTGTACACCATCGATTCGGCGACTTCGCCGTTCAGGAACTGCCAAACTGCTTCCTAGAACGGCTGAAAGCCGGCTTTTCCGGGCCTTGGCAGGACGATTTCCGCCCTTTGGGTCAGAATTTTATGCTGCAAGCGGCTTGTCCGCAGCGGATCATGAAGGAGAGCATGACTTGGCCAAAGACTTTCAGGACTTCAAATATCTTACCTTCGATGTCGTCGGCACCCTCATCGACTTCGAAGGTGGCATAAAGACCTGCCTCGCCGAGATTGCGGCTGAAGCTGGCACCTCCATCGATGGCGAAGAGGCGCTGAGGCTCTATCGCCAGGCGCGCTACAGCGAGGACGCGGAACTCTTTCCGGATGATCTCTCACGGGTTTACATGGTCATTGCGCCCGCCCTTGGCCTGCCGGCGGAAGATCGATATGCGCAGCGACTGCGTGATTCCGTCGCCAACTGGAACGCGTTCGACGATAGCGCGGCAGCGCTTGCCGAGCTCAAGAAAACGCATCGCCTCGTCGCCATGACAAACGCTCGCCGCTGGGCACTCGATCACTTCGAAAAAAAGCTCGGCTCGCCGTTCTTCGCGAGCTTCACGGCCGACGACACCGGCACGGAAAAGCCAGATCCCGCCTTCTTCGAACAGGTATTCGAATTCGTCGGCGGCAAAGGAGCGAGCAAGAACGATATTCTGCATGTCGCTCAAAGCCAGTACCACGATATCGGCATTTCGCGAAAGCTTGGGCTGACCAATTGCTGGATCGAGCGCCGTCATGCTCAGGACGGCTATGGCGGCACGATAGAGCCAGAGAGCTTCACTCAACCCGACTACCACTTCACGTCGATGGCGGCCTTCGCCTCGGCGGTCAAGGAAAGGCTGACCGAAAGACAGTGAGCCAACCCGGGAGAGCTTGCGACCAAGACAGGCATCCCATCAATCAACAGAAAAAAGGGGAATGAGATGACTGACGGAATTACGAACTGGACCACCGCCGACGACGCGATGGTGGAGAACGCCATCCGGCGCGGTGCAACGCGGCGCGACCTCCTGAAACTGATGCTGGCGGGAGGTGTTGCGATATCATCGGCGGGCATCATTCTTGGCCGCGCCACGCAGGCCGTCGCAGCAACGCCGGTTTCCGGCGGCGCGTTCAAGGGGGCCGGCTGGTCGTCCTCGACCGCCGACACGCTGGATCCCGCAAAGGCGTCCCTGTCGACGGACTATGTGCGCTGCTGCTCGCTCTACAATCGCCTGACCTTCATCGACAAGGCCGGCGTGACACAAATGGAGCTTGCCGAGAGCATCGAAAGCAAGGACGCCAAGACCTGGACGATCAAGCTGCGCAAGGGCGTAACCTTCCATGACGGCAAGGAACTGACGGCCGACGATGTCGTCTTCTCGCTGAAACGCCATCTCGACCCGGGCGTCGGCTCCAAGGTCGCCAAGATCGCCGCCCAGATGACCGGCTTCAAGGCCATCGACAAGTCGACGGTCGAAATCACGCTTGCCGACCCGAATGCCGACCTGCCGACCATTCTGGCCCTGCATCATTTCATGATCGTCGCCAATGGCACGACGGACTTTTCGAAAGGCAACGGCACCGGCGCCTTCGTTCTCGAAACCTTCGATCCGGGTAATCGGTCGGTCGTGGTCAAGAACAAGAACTACTGGAAGTCCGGCCAGCCCTATCTCGATTCCTTCGAGTTCTTCGCGATCAGCGATGACAATGCCCGCGTGAATGCTCTGCTCTCGGGCGACATCCATCTTGCCGCCGCCATCAATCCCCGCGCCGTGAAGCTGGTCGATGGCCAGTCCGGCTTCGCACTTTCGAAAACGACAAGCGGCAACTATACCAACCTCAACATGCGCCTCGACATGACGCCGGGGAACAAGAAGGACTTCGTCGACGGGATGAAGTCCCTGGTCAATCGCGAGCAGATCGTCAAATCGGCACTGCGCGGTTTTGGCGAAGTGGCCAACGATCAGCCCGTTTCCCCGGCGAACATCTACCATAACAATGATTTGAAGCCGAAAGCCTTCGATCCGGACAAGGCCAAGTTCCATTTCCAGAAGGCGGGCGTGCTCGGACAGTCCATTCCGGTGATCGCCTCCGACGCGGCAGGCTCGTCGATCGATATGGCAATGATCATCCAGGCCGCAGGCGCGAATATCGGCATGAAGCTCGATGTCCAGCGCGTTCCGTCCGACGGCTATTGGGATAATTACTGGCTGAAGGCGCCGATCCATTTCGGCAACATCAATCCGCGCCCGACGCCCGACATCCTGTTCTCGCTCCTCTATGCTTCCAACGCGCCATGGAACGAGAGCCAGTACAAGTCGGAGAAATTCGACAAGATGCTGATCGAAGCCCGCGGCTTGCTCGATCAGACCAAGCGCAAGCAGATCTACGACGAAATGCAGGTGATGATCGCCGATGAGGCGGGCACAATCATCCCTGCCTATATCTCGAATGTGGATGCCATTTCGAGCAAGGTACACGGATTGGAAGCCAATCCGCTCGGTGGCATGATGGGCTACGCGATGGCGGAATATCTCTGGCTCCAGGCCTGACCCCTGCTGGACATCTCTCCCGGGAACGGTCGCGGCCGCCACCGGGAGCCGTCCCGCGAACGCCATTCGTTTCGTAGAGCATTTCCACTTTTCTTCGAATCGCGAAAACGCTCTACCTTCTTGTTTTTACGCGGTTCCGGACGCAAAACCGCTTCGCACTTTTGCTGGAACTGCTCTAGAACGCCGCAGGAGCGATTTGTTTGAGATCCGAGGTTTCCATTCTTGTCCTGAACCGGCTTTTAATTGCGATCATCTCCTTGTTGATCGTGTCGTTCGCTGTCTTTTTCGCAACCAGCATGCTGCCGGGAGACACCGCCTCGATCCTGCTCGGCCAGGCGGCTACGCCCGAGGCGGTTGCGGGCTTGCGCAAGGCCATGCACCTCGACGAGCCAGCGATCCTGCGGTTCATGGGATGGCTTTTGGGTCTGATGAGAGGCGACCTCGGCATTTCCTACGCGAATAACATGCCTGTCGCGCAGCTGATCGGCGGCCGCCTGGTGGCGACCTTGGAGCTTGCCGCCATAACGACGCTCGTCTCGGTGCCGCTCGCGCTGCTGCTCGGTATCACATCCGCCATGCTTCGCGGCTCCTATTATGATCGGCTCGTAACCGTCATCTCGATCGGTGTCATATCAGTGCCCGAATTCATGGTCGCGACGCTCGCTGTGTTGCTGTTTGCCGTCTATCTGCGCTGGCTGCCGGCATTGTCGTCGACGAGCGAGGCGCATACGCTCTTCGACCTCATGAAAATCTATGCCATGCCGGTCATCACGCTCACCTTCGTGATCTCCGCGCAAATGATCCGCATGACCCGGGCAGCGCTTATTGAGACGCTGAAGACCCCCTATGTCGAAATGGCGCTGCTCAAAGGCGCCTCACGCAGCCGCATGGTGTTCAGGCACGCATTGCCCAATGCTCTCGGGCCGATCGTCAATGCCATCGCGCTTTCGCTTTCCTATCTCGTCGGCGGCGTCATCATCGTCGAGACGATCTTCAACTATCCAGGCATCGCCAAGCTGATGGTGGACGCGGTCGCGACCCGCGATCTGCCGCTGATCCAGAGCTGCGCGATGATCTTTTGCCTTGGTTATCTCCTGTTGATCACCGCCGCCGACATCATTGCCATCCTGTCGAATCCGAGGCTGCGATGACCACGAAAAGCTTGGCTCCCCGCACTCCATCCCTATTTGGCTACAGGGTCAGCCCCGTTGGCGTCGTCGCCTTCGCCATCATTCTCGGCTGGACGATCGTCGCCCTGTTCGCGCCCTATATTATCCCCTACTCCGTCGGTGACATCGTCGATACGGACTATTTCGGTCCGATAAGCGATCAATTATGGCTCGGCTCGGACTATCTCGGCCGAGACATGCTTTCACGCGTCCTGATGGGCGCGCGCTACACGGTCGGCATTTCCTTGGCTGCGGTGGCGCTCTGCTGTCTTTGCGGCGTGGCGCTTGGCATGACGGCCGCGGTCATCGGTGGGTGGTTCGACACGATCCTGAGCCGGTTTCTCGATGCCCTGAACTCGATCCCGAGCAAGCTTTTCGGCCTGGTCGTCGTTGCCGCCGTTGGCTCTTCCATTCCCGTCCTGATCATCACGCTCGCCGTCATCTACACGCCCGGCGCCTATCGCTTTGCCCGCGCGCTCGCTGTCAATATCAATACGATGGACTTCATCACCGTTGCGCGTACCCGCGGCGAAAAGGTCGGCTATATCATCGCCTCCGAAATCCTGCCGAACATTATCCGGCCGGTCCTGGCGGACTTCGGCCTGCGCTTCGTCTTTGTCGTGCTCCTGCTCTCGGGCCTTTCCTTTCTCGGCCTCGGCCTGCAGCCGCCCCATGCCGATTGGGGAGCCCTGGTCCGCGAGAACATCGGCGGCCTGCCCTTCGCCGCCTCTGCCGTGATCGTGCCTTCCTTCGCCATTGCCAGCCTCACCATCAGCGTCAACCTGCTGATCGACAACCTGCCACGCAGGATCAGGGACAGGAGCGCATGATGATGACCAACCTCGTTGAAATCAGGAATTTGAAAGTCGAGGCCAGGACAGATTCCGGCCGCGTCATCGAGATTATCAAGGATGTCAGCTTCGACATAGCGAAGGGCGAAATCATCGCCCTCATCGGCGAAAGCGGCTCGGGCAAGACGACGATCGCGCTGACGCTCATGGGACATGCGCGGGAGGGCTGCCGCATCTCCGGCGGCAAGATTTACGTGGATGGTCAGGACATGGCCGCGCTTTCCGAAAGCGAGCGCGCAAATGTTCGTGGCACGACGGTTGCCTATATCCCGCAAAGCGCGGCCGCCGCCTTCAACCCGGCCACGAAGATCATGGAACAGGTGATCGAGGTTACCCGCATTCATCGGCTGATGCCTCCCGAACAGGCCCGTCGTCGCGCGATCGAGCTCTTCCGGGCGCTGTCGCTGCCAAATCCCGAGACGATCGGCGAACGATATCCGCATCAGGTCTCCGGCGGCCAGTTGCAGAGGCTGGCAGCGGCCATGGCCCTGATCGGCGAACCCAAGCTCGTTATCTTTGACGAACCGACCACCGCGCTCGATGTGACGACGCAGATCGACGTGCTTAAAGCATTCAAATCCGTCATTCGCGCCGATAATATTGCTGGAGTCTATGTGTCACATGATCTGGCGGTCGTCGCCCAGATCGCCGATCGCATCGCCGTGCTCAAGGGCGGCGAAATCCAGGAACTTGCGAAGACCGAAGCGATCCTGACGCGACCAAGCCATCCCTATACGCGCGAGTTGTTGGCCGCCTTCGAGCCGAAGCAGGCCATCCGGGATAGCAAGACAGGCGGGTCGATTGCGCCCGTATTGAGGATCGACAGCCTGGTTGCCGGCTACGGCGATCTCCAACCCAACGGCCTGCCGGCGGTCTGCGCGGTTCAGTCCGTGAGTCTCGAGGTGGAGAAAGGCAGGAATCTCGGCATCATCGGCGAATCCGGATGTGGAAAGTCGACGCTGGCGCGTGCGATCGCCGGAATACTGCCGGCCGTGTCGGGCACCATCGGCTTCAATGGCAGCGATATCAATCGCGCCGCCAAATCGCGTACGCGCGATCAATTGCGGGAGATGCAGATTGTCTTTCAATATGCCGACACCGCACTCAATCCGGCGAAGTCGATCGCCGACATTCTCGAGCGGCCCCTGGCATTTTATCACGGGATGGATCGCAAGGCCCGGGCGGCGAGGGTCGATCAACTGCTTGACATGGTGCGATTGCCCCGCGCGCTTCGCTATCGCTATCCATCGGAATTGTCAGGCGGACAGAAGCAGCGCGTGAATTTCGCCCGCGCCCTTGCCGCCGAGCCACGCCTGATCATCTGCGATGAGATCACCTCCGCTCTCGACACCGTCGTTGCCGCCGCGATCATCGATCTCCTCAAGGAACTGCAGCGTGAGTTGCATCTGTCCTACATCTTCATCAGTCACGATCTTTCGGTCGTCGAGGCAATCTGCGACGAGATCGTCGTGATGTATGGCGGCAAGAAGGTGGAGCAAATCACGCGCGAGACCGCGAATGCGCCCCGCCACCCCTATTCGCAGCTGCTGTTCGGGTCGGTTCCGAAGCTCGATCCGACCTGGCTCGACAATCTCGTCCAGGACCCGGAGCTCAAGCGCGAATATGGGCACGGCTAGAGCGAATTCAGATTTTAGGTCGACTCGATCTAAAATCATCCGGCTCAAGCCGCCGATCTGGCCTTGAAAGCTCGTTACATGGGAAACAGGCTGGTCAGCGGCATATGCGACTTGACGATCGGTGATTTCAGCACGACGAAGCTGAAATATTTGTCGATCCCGATATCCATATCGGTCAGCCGTTCCATGATGGTCTGGTACTCGCCGATCCCAGCGGTTACGAACTTGATGAGATAGTCGTAGCCGCCCGATACGAGATGGCACTCGATCACCTGGTCGATTTTCTCGACCACGTTGAGGAAGCGCGCAAAATCGATCTGCCGGTGGTTCTTCAAGGTGATTTCGGTAAAGACGGTCAGCGTCTGCCCGAGTTTGGCGAGGTTGATCTGGGCCGAATAGCCTTCGATATATCCTTCCGCTTGCAGCCGTTTGACTCGCATTAGGCATGGGCTGGGTGAAAGAGCCACCAGTTCCGCCAGCTCGACATTGGTGATGCGGCCGTTTCTCTGAAGCTCATAGAGGATTTTGATATCGATCCGATCCAGTTTCATCAGAGGTCCGCCATTGAAAGAGCGCCGGGAGAAGGCGGCACAAAATGCTGTTATCACGCAAAGCAGAGCCTAGCATATTGCCCGGTTATGTCTATCGGGAAGACAAATCTCCTTTAAAGCACAATAGTTTATAGACTGCATCAATCACGGCATAAAATTTTGTGGATCCACCATCTCCGGCAACGTCTGGCGAAGCAATGGGGTAGATTTGGTTCGAACCTGGAGATCGCGCATGCCTGCACCGCTTTGCCTTGTCGAAAGCTCGCCGATATTGCCGAAGTCAGCCGATGTCGTCGTGATCGGCGGAGGAATTGTCGGCGTTTTCGCCGCATACTATCTCGCACGGTCGGGCCTGCGCGTCGCCCTTGTCGAAAAAGGCCGGGTCGGGGCAGAGCAATCCAGCCGCAATTGGGGATGGTGCCGGCAGCAGAACCGCGATGGGCGGGAACTGCCGATCGCGACGAAAAGCCTCGATCTTTGGGAGCGATTTGCCGCCGATAGCGGCGAGGACACAGGCTTCCGCCGCTGTGGCCTGTTCTATCTCAGCAATGACGAACAGGAGATCGCCGGCTGGGCGCGCTGGCACGACTTTGCAAGAACCGTCGGTGTCACGACGCATATGCTCGACAGCGCTGCAGCGAGCGAACGTGGCCGCGCCACGGGGCGCATCTGGAAAGGCGGAGTTTTCTCGCCGACGGACGGGGTTGCCGATCCGGCCAATGCGGCGCCGGCCGTGGCACGCGCGATCATGAAGCTAGGCGGCACGGTCCATCAGAATTGCGCCGCGCGAGGTTTGGAAACGGAAACGGGACGCGTCAGCGGCGTGATCACCGAAAACGGGGTGATCCGCACCAAGACCGCGATTCTCGCCGGTGGCGCCTGGGCGTCATCCTTCTGCCGACAGCTGGGCATTCGCTTTCCTCAAGCCTCCGTTCGTTCATCCATTCTGGCCGTTTCGGCCGGTGCCGAAGGATTGCCTGATGCCTTGCACACCAGCGGCGTATCGGTCACGCGACGTGGCGATGGGGGCTATACGCTGGCCATCAGTGGTCGCGGCCGGGTTGACGTGACGCCTCAGCAATTGCGGTTCTCGTCGCAATTCATTCCCATGTTCCTCAAGCGGCGAAAAAGCCTGTCGCCCGGCGGCCTCGAAGGCTTTCGCTCCGGTCATGAATCGCTGAAGCGCTGGCGGCTCGACCGAACGACGCCGATGGAGCATATGCGCATTCTCGATCCAAGACCGGACCATGCCACGATCGAACTGACGCATGCGAGAGCCCTGGAACTCCTGCCGGAGCTTCACAAGACGAAGATCACGGCCGCCTGGGCCGGCTATATCGACAGCACGCCGGACGGTGTTCCCGGCATTGGGGAAATCCAGGGCCTTCCCGGCTTCATCCTCGCCGCCGGATTTTCCGGCCATGGTTTCGGGATCGGACCTGGCGCCGGCCATTTGATCGCCGACATCGTGACCGGTGCAGCGCCTATCGTCGATCCGACGCCCTATCATCCAAGCCGCTTCGCCTCATCCGTTTGGGGCAAGGTCGCTGATTTCTAAAATACAAAAGCCGCGCCGATCTCCCGATTATCGGCCAGGCTTTCGCGGACGGATGTTATCATCGGCAAGGGGCAGCCCCCCGGAAAGGCGATGGACATGCCTCTACACATCAAACGAATTTACGAACCCGCTGATGACGGCGACGGCAAGCGTATCCTGGTCGACCGTCTATGGCCTCGCGGCATCAGCAAGAACGACGCTCATATTGACACCTGGCTGAAGGACATCGCCCCAAGCGCCGAGCTGCGACGCTGGTTCGATCATGATCCCAAAAAATGGGATGAATTTCGCCGGCGTTACCAGGATGAGCTCAAGAAGAACTCGAAGGCCGTGGAAGAGCTTAGGGAGCAAATCGGACAATCAACCGCCACGCTTCTTTATGGTGCGAGAGACACCGAGCACAATAACGCTGTCGTGCTCATGGACTTCCTCACCAATCGGTAGATCATTGACCGGCATTGTCATCGCCCGAAGATGGAAGTATGACGAAACCTCCGCGCGGGTTTCAGGCGACGGCCTGAGCCGGGGCATCGCGGGGCGGCAGAAGTCGCGCCATCGCGCTCAACAAATCCGTCTGCGATATCAGACCAAGAACGCGCCGATCGGCATCAATGACGATGACCGCGTGTGTGCGTCCGTCCGTCAGAACAGGCAGGAGCGAAAGAGCAGGATCGGTCGCATCGGCGACAGCCGGTTTCGATATGGCGTGCGCGATGGCGTCGAGGCCGCCGGAGAGCTCGCGCAAGCCGACCGTACCGATCAGGCGGCCCTCCCGATCCTTGACCGGCAATGTTCGGATATTGTGCTTCAGCAGAAGATGTCTCGCGTGATCCGGCTCGGCATCCTCGCCAATGGCGATGACATCGCGCGACATGATGTCGGCGCAGCTTATATCTCCATGCGATCGCACCGCTGCCTGCAATTCGACCTGCCGCAAGAGGCGGCTGAGGTCGGCGCGATCGATATCGAAGGTCTCGTCCAGCACGCCCAGGGCCGCATCGACATCTTCTTCTCGAAAGCCCACCCGCAAGGGCGGCGGCAGATCACGTGTCTGATGGATATTCTCGGCATGCTTTGCGACGACATGCGGATAATTGCGCCTGGAAAGCTTGTGAAACATAAGTCCGAGGCCGACGAGTATGCAGGAGTTCAAGGCAACCGGCACGAACGGAAACAGGAAGCCCCAGCCTGCGACGACCGGACCGCCGAGAACGGCGGTCAAGGCGGCAGCACCGCCTGGCGGATGCAGGCATCGCGTAAATGACATCGCTCCGATCGCAAGCGAGACGCCGACCCCGATCGCGATGATCGGATCATGGATGAGATAGGCGGCGATGATACCCATCATGGCTGAAATGGTGTTGCCGCCAATGATCGACCAAGGCTGGGCAAGCGGACTTGCTGGAACCGCGAAAAGCAGCACCGCGGATGCTCCCATCGGCGCGACGATGAGCGGAAGATGCGGCCCCTGACCGAAGAGATAGCCGCTGATCACGCCGGTAAGGCCGATGCCGATCAAGGCACCAAGGCACGCGATCAGCCGTTCGCGCAAGGTGGCTCCGGCCAGGATCGGGGAAAACAAGCGGAACCGGCTGGATCCCGCCTTATGGGATTCTGGATGCTGCATGATGAAACCAGTTTTAGAGAAGGGCTTTCCTTGGATGAACGGCGGGACGCCGGCTAGTTCGACGGTAGCGGCAGGCCCTTGCCCCTGGTGGCGCCGAGGACCTCTTGAAACGCATCGAGCGAACTCGGACGACCATTCTTGCGCGAGATAAGGATCGTGTCGACCATGGCGAGCTGGTGAGTCACCGATGTCGCCGGCCAGTGCATGAGATCGAGAACCGATCTTGGCATGACACCGGCTGCGTTGCCGGTCGCCACACTGGCCAGAATCGCATGATAGGAGCCAAGTTCGGTCGTTGGCAGAGAGCTCGACCTGCGCGCCCAGCCTTCTGCAATCCCGCGATAAGTGCATCCGGGCTCAAGGGCAGCAATCGAACCGACGCGCAAATCGGCAGCCGACCGGATCGGCGGATGCCCGGATGGCAGCAGGAGCAGCAGATCCTCGACAAATACCGGTTCGGCTTCGAGCTGCTTGAGTTCAGCCGCGAAACTTGGATCTTCATCCAGCATTGCCTTTGGCGGCCGGGCGATCAGCGCGCAGTCCAGAACATCGCGCAGAACATCTTGAGCAAGGTCGCGGGAGGCGCCAAGCGTCAGCTTGAGCGATACATCCGGCCACATTTGGTTGAACCGGCTGAGCGCCGCGGGCAGCCGGCTTGCCGCCGTGCTTTCCATTGTCCCCAGACGCAATGTGCCCGTTGGGCGCTGGGGCCGGACCGCCTGACGCGCCTCGAGCGCAAGCGCGGCGAGCCGATTGGCATAGCGGTGAAATGTCTCGCCTTCTTTCGTCAGGGTCATCTTCTTGCCGTTGCGGCTGAAGAGCAGGACGCCCAGATCGTCTTCCAACTGCTGAATGCGCGTCGTCACGTTCGACGGCACGCGCCCCACGGCCTTCGCGGCCTTGGTCACGCTGCGGTCACTGGCCACGGCAAGGAAGATCTCGATTGATGAGAGGTCCAATTAAAGATCTCGATTCAGGAATTAAGTTACCTTATTATTCCCTATATAAAAATCATTGTCGCAGCTCAAGCATGTTTCGGTATCGAGCCAGGGAATGGAGTTCTGACGGGCGGATGGCAAAACCAGATCGACGTGAAACCGACGAGGCAATCCGCGAATACGCGTCGCCTGCCTGCATGTTGCACGAGGTCAACCCAGCCTATAGCGGCATTTCACCCAACGAGAACCGGATCTCGGATATTTTCGCGTGGCGAAGGGCTGAGCGGCAAAGGCTGATCGGCGAGCGAAAGGCGCTGCCAATCGCAAAGCGTGATGAATATACAGGCGCGATCGCCACCTATCTCGATCAGATTGTCACCGATATCGACGGCAAACATATCAGCCTGTTCTGGCCCTTCTCGGGAGAGCCGGACCTGAGAGGATGGATGGCGGCCTTGACGGCACGCGGCGCGGATTGCCTGTTGCCGGTCGTTGTCGCCAAGGCAGAACCCTTGATATTCCGATCATGGAAAACGGGAGAGCGGCTCGAACGCGGGGTATGGAACATTCCCGTGCCGGCAGAGGACAGGCAAGCGGTTCCCGATATTGTCATCGCGCCCCTGGTCGGCTTCGATCCAGCCTGCTACCGTCTTGGTTATGGAGGCGGATTTTTCGACAGAACCCTTATGGCCCTCGAGCGCAAGCCTTTGGTCATCGGCGTCGGCTTCGAATCGCAGAGGATCGATACCATCCGTCCGCTCGCTCATGACATTCCGATGGACGTGATCGTCACGCAAGCGGGACCGCGCTATCGATGAACTCAAAGCCCCTTTCCTGCCCGGCATTAAGCCTGCCGATTCCGACGGGATGCTGAACGGAGCGGCAGATCGCCGCACAAACGGGCAGCAGTCTACACCTGAGCTCCGATATACCCGGCCGGATTAACGCCTGCGCCTATTGGCACATGAATTGCGTCTTTACGATTGATCCATCGGAAGAGACGATATTCATGCTGTCCATTCTCCTGCCGCTACTTTTGAGCATTTCCCTCGGCTTGAGCTGGAACAGGTTTCTGCTGACCTTCGCAAGCCGCGGTGACAGTCTTCAAAACCAGATGCCGGTTACTATGGTCGCGGCGGCAGTCAGCCTGACGGCCCTTGCATTGTCCTTTGCCGATAAGGGGCCGTTACTGGGAAGTGCCATCGTCTTGCTCGGACTGCTGCTCGCGGCCATCAGCAAGAGCCTTTCCCACCCCGCTGCGATTGTGGCGCTTTCCGCCGTCAGCCTTGCGGCCTATCTCCAGTTTACGGGGAACCACTGAGCCACTGATATCGGCACGGTATTCGAAGCATACATCGAGTCCGACGTCGAAATCGGAGATTTCCGCGACATCGGGCCAAGCGTCGGGGGCTGGGTGCGGATCATCGGCCACAATACGATCTTCGTCGACGATCGAGATCCTTTGGCCTATGGTTTCCAGATCAAATGGAAGAGGTCTGTCCGTCGAGGCATTGCATGAAATCCGTCAAACAAGAAGCTAAACACGATCCCTTGAAGGTCGGTTTCATCCTCGCGCGATCATTTACGCTTTCCGCCTTCGCTCTCTTCGTGGATACGTTGAGATTGGCGAGCGACGAAGCCGATAAATCGGGCAGAGTGCTGGCCGACTGGCAGGTATTGGGTAGCACCCGGCATCTCATCACCTCCAGCTGCGGTGTTCAGGTCGCACCGACGTCGGACTTTATCGACCCGAAGGAATTCCATTACATTGTCGTGGTCGGCGGACTCTTGAATGCCGACATCACGATCGATCAACAGACTTCCGATTATCTGAAGAAGACCGCGGCTCAGAAGATCCCGCTGATCGGGGTCTGCACCGGCACGTTCATCTTGGCCCGCCTTGGCTTGATGAAAACACACCAGACCTGCGTCAGCTGGCTGCATTATCAGGCCTATCGGGAGCAATTCCCCGAGAACCCCGTTCGCTCCGATCGCCTGTTCAATCTCGACCGGAGCCGCGGATCATGCGCCGGCGGAAGCAGCGCCGCCGATATGGCCGCCTTTCTTGTCAGACGACACATCAGCCGGGACGCCGAGCGAAACGCGCTTGAAGTGCTGCAGATCGAGCGCGCTCGATCCGGGCTGGATATCCAGCCGCGCAAGCCGCTCGCGATCGAATGCCAGGACCCACGCCTGAAGGCCGTGCTGATTACCATGGAGAGCCATATCGAGGACGTGGTACCGACCGAAGATCTTGCCGCATCGGTCGGACTGTCCCGGCGGCAGCTTGAACGTCTGTTCACCGAGGAAATGAAAACCTCTCCCGGCGCCGTCTACACCCGCATTCGCATGGAACGGGCCAAGCAGCTCGTTCTCCAGACAGAGGCTCCGCTCATTGAAATCGCACTGGAGGTCGGCTTCGACAGCGCCTCCCATTTTGCGAGGCTCTTTCGCCGGCTCTACGGACAATCTCCCACGGAGTTACGGCGCGCGCATGCCTGAAGAGCTGATGGCGCGATGACTGCCAGGTTCGCCAAAGGGACTCCCGATCAAGAGCGAGCCGGAGCTCAGGTCTTTGGCGACACGGCGCGCAGCGGTATCATTCAACGTCCAGATCAAAGAAATGCTGGGTCGCCAGAGCTGCGGCGCCCCGTGCCCAGGAGCCTGGCACCCAGTCAGGAAGTAATTCCGGCGTATTCAAGAAGACATATTTTGCCATCGAACGGCGGATCGGCTCAAGAATCGCCTCGCCAAACTGCATGGCTTCGCCGCCGGCGATGAGGACCTCGGGATCGAACAGGTTCACCAGATCGGCCAGATGGCGCCCGATCAGCTCCCCCGCCTCCGCCATGACCTGGAGAGCCGCCGGATCGCGGCTATCAATCGCGGCTGCGAATTCATCGCGATTGGCCTTTGCGCCTCTTTGTCGGCCCCAGTCCTCGATCATCGCGGCCTCGGCTGTGTGCGCCTGAAGGCAGCCCCTTCTCCCGCATTCGCAAAGACGTCCGCCGGGAACAGTGATGATGTGGCCGAGTTTCCCGGCTAGGCCGTGACTTCCGTGATAGATTTCCCCACCCATAACGAGCGATGACCCGACGCCGGTGCCAACGGCGATCGTCGCGAAATTGCTGTAATTGCGGCCCGCGCCGAAGAGCCGCTGCGCGACGGTGAAGGCGCTGATATCGTCGTCGATCCAGACCGGAACATGGACCCGCTCACGCAGCAGTTCGGGAAAAGCAAGATTGCGCCAACCGAAGCGCGGGCTCTGGACGCAGATGCCGTTGACCGCGTCCACCTCGCCGGGGATGGAAACGCCGACCCCCATGACCGGCAAACCGGTGCGGCCAGCATCGGCAAGAAGCTTCGGGATGGCCGTCGCAATCGCCTCGACCATTGTTTCCGGTCGCGTATCCGGCACAGGCATATCGAAGGAGGCGATCGGCGTCGTGGCGAGATCGGTCAGGACACAATCGATGCTGTCGTGGCGAAGCTTGAAGCCGACAGCCAGATGACCATCATAATTAATATCGACCGGCACAGGCCGCCGACCCGTGGCACCTGTCTGCGCTTTTCCCTCGATGACAAGCCCCTCCTCGACCAGCTCCGTGACCACGAAAGTCACGGCCGCCGGGCTGAGGCCCGTCACGGTGGCGATTTCGGCGCGCGGCATCGCTCCGCGATTACGCAGCAGGTTCAGGATGAGCCGCCGGTTGAGGGCTCGGGAGGTACTAGGGTTGCCGCGCACGGTGATCCTTTAAATTTATTTTGTAAATTAACTATTGTTGCTTCCTGGAAGATACGGTATGCAATAGCGCATGGCAATGGAGGAATGTCTGCTTGTATCAGCACAAGCGGAATTGCCGGTTTATTGCGTAGTTTCTGAAGGTTAGTGGCTGCTCACGTCGGTGGGCGGGCCTGGAATTTGATGTGCCTCGGGAGGAAAAAGATGGCATCGAAGAACGAACTTTCACTCGTCAATGCAATCAGGGCGTCTCGGCGCCAGTTCATGATCGGCACGGGCGCTGCCCTGGCCGCCACGGCTCTTTATCGGCCGGCAATTGCCAATGGCGGCGAGGTGACGATCATTTCGGATATCGGCAATGCCGATCAGCGCGCCGTCCTTGACCGCATCGCGGCCGATTTTACCAAGAAGACGGGGACGAAAGTCACCATCAACAATATGGATCACGAGGCTCACAAGACGGCCATCCGCAGTTACCTCGTCGTCGGCGCCCCGGATATCTGCTTCTGGTTCTCCGGCAATCGCATGAAGGCATTTGTCGATCGCGGACTGTTCGACGACATTTCCGACCTGTTCGCCAAGGAAGGCTATAGCGATAAGCTCGGCGCTACCATGACGGCCGTCACCGTCAACGGCAAGCAGTACGGTCTGCCGCTTGGCGGCATTCTCTGGGGACTTTTCTATCGCAAGGATGTTTTCGCCGAGAAGGGCTGGACGGCGCCCAAGAACTGGGACGAATTCTTGAAATTCGGCGAGGCGGCGAAATCCGCCGGCATGACCCCGATCAGCATGGGTACGAAGGAACTCTGGCCGACCGGAGGCTGGTTCGATCACATGAACCTGCGCATCAACGGTCTCGACAAGCACCTTGCGCTGATGGAAGGCAAGATCGCCTATACCGACCCGATGCTGAAGCCGGTCTTCGACAAATGGGAAGAGCTTATCAAGGCCAATTTCTTCTCCGCCAACGCGCCGTCCTTCGGCTGGGAACAGGCAGGCGCGGCCCTGGCGCAGAAGAAGGCCGCGATGATGGACCTTGGAGGCTTCATCAAGTCCGCCTTCCCGGCAGGCGACGAGGGCCAGATCGCCTTCGCTCCCTTCCCGGAAATCGTCTCCGGTGTCGAACGCTACGAGGATTTCTCGGTCAACTCCGTGCATATCCCGGCCAAGGCGAAGAACCGGCAGGGCGCGCGCGATTTCCTTGCTTACTTTTATCAGCCTGACAATCTCAGCGCATTCCTCGAAGCCGAAGGCACCATTCCGCCGCGCAACGATTGCCCACCCAGCAAGGACCCCTTGGTCAACATCGCCGTGGAGTCGCTCAGGAGCGTGAAGGGAACGGCGCAATATTATGACCGTGACACCGACCCGGACATGGCGCAGGACGGCATGAAGGGCTTCCAGGAATTCACGGTCAAGCCCGAGCGTCGCGACCAGATCCTGGCGCGGCTCGAAAAGACGCGCGCGCGCATTTTCAAATAGTCCTCCCGGACCAAGGCGCGGCGGGCATCGGCTTTAAGCCCTCACCCCGCCGCGCGTGCCTTGAATTATCGAACCAAAAAGTCTGAGCCATGTGGAAAAAACACAGGAACTGGCTGACGCCTGTCCTCTTCATCGTGCCGGGATGCATCCTATTCGGAACGATCATCATCGCTTCCTCGATCCAATCGATCTGGATTTCCTTCTTCGATTGGGACGGCGTCGGACAGAAGAGCTGGGTGGGATTGGCAAACTATTCCGAGCTTTTTGCCGACCCGCAATTCTACGTCTCGCTGAAGAACAACATCATCTGGCTCGTCATGTTCATGGCGGCGCCGCCGCTTGGGCTGGCGCTGGCACTGCTCGTCAACCAGCAGATCGCCGGCATGCGGATCTTGAAGTCGCTCTTCTTCATTCCGCTCGTACTCGCCACGGTCACGGTCGGTGTCGTATTCGGCTGGGTCTATGATCCGAATTACGGGCTTCTTGCGCTGATCTTCAATCTCTTCGGCGCGACGGCGCCTGCCCTGCTCGCCGATGAGCATTTCGTCACCTTCGCCGTGGTTGCCGCCGCGCTCTGGCCACAGATCGCCTTTTGCATGGTGCTCTTTCTCGCCGGCCTCAACAATCTGAGTTCCGATATCATCGGGGCCGGACGTGTCGATGGTGCGCGCGGCTGGAACATGCTCTGGCACGTCGTCCTGCCGCAATTGCGCCAGGTGGGTTTCATCGCTCTTGCCGTGACCGTTGTCGGCGCCTTGCGATCCTTCGACATGATCGCGGTGATGACATCAGGCGGGCCCTTCGGCTCGTCGGAGGTGCTGGCCTACCAGATGTACGAGCAGTCGATCTTCTCCTATCGTTTTGGCTACGGCGCGGCGATCGCCACCGTCCTCTTTGCAATCATGATCGTTTTCATCACCTGGTATCTGCGCGTCATGGTGCGCATGGAACGGGAGACACGCTGATGTATCCTCGCCCCATCCCCGAAGAAAAGCCCGTACTTCGCGGCCTTTATGCCGGCTTCGTCGGCCTGATCCTGATCCTCTGGCTGCTGCCCCTCTTCGCGGTCATGTTGACCGCATCCAAGACGGCCGATGAAATCATGGCCGGCAAATACTGGACATGGCCCGAGCACGTCAATCTCGTCGAGAATTTCCAGGCGGTTTTCCAGCAGACGAACATGTGGAGCTATTTCATCAATAGCCTCATCATCACGCTGCCTTCGGTGCTGCTGGTTCTCCTATTCTCGACGCTGACCGGCTATGTGCTCGCACGCTATAATTTTCGCGGCAACGCCCTGCTCTTCTCGCTCTTCGTCGGCGGCAACTTCCTGCCCGCGCAGATCATGATGATCCCGGTGCGCGATCTCATGGTCTCGGTTGGCCTCTACGACACCTATTTCGCATTGATCATCTTCCATGTCGCCTTCCAGACCGGCTTTGCGACCCTGTTCATGCGCAATTTCATCGCGGCTCTGCCCGACGAATTGTTTCAGGCCGCGCGCGCGGAAGGCGCGTCCCCCTGGCAGACGATGCGCCATGTCGTCATACCGCTGATGCGGCCGGCGCTCGCAGCCCTTGCGATCCTGATCTTCACCTTCATCTGGAACGATTACTTCTGGGCGATCGTGCTCACCCAGAGCGACGTCGTGAAACCGGTAACCGCGGGCCTGAACAATCTCAGAGGCGAGTGGACCTCCGCCTGGAATATCGTGGCGGCGGCAACCTTGTTCGTCGCCGTCCCACCGGTCCTGATGTTCTTCCTGATGCAGAAACATTTCATCGCGGGCCTGACCATGGGCGCCGTCAAGGGCTGACATGTCCCATACCGCGCGAACAGATTTGGAGTATCACTCATGAGCCATGTAAAGCTGATCGACATCGACAAACATTATGGCGGCTATCACGCCCTGCGTTCGGTCAATCTTTCCGTCGACAAGGGCGAGTTCATCGTCATGGTCGGCCCTTCGGGCTGCGGCAAGTCCACCACGCTGAAGACGATCGCCGGGCTCGAAAACATCAGCTCCGGCGAGATCTGGATCAACGGCCGCGACGTGACGCGCGAAGAGCCGGGTGACCGCGGCATTGCCATGGTCTTCCAGTCCTATGCGCTTTATCCGCATATGACGGTTGCTGAGAACATGGGCTTCGGCCTGAAGATGGCGAAGCGCCCGCAAAGCGAGATCGACGCTGCCGTCAAGCGCGCGGCCGAAATCCTCAGAATATCCGACCAGCTCGACAAGCGCCCGAAGCAGCTTTCAGGCGGCCAGCGCCAGCGCGTCGCCATCGGCCGCGCCATCACCCGCTCGCCGGAAGTCTTCCTCTTCGACGAACCGCTCTCCAATCTCGATGCCGCGCTGCGCACGCAAATGCGCGTCGAGCTTTCAACGCTGCACCAGCAGCTCGGCTCGACGATGATCTATGTGACGCACGATCAGGTCGAGGCGATGACCATGGCGAGCCGCATCGTGGTGTTCAACAAGGGTATCATCGAGCAGGAAGGCGCGCCGCTCAATCTCTATCACAATCCGGCAAACCAATTCGTCGCTGGCTTTCTCGGCGCGCCGCGCATCAACTTCGTCAATGCGAAGCTCGTTTCCCTCAGCGACGGTATCGCTGAAGTCGCGCTGGAAGGGGGCGGCACGACGGTCCATGTTCCGGTGGCCGATGTCGGCGATCTTAAGGCGCAAGCCAGCCTGACGCTGGGAATTCGGCCGGAATCGTTGAAGATGGGCGCCCCCAGCGAAGACACAGCCATTTCATTCGACGGCAAGGTCGGCCTCGTCGAGCAGCTCGGCCGTGAAACCATTCTCTATGTCGATGCCGGTCCGCTCGCAACGATCGGGTCTGAAAGCGGCACGCGCAATTTCACCGTTCAGCTCGGCAATGCCGCCGGCTTTTCGGCCGGCGAGCAGATCAAGCTATCCGCCTCGACATCGTCCCTCTATCTCTTCGGTCCCGATGGCAGAACCCTCAGCCGGCCGAAATCAATCATTGCCTCTCTGTAAAGAAAGCTTGTGGCCTCATGAAAGTTTTGGAAAGAAAGCCGCTATCCGTCTGGCGGACGCTCAATCTCGACGGCTTCTTGGTCGGCGTGCCGCATTATCCCGAACATGTCGACGAGAGTTATTGGGACCGCGATGCTGAACGCATGGCGGCCGCCGGTTTCAACACCGTTCGCATGGCGGAATTCGCCTGGCATATCATGGAGCCGCATGAGGACCATTTCGACTTCTCGCTCTTCGACAAGGCAATCGCCGGCCTGGCCAAGCACGGCATCAAGACCATTCTCTGCACGCCGACGGCAACGCCGCCGCGCTGGCTGACTGCGAAGTATCCCGAAGTCCTGCGCGTCGATGCCAATGGCAGAGAGGCAAGCCATGGATCGCGCCAGCATTGCGACACGACGAGCCCGGTACTGCGCCGACACAGCCAACGGATTACCCGTGCGATGGCCGAGCACTACCGGGACAATCCTCACGTCATCGGCTGGCAGACGGATAACGAGCTCAATACGACCACCTCCGAAAGCTATTCACCATCCGCGCTCATCGAGTTCCAGAAGTTCTGCCGCGCGAAATATGGAACGATCGACGCGCTGAATTTTGCTTGGGGCGGCGACTTCTGGGCAACGGCGTACCAGACTTTCGATCAGATCGTCTTCCCGCAGCCGATGAATCCATCCTTCTCCAGCCCTGGTCACGTGCAGGACTATCATCGCTTTCTCGCCTTCGCGACAGCGCTCTTCCAGCACGATCAGGTCGAAATCCTGCGGGCGACCAATCCCGCATGGTTCATCTTCCATAATCTGGGCGGCCTTGTAGATATCGATTTCCGCGGCCAGTTCGGCCAGGATCTCGATTTCATTGGCTTCGATATCTATCCGTTCCTTTATGACGAGATGCGTCGCGGCGGCGGTCATGCGATTACACAGGCCTTCCATCTCGACCAATGCCGCGCCTATTCCGGCAATTTCATCGTTCCGGAACAGGCGTCCGGCCTCGGCAGCCAGCCGGGCTTCTCCTCCTCCGTGCCGGAGCCCGGCGAGATGCGCCGCATGGCGATGACCTCGGTGTCGCGCGGCGCTGACGGACTGATGTTCTTCCGCTGGCGGCCGGCGCATTTCGGCGCCGAAATCTACTGGAACGGCATTATCGACCACGATGACATCCCGCGCCGCCGCTATGAGGAAGCCAAGCAATTCGCATCCGACATCCGCAAGATCGAGGACAAGCTGCTCGGCACGACCGTCCGTATGGATATTGCCATCGCCGGCGCGGATTTCGATAATCAGGAAGCCTACAAGACCTACGCGATCGGCCTGCCAAGCCCGATGCAGGATGCAGCCCATCTGCACCGCGCATGCTATGAGGCGGGCATAGCCTGCGGCTTCATCTATCCGGAAGATGATCTCTCGCGCATCAAGGCCCTCTATGTTCCCCATTGGGTCATGTGGAAGGAGGAGTGGTCGAAAGCCGTGGAGAAGTTCGTCGCCGATGGCGGTACGCTCATCCTGTCGGCGATGACCGGAACTCGCGACGACAACAATCACATCATCCGTACCCAGGCACCGGGCAAGGCGCTCGCGGAGCTTTCCGGCGTGCGTGTCCATGAATTCGGTCCTGTCTCCGCTCCAGGAGCGGATGGACTGTTCACCGGTTTCCGCGAGGGCGGCATCGGCAGCCACCAACCATCCCCACGTCCGGCCGCAACCTCGGCCTCGCGCAAATATGCCTATACGATCGGCAATCGTCAGCTGGAAGCCGGACACCTTTACGAGAAGCTGGAGACATCCGCCGACACCGAGATCATCGGCCGCTGGTCCGACCGTTTCCTGGAAGGCACGCCGATGCTGACGCGCCGCCGGCATGGCAATGGTCAGGTCTACTACCTCGGCACCTATCTCACCGCGCCGCTCGCGGAGGTCATTCGCGAGCTTCTCGTCAGCAACGATGTTGCCGCGCCGCTGGTGCAGGATATGCCTAATGGCGTCGAAGTGTCACTGCGCGAAGGTGGCGGCAGGAAGCTGCTGTTCGTGCTCAATACCGAGCATGAAACGAAGATCGTCAATCTGCCGGCGGGTACCGACCTGCTGACGGGCAAAGCCATATCAGGCGCGACCGAGCTTGCCGGCTACGGCGTATTGGTGATCGAGCAACCGGTCTAATATCACCTGTGACGTCTCCGGCGCCGAGGATGAAACTTCGGCGCCGGAGTTTTGGGATCGAGGCTCTTCGATTATTGATCGGCGTTTAGGCGCGCAGCGAATTGAAGTGCTGCATCATACGCTCGGCAGCCGGACGGATGCCGGTGAAGAGTTCGAAAGCCTTCACCGCCTGGAATACCGCCATGCCGCCGCCGTCGAGAACACGGCACCCTGTCTGTCGGGCGCGTTTCACCAGCGCGGTCTCGATCGGGAAATAGACGATTTCCGCGACCCAGAGACGATCGGATAGAAGTTGCGCATCGAGCGGCAGCCCGGGATGGGCGGCCATGCCGGTTGGTGTTGCATGAACCAGACCATCGGCGACATCCAGTGCCGCGGCAAGATCATGACCGACCGAGAAACGGCAAGCGGCATGTGCCGGCTGAAGCTGTTCGACGAGGGCCCGCGCACGCGAAGGGTCGAGATCGAATATCTCCACGGAATGCGCGCCCATTTCAGCCATTGCATGCGCAACGGCAACGCCGGCGCCGCCCGCGCCCAGCTGGACGACATGGTCGAGTGAAACCCCGGCCAGCCCGCGCCGGAAGCTTTCGGCAAATCCCCACCAATCGGTATTGTGGCCGATCCTGCGCCGCCCATCAAAAACGATCGTGTTGATGGAGCGCAGCGTCTGGGCATCGGGCGAAAGCTCGTCCACCAGCGCGACGGCCGCCTGCTTGCAAGGATGGGTGATATTGAGGCCGGCAAACCCCATCGCCTCGGCCTCATCGATGAGAGCCGGCAGGTCCGATACGGAGAGACCACGGGCGTCGAGGTCGATGAGATCGTAGCGATAGGACAGGCCGCAATGCTCGCCTTCGCGCATATGCATGGCCGGCGTCAACGATCGGCCGATCCCGGCGCCGATCAATCCGACATGAAGTTGACGAGGAACAATGGCGGCTTGAGTGTTCAATCTTTCCTCCCGAGCAGCAAAACAAAGCCATGCCGCAGGCTTATTCGCAAAATGTACGAACTAGTACGTAAAGTCAATATGAGACGTGATGGAGCGCGGCCGGAAAACGCCAAAGCCAATCAAGTCACCCCACGCCTTGTCAGGCCATTTCGGAGGAAGGATGTCTCAGAAATGCAAGGATCGCATCGACGATTAGCGACTTGTGCCGCTTCTTCAAGGCTTCGGACGACAGGTCACGCTCGAAGATCGCCCCAAAGGTATGGCGATTGGAAACGCGAAAGAAGCATTGGGCGCTGATCATCATATGCAGATCGACGGGGTCTACCCTGCGCACGAAGCTGCCATCGGCGTAGCCCCGTTCAAGGATTTCCGTGATGATATCGATGACGGCGATATTCATCTGCGACAGGACGACCGAACGTTTCATATGTTCGGCGCGATGAATGTTCTCGATGCTGACCAGCCGTACAAAATCCGGATTCTGGTCGTCATGATCGAAGGTGCTTGCGATCAATTGCGCCATCGCCTGAACGGGCGGCATGTTTTCGAGATCGAGTTCGCTCTCCAGCGTACGAATCTTCGTATAGGCCTGCTCGAGAACGGCGAGATAGAGCCCTTCCTTGCTGCCGAAATAATAGTAGATCATGCGCTTGGACGTCTTGGTGCGCTCGGCGATCTCATCGACGCGCGCACCGGAAAAACCGGCTGCGACGAATTCCTCGGTTGCGATCTTGAGAATGTTTTCCTTGGTCGCGTCTGGATCGTTCTTTCGCGTAAGACGCTCGATCTTGGCCGCTTGCGCTTTGGTCATGCCTTGCCCGTCTTCCTGGGTCTGTCCCTGCCCAACATTGAAGATCAAAGCTTTAACACAGGCTTCACGCCAATGGGGAGGGCCTAAAGTTTCGGCAGACCAATCGGTCGCAGATGCCGCCTCAGCGCCGCAATGCGAAAAATGGCATTCGCCGCGCCATATCCACGATAGCCGCTGCGCTGAACGATTTCGAAGAAGAAGCCTTCGCCGTAAGTGGGGCTGTAAAGCTGGAAATATTCGCCGTGATCGTCGCGGTCATAGAGGATGTTGTGCGCCTTCAGGCGATCCGTGAAAGCCGGCTCCAGGCCGAATCTCGCTTCCAGATCGTCGTAGTAGTTGGGCGAGATCATCAAGGTGGCAAAACCGTTGTCCGACAGAGCGGCCGCGGCGGCAAAGATATCATCGGTCGCAAAGGCAAGATGCTGGATGCCGGAGCCAAAAGTTTCGGCGATGAAATGCCCGGCGAGCGTGTTGCGATTTTCCGCACCGTTCAGCGTGATGCGCAAGCTGCCCGGCTCGTTTTCGACGACCTGGCTGCGAACGACCCCGGCGGGATCGATAATGTCGACCATCGGCGTCTTATGCGCATTCAATATCGCGGTATAAAAGAGCAGCCAGGTCAGCAGCTCCTCGTATTTCATCGTTTGCGCGACATGGTCTATGCCCGTCAACCCAACAGGCCGCCAATCGGTATCGTCATGGACCGGATCGAATTCGATCTCCCATATGCGGCTAAGCGCGCTCCTGCGATCGAGGAAATACAGGATGCCGCCGCCAACGCCCCTGACACCAGGCATTTCAATCTCGCCGGGATCCAATGGTTGTTCGAAGCGTTCGGCGCCCAGGGCCACGGCCCGCGCAACCGCGGCTTCCGCATCATCCACCCATAATCCCATCGCATAGGCCGACTGCCCGTGCAAAGCGTAAGAAGCGCCCGCAAACCCGTCCGGATCGGTATTGACGACAAGATTGATGTCGCCTTGCCGGAAGACATCGACGCGCTTGCTCTTATGGCGCCCGACATGGCGAAAGCCCAGCGCACGCAGCCGATCAGAAAGGACAGACGCCTCGGCTTCGTCGACGGTAAACTCGACAAAGGCAACGCCGTCCACTTCGGCACGCGGCGGCATCGGGGGCAAGGTGAGACCGCTGTTCTCCGCGCGACGAACCTGGTCGCCGAGATAGATGAGCGAGCGCCGGCCATCGACGGCGATGGCGGTCGGCGAGCCGCCGCGGAACTGGTCGTTGAAAATCTCCAGCGACAGATAGCCGTCATAGCCCGTTGCGGCGACGGCCTTCATGAATTCGAGTAGGGGAAGGTCGCCCTCCCCCGGCATGTTGCGGAAATGGCGGCTCCAATAGAGCAGATCCATGTCGATTAGCGGCGCGTCGGCAAGCTGGATGATGAAGATCTTCTCTTTCGGGATCGACCGGATCGAATTGACGTCGATCCTGCGCGAAAGCGTGTGGAAGCTATCGAGAATGAGGCCGATATTTGGATGATCGGCACGGCGGACGATTTCCCAGGCATCGCGGTGGTCGTGAATGTGTCGCCCCCAGGCGAGCGCCTCATATCCGACGCGCAGGCCGCGTTTGGCCGCTCTCTCGCCGAGCTCGAAGAAGTCGGCGGCGGCACGATCAATCCCGCCCAGCGCCACGGACGAGACGTTCGAACAAACAAGGACGAGATCGGTCCCCATCTCCTGCATTAGATCGAACTTGCGTTCTGCGCGATCGAAGGTCCGGCTGCGGAAGGGTTCAGGCATGCCTTCAAAGTCCCGGAAGGGCTGAAAGAGTGTAATCTCCAGCCCATGATCCCTCACGATCTGACCGACCTGGCGCGGTGATTCATCGAAAGCGAGAAAGTCGTTCTCGAAGATTTCGACGCCATCGAAACCTGCCCTGGCGATGGCCTGAAGCTTTTCCTTGAGGTCACCGCTGATCGAAACGGTCGCAATCGAGGTTTTCATTGTTTCATCCCGTTACTTGACGATTTTCAACAAACTCATCCGCGATCGCGACACGTCGTTGCTGCTCAGATCGGGACTGGCCGCTAGATAGCCCGATCGGCGTGGCGCACGGCAGCTGCCAAGCGTCGTTCATCCCTGCCAAGCTGATCGATCGGCGTCCGGTAGGTCTCCGTCGCGGTTGCCGCGGAAATGGCGGCAATCAAGGCTGTGATGGAGGTAAAGACCGCGACTGGCACCCAACCCATCGGTCCGGTGCCCATGACCGCCGCGCTGATCGTTGGCGCGAAGCCGCCGAGCGCGAAACCGATCTGGGTTCCGACGGCCATGCCGGACAGACGCACGCGGGTATCGAACATTTCGGCATAGAGGGCCGGCCAGATGCCGTTCGATGCACTATAGACCACGCCCGAAAGCAGGATGCCGAGGACGAAGACGAGCATGAGGTTGTTCTGGCTGATGGCCCAGATGTAGGGCCAGATCAGCACCGCGCAGCCGACGGCTCCAAAGATGAACACGGGTTTGCGGCCGATGCGGTCTGCTAGAATGGCCCATGCGGGAATCGCGCCCAGCGCCGCGATGTTGGCAAGCACCAGAACGGTCAGCATCGTCGAACGATCAATATGCATGGTATTGACCGCATAGGACAGCGTGAAGACGCTGAAGATCGTGCTGACGACGGAAATCAGTGCCGCGAAGATGATGCGCAGGACATCCGCCCAATAATTGGTGAGCAGCGAGACGAGCGGCAGCTTTACGATCTCGCCCTTCTTGGTTTCCTCCAGAAAGGCCGGGGTTTCGGCAAGCGTGCGGCGAACCCAGAATCCGACGATGACCACCACGAAGCTCAGGAAGAACGGGATACGCCAACCCCATGACATCAACGCGGCTTCATCGAGCTTTCCAAGCGGAATGAAGACCAATGTTGCAAGGATCAGTCCGGCCTGTGTTCCGCTCAGCGTGAAGCTGGTAAAGAAGGCCCGTCTATTTTCTGGCGCGTGCTCAAGCGTCATGGAGCTGGCGCCGGCCTGTTCGCCGGCGGCCGAAATGCCTTGCAGCACGCGCGCCAGAACCAGAAGAATGGGCGCCAGGATGCCGGCCTGATTATAGGTGGGCAGGCAGCCGATGATGAAAGTCGAAAAACCCATGAGGAGCAGGGTGAAGGTCAGCACCTTCTTGCGGCCGAACTTGTCGCCGACGTGACCCAGGACGACCGCCCCCAGCGGCCGCATGATATAGGCGACGCCAAAGGTCGCGAATGAGGCGATGGCGGCCGTTTGCGGGTCTTCCGCCGAAAAGAATATCTTCGGGAAAATGAGCGCTGCTGCCGTACCGTAGACGAAGAAATCGTAATATTCGACGGCGCTTCCCAACCAGCTCGCAAGAGCCGCGCGCTTGGGTGTTTTATGTTCGATTTGTCTTTTCATGGTCGTTCCTCCCCAGAGCATTCGGATGTCGAGAACATATCGCAACCGTGCGCATCCGGCCTCCGCCTGCACCCGCTTGCAAGGACATCCCAGATCATCCTGACAGTCTTCGATGCTGCACGATGCGGCACCCTCACTCCTCGTTAACAATAATGTACGAACTAGTTCGTTTTGTAAAGCGCCGCCAGCCTGCCATCCCGCAGCACGTTATTGCGAGCAATAGAAACAATGCGTTGAAGCAGCTTATTACGTCACAGCCTGAGGGCGGCGAAGGTCTTCCAGTCGGGCTGAGCGCGCCTGCAGAGGCCCCATCGTTATTCGTTGAAGATCTTGAAGGTCAGGCAATATCAGCCGGACCAAGGACAGTTCCCTCTCGCCTAGTACATGTCAATGATCGGGCGAGTACGGCACGCCCTCGATCATCCCGCGACCCGCAGCTTACCGGCCGGCCTCGTTGCCATCTGCCAGCGGCACGAACAAACCAAGCTTGACGTCACGCAGCACCACATTCGTATGCATGCGCCGGATCTGCGGATTTTCCGCCATGATCACGGCGGCGATGTCGTCATAATGCTCGACATCCCTGGCGGTGACGATCGCAATGAGATCGACGGCGCCCGTGACGTAATAGACCTGCTGGATATGATCCTGCTTTTCCGCCCAAAGGCGGAACTTGGCAAGCGCATCGTAATTGTCCCGCTCGATCTCCATACCGACAATGAACACCATTGGAGTTCCGGTAGCCTTGCGGTCGACGACCGCGATTTCCGCCTTGATGATACCGTCCTCCCGCAACCGTTTCAGGCGTCGTTGCACAGCCGAAGTCGAAAGGCCGACCTCCTCCGCGATCGCTTCGGCGGTGAGCTGGCAATTGCGCTGGACGATATCGAGAATATCGCGATCAAAGCGATCCAGATTTTCCATTTCCGCTCCTTTCGGCATCGATGAAATTAGGCGACGACATCTCTGTTCCATCATAAAAGATGCACAAGAAATACATTTTTGCTTTTTATATGCAAAATAATCGGAAATTGCGCGCAAATTCCGCTCTCCTTCGCGATATTCTCCGCAAATTGTTTTTCATCGGAATTCTATATGACAGAGCTGCCCTCCCAGGCTCTTCGCGTGGAAGATCTCCACAAGAGCTTTGGGTCACATCAGGTCCTCAAGGGCGTTTCAACGACCGCCCATCAAGGGGACGTGATTTCCATCATCGGCTCGTCCGGTTCCGGGAAAAGCACGTTCCTGCGGTGCATAAACCTGCTTGAAATGCCCGATCGCGGCCGCATCGTCGTCAACGGCGAGGAAGTCGCGCTAAGGCAGGGACGCCGCGGACAGATGCAGCCGAAAAGCTGGCGGCAGATCGAATGGATGCGCAGCGGATTGGGCATGGTATTTCAGAGCTTCAATCTCTGGGCGCACATGACCGTTCTCGAAAACATCATCGAGGCTCCGGTGCATGTCCTCGGCGTCCCCCGTCGCGAGGCAATCGAGAAGGCAGAGGTTCTTCTCAATAAAGTCGGGCTTTACGATAAACGCGACGCCTATCCGGCCTTTCTCTCCGGGGGACAGCAGCAAAGAGCGGCGATCGCTCGCGCGCTTTGCATCGACCCAGCCGTGATGCTCTTCGACGAACCGACATCGGCGCTCGATCCCGAACTGGTCGGCGAGGTCCTCAAGGTCATCCGCGACCTCGCGGAAGAGGGCCGAACCATGCTGCTGGTCACCCACGAAATGCGCTTTGCCCGCGATGTCTCGAACCACGTTCTCTTCCTGCATCAGGGACGGATCGAGGAGGAAGGGCCGCCAAAGCAGATCTTCGACGCCCCGATCAGCAGCCGATGCCGGGAATTTACCGGCATGCTCACGTCCTGATCCACATCCCATTCGCAGACAACACCATTAGGAGAATCCCTTATATGAGAATGGCTTCCACTCTGTTCGCCGGGCTTGCCCTCGCTCTCTCTTCGATGACGGCGCAGGCCGAGGTTCGCTTCGGCATCATGAACGAATCCTACCCGCCCTTCTTCGCCAAGGATGCCTCCGGCAAATGGCAGGGCTGGGAAATCGATATGATGGACGCCGTTTGTGAGCAGATGAAAGAGAAATGCTCGATCGTCGAGCTTTCCTGGGACGGCCTCATTCCGGCGCTTCAGAGCAAGAAGTTCGATGTGATCTGGTCGTCGATGTCGAACACGGCGGAGCGTTCGAAGATCATCGATTTCACCGACAAATATTATAACACGCCCAGCACGCTGATCGGCCCGAAGGACCAGAAGACCGGAGCGACGGCAGACGATGTCAAGGGCAAGACCATCGGCATCCAGGTGTCGACGATCCAGTCGGAATATTACAAGAAGTACTTCGCCAAGGTTGCAGACGAAAAGACCTACCAAATGCTCGACGAGGCGTTTCAGGACCTCGCTGCAGGCCGCATCGACTACGTCTTCGGCGATTCCCTTGCGCTTGATGCCTTCCTCAAGAGCGACAGCGGCAAGGATTGCTGCGCCAAGATGGGCGATGTCGCCGACGACAAGGAAGTCCTCGGAGCCGGCGTTTCCGGCGGTTTGCGCAAGGAAGACACCGAGCTCAAGGCTAAGCTCAACGCAGCGATCGCCGCGGTGCGCGCCAGCGGCAAATACGACGAGATCACCAAGAAGTATTTCAGCTTCGATATCTACGGCGCCAAGTAAACGATCGCAACGATGGCGACCTCTCCTCAGGGCATTCTGGACCTGCTCTCCCCCTATCCTCCGGGCTGGGGTGGAGTACTCTTGACCGGGGCCGCCTCCACGGTCGCCATCTCCGCCGGCGCTTTTCTGATCGGCCTTCTGCTCGGTACGGGCGGCGCGCTCGGCAAGCTCTCCGGCATCAGGCCGCTCCGGCTGCTGCTCGAACTCTATACGACCGCCGTCCGCGCGATCCCCGAGCTGATCCTGATCGTCGGGCTCTATTACGCAGGGATGGACGGCCTCAATCGGCTCCTCATTGCGCTCAATCTGCCGGCATTCGAATTGAATGGCTTCGCTGTCGCGGTCGCCGTGCTTGGCTTCGTGCAGGGCGCCTATATGACGGAAGTCCTGCGCGGCGCGATCCTGGCGATCCCTGTCGGCCAGATCGAGGCGGCAAAGGCATTCGGCATGGGCGCACGCCTGCGTTTCCGTCGCATCATCTTACCCGCCCTGCTGCCGAATGCCCTTCCCGGTCTTGCCAATCTATGGATGTCGGTCACCAAGGACAGCGCTCTCGTCGCCGTCGTCGGCTACCAGGAACTGGCTCTCGCCACGCGGCTCGCTGGCGCTAGCACCAAGCACTATTTCATCTTTTTCCTGGCTTCCGCCCTCATTTATCTCGCTCTCACGCTCGTCTCGAACGCCCTCTTCAACCTGCTGGAGCGGCGTGTACGCCGCGGCCAGCCGAAGCTTGCCTGAGGGGTGCCGGCATGACCTTCTCATGGATATCCGCCTATTGGCCGCTTCTGTTGACGGGAGCCGTGCAAACGCTGTCGCTGCTTGTGATTTCCGTCGTCTTCGGCTTCGTCATCGCGATCGGCCTCGCCTTTTCCCAGGTCAGCGGCGGCCCCATCCTGCGAAGCCTTGCGCGTGGCTACTGCACCTTCTTTCGGGGCACGCCGCTGCTGATACAGCTCTGGCTGCTCTACTACGGCGTCGGCTCTCTTCTGCCGATGATCCCGGGAATCCGCCAAAGCCTGTTCTGGCCGATCCTACGTGAAGGTTTCTTCTTCGCGGCCGTCAGCTTCACGCTGAATTACGCGGCCTATGAGGCGGAGGTTTTGCGCGGCGCATTGCTTGCCGTCCCGAAAGGCGAGCTGGAAGCCGGCCGCGCATTCGGCATGCGCCCCCTGACGCTGACGCGGCGCATCTGGCTACCGCGAGCCATTCGCATCGCATTGCCGACGATCGGGGGCGAAATCGTCATGCAGTTGAAGGCAACGCCACTCGCCTTCACCGTCACCGTGATGGACCTCTATGCCGTTGCCACCAAGGTTCGTCAGGACACCCTGCTGGTCTACGAGCCTCTGATCGTCGTCACCGTCTTCTATCTCGTCATCACAGCCATCATCGCGCGAAGCTTCCGGTTCCTGGAAGCGCAGGTGCCGGTGCGGCGCTAACCCCGGCATGAAGGAGAGATCAAACCTCTCCGCAGATCCGAGCCATTCTGGAGATCCCATTCATGAGCAAACCCTTGATCCTCGACGGCGGCATGAGCCGCGAACTGCTGCGTCTCGGCGCGGAACTGAAGCAGCCGGAATGGTCGGCGCTCGCGCTGGTCGATTCACCGGAGATTGTCCGGCAGGTGCATGACGAATTCATCGCTGCCGGTTCGGATGTCGTTACGACCAACAGCTACGCGCTCGTACCCTTCCACATTGGCGAGGAACGGTTCTGGAAGGAAGGGCCTGATCTCATCGCTCTTTCCGGACGGCTGGCGCGCGACGCCGCCGATGCGAGCAAGGATCGAAAAATCCTGGTCGCAGGCTCCCTGCCTCCGATCTTCGGATCGTACGAACCCCAGAATTTCGATCCCTCACGCGTTCAGGACTACCTCAAGGTTCTGGTCGAAAACCTCGATCCTTACGTCGATGTCTGGCTCGGGGAAACCCTCAGCTTGATCGCGGAGGGAGGGGCGGTTCGGACAGCGGTCGCTGAAAGCGGCAAACCGTTCTGGATCTCCTTCACGCTTGCGGATGACGCCGCGCAAAGGCATGGCGCCTCGCCTAAGCTCCGCTCCGGCGAACTTGTCGAGGACGCGGCTCGGTGGGCAGCATCATCCGGTGCCGAAGCGCTCCTGTTCAACTGCAGCAAACCGGAAGTCATGCGAAAGGCCGTCGATGCGGCAGCGGAGGTTTTCAAGCAGGGCGGCAATAATCTGCGGATCGGCGTCTATGCCAATGCTTTCGAGGGAGAACAAGGCGAGTCGGCCGCCAACGAGGGCCTTCACGCGACCCGTCAGGATCTGAATGACGACGCCTATTCGCGCTTCGCCTGTTCATGGGTCGATGCCGGCGCGACGATGGTCGGTGGTTGCTGCGGGATCGGCGCCGGGCATATTCATCGGCTGAAGAAGGCTCTCCTTCATCCTCAAGGAGCATAGGAGAGCCTTGCGCAAGCATCGATCCGGGCAGGATCAAAATAGGCTGTATCGGAACGATCAGGCAGCCTTGAAGGGAGCGCTTGCGGCCCTGTAGGCAATCAGATCCTCGATCGTCACGAGATGGAGGCCATGCCGCTCGGCAAAGACCTCAAGCTCTGGAAGGCGCGCCATCGTGCCGTCGTCGTTCGCCACTTCGCAGATGACGCCGGCCGGCGAAAGGCCGGCAAGCCGGGCCAGATCCACGGCTGCTTCCGTGTGCCCAGGACGCGACAGGACGCCGTTTGGATGCGCGCGAAGCGGAAAGATATGACCGGGCCGGGCAAATTCCTCAGGACGCGATCCGTCCCTGACGAGGGCTTGAACGGTTGCCGCCCTGTCGGCGGCGGATATTCCGGTCGTGGTTTCCGGAATGTAGTCGACGGAAACGGTGAAGGCGGTCTTGAGGACTTCCGTGTTGCGCGGCACCATCAACGGAATATCGAGCTCGTCGAGCCTCTCGCCCTCCATCGGAACGCAGATGAGACCACGGGCATGGTTCATCATGAACGCGATCGCCTGCGGTGTGACCGCTTCCGCGGCGATCACCAGATCGCCTTCGTTTTCGCGGTCACGATCATCGACAACCACGATGATCTCGCCCCGCGCAATCGCAGCGATCGCATCTTCAATTTTCGAAATTGCCATTTTCCTGCCTTTCAAGGGTTGCCGTTCGAAACGGCGTGCATGGCCGGTCAAAGCCACCATTTTCCCTTGGGCGAACAAGCATGTGAACGCCGCCACGACGCGGCGTCTGCTGCGTTGCTCTCTTCCATCCGGACTATACCGTCGGCTCCGGCATCTCACCGGATCTGCTGACCCTTCCGAAAGCTCGGAAGGCGCTCGCGGGCTCGAGGAAACTCCCCATACCGCCGGTGGGGAATTACACCCCGCCCTGAGAACAATTGAAAGATAAGGGATCAATGCCTCGTTCCGCAAGAGGCTTTGATCGCCAAAACGTCGAGAATCCGATCCGCTCAATGAACGCACCGTTCCTCGTTGTCGAACTACGACATGATCAAACCGCCATCGACATTGATCGTCTGGCCCGTGATATAGGCCGCATCGTCGCTGGCCAGGAAAGTGACGAGACCGGCGACATCTTCGCCCGATCCGGCCCGTTTCATCGGAATGCCCTGGACCCATTCCTTCATGAGTTCGCCGGGGCCGTAATTGCCCAAAAGCTTCCCCCAAGCCTGGTCGTTATAGGCCCACATGTCGGTTTCGATGATGCCTGGGCAAAAAGCGTTCACTGTGATGCCTTCGGTCGCGACTTCCTTGGCAAGGCTCTGGGTAATGCCGACGACGCCCATCTTCGATGCCGCATAATGCGGCGTGTAGATGAAGCCGTCCCGCGCCTGGCCGGAAGCGGTATTGATGATGCGGCCGCCGCGGCCATGTTTGCGCATGCGGGCAATCGCCTCCTGGGCGCAGAGGAAGACACCTTTGGTATTGACCGCCATGACCTTGTCCCATTCGCCCTCGGTCATGTCCTCGACGCGGGCGATGGTGATGACACCGGCATTCTGGATGGAAACATCGACGGCACCGAAGGCCACCTCAGCCGCCTCGTAGAGCCCCTTCACACTGGCCTTGTCGGTCACGTCACCGATGAAGGAAATCGCCTTCCCGCCGTCAGCCTTGATCGCATCGGCGACCGCATGGACGGAATCCTCATTGGCCGAGACTACGAGATTGGCGCCCTCACGCGCGAACCGTCTGGCGATCGCGGCCCCGATGCCGCGGCTCGCGCCGGTGATGACCACGGTCTTGTTTTCGAAACGCTGCATTTCCTATTCCTTTCGCGGTGACAGCCACGCCAGGCGCCGGCTCAAGGGGCCGAGCGCCCGCCTGTTGCTGGCGACTTCAAACGGCGGCCGAGATAATCCCGGCAAACTCCGATGCCTTCAGGGATGCGCCCCCGACCAGGGCACCATCGACGTTGCGAACGCCGAAGATTGCCCTTGCGTTCGATGCTTTGACCGAGCCGCCATAGAGGATCCTGACATCCTTCCCCTCTTCTCCCAGCCGCTTTTCAAGCGCCTGACGGATGGACGAATGCATCTCCTCGATCTGCTCCAGGGTCGGAACTAGCCCTGTTCCGATCGCCCACACTGGTTCATAGGCGATCACCGTGTTCGAACTGGTTGCGGTGTTGGGAATTGATGCTTCTAGCTGGGCACGAACCACTTCGATCGCCCTGCCCTCGTCCCGTTCCGCACGTGTCTCCCCGACGCAAATGATGCTCGTCAGCCTGGTCTCATGGACCGCGACAGCCTTGGCCGCAACTGCGCCGTCCGTCTCCCTATAGGCCGAGCGCCGCTCGGAATGTCCCAGAATGACGAAACGAGCGCCGATTTCGGCGAGCATCTCGGCGGAAACATCTCCGGTATAGGCGCCTGAGGTCCGCGCGTGACAATCCTGTGCCCCAATGGCAATCCCTGATCGTCGCACCCGTTCGACCGCTTTCTCGACCAGCGTTAAGGGCGGGCAGACGACGATGTCACACGCCGCGTCGTCCGTTATTCCCTTCAGCGCCTCGATCTCGGCCAGGGAGGACGCGAGACCGTTCATTTTCCAGTTGCCGGCAATCAGTTTCCTCATCGCATCACCAGCAGCAAAACCCGCCATCGACGAGCAGATCGACGCCCGTCACGAAGCTTGCGGCATTCGACAGCAGGAAGACGGCTGGGCCGACCATCTCATCGACCGTTGCCATGCGCTGCATCGGCGTCTGCTCTTCGAAAAGTTTGGTCTGATGAACCATTTCCGGACGCGTGTTCATCGGCGTCGCCGTATATCCCGGCGAGATGGTGTTGACGCGGATGCCGCGACCGACCCACTCCATCGCGAGCGACTTCGACATGTGGACCACACCGGCTTTGGAGGCGTTGTAATGAGCCTGGCTCAGGCCGCGATTGACGATGACGCCGGACATGGAGGCGATATTGACGATCGATCCGCGTCCGTTCTTCAGCATCGCGCGTGCTTCCGCCTGGCAGGACAGAAAAACGCCCTTCAGGTTGATGTCCATCAGCGTCTGGTACTGTTCTTCTTCCATCTCTTCCGCGGGATTGGCATTGGCGATACCGGCGGCATTGACTGCAAGCGTCAAGGCACCAAGCTCCGCCTGTGTGCGGGCAACCGCATCCGCAAGAGAAGATTTGCTGGTGACATCAGCCGCGATCTGGATGGAACGGCGACCGGCCGCTTCGATATGCGAAGCCGTGTTCGCGAGACCATCGTCGGATCGACGGTCCAGAAGCGCGACGTTGGCGCCGCACTGCCCAAGACCGATGGCGATACGCTGCCCAATCCCGCTTCCAGCGCCGGTCACAAGCGCGACCTGTCCCTCAAGATCGAAAAGCTTCGGGGCGTTCAGAGTGATGTCGGACACCGCTCTTCCTTTCTGTTTGTCTAGATTGTCGCAAGTTCCATGACAGAGACGTCATTGGCCTCGTCACGATTGAGAATGCCTGCCTGCTTGCCCTGTGCAAGCACGAGAATCCGGTTGGAGACACCAAGAACCTCCTCGAGATCGGAGCTGACGACGATGACGGCCACCCCCTGCTTTGCGAGGTTGACGATGATGTCGTAAATGCTGGCTCGCGCGCCGACATCGATGCCACGGGTCGGCTCATCGAGGACGACGACCTTGGGGTCACGCATCAGCCACTTTGCGATGACTACCTTTTGCTGGTTGCCGCCCGACAGGTCCGAGGCATATTGCTCGGCCCGGCCTTTAACGCCGAATTTCGCCACAGCCTTTTCGGCGAAAGCACGTTTGACACGTGATGTGATCCAGCGCCCACCGAGCTTATCGAGATTGGCATAGATGATGTTTTCACTGATGCGATGGCCAACGACGAGACCCTGCTCCTTGCGATCCTCGGGCACCATCACGATGCCCTTGGCGATCGCATCGGCCGGATTGCGAAGCTTGAGCTCCTCACCCTCCAGCTTGATCGAGCCGGCGATGATCGGATCAGCGCCAGAAACGGCACGGACGAGTTCGGTGCGGCCGGCACCGACCAGCCCGGCAATGCCGAGGATCTCCCCGGCGCGAACTTCGAACGTCACGTCCTGGAAGGACCCGTCAGGCGAACTCAATCCGCTGACCTGCAAAACAGGGCGATCCGTCGGTTCGGGAAGAGCCGGGAACATCCGGTCCAGCGAACGGCCGACCATGCTTTCAACGATGGTACGAACGGGTGTGGCGCTGTCGGCGAACTCCTGAACCCGCTCGCCATCGCGCAGGACGACGATGCGATCGGTGATCTGCTTGATCTCCTCCATGCGGTGGGAGATGTAGATGATGCCGACACCTTCAGACCGAAGCTTTCTCACCTGCTCGAACAGCGCTTCCGTCTCCGCGCCACCAAGCGCTGCGGTCGGCTCATCGAGAATCAGCAGCTTGGCATTGAGCGCCAGCGCCTTGGCGATCTCGATGAGCTGCTGATTGGCAGTCGACAGGCCCGCGACCTTGCGTGTCGCTGGAATATGTAGGTTCAGGCGTGCGAGCTGTTCCTGGGCGCGCCGGACCATCTGAGGGCGATCGACAGCCCCGTTCTTCATCGGCCATCGCCCGATGAAGACATTTTCGGCGATCGAAAGATGCGGCAGGAGCTGCAATTCCTGATGGATCAGGACGACGCCCTTGTCGATCGCCTCGCGCGGCGTGGCGGGCGCATAGGGCTGCCCCAGCCATGTCATCGTTCCCTCGGAAGGCGTGCGTGATCCGGCGATGATGCCCGACAAGGTCGATTTGCCGGCGCCGTTTTCACCGAGAAGCGCGACCACTTCACCCGGATAGACATCAAGGCTGACATTCTTCAGCACCTGAAGCGGTCCGTAGCGCTTGGATATGCCCCTCAGGGAAAGAACGGGCTCAGTCACGGCACACCTCCTCAAGATTTCAGGACGATTACGGGTGGTTGGCGATGAAGCCGGCCACGTTTTCCTTGGTCGTCAGCGTGGCGTCCATGAGCTGCACCGCGGGCACCTTCTCGCCGGCGACGAGCTTGACGGCATTGGCGACCGCGTCGCGGCCCATCTTCTGCGTCTGCTGCGTCGCGGTCACATCGAAGACACCCTTGCTGAGCGCTTCCAGAGCCGCCGTATCGCCGTCGAAGCCGCCGACAACGATCTTCTGGGACGGGTTTGCAACCTTGATCGCCTGCGCGGCGCCGAGGGCAAGCGCGTCGGCCTGAGCAAACACGATCGATACGTCGGGATTTGCCTGCAGCATGTTCTGCATGATCTGGAAGCCCTCGTCCTGGGCCCACATGTTGGAATATTGCTCGGCAACCACCTTCACGCCGGGGTTTGCCTTCAGCGATTCGGCGCAACCCTTGCTGCGGTCGACTTCAGGCGTCGTGCCCTTCTGGCCGTGGATGATCACCATCTTGCCCTTGCCGCCGGCCTGCTTGAGGATGTAGTCGCAAACGGCCTTGGCCGACGCGATGGAATCCGTCGCAAGGAAAGTGTCGCCAGGCGCGCCGTCGGCATTGCGGTCGACGTTGACGACAGGAATACCCGCATTCTTGGCGAGCTTTACCGGAACACTCGCGGCAGCGGCACCGGCCGGAATATAGATCAAGGCATCGATATTCTGGGTGAGCAGATCCTGAATCTGGTTGATCTGCGTCGGACCGTCGCCCTTGGCATCCACGGTGACGACCTGAATGCCACGCTTCTTGGCTTCATCCTCGACGGACTGCTTGATCTGGTTGAAGAAGTTTGCCTGCAGGTTCGCGACCGCCAGGCCGATCTTCTTGGTGTCTTTTGCCTGAACAGAGCCCAACGACATCGCCAGCACGGCGGCCGAGGTCAGAAGAATGCGCGCAAGTTTCATTTCATTTCCTCCTTTTTTAGTGAACCCTTGGGCATATCCTCCCCCTCGGGCAAATGATCCGCTCCAAACCGTTCGGAGGGGAAATCGCTGGGATCCGCCGGACGCGGGCCAGAATGTCAGGCCCGCCGCCTGCGGATCGTTTCCGCACCGACCGCGAGCACGATGACGATGCCAATGATGACCTGCTGCAGGAATGGCGAGACGTTGAGCAGATTGAGACCGTTGCGCAGGACACCGATGATCAGGACGCCGATCAGCGTGCCGCCGATACCGCCGGACCCACCGGAGAGCGAAGTGCCACCAATGACGACGGCCGCAATCGTGTCGAGTTCGTATCCAAAGCCGCTGGATGGCTGAACCGAATCGAGACGAGCCGCCAATACGATACCGGCAAGACCGGCAAGTACCGCGCTTGCGACATAGACCGCAATCGTCACTAGCTGAACATTGATGCCGGCGAGACGAGCCACTTCCGGATTGCCGCCCACGGCATAGAGCATGCGCCCCTCGGAGCGGAAGTGAAGGAACACCCAGGCCACGGCGACGACCGCCAGCATCAGGAAGACCGTTGCCGTCAGCACGCCGAAATGGCGATCGATCGCGAGCATCATGAACCAGTCGGGAAATCCGACGATCTGCTGGCCATCCGTGATCATGTTCGCGACACCGCGCGCGGCCGACATCATAGCCAAAGTTGCGATAAAGGCCGGAACCCTGAAAAGAGTGACGAGAAGCCCGACGATCAGTCCGCTCACCGCGGAGGCGGCAAGTGCGACCACGATGCCGGCGGCAAGCGGCAGGCCGGCGATATTTGCCGTCCAGCCCATGACCATCATGGACAGCGCAAGAACCGAACCGACGGAAAGGTCGATGCCGCCGATCAGGATGACGAAAGTCATGCCGACGGCCATGATTCCGAGCACGGTGATCTGATCGAGAATGTTGAGGCCGTTGCGGAGCGAAAGAAACGCATCGGTGCTGAGGCTCAAGAAAACGCAAAGAGCGAGCAATCCGACAAGCGGTCCGGTAGCACCGGTGAGCTTTCTCAGCCATGCCACGGACGGACGGCTCTGTTCATTAACGTCGATCGCCACCATCATTCCTCCCTGGGACCTGAGGCTAGCGGCCATGTCTGGCGGCTAGAACTTCAAGCCAGAATATTTATTCACATATGCTGGAAAATTCATTACCAACTCACTTTGGCGCTGTCAACCGGGTCTTATCTGCCTGTTTTACTAACAACGGATATATGGGGGCTTGACTAACGGCCCTCCTGTGCAAAAATATAAACTAATGAATATTTATTCACACGAGGAAATAATGGAGCTTTCCGAACTTGAACGTGTTGCTCGCCAGATACGTCTGCGAGACCTCCAGGCAGTCTACGAGGCAGGGGCCGGACATATTGGCGGCGAGATGTCCGTGATCGACCTTCTGACCGCGTTGTATTTCCGCGTGCTGCGCGTCTGGCCGGATCAGCCGAAACATCCCGATCGGGACAGGTTTGTGCTGTCGAAGGGACATACGGCGTGCGCGCTCTACGTCACTCTGGCGAAACGCGGCTTCATCCCGGAAGACGAGATTTCGACGTTCCTGAAGCCGCATTCACGGCTCAATGGACACCCCAATTGCAACAAGGTGCCGGGCGTCGAAACCAATACTGGTCCTCTCGGACACGGCCTGCCGGTCGCGGTTGGCATGGCCAAGGCGGCGAAATTATCCGGGGCCGGCTACCATACCTACGTGATCACCGGCGATGGCGAGATGCAGGAAGGCTCCAACTGGGAGGCGATCATGGCCGCGGCGCAGTTCCGGCTTGATAACCTCACCCTGATCGTCGACCACAACCGTTTCCAGCAGGGTGCCGCGCTTTCGGATACGAACGACATAGCACCTCTTCGCCCGAAGCTCGAAGCCTTTGGCTGGGACGTCAGCGAAATCGACGGCAACAACATGCACGAGGTCGTCCCGGCGCTCGAGCGCCGAAGCGAGCGCCCCCACTGCATCGTGGCCCACACCAACAAGGGGCACGGAATCTCTTTCATGCAGGACCGCGTCGACTGGCACCACAAGGTTCCGAACAAGGAACAGTACGAAGTCGCATTGGCAGAATTGTCGGAGGCACTTTAATGAACGCGCCTGTGAATGCACCCAAGCTCCATGACTGCCGAGACGCTTTCGCATCGACGCTCGAACGCCTTGCCGCCGAGAACGAAACGATCGTCGCAGTCTGCAACGATTCGGTCGGATCTTCGAAGCTCGGCGGCTTCAAGTCCAAATTCCCCGATCGGCTGGTCAATGTCGGCATCGCCGAGCAGAACATGGTCGGCGTGGGCGCGGGCCTCGCCAATGGCGGACGCCTCCCCTATGTCTGCGGCGCGTCACCGTTCCTCACAGGACGATCGCTTGAGCAGATCAAGGCCGACATCTCCTACTCGAACGCTAACGTCAAGCTCGTCGGCATTTCCTCCGGCATGGCCTATGGGGAGCTCGGCCCGACCCATCACTCGATAGAGGATTTCGCCTGGACCCGAGTTCTGCCCAACCTCCCCGTGATCGCGCCTTGCGACCGCATCGAGACGGCGGCGGCGGTGGAATGGGCGGCAAATTACAATGGTCCATGCTTCCTGCGCCTGTCGCGGGTCAGCGTGCCCGACCTGCTGCCGGAGGATTATAAGTTCGAGCTTGGAAAGGCCAATCTCTTGCGTGAAGGTTCCGATGTCACGCTCATTGCGAACGGAACGTTGACCCATCGCATGGTGAAGGCCGCCGATATCCTCGCGCAACGCGGCATAGAGGCCAGGGTGATCAATCTCGCCACGGTTCGTCCGATCGACGAGGATGCCATCATTGCCGCCGCCAAGGAAACCGGCGCGATCGTGACGGCGGAAGAACATTCGATCTTTGGCGGGTTGGGATCGGCCGTGGCCGAGGTTGTCGTCGACAACGCCCCCGTGCCGATGACGCGCCTCGGCGTTCCCGGCATCTACGCGCCGACCGGTTCTGCCGAATTCCTGCTCGATGAATTCGGCATGGCCCCACCAGCTATTGCCGACGCCGCGCAAGCGCTTATCAAGCGCAAGTAGACAAACAGACGCGTTGGAACCGGCGCGGATTGCCGTCGGTTCCAGTCATTGGAGGCGGATGATTTTAGCTGGAATAGAGCTAAAGTCTGAATCCGCTTTGAAATCAAAGAAATAGAGCATGATGTCGTCCGAGAACCGCTCACACTTTTCGGTACCATGCTCCGGTGGAGGATATGATGCGGGCCATTCTGGCAATCGACCAGGGAACCACCAATTCCAAGGCGGTACTGGTCTCCGAGAGCGGAGACATCATTGCCAGAGGCTCGGCTCCGGTAGGCATCTCCTATCCGCGGCCCGGCTGGGTCGAGCAGGATCCCGATCGGATTTACGCATCCGTCTGTGAAGCGATCGCACTATGCCTGCGAAGCGCGCCCGTCGCGACAATCGAAGCGATAGCGATCTCCAATCAGCGGGAATCCGTCACCATTTGGGATGCCGAAACTGGCAAAGCGCTCGGACCGGTCTTGAGCTGGCAATGCCGGCGCACCGCGTCGGATTGCGAGCGTCTTATCGCGGACGGGCATCTCAAGCGCGTCGAGGCGCTGACCGGCCTCCCCCTTGATCCGATGTTTCCTGGTCCGAAATTCCGATGGCTTCTCGATCGGGTCGCGCATGGGAAAAAGGTCCGCATCGGAACGATCGACAGCTGGCTCGTTCACTGCCTTACCGGCGGTCGCAAGCATGTCTGCGACGCCTCGAACGCCGCGCGAAGCCAGTTGTTCGACCTTGAGGCCCAAACCTGGAGCAGGGAATTGGGTGCGATTTTCGGAGTCGATATCCGGCTCCTTCCGGAGGTACTCGACAGTTCCGCGGACATCGGAACAACGCACGGCCTTGCCGGCGTTCCGGATGGCACGCCGATCAGATCGGCCATCGGGGACAGCCATGCGGCCCTGTTCGGACACGGGGCCTTCAAGCCGGGCGACGGCAAGGCGACCTTCGGAACAGGGTCTTCTGTCATGACCACTCTTCCGCGCTTCATCGCGCCGCGCAACGGCATCACCACGACGGTCGCCTGGCGCATCGCCGGACAACCGACCTTCGCATTCGAAGGCAATATCCTCGTGTGCGCCGCGAGCCTGCCCTGGATGGCCGGCATCCTGGGCCTTCCGGATGTTGGCTCCCTTATCGACCTAGCGGCGACCGCTGAGCCTGATGGCCCGGGCTTCGTGCCCGCCTTCGTCGGTTTGGGCGCCCCTTACTGGAATTCCGACGCCCGTGCCCTTTTCTCACAGATCAACTTCAGCACAACCCGCGCGCAGATGGCGCGCTCGGTTACTGACTCGATCGCTTTCCAGGTTCATGACGTGATTACGGCCATGCGAGCACAGAGCGGTGGCGATCTCGGCACGCTTTATGTCGACGGTGGCCCGAGCCAGAACCGCTTTCTCATGCAGTGCGTATCAAACCTGGTGGGGCACGCCGTCATCCAGTGCGAGGCACCGGAAGCCTCCGCTCTTGGGGCAGCCTATCTCGCAGGTCTCTCGATAGGCCTGTGGCCGGATCTCGTCGCCATCGCGGCGCTTCCGAGAAACAATAAGATCATCGAGCCGGAGAACATCGACAGTACAGGCCTCCTGAACAGGTGGAATGATGCGCTGGCCCGCTCGACGTTGCGCGCAACTCCGGTTAAAGGTGAATAAAAATTCACCCCGGGATCAACGATGGCTCGCCTTAACGAACTCCGCCTCATCTCAAGAGTTGCCCAGATGTACCATATAGAGGGCAAGCGGCAGGCGGATATCGCGCAGCACCTTCGCCTGTCGCAGGCGACGGTGTCGCGAATGCTGAAACGGGCCGAGGCGGAAGACATCGTTCGCACGAGCGTCATTCCGCCCGTCGGCACCTACAGCGAACTCGAAGGAGCGCTGCGCGAGAAGTACGGTCTCCCCGAGGCAATCGTCGTCGAATGCACGGAGGACCGCGACGGCGCCATCATGGCCCGGATCGGCGAAGCCGCCGCGCATCTTTTGGAGGTGACGCTTGCACCCGGCGAAATCATCGGCGTTTCGAGCTGGAGCCAGACGATCTTCAGGATGGTGGAGAACATTCATCCGCAAAAGAGCGCCCAGGCCAAGTACGTCGTTCAGACGCTGGGCGGCATGGGCGACCCGTCGGTCCAGACTCATGCCACCCAGCTGACCACCCGCCTCGCTCGACTGACCGGCGCCGAACCGAAGCTTCTTCCAGTACAGGGCGTCACGACCTCGCGCGAGGCCAAACTCCTGATGCAGGCGGATCCGTTCGTGCGGGAGACCATGGATCTTTTCGGCAGCATCACGCTTGCCATCGTCGGCATCGGCGCCGTGGAGCCGTCGGAACTGCTGGCGAGATCCGGCAATATCTTCTCGTCGCGGGAGCTCGCCGATCTTGCCGAGGCCGGTGCGGTCGGCGATATATCGCTGCGGTTCTTCAACAAGGACGGCAAGCCTGTCAAAACGCCGCTCGATGAGCGCGTGATCGGCTTCCCGCTAGAAGATCTCGAACGGGTCGATCGGGTCATCGCGCTTGCCGGCGGAGCGAAGAAGACAGCGGCGATCGCCGGCGCCCTGAGGATCGGAGTTATCGATACGCTGATAACGGACAAGTTCAGCGCCGAGCGCCTCATAGAATCATAGGCGGTCACGGCGGCAGCAATCTGTCGTCAATGGGATCGCCGCCTATGTGGTTGGCCGTAGAGACTTCAAACGCCCGTAGCTCAGATACCTACGATGAGGCCTTTGGCCTTCAGTACAGGTTCAAGCTTGCTGACTTCGATGACCGACTTGCCCTGTTTGTAGGCCTCGATGTATCCAGCTTCGGCCTCGTCGCGGGCCTGTGAGAGCCGCGCGACATCCAGCGCCTCTTCCTGGCGAACGATGACCAGTCCGTCGGCGTCGCCGATGACGATGTCGCCGGGATTGATGATCTCTCCGCCAACGATGACCGGATCGTTGACCGCAGCGATCGTCTCCTTGACTGTGCCCTTGATGCAGACGCTCAGCGAGAACACCGGAAATCCAAGTTCTCTCAGTTGCAGCGTGTCGCGCACGCCGGTATCGGTCACCAGGCCACCAATGCCCTTGGCTAGGCAGGCATTGGCCAGAACATCGCCGAAGGAGCCTGCTTCCTCATACTCACCCGCGGAGACAACGATGATATCGCCCGGTTTGGCGTAGTTGATCGCGAGCTGGAGCATGATGTTGTCACGCGGCGCACACTTGACCGTGAATGCCGGGCCGCAGAGCTTCATGCGATAATCCACGGGCTTCAGCCGCGAGGACAGCGCGCCGCGACGGCCCTGGGCCTCATGGATCGTCGCGGGCGAGAATTTGGCAAGCGCCTCGATGTCGGCCTTGCTTGGACGCTTGGCAATATCTTTGATGTGGGTCAAGGAAACCTCCCATGGTTAAGCCGGTGGCGGGCGCGCCCGCCGCCTGTTATCGATAACGATTTTGATGGATGGACTGACCGGCTAGGCCGCCCTTCGTCAGGGGATGGGGTCGAACTTCAATTCGGTGATCGGGACGACCTTTTCGGTACGGGTCATTTTGTATTCGGTGTTCTGTCCGAGCCATTTCTCCCAGATCTTGTTGATCTCGCCTTTGCCGTCGAGCGTGTGCAGGATTTCGTTGATCTTTGCGGTCAGCGCGGGCTGATCCTTTTGCATACCGATGCCAACCGGCTCCAGCAGCATCGGTTCGTCGATCATGCGCATCTGCTTGCCCTTCGTCTTGGATTCGTTGACAAGCAGCGTCGTCGTCATGGTGTTGGCGACCAGACCGCGCGCCTTGCCCTGCTGAACGGCGAGATAGGCAGACCCGGTGTCCTGGAAGGTCAGCGGATCGGATTTGTTGAGTTTGATTGCCAGTTCCGAAGTCGAGCCCTTGGTCGAGGCAAGCCGCTTGCCCTCGAAATCGGCTTTCGTCTTGCCGGCATCATCCGCGGGAACGATGAGCATTTCCTTGGCGATATAATAGGGGTCGCTGAACTGGATCTGTTCCGCGCGGCTGAGCGTATAGGCAAGATTGGCAACCGTGATATCGACGCGGCCAAGTTTCACTTCGGGAACACGCGCCTCGACCGAGATCGGCTTGATCTCGGCTTTCACGCCGAGTTCATTTGCGATCGCCCGGCACAGATCGACATCGAAGCCGACCATTTCTCTGGTCTTTGGATCGGGCGAGGAAAACGGCGGCACGTCGGCATAGGTCGCGCAGCGCAGCGTCTTTGCCGACATGATGGTGTCGAGTTGATCCGCCTTGGCCGGCAGGGCAATGGCGACGCCGGAAAGCGCCAATGTCAGGGCAAGATATTTCCAGTCCATAGCTGTTCTCCTTGTTATTGATTTGTGGTGCTTTATCTCTTTGTTTTCTCGCAATTCCGGACGGAAAACCGCTACACACTTTTCCTGGAATTGCTCTAATGGCGCAGATCGGAAAGAAAGCGCTGAGCTCTGGGATGACGAGGGCTCTTGAAAAACTCCTCGGGTGGCGCGGTTTCCAAGATCTCACCGGCATCGATGAACCAGATCCGGTCGGCCACATCGCGAGCAAAGCCCATTTCATGGGTGACGCAGAGCATGGTCATTCCTTCGGCCGCCAAGCTTTTCATGACACTAAGCACCTCGCCGACCATCTCGGGATCAAGCGCGCTCGTCGGCTCGTCGAAGAGCATGACCGGCGGCTCCATCGCGAGCGCGCGGGCAATGGCGACGCGCTGCTGCTGACCACCAGAAAGCTGGCCGGGATAGGTAGTCGCCTTGTCGGCAAGACCGACGCGCTCAAGCAGTGCGAGCGCCTTGTCGCGCGCCACTTTCGCCGGCACGCCCTTGACCCGGATCGGTGACATGGAAACATTGTCGACAACAGATAAATGGGGAAACAGGTTGAAATTCTGAAAGACGAAGCCGATCCGGCTGCGCAGCCGATTGAGCTCGGCAGCGCCCATCGCGGCATGAATATTCTTTCCCTCGAAATCTATCGAACCGCTATTGATCTCCTCCAGCCGGTTGATCGTGCGGATCAAGGTCGACTTGCCGGAGCCAGACGGTCCGCAAATAACGACGACTTCGCCGCGACTGACATCGGCATCGATGTTGTTCAACACCTGATAATGACCATAGCTCTTGCAGACCGCGTGAAGACGGATTTCCCGAGCGCCATCCTGCGGTGCGGAAACTGGGATGCTCATAACTGCTCCGTGAATGTTTTTAAGGGAACGACGTCGCTGCGCAGGCGTATCTTCCGCGGACCGGCCCGCCGGCGGGCAATTCGCCGTTCAACGCTGTTCGCGACGTGGGTCAGGCTCCAGCAGAGCACATAATAGACCGCGGCGAGGATGAAGAAGACCTGGAAGGGTTGCGACAGAAGCTGGTTGTTCACCTGGCTTGCCGCGAAAGTCAGATCCGGCACGTTGATGATGTAGCCGAGCGTCGTGTCCTTGATCGTCGAGACTAAGGTCGAGATCATGCTCGGGATCATGTTGTAGAGCGCCTGCGGCAGGATCACGAAACGCATCGCGCCGATGTAACCATGGCCGAGCGCCCTGGCGGCATCCATTTGCCCCTGGCCGAGCGAGACGATGCCGGCCCGCACGACCTCGCTCAGGAAGGCGCCCTCATAGATCACGAGCGTTACCAGCATGATCAGGAAGCTCGGCACGTCGGCGCCCGTCCAAAGCGGAACGATGAAATAGCACCACAGGATCAGCATCAGCAGCGGAACGCCGCGCGTGATGTAGACGAGGCCAGTTGCGGGCCATCTGAGGACTGCCCATTTGGAGAGGCGAGCCATGGCTAGCAGAATGCTGACAGGAAATGCGAGCGCGATGGCCAGTGCTGAAAGGATCAGCGTATTGGCAAGGCCACCCAGCGGGCCATTGGGATACTGACCGATCAGCAGCAGAAGCCAATAATCGTGGATGATCTTGATGATATCCTGGATCACGCACGCGCCCTCCGCGCCGGATCGCTGCGCAGCGAGATATATGTGCCGAAGGCCATGATGATGAGCGAGAAGAACAGATAGATGACCGTGCCGATCAGATAGATCTCAAAGGTTCGGAAACTGACATTGTCGATCTCCTTGATGGCATGGGTAAGCTCTGACGCACCGACGACGATCGCGAGACTGCTGTTCTTGAACAAGGAAACGCTGTGATTGATGAGCGGCGGCAGAGCATTGCGCACGCCCTGGGGCAGGATGACGAAACGCATGGCCGAGATGTAGCCATGCCCGAGCGCTTTCGCCGCTTCCATCTGCCCTGGGCTGACCGACCGCATGCCGGAGCGCAAATCCTCGCTGAAATAGGCGGCCTGGCACAATCCCAGACCTATGATGGCAAAGATCGCCTCGGCATCATGATCGGCAAGCCAGTCGGTGATGCCTTGCGGCATCAGCGTATAGATCCCGAAATACCAGAACATCAGCTGCACAAGCGTCGGCACGTTGCGGTGATAGGAGACGTAAGCCTTCACGATCGGATCGCCGATGCGAAGCGGCGAGACGCGAAGGGCAAAAAGCAGGATGGCCAGCGTCATCGCAAGGAGCCAGGAGCCGATATAGATGACGAAAGTCATCTCAATGCCTCGCAAGAGCATCGCGACATAATCCGGATTCCTCAGAATGGCCGACAGATCGAACCCGCTCACCGCTTCGCACCTTTCGCATCATAGGTGGCGGCGGACGTCTCGGGCTTTGCCGTCTGCAGGCCGCCCATCACCTGCAATGTCGGGGTGATTTCCATGTGGCCGATATTGACCGCGACCGGCGCTGAAATCGCAAAGGCGATCGCATCGGCGATATCGGCCGCCTGCGGCAGCTCGAACCCGTCGATGAAGCGCTCGCGCACGCTCGGGTCATCGCCATGGACGTGGTTGAAGATATCGGTCGCGACGCGGCCGGGGCAGATCTCGGTGACCCGGACCCGCTTGCCGAATGCATCGATACGCAGCTGGTTCGACAGCATCGCAACACCGGCCTTCACGGCATGGTAAGTGGAGTTGCCGCCGAAATTGTAGTGTCCGGCGATCGAGGAGATATTGACGACATGCCCGCGGTCGCGAGCAACCATGCCCGGCACGACCAGACGGCAGATGTACAGAACGGCGCGAAGATTGACGTCGATGAGCAGATCGATGTCCTCTTCATCCGCCTGAAGGAATTTCTTCGGTCGGTCAACACCGGCATTATTGACCAGAATGTCGAACTCGACACTGCTCGCAAGAGCGGCGATTGCGGCACGATCCGTGACATCGATGACATGTGCGATGCATCCCGTGCGCTCGGCCAGCTCCTTCAGGGCACCGGCGCTGCGAGCGATCGCATGCACTTCGATGCCCTCGCGGCAAAGCCGCTCGACCACGGCGGCGCCAATACCGGAGGAAGCGCCGGTGACCAGCGCGGTCTTGTAATCGGAGAATGGCATTCTGATCCCCTTTTTGTTGGTGTGGACATTAGCGGAGCTTCAACTCCTTGCCTAAGACCGATTACTTTTGGAGTAATAAGCAAGTTTTATGGAGATGTGCCGGCCGCCAGCCAGCCGGCCAAAGCCGCGGGTCATCGCGCCACTTTCGCAGCGACTCGCAACGGTTGCCGACATCGGCCCGCGTTGCAAAACAGATCCGTGTCTGCAAACATGCCCGGCAAGGACAGAACAGCACGAATGCCATGGATATCAGACGCTTCAAATCCTTCATCGCTATCGTCGATAGCGGCAGCATCACGCGGGCCGCCGATATCCTGCATCTCGCGCAGCCCGCTCTCAGCCAGCAATTGGCGGCGCTTGAGGAACATTTCGGCCAGAAGCTCCTGATCCGAAGCCAGCAGGGCGTCAGCATGACCGATGCCGGACACGCGGTTTATCGGCACGCGCAAATCATTCTGCGCCAGATGGAACAGGCGCAAGCCGATGCCGCCGCCGCCGGTAATTCGCTTGCTGGACGCGTCTCGGTCGGTCTCGTGCCTTTCAGCAGCGCCGCCACGCTTTCGGTCGATCTTCTGGCGGAGACACGGAAGAGGCACCCCGGGATTCTACTTCATCTGACGGAGAGCGTCGGCCAGACCTATAGCCAGATGATCATGACCGGCCGGCTGGAAATGGCATTGATCCACGGTACGGGGCCGATCAAGGGCGTGCGGTTCGAGCCGATCCTGAGGGAGGAATTCTACCTTGTCGCTCATCGCAATTTCGCGATCGATTCAGACCAGAAACCCGTACCGGTCAGTGCCCTCGATGGGATGCCGATGCTGTTGCCGCCGGCTTACAATTTCGTGCGCCGGGCCGTCGATGCCGCCTTTACGCGTAGCCGCATCAATCTCAAGGTCGTGGCCGAAGTCGAGATCGTGCGCACCCTGGCGCGCGCCGTCGGAAGCGGGCTTGGCGCGACCATCATGCCAAAAGCGATCGCCGACCGTATCGTCTCGGAATCGAGCGAGCCTCTCGTCTGCCGGCTGATCTCGCCGCGGATCGAGGAAACGCTGTCGCTTTGCACGTCCGATCAGAACTCGTTGTCGGAGCCGGCATTCGCCGTCAAGGACATCCTCGTCGAGCTGACAGAGCAATTGAAGTTTTAGAGCTTCGGAACGTGTCCTTCCCGACCCGCAAGCCGGATCGCAGTCGTGCGGAATCGTCTCTCAGCGCATATCGTGGCAGAATTCGGCGATACGGGCGCAGCCCTCGCCAAGCTTTTCCATGCTTGTCGCGTAGGAAATGCGGAAATAGGGGCTCATGCCATAGGCTGAACCCTGCACTGTCGCGACATGTTGCTCTTCGACCAGCGCCATGACGAAATCGACGTCGCTCTCGATCTTGCGTCCGCCCTTGGTGGTCTTGCCAATCAGGCCGGACATGTTGGGATAGATATAGAAGGCGCCTTCCGGCTTGTGGCAGCGCAGCCCATCGACCTTCGACAGTTGATCGAGGACAAAGTCGCGTCTTTCCCTGTAGATTGCCGCCCGCTCCTGCAGGAGATCCTGCGGACCGTCCAGCGCCGCGATCGCCGCCGCCTGTGTGACGGTTGCAATACCGCCGCCGTTTTGACCGTTGACGTTGCTGATGGCGGCAATCAGCTCCTTCGAACCGCTCGCGCAATATCCCAAGCGCCAACCGGTCATGGCATAGGCCTTGGAGACGCCGTTCATGGTCAGGACCCGGTCGTAAAGCCTCGGTTCCGCATCGGCGATCGTGCAGAATTCGAAACCATCATAAACCAGATGTTCGTAGATATCGTCGGTGAGTATCCAGACATCCGGATGGCGCAGCATGACCTCGGCGATCGCTGCCATTTCCGCGCGCGAGCAGGCAGCGCCCGTCGGGTTGTTCGGGAAGTTCAGAATCAGCCATTTTGTGCACGGCGTGATCGCGGCCTCAAGGTCTTCGGGACGCAGCTTGAACCCGGCCTGCTCGAAGCAAGGCACGGCGACCGGGACGCCGCCGGCAAACTTGACGATATCGGCATAGCTGACCCATGACGGCGTGGGAATGACGACCTCGTCACCTGGATTACAGGTGGCAAGCATCGCGTTGAAGATCACCTGCTTGCCGCCGCCCGAAACGACGATCTGGCTCGCATCGTAATCGAGATTGTTGTCGCGCTTGAATTTTCGGCTGATCGCAGCCTTCAACGCCGGCGTACCATCCATCGGCGGATATTTTGTATCGCCTCCAAGTGCGGCAGCATGCGCTGCATCGATTGCATGGGCCGGTGTCGGAAAATCCGGCTCCCCGGATGAAAGGCTGACGACCTTGATGCCTTTGGCGGCCAGCTCGCGGGCGCGTTGGGTCATGGCGGCGGAAGCGGAGATGGAAACATTCTTCAGGCGATCAGCTGTGGAGGGCATTGGCGTGTTCTTTCGGTGGAAATGAAAAACTTGGTGGCCGGAGGCAATCAGGATGCAAGCTCAGCCGCAGGTGTGAGCGTGGCTCCAGTGGCCTCGATTTCGTTGCGGATAATTCGCGCGAGCTCCAGCGAGCCGGGCGTATCTGAGTGCACGAGGATCGATCTCGCCGGCATTTCAAGCGCGGTGCCGTCGATTGCCTCGATGGTTCCATCGGTCAGGAAACGGCGCACTCGCGCCCGCACGGAAGCTTCGTCCTTGACCAGTGCTCCCGGCAGATCGCGGGAAACGAGCCTGCCGCCGGCATCATAGGCGCGGTCGGCCAGAAACAGCGCCAGCGTCTTGAGTTTCGCGCGTTTTGCCGCCCTTTCGATTTCGCTGTCAGGCGTCACGAACACGACGAGGCGCTGATCGACCGTGGCAATGGCATTCATCATCAGATCGGCGAGCGCTGGATCGCGATTGACCATATTGCCCATGGCCGCGTGAAAACTGAAATGTCCAAGGGTCATGCCTTCGCTCCTAGCGATGGCGGTCAATGCACCAAGCTGATAGAGCATCTGCTGCCGTAGCTCGTCCGGCTGGAACGCCATCTCGCGACGGCCGAAGCCCGCGCGATCCGGCAGCCCCGGATGCGCGCCGATGCCTACGCCATTCTCCTTGGCGAGACGAACCATGCGCGCCATCGTCCCCGGATCCCCCCCGTGAAAACCACAGGCGATGTTGGCCGATGAGACGATCTTCATCATCGCTTCGTCATCACATAGCCGATAGGGACCAAAACCTTCCCCCATGTCGGAATTCAGATCGATTTTCACCCGCGCCTCCACTTGGTCCCCACCACTCTCATCAGACCATTGCCTTCAAAGCACGCTTGACCATCTGCGACGTCCGCCTGATATCCTCGACGTAGCCGGTCATGGCCTGCTCCACGGCGCGTGCCTCGGCATGTGTCGCACGGACGAACCGCAACCGGCTTCCGATCCGTGCCTGACCGAGCCGCCACAGATCGCATTCGACGACGCCGGCGATCTTCGGATAGCCGCCCGCGGTATTGGCATCGCTCATCTGAATGATCGGTTCACCGCCGGGCGGGACCTGAATCACGCCAGGCACCACGCCATGAGAGCGCATCTCGACCGTCGACATCGGCCTTATGGGTTCGCCGGATAGTCGATAGCCGGTGCGGTCGCTGCTTGACGATATGCGCCAGACCTGACCCCAGAAGGCCTCGCCTTCCGAGGCGAACAGCTCATGTTCGCCAGCAACGATCGCACGGATGGACAGCACGCCATCAGTTGGGGCCGGAAAGACATCATGCAGCGCCACCGCCGGCTCGACGACGGCAAGACCACCAGCCGGCAAGGGGAGCTCATCGGCGGCCGCCCCAAATTCAATCCTATCGCCCCTGACGAGCGCTCGACCGGCATTGCCGCCGAAGCCACCGCGCAGGGATGTGCTGCGCGAGCCCATGAGAACCGGCACATCCAGCCCTCCGCGGAACACGAGATAGGCGCGCGCTAACCGGGGCGGCTGCCTTACCTCCAGAAGCTGACCCGGCTCGGCGACGTGGGTGCACCAGGAACGCAGCTCCCTTCCGTCCAGCGTGGGGCTGCCATCCGCGCCCGTGACGGCAAAGATGCCACCCGTCTCGAACCGCAGCTTGAACGGAAAGGTCTGGACCTCTATTCCCGCCGCGTCGTCGTCATTGCCAATGAGGATATTGCCGATCTTCACCGCAAGGGGGTCCATCGCGCCGCTGGCCGTGACGCCAATATCGCGATAACCGGGGCGGCCGAGATCCTGAACCGTGTTGAATGGGCCGGTTTCAATGATCTCAATCATAGCTCGATCCTTGCCGGCAGAAAACGCACCGTATCGCCGGGCGCCATCAGGGCTGGCGTCGCGGAGGCCGGATCGAACATCTGCAGATCCGCATGTCCGAGCGAGTTCCACCCGTTCGGGCCTGTCAGCATCGCAACGCCTGTCTGCATCCCCCCGATCGTCACGCTGCCCTTCTCCATCCTGAGCGACGGAATGGTCTTGCGCGGCATGTAGATGCGCGGGTCGAGCCCGTGCAGGTAGCCGAAACCGGGGGCGCTTCCCAGGGCAAAGACGCGGTAACTCGCCTCATAGTGGATGCGCACGACCTCACGGTCGCTCAAGCCGCAAAAATCGCAGATCGCGGGAAGATCAATCGCATAGCTGCCGCCATAGTGAACGGGGATTTCGATGATCTTTCCCGCCAGATCGAGGCTATCGGCCTTGTTCCATGCTTCAAGAAGCCGGCCCGCCACCAATTCGGGATCCTCGGGCGTCTCCTTGAAGATCGCTAGAAGATTGGTCATCCCGGGGATCACTTCCGCTATATCGGTCCAGCCCTTCACCGTTTGCGCCAGGGCCCAGATCCACCGCTGCGCAGGCAGATGGAATTCGCCGGGCGCTTCGAGCAGGAAAGATCGGGTGCCGATACAGGAGATCCTGGCCCGGCCCTTGGAGGCGGGAACGATTTCGCGCGACGATGTGACGGTGTTCGAGGTGGCGATCATGACAGCGGCTCGATTTCGAACAGGGGATCCCCGAATCCGACCAGGGCTTCAGCCTCGACCAATTGCCTGACCAGCAAACCGGTCCTGCCGGCGAGAATGGGAAGCAGGACGGAACCGATGCGGATGAACCCGATCACATCCTCGCTGGAGACAGCGCGCGGAAGATGCCCGGTTCCATCGGAATCCAAAGGATGCAAGGAATAGAAGTGGCCCGCCATCGGCGCTTTGGCCACCGCCACTGGTATCGTCGGTTGAGGCTGCGCGTTTCTCGTCAGCCTGATTTCAGCATGCCCAGCCTTCGAAACCACGATACGCAGATTGGCGCCCGGTCGCGAAATTTCCAGACCGTCGACGCCTGCCGCCGTCAGCGCTTCGGCCAAGGCCGCGATGATCGAAGGATCGCTAAAGTCGATCGCGCTCATGCCGCCCTCCTCTGCCGAAGCCATTGCTCCAGATAGTGGATATCGGTCTCGCCCCGGGCAAAGCCTTCATCGTCGAACAATGCGCGCAGCAACGGCAGGTTGGTGGAAATCCCTCCTATCCGGGTGGCGGCAAGCGCCTCTCGCATTCTTGTCATCGCGTCGGCCCGGGTAGGCGCATGAACGATCAACTTGGCGATGAGCGAATCATAATAGGGCGAGACGCGATAGCCGGCATGAATATGGGTATCGACCCGGATACCTGGCCCTTCCGGCAGCGCCAGATCGGAGATCGTGCCCGCAGACGGCAAGAAACTTTCCGGGTCCTCGGCATTGACGCGGCATTCGAACGAATGACCGACACATGCCACATCGTCCTGGCGCATTTCGAGGGGAATGCCCTGGGCGACCATTATCTGCGCCTGAACGATATCGATCCCGCTGGTCATCTCGGTGACGGGATGCTCGACCTGCAGGCGCGTGTTCATTTCGATGAAGTAGAAAGCGCCGTTTTCATAGAGGAATTCGAAGGTTCCGACGCCGCGATAGCCGATCTGCCGGCAAGCTTCCACGCAGGCCAGGCCGACGGAGCCAATCGCTTCCGAAGAGATCCCGGGCGCAGGGGCCTCTTCCACGACCTTCTGATGCCGGCGCTGCATCGAGCAATCGCGATGCCCGAGCCAGACGGCATTGCCATGGATATCGCAGAGCACCTGAATTTCGATGTGACGCGGATGCTGAAGGAATTTCTCTATATAGAGTGTTGGAGAGCCGAAAGCCTGACGAGCCTCTTCCCGTGTCAGGACGATGGCCTCGTGCAGCTCGCCTGCGCCCGGAACCACCCGCATCCCTCTGCCGCCTCCGCCGCCGGCGGCTTTGATGATCACGGGATAGCCTATCTCCTGGGCGATCTGCTCGACCGACGCCGGATCATCCGGAAGCGATGTATCGGGACCAGGCACGCAGGGCACACCGGCAGCAATCATTGCCCGTTTCGCCGATATCTTGTCGCCCATGATCGCAATCGAGGAAGCGTCCGGCCCAATGAATGTGAGACCGGCTTTCTCAACGGCTTCGGAAAAGGCAGCGTTCTCGGACAAAAAACCGTAGCCGGGGTGGATCGCACCCGCTCCGGTCAGTTGCGCGGCAAGGAGGATCGCATTTTGATTGAGATAACTGCCGGCTGCGTTCGTCGGACCGATGCACAGAAAGGTGTCGGCGGTCTCGCCGTAAGGTGCCTGCCTATCGGCTTCAGAGCAAATCGCCACCGTCTTCAAGTCGAGTTCGCGGCAGGCCCGCTGAATTCGCGCGGCAATTTCGCCGCGATTGGCAATCAGGACCGTATCGAAACGGCGGCGTGCCAACCCCACCCTGTCGAGAGATTCCGCCATCACGCGATCTCCGCGAGCATGTCGCCCGTCTCGACTTCGCCGCCATCTATTTGGGTGATCTGCCTGATGCGGCCGGCCCGCGGGGCTGCGATCTTGTTGAAGACCTTCATCGCTTCGATGATGAAGAGCGTCTGCCCTTCCTCCACAATGTCGCCGATCTTGACGAAGGGCTCCTGCCCGGGTGCGGCCGCCCGATGCAGAACGCCGAAGATCGGCGCCGCCACGGTGACGGCCGTGCCTTGTGATGAAACATCGCCGCCTTGTTGAGCATGACCGGTTGCTGCGCTGGCGGCCACCTGCGCTGGCGCGAACGAATCCGTCGGATTGGGCGTTCGGAAGATCCGAACCGTGACATCCCTTTCCGTCACCGTGAGTTCGGTAACGTTGGATCGTCCAACAAAATCGATCAGTGTCTTTATCTTCGGCAGATCCATGCGAGAACTCGGTATTTCGGAGCACCTCCCGCAATCCAATGGACAATGGCTGCGTTTGGCTGACTACCTCCCTACACGATGGCTCTCACGATGGGGTCAAAGGAACTTTTGATGGCGCAGCGCTGCGACCGACCGGACAGCTGTCACCGATGGGCATATCGAAGCCACATCGGCGCCGCGCATTCCGGCCCAGCCGCCCGACAGACGGCTGAGATAGATCTTTTAGTCATGTGCAGTCACTGCAACCGGTGGAACCGGGCTTGGGGTCCGGCTCTGCAAAAGTTCGCCACGCTCTTCCAGAACGGGATAGGCTGCGGCGGCGACGAGGTGGGAATTGATCTGCTTGAGGTCGCGCAGAAGGTCGAGGTGAAGCGAGCTGGTCTCGGCGGTCTCGATCCCGCCCTGGCGCAAGCGCTGGAAATGGGCTTCCGTCCCCTCGCGCTCCGCCTTGCGGAAAATCACCTTCTCCTCCGCCAGCATGCGGGCGGCACTTTCATTCTGCGTCATGAACAGGGCAGCCGCCGTCTGGAGGTTCGACTGCAATCGGTCGAACAATGTCGCCAGTTCGAGCTGTCCTTCCTTCGAGAAACTCAAACCTCGGCGCAGGCGTTTTGCCAGGTGCGGCAGAAGGTTCTGGTCGAGCACGTCGCCGGCATGTTCCATGTTCATCGAAAACAGCAGGATCTCGTTCAGACGCCGCCGGTCGGCTTCTCCAAGCTCGTCGGGATCGATCGATGTCAGATAGGTCTTTACCGCCGTGTTCAGGCTGTCGAGGATATTGTCCAGCGATCGCAATCGCGTCAGCGCCTTTCGATCCGTGTCCGATAAGGCGGACTTGGCGCCCGCAAGCATTTCCGAGAGCACGTCCACCAGTCTCAGCGCCTCGCGCGCTGCCGCGCCGAGAGCAACCACGGGCGTTTCCTTGGCCGCCGGATCAAGATATCTCGGGCGCGTCGGATCGGCCTCGTCGATCTTCTGCGGTAGCAATTTGGTCAATAGATCGGCATAGGGCCGCAATAGCGGCATGAACACCACGGCCAAAACGACATTGAAGGCCGTATGAAAATTGGCAACAGCCCGGGCACTGTCGCTATCGATCATCGCCGACAGACGTGCGGCTGGCTCCAGCAGGCCGATCATCGCGATCACACCGACAATGCGTGTCAGCATATTGCCAATGGGCAAACGCTTCACCGATAGATCCGCTCCCGACTGCCCTTCGATGAGTGGATTGATCGCGGTGCCGAGATTGGCGCCGAGAACGAGAGCAAAGGCCTGATCGACATCGACGAGCCCCTTGCTTGCAAGCGACATGATGAGCAGCACCACGGCCACGCTGGAATGGGCAGCCCAGGTCAGAATGGCTGCGAGAAGCATGCTCAGCACCGGCGTCGCGGCGATCGCATCAAGGACGTAGGCGAGCGCCTTCGACCCCTCATACTGCGTCATCAGGTCGAGGAGCTGATGCAGTGCCAGAAGCATGAAGCCAAGCCCAATCATGACGCGGCCAAGATCGTGCACGCGTGAATTCCCGGTTCGGCGGAACATCAGCACGCCGATCAGGATTAGCGCCGGCGAAGCCGCCGCGACATTGAAAGACAACACCTGAACGATCAGGGTCGTGCCGACATTGGCTCCCAGCATGACGGCAAGTGCCGGCACGAGATCCACCAGGCCGCCCGCCGCGAAGCCGGAGGCCATCAGGCCGGTTGCCGTACTGCTCTGCAGGATGGCGGTGACACCGATGCCCGCAAAAAAAGCCTTCGTGCGATTGCTGAGCGCCCGGCCGAGAAAGGAGCGCAGATCAGGCCCGAATGTGCGCTGGATACCGGTCTGGACCATGCGCGTGCCCCAAAGCAGAAGGGCGATGTGGCCGGCCAGAGCAACGAGGCCGAGAATTAGCGCCATAGTGGTCCTCCATATGCCTACGATGCTGGGCATCAATATCGCGATTATCTAAACTTTCATTAGCCGACTATGTTTCTTTGTCTTGGCGCCTTTTGCAAGGTCAGATTGTCATAAATCGATGAAATAAGAATTTTTACGTTAAAAATCATAGATATAGGATTTTCATGAATCCTACCACCATTCGTTAGGAATATCCATTTTCCCAAGAAAGGTCGGCCTGAAAGCGACGATTTTCTGTCTCCAACGAGATCGTCTGAGGGTTGTTGCGTCGCCTTTTTGCTTTGATCCGTCCAAGGTCTGGCCAATATAGCACAGAAGCCTTCACTTGCCGTGCGGCGGGTCCGTGGTCGCAGGTTGGAAAGACAGACTGGCGAGGAGTTCGAGATGACGCATTTTATCTGCATCACATGCGGCACACAGTTCGACGAAGGCGACGGACCACCTCTGGCCTGCCCAATCTGCGAAGACGAGCGCCAGTTCGTACCTCAATCGGGACAGGAATGGACAGACATGGCGAGCCTCGGCCAGAAGCATGAGGTAATCTGGAACGAGGAAGCGGAAGGCGTCCACAGTCTGCAGATCTCGCCTCATTTCGGCATTGGCCAGCGCGCCTTTTTGATCGAAGGACCTGACGGCAATATCCTCTGGGACTGCCTCAGCCTTATCGACGAGCCCAGCAAGGCACGGATCGCCGCCATGGGCGGCTTAAGCGCGATCGCGATCTCCCACCCTCATTTCTATTCGTCGATGACCGAATGGAGTGCCACCTGCGGCGGCGTGCCGATCCATATCCACGCCGACGATAGCGAATGTGTACAAAGGCGCGATGCGGCGCTACGTCCATGGACAGGCGAGACACTATCGATTGGCCAGGCGACCATGATCCGCTGCGGCGGCCATTTCGACGGCAGTTGCGTGCTCCATTGCCCTTGGCTCGAAGGCGGACGCGGCGCGCTCTTCGTCGGCGACACGATGCAGGTGACCATGGACCGCAAGTTCGTCAGCTTCATGCGCAGTTACCCAAATCTTGTTCCGCTCGACGCCAAGGCCGTGACGGCGATATCGGAAGCCATCCGACCCTATCGTTTCGAAGCGATCTACGGCGCATTCCCCGGCCGAACGATCAGAGGCGACGGCAATCGCGTGGTGGAACGTTCTGCTGAGAGATACCTGAAAGCTATCGCAGGTTGAGGTTTCATTGAGCTGAGAATATGGCATCTGCTGCTTGCTTCTTCCTCAGTGGTCATCGATCGATCATGATTAAAGGCGCCTTAACGCTTCTCAAGCATATCTGACCGCATGTCTCATCAAGACATTCGCGGCGCCATGACGGCATTTGCGGGAATGACCATGACGTTTGGCCCATCCGGCGCGTCGGCCTCTTCAATCATCGGCACGCTGGATCACCGTAAAGGACCGATCCCGTGCAAACCCGTTCCAATTTGATGACGAAAATTTTGGTGGTGGCATCTCTGGTGGTCATCGCCGCCCTCTCCGGTTTTTCAATTTACATAGACAGCCTTCAGCGCACGGCCGCCAGCGAGGCGGTCAAGGGAGAGATCGAATCCTCCGGCCTTCAGGCGTCGCAGAGTATTTCGAACTGGCTGGGCGCACGCGTCATGCTGACCGAACTTGCCGCCAATGCCGCCGCCAAGGCTGGAAATCCGGCCGGCATCAGCAGCGCTTTCGACAATCCCGTTCTGCTGCGCGAATTCATGTCCACCTATGTCGGAGACGAGCAGGGCGTCTTCACCAGCGTTCCCAACCAGCCGCTTCCGGCGGATTACGACCCGCGCAAGCGGCCCTGGTACAAGGATGCCGTGAAGGCCGACAAGCTGGTCCTGACCGATCCCTACAATGACGCTTCGACGGGCAACCTCATCATCAGCGCCGCCATGCCGGTCAAACGCGATGGCAAGCTGTTCGGCGTTGCCGCAAGCGACTTCTCGCTCGGCTCGCTCGTCTCCATGATCAAGTCGGTCACCATGGGCGGCAAAGGTTCGGCATTCCTGGTGAAGAACGATGGAACCATTCTTGTCCATCAGGATCAGCAGCTGGTCACCAAGAAGCTCGCCGATGCCTTTCCGCAGGCAACGCCTGCGATCGGCTCCGGCATTTCCGAAACGATCTTCAACGGCAAGTCCGTCCTTGTCAGCTTCCTGCCCGTTCAAGGCTTGCCGCGCGCCGACTGGTATCTCGGCGTGCAGATCGACCGCGACGCTGCTTTTGCCGGCGTCGCCAAATTCCGGATTGCTGCGACCGCCGCGACCGCTATCGGCGTCGTCGCCCTGATCGGCGTCTTGGCGATGCTGCTGTCGAGATTGGTGGTCCGCCCGGTCCTGCAGATGACGAGCGCCATGGGCAAGCTTGCCGGCGGTGACGTTTCCGCCGAAATTCCGGGAACCGATCGCAAGGATGAGCTCGGGCGCATGGCCGCGGCGGTCGCCGTCTTCAGAGACAACATGATTCAGCGTGGCCGCCTTGCGAAGGAGGCCGAGGATACGCGGATGCTGAGCGAGCAGGAGCGGCGCGACCGCGAAGCCCTCAGGGCCAGTGAGGAGGAACAGATCGCTTCCGCCGTGCAGTCGCTCGCCGATGGGCTTGGCCGTCTTGCCAATGGCGATCTCGTCCATCGCATCAACGTTCCCTTTGCCGGCGATCTCGACCGCCTGCGGACCGACTTCAATATGTCGGTCGCACGGCTGCACGACGCCATGGCGACCGTCGGGCGCAATGCCCGGGCAATCGACACCGGTGCCGGAGAAATCCGCGCCGCCGCGGATAATCTTGCACGCCGCACCGAGCAACAGGCCGCTTCTGTCGAGGAGACCGCGGCAGCCCTCGAGGAAATCACGACAACGGTCAAGGATAGTGCCCGCCGGGCAGAAGAAGTCGGCCAGCTCGTCACGCGAGCTCGCGGCGGCGCGGAAAAATCCGGCGAGATCGTCGAAAAGGCCGTCGGCGCCATGAACATGATCGAAAAATCCTCCGGCGAGATCTCCAACATCATCGGCGTCATCGACGACATCGCCTTCCAGACCAATCTTCTGGCTCTGAATGCCGGTGTCGAAGCCGCACGTGCCGGCGAGGCGGGCAAGGGCTTCGCCGTGGTCGCGCAGGAAGTCCGCGAGCTCGCACAGCGCTCCGCGCAGGCGGCAAAGGAGATCAAATCCCTGATCACCGCCTCCGGCGAACAGGTGAAGAACGGCGTTACCCTCGTTAACCAGACTGGCGAAGCGCTTGAGGTGATCGTGCGGGACGTTCAGGAGATCAACCGCAACATCGAAGCGATCGTGCGAGCCTCGCGCGAACAGTCGACAGGTCTCCAGGAGATCAACACGGCGGTCAACACCATGGATCAGGGCACGCAGCAGAACGCCGCCATGGTCGAGCAGCAGACGGCCGCGAGCCACGGCCTGGCGTCGGAAGCCGCGACCTTGAACGAGCTGCTCGCACAGTTTCGCATTAGCGAGCAGGCCGCCAACGAAACACGCACGCGACGCGCTGCCTGAGGCGACAAGGTCCAAATTCAATCCGTCCGCCTGCCTTGCGAAAGCAAGAAGGCGGGCGGCAATGCTTGAGCCGCTTATAGTGAACTAGTTTTCCAGCGCCGTCTGCTTGTCCTTGACCAGCCGCGCCGGCAAATTGACGGTGACCGACAGCCCTCCGAGGCTGGAGCGGGCGAGCGTCAGCTTGCCGTCATAGGCTTCGACCAGATCCTTGGCGATCGCCAGGCCGAAGCCGGTTCCGGCGATGCTTTCGTCGAGCCGCCTGCCGCGCCGGATGAAAGCCATTTCCGCATCCTCGGGCAGGCCCGGGCCATCGTCCTCGATGCACAGTTCCACGCCCTCGGGCAACTGCGACAGGCGAACCTTGACCTTGCCGGCCGTCCATTTCCTGGCATTGTCGATCAGATTGCCGGTAATGTCGGCAAAATCCGCCTCGTCGATCGCCAGCCACATCTCCGGCGGCGCCACGAGCTCGAAATCGATTTTCCGCTCGGCCGAGAGACGCCGCATGACCGAAATGATCTTCTGGAGATCGGCGCTGGCATCCATGACGCCGACGGTATGGGCGGCGGCGAGGCTTGCGCGGGTTTGCGCAAGCGTTCGTTTGATCTGTGCCTCCATCCGGCTCACCTCCGTCTGGATGGCCGCAGCCCGCTCCGACATACCCTCTTCGGAGAGAATACGCGCAGTCGCCTCGAGCGCCGCGAGCGGGGTCTTCAGGCCATGCGCGAGATCGCCGGCGCGCGCACGCGCCTGTGTCAGCTGGGTTTCACGCGATGCGAGCAGCCCGTTGAGGTCGTCCACGAGAGGCTGGACTTCTCGCGGAAACTGACCAGTGATCTTGCGCGCGGACCGCTCCTGCACCGCCATCAGGGCCGTGCGCAGGTCATTGAGCGGCCGCAGCCCATATCGCAGGAATACCACGACTGCCCCGATCAGGGCGACTGACAGCACGCCAAGAGAGGGCGCCATGGCATAGAAGAAGCGCCAGCGCGCCGGTGCAAGCTCGCTGTTGTCGAGCGCCATGACGATATCGACCATCTGGTCGCCCGTGGCCGAGGGGATCGAAATGGACCGTTCGACGGCGAGAAGACGGCTGCCATTTGGCCCTTTCATATCCGTCGCCCGTCCGGCATCGCGAGGCCGGGCACGCAGCCAAGGCAAGTTCTGCTCCCAGAGCGATTGCGAGCGCAGCTCGACAGTGCCATTGCGGCCGACCTGCCAATAGAAGCCACCATTCGGAATGCCGAAGCGGGGATCAGTCGGCGTGTCATCAAGGAAGAGCTGATTGGACGAATTGATATCGACCGCGGCGAGAAGAACGCGCAACTCCTCGTCTATCTCCGAGAGGGCGAGAGCCCTGACGGCCAGCCCGGAAATGGCATTGATGCCGACCCCTGCCAGCAAAGTTGCAACGATGATCGCCACCACGGAACCCAGCAGCAACCGCCCTCGCAGCGAGAACGGTGTCATGACGGCGGCGCCTCGCGCGGGATAATGTAGCCCTGGCCGCGCCGGGTCTCGATGACGGTGCCGTCGAACTTGCGCCTGAGACGTGCGACGACCACTTCGAGCGCGTTCGACAGAAGCTCCGTCTCTTCGTCATAAATGCTGTCGGCGATCTGCGTTCGGGAAAGCACGGTGCCGGCATTGTGCATCAGATAGGCAAGAAGCCGGTATTCCAGCGCGGTCACCTGAACCGGCTGCCCGCGAAACGAAACGGTGCGCTGGCGCGTGTCGAGCTCCAGCACGCCATTGGAAAGGATCGGGGAGGACTGCCCGGCGGCGCGGCGCATGAGGGCGCGCACGCGGGCCAGAAGTTCTTCCATGCGGAAGGGCTTGGTCAGATAATCGTCGGCACCCGCATCCATGCCGTCGACCTTGTCGCGCCAGCCGTCGCGCGCCGTCAGTATGATAACAGGCATACCCCGCTTTTCCGCGCGCCAGCGCCGCAACACCGTCAGACCATCAAGCTTCGGAAGTCCGAGATCGAGGATGACGAGATCAAAATGCTCGATATCGCCGCGATACCAGGCTTCCTCGCCATTGCTCACGGTCGAGACGACATAATGCTGATCCTCCAGGCAGCGGCGCATGTCCGCCACGATACTGGGCTCATCCTCAGCAATCAGAATGCGCATTCTCAGCGTCTCTCGATCACGGCAAGCGTTACGCCGTCGAGCACTATATCACCACGTTTGCCATCCGGCTTCAACACGCGCACGGCATAGGCCTGACGCCCAGCCCGGCGAACCCGCTTGATGCGAAGCACCTTTCCCGGCATTTCGCGCGCAACGACCGCATAGATGTCGCGCAGCGGCCGCAAGCTGCCGGCATCTTCGACCAGAACACTGTTATGTATGCGACCGAATGCCTCCATGCCTGGCAAGCTTAGCGGAACCGCCACCAAGAGAACGGACAGCCAGCGGGGCCAGCCGGCTCCTCGCCCGAATATGCGCAACAATATCAATCCTTCTTTCGAGCTGGCACGCAGGGCTCGCCCTGCAGCGAACCAAGCATAGCTTTCCCAACATTACAATTCACTGACAACGCCCGTAAGAGAGCTGCAAATTGAAGGGTGTATAAGCATGAGCAGATGGCACGCTGATTGTGCCGAGTTTCGTTCCGCAGAAGTTACCATGACTATCCAGATTTCGTCGATTACCCCAAATGCCAGCCTCTCGGTTTCCTCAGGCGGCATTCGGCCTGAATTCGTCCGCAATGAAACCATGGTGGACATCTTCAAGGCAACGGTTGCCCGCAGCCCCCACAAGACGGCACTCACGCTGATCGGAACCGACCAGGCGATGACCTATGCCGAACTGGACCGGCTTTCCGATGAGGCAGCGCGTTCACTCAGCCGTCGTGGCATTGGTCCGGGTGACTTCGTCGGTCTGTGGTTCCAGCGTTCCCTCGAGCTACATGTCGCACTTCTGGCGATTCTCAAGGCCGGAGCTGCCTATATTCCCTTCGATGCCGCGGCCCCTGCCGACCGCGTGGCGGTCAGCCTCGCCGATTGCGGCGCGAAATGGCTGCTGACCCATGATGAAAAGGCGGCCCTTGCCCCCGAATTCGACGGCCAGACCCTGATCCTCAAGGGACTGCTCGCAGAAGACAATGATGGCATCGCGCCGCGTGCCGCCACGCATGACGATCCCGCCTATGCGATCTACACCTCCGGCTCCACGGGCAAGCCGAAGGGCATCGTCATCACGCACCGGAATATCTGCCACTATCTGCGGGCAGGCAACGATGTCCTCGGCATGGTCGAATCGGACGTCGTTCTTCAACAGGCTTCGGTCGCCTTCGATCTTTCGCTCGAGGAGATATTCGTTCCCTATCTGGTCGGCGCGACATTGAAGGTTGCGACATCTGCCGTTATGGCCGAACTCGACAGGCTCGCAGATGTACTGGAAGCAGAAAAGATCACGGTCATCGACACCGTGCCGACGCTGCTCACCATGCTGGAGCGCGATGTCGAAAGCCTGCGCGTCATCATCGTCGGCGGCGAAGCCTGCCCTCCGGCGATCGTCAGCCGCTTTTCGAAAGCCGGCCGGCGCCTGATCAATACCTACGGCCCGACCGAGACGACGGTGGTTGCAACCTACGCCGAACTCGATCCATCCCGGCCGATCACGATCGGTGGGCCGATCGCCAACACGACCGCCTATGTCGTCGACGAAAACCTGCAACTCGTGGCACGTGGCGATACCGGTGAATTGCTGATCGGCGGACCGGGTGTCGCTGCCGGCTACAGAAACCTGCCGCAGCTGACAGCCGCGAAGTTCATCGCCAATCCCTTCGCCGGTCATGACGACCCGATGCTTTACCGCAGCGGCGACGCCGTGCTGATGGACGAGGAAGGGCAGCTCCATTTCCTCGGGCGCATCGACGACCAGGTCAAGATTCGCGGCTATCGCATCGAGCTCGGCGAGATCGAAACCGTCGTGGGCGAGCTTCCCGACGTGAAGGCCGCATCCGTCGTCGTGCATCGTCCGCCGGATGGCGAGGACATGCTGGTTGCCCACGTCGTTACCACGGGCAGCAGCTTCGATCGCGACAAGGCGCGCGCCGTGCTTGCAGCCAAGCTGCCGCCCTACATGGTGCCCGCCGCCTGGCATAGCCATGTCTCGCTGCCGCGACTTCCTTCCGGCAAGATCGATCGCAAGACGCTTGCCGCCATCCCGCTGGTGACCGATCAGCCGACCCAGGCACAAGAGCCGCCGCGCACATGGACGGAAGCACAGCTACTCAAGGCCGCCACGGAAGCGCTTCGGCTGCGCTCCATCAGCTTCGAGGCGGATTTCTTCACCGAGCTCGGCGGCCATTCCATGCTGGCGGCCCGGTTTGTTTCCGAAGTGCGTAAGATCCCGCTGCTGGCGGGCATCGCCCTGCGCGACGTCTATGCCGGCCGCACTTTGCGCGGCATCGCGGCGATCCTGGAGCAGCGCGCGGAGCGCGCTTCCGGACAGGAGCGCAAGAATTTCGAGCCCGCTCCTTGGCGCCGGCGCTTTCTCTGCGGTCTTGCTCAGGCCGTGGTGCTACCCTTCATCGTCGCGATCGCAACGCTACAATGGATCGGCCTACTGCTCGCCTCCATCCTGCTGATCGATGACGGCGCGTCGGTCTGGAATGAGATCCTCATTCTGGGCGGCGTCTATCTGGCTCTCAATCTCGGTGAGAAGCTGGTCGTCGTCGCCCTCAAATGGCTTGTCATCGGCCGCACGCGGCCCGGTGTCTATCCCTTGTGGGGCACCTATTATTTCCGCATCTGGCTGATGCAGCGCATCGTTCAGCTCACCGCTCCGAAATTCCTGAAAGGTTCGCCGCTTATCCGCGTCTATATGCGCGCACTCGGCGCCAAGGTCGGCAAGGATGCGATGATCGATGAGTTCGAGGAAGGCGCGATCGACCTTGTGCGCATCGGCGCGAGATCCAGCCTCGGTGTCAAGATCAAGCTCGCCAATGTCGAAGTCATCGGCAATGAGATCCATGTCGGCACGATCGATATCGGCGAGGGCGTGCAGATCGGCAACGGCTCCGTCATCGGCCACAATGTCAAGATCGATGACGGCGCCGTCATCGGCGATCTGACGGCGATTGCCGCCGGCACCCATATTGAAGCCCATACGCGCTGGGATGGCTCGCCCGCCCGCCAGACCGGGCACGCCGAGCACGAAGAGATGCCCGCCCATCCGGAGCTCGGTACCGTCGGGCGCATCTTCCAGTTCGCGGCCTATTTCGTTGCCTACAATCTTAGCCTCGTCGTCGGCCTGCTGCCGATCTTCCCGGCCTTCTATCTGTTCTCCGCCGTACAGCAGATCTACGCGCCCGGCTCCGATGAGGCCTTGTCCTGGGGTATGATCGCCGCGCTCTCCTGGCCGGCCGCCTTCCTGCTGATCGTCGTGTCGATGGCTGTCGTCGTGGCGCTCAGATGGGTACTGTTGCCTCGCGTCGTACCGGGTCGCTATTCCATTTTCGGCAATCTCTATTTCCGCAAATGGGTCGTCGGCCTGACCACCGAGGCCATGCTGGAAACCCTGAATTCGCTCTACGCCACCGTCTTCATGCGCAATTGGTACCGCCTGATGGGGGCCAAGATCGGCAAGGGCACGGAGATCTCGGCAAACTTCGCCGGCCGCTACGACCTTATCGAAATGGGCCGCGACAACTTCATCGGTGACGAGACCATCTTCGGCGACGAGGAAATCCAGAATGGCTGGATGATACTCAAGCGCCTGAAAACAGGCGATCGCTGCTTCTTCGGCAATTCCTCCGTCATCTCGCAGGGTGCGGTGATCGAGAGCGATTCGCTCGTCGGCATCAAGACGCGCCTGCCCGATTCCCTGCACGTCAAGTCGGGCGAAACCTGGTGCGGCAGCCCCGCCTTCCAGTTCCCGACGCGCGAGAGGCTGCAGGCGGCTGCGAACACCACCTATGCACCGCCGCTCCGCATGCGCCTTGTGCGCATCCTGTTCGAGGCCATGCATACGTCGTTGCCGACCGCCATCCTCATCGTCATGGCACTCGCCATGTCCGACATGCTGGCCAGCGAAATCGACAACGGTGCCTGGGGCAGCCTTTTCTGGACGCTGATGGCCGCCGGCCTCGCAACCTCCGGCATCCTCTACCTCGTTGCCGTCGCATTCAAATGGACGCTGATTGGTACCTACAAGCCGATGAACCGGCCGATGTGGTCATGGTGGGCCATGCGCACCGAAGCCGTCGCGGTCTTCTACGGCGGTCTCGCCAGCAAGATGCTGCTCGACTATCTGCGCGGCACGCCGTTCCTGCCCTGGCTGCTCCGTCCCTTCGGCGCCAAGATCGGCCAGGGAGCATGGATCAACAGCACCGATATCTGCGAATTCGATTGCACCCATATCGGCGACCACGCCGTCCTCAATATGGGCTCCTGCCCGCAGACCCATCTCTATGAAGACCGCATCATGAAGGTCGGCCGCATCACGATCGGCGACGGCGTCTCGATCGGCTCGGGCAGCACCGTGCTTTACGAGGCCAATGTCGGCGATTTCGCTGAAATCGGACTGCTGACCCTGGTCATGAAGGGTGAGGCCATCCCGCAAGGAACGTCGTGGGTCGGCGCACCTGCCCAGGCGGTTCAAACCGAGCAGGAACCGGCTCCCGTCGCTCAGAAAGAAGCCCTGCCCTCCGCCGCGGCGTGAGCGTGGGATGACGGCGCCTCGATTCGAGGTCGTCCTGACGGTCGCGGATGCGATCGCCATCCTCGTCCGCCCGATGCCTGGCGGACGAGCGGAGCGTGATCAGATCGCGCAAACAGCCTTGAGAACAGCCACGCAGCGGGACGATCTTTCCATCTATCGCCGACCGAGCGAGCGGCCGGCGCTGAGGCAGCCCTATCACGAGCTGGGTGTTTCGCTTTCACATCGCACCGATCTGCTACTGGCGGGCTTTGCGCCCAATAATGCTGTCGGCGTGGATATAGAGGTCGAGGATATCGACGGCTTCGACCCAATCGCTTTTGCCGCCGACCACTTCTCGCCGAGGGAAGCGGCCGCGGTTACCACGTTCGATAGCGCGATCGCGCTGGAAGTCTGCTACCGGCTCTGGGTCGCAAAGGAGGCTGCGCTGAAGATCAGCGGCCGCGGCATCTTCGACGGGCTGGACGAACCCGATCTGGCGGCGCAACTGAACCTCCTGCGCAGCGATGGCGCGACCATCCGTCTTGGCGCCGGATCGCGGCTGCCGCCAATTGCGCTCACCGTAACCCGACTTGGCGGAACCGTGGATCAAGCCGTCTATTGCGCCCTTGCCACGGATATGAGCTGAACGACCATTCAGCGATGGGAAGCATTTCGGCCGGCACGACGCGGCTTGAAGCCGCGCCCCATCCATACCGTAGATTTCACGGCCGCGGCGGCGCGTCTGCGTCTTGGCGCGAAGCAAACCAGTTTGCCAGGGTTGCGCCGGAGATATTGTGCCAGACGGAGAAGATCGCGCTCGGAACGGCGGCGATCGGCGAGAAATAGGCTGTGGCCAGCGCTGCACCCAGGCCTGAATTCTGCATGCCCACTTCGATCGCCAGCGCCTTGCGCTTGTAGAAATTGAGCCCGAGCACTTTCGATGCATAATAGCCGAACAGGTAGCCGAGACCGTTGTGCAGGACGACGACGGCGAAGATCAGAAGGCCGGATTGGACGATGGCCGCCTTCGAGGCACCGACGACAGCCGCAACGATCAGTACGATGCCGATGACGCTGACGAGAGGCAGGACCGGGATTGCCGCGCGAACCAGGCCGGGCACGGCCTTTTGTGCGATGACGCCAAGCAGCAGCGGCACGATGATGACCTGCACGATGCTGATGAACATCGACCAGGCATTGACAGGCAGATACTGGCTCGCGAACATCCAGACGAGGAACGGCGTGACGATGGGCGCTGCGAGCGTCGTCACACTCGTGCAGGCGACCGACAGCGCCACGTCGCCACGGGCAAGATAGGTCATGACATTGCTCGAGGTGCCGCCTGGGCAGCAGCCGACCAGAATGACGCCGGCTGCGACTTCCGGCGGCATCGGAATGATCCGCGTCAAAAGCAGTGCCAGCGCCGGCATAATGCCAAAATGTGCGATGACGCCGATCGCGACCTCATGGGGACGACGCGCCAGCTCGCGAAAATCGTCAACGGATATGGTCAGCCCCATACCGAACATGATGATGCCGAGAAGGACGACGATCCAGGGTGCGAACTGCTTGAAGAAATCGGGCAGGAAAAAGCCGAGAACGGCAAACAGGATGACCCATATGGAAAAAGTCTTGCCGACGAAGGCGGAAAAGGATGCCAGGAATTTCATGGAATCTCCGGGGGGAAGGAGCATGATGATGTTCGGCCGGTCTAAACCCGGCGCATCGCGTGTCAAGGCTTCGAACCGCCCGATCCGTTCGCTTCCATCATCTAAGCAGCATAAATCCACCGAAGGGCGCGGCAAGTTTGCCTTGCAAGGAGCAAATGCATGACTGTTACCGAACCTGAACCCATGTCCCGCACGAAGGCCATATCCTACGCGATCGGTCTGCCGCTTGCGCTGCTTGCTCTCGTCTTTTTACCTGTCGGTCGCCTCGACTGGCGGCCCGGATGGGTCTTTATTATTTTCCTCCTGGTAATCTACGGGATCGCGATACTGGTCATGCGACGCGTGAACCCCATGATCTTCAGGGCACGCAGCCGCTTCCAGGCCGGAACCAAACGTTGGGACCTCATTCTGGTCTCGCTCATCTGCCTGGGTATGATCGCCGAAATACCGCTTGGAACCCTGGATGCCGGCAGGATGAAATGGTCGGTGATGCCAACCTCCGTCGTGATCCTGGGTTATATCCTGCTTGCGGTCGGCATTGCGCTCGGCACATGGGCGCAGGCCGTCAATCGCTTCTTTGAACCCGGTGTCCGCCTCCAGCGCGAACGCGGCCAACATGTCATCAGCAATGGTCCCTACGCCTACGTGCGCCATCCGGGCTATGTCAGCGCGATCTTGGTATTTGCAGGGCTGGCGCTGGCGCTCGGTTCCTGGTGGGCTTTAATCCCAGCCGCTTGGGCAAGTGGGGTGCTGATTCTGCGTACCAGCTGGGAGGACGCCCTGCTGCAGGCGGAACTCGAGGGTTATGCCGATTATGCCGGGCGCGTGCGGTTCCGATTGCTGCCGGGTGTCTGGTAATGCTCGATTTCGGCCGGCGCTAGGCTTTGCCATGCCATAGAGAGAGGAGGCCACCGGCCCCTCCTTTCAGTGGATCCCTTGCGGGCACGCCAAGTTTTCCGATCATCGCCTGCTGCTCGGCCGTGGGCATTTCCCGGCAGAGATCGGCCTCTTGACCGGGAGGATAGCCGCCGATCACGAGCAGGTCTTCGCTCGCCTCGAGCCGGCAATGGCCGGTTCCGGCCGGTAGCAGCAGGGCATCGCCGGCCTCGACCGTGATTTCTTTGCCGCTGGGTCCGCCGATCATCAGCCGGGCCCGACCTGCCGCAACGCCCAATATTTCGTGCGCCGTGGAATGAAAATGGTGAAAGGAATAGACGCCATTTCGCCAGAGGCCGCCCCAGCCATTGGTTCGAAAGAGCCGTTCGAAATTTTCGGCTCGGTCGGGGCCTTCGAGCACCTGCCGATAGACGATCACAGGAAATCGCTGATTATTCGGGATCCAGCCAGACTGCTCGAATTTGATTGCCTTCTCCATCCGATCTCTCCCTGTCGATTTCCATAACCGCGGGATCGCGCTGCGGTTCCCACAAAGCCGGGGAACGATTGCCTGCGGCTGGGGTTTGGAAACGGGCGTTCCGATCAACGATACAGCGAAAGGATAGATCATGCCTTCCATCAATTCCGCACATATCCTCATTCTGGCGACCGACGGCTACGAACGTTCGGAACTTCGCGTTCCCCTCGACGAACTCAGGAAGCGTGGCGCCGACGTCAAGGTTGCCTCCATCAAGAAGGAAAGCATCAAGAGCTGGGACAAGACCGATTGGGGCGACAGCGTTGAGGTCGATATCATCGCCAAGGATGTCGACGTGAACCAATTTGATGCGCTGGTGCTGCCGGGTGGCCAGATCAATCCCGACAAGCTGCGCATGGATGGCGATGCCATGCGGGTCGTCCGTGATTTCCTGAATTCCGGCAAGGTGGTCGCCGCCATATGTCACGCACCCTGGCTGCTTGCCGAAGCCGACGCATTGCGTGGACGCCAGGCAACCTCCTACTGGTCCATCAAGACGGATGTCAAAAATGCCGGCGCAACCTGGAAGGACGAAAAGGTCGTGACTGATGAAGGCATCATCACATCTAGGTCGCCCGACGATCTTCCCGCCTTCGTCGACAAAATCGTCGAAGAAGTTCAGGAGGGCCAGCACCGGCGGCGCGCGGCCTGATCGATCAACTTCCACGGAACTAATAAAACCCCGGTATCGAATGTGAACTGACCCTGAAAAGTTGGACTCAACTTTTCAGGGTTTTCGCATTTCCCGCCTCCGATAGAACGGAACCTGCACTAATCGCGTATTGACTGGTACGGCTGGCTTTGATCTGTTGGCCCGACATGACAATGCCTGATGTCCGCGCGAGATTGCGGGCGTCCGGGAGGAAAGCAGGGCATGACGATGGAGGCTGTGAGGGCGGTCAGCCTGAAACAGGTGGCGATTTCCTTTGAAATGGCCGATAAGACACGGTTCGACGCCGTAGCGGCGACCAATCTGAATGTTGAGGCGCATGAGTTCGTGGCTATTGTCGGCCCGACGGGCTGCGGCAAATCCACACTTCTCAATGCGACGGCGGGGCTTTTGACGCCGGCGTCAGGGACGGTCGAAGTCTTTGGTCAGCCCCTGAAATCCATCAACCGCCAGGCAGGCTATCTCTTCCAGCAGGATTCGCTGATGCCGTGGAAAACGGTTCTCGAGAATGTTGCGATCGGACTAGAGATCACGGGAAGGGAGACGGCCGAGGCCAGAAGGATTGCGCGGGATTGGCTGGGACGCGTCGGCCTTGCCACATTTGCCGATCGTTTCCCCCGCATGCTCTCGGGCGGCCAGCGCAAGCGGGTCGGTCTCGCTCAGGTGCTCATCCGCAATCCCAAACTGCTCCTGATGGACGAACCCTTCGGCCCGCTCGATGCGCAGACCCGCCTGATCATGGGCGACCTGCTGCTGAAACTCTGGTCCGAGGACCGCAAGGCGGTGATGTTCGTCACCCACGATCTCGATGAGGCGATCGCCCTTGCCGACCGTGTCGTCATCATGTCCGCTGGTCCGAAGTCCCGCATTATCGGTGACTTCAAGGTGCCGCTGGAACGGCCGCGCGAAATCGGCGAGATCCGGCACGATCCCGTTTTCAACCAGCTTCATCGTGATATCTGGCAGGCGCTGCGCGATGAGGTGATGACCGCCTATCGCCAGAGCAGCGGAGAGATCGCATGAACCGCTCCCTCCTTCTCCTGCTGCAGATCCTGGTGGCGCTGGTCATTCTGGTCCTCTGGCATCTGGCGACGAATACCGGCCTCTTCGGCAATCCGAAGACCATATCCTTCTTCTTTGCCGATCCGCTCAAGGTCGCGCAACGTGTGATCCAGTGGTTCGCCAGCGGATCGATCTGGTATCATCTCTGGATCACGCTATCGGAATCGATCCTTGCCTTCCTGCTCGGCGCCTTCGGCGGCGTCGTCTTCGGCTTCTGGTTCGCCCGCCGGCCGCTGATCGCGGCAGTCTTCGACCCTTATGTGAAGGCGGCGAATGCGCTGCCCCGCGTCGTGCTCGCCCCGATTTTTGCGTTGTGGTTCGGCCTCGGCATCTGGTCCAAGGTGGCGCTCGGCATCACGCTCGTCTTCTTCATCGTCTTTTTCAACGTCTACCAGGGTGTCAAGGAAGTCAGCCAGCCGGTGCTGTCCAATGCCCGCATGCTTGGAATGAACGAGCGGCAGCTGCTGCGCCATGTCTATCTGCCCTCCGCGCTTTCCTGGGTGTTTTCCAGCCTGCATACTTCGGTCGGCTTTGCCGTTGTCGGTGCGGTCGTCGGCGAATATCTCGGTTCCGCCGCCGGTCTCGGCTACCTCATCCAGCAGGCCGAGGGTGTCTTTGATGTGACGGGCGTCTTTGCGGGCATGGTGGTTCTGACCGCTTTCGTCCTGCTGGTGGATTGGGTCATGACGATGGTTGAACGACGGCTGCTTGCCTGGCGCGGCCAGTAGCGCAAAGAAAAAGAGACGTGGAGGAAAAACTATGGAACGCAGGACATTTCTGATCGGAACCGCGAGCTTTGGAATCGGCGCTTCGCTTGCGGGGATTCTGCCGGCGGTAGCGCAGGATGCGAAGCCGGAAAAGCCGGACCTGTTGATCGGCGTCGGCGGCAAGCCGCTGCTCTATTATCTGCCCCTGACGATCGCCGAGCGGAAGGGCTTCTTCAAGGAAGAGGGTCTCAACGTCACCATCAACGATTTCGCCGGCGGTTCGAAGTCGCTGGAGGGACTGATCGGCGGCTCCCTCGATGTCGTCGCCGGCGCCTATGAACATACGATCCGCATGCAGAACAAGGGTCAGGATATCGTCGCGATCTGCAATCTCGGCCGCTTTCCCGGCATCGTCATCGCCGTGCGCAAGGATCTCGCCGGCGAGATCAAGTCGATGGCGGACATGAAGGGCCGCAAGATCGGCGTCACCGCGCCAGGCTCCTCGACGGCGCTCATGTTCCAATATGCCATGCTAAAGAACGGACTGAAGACGGACGATGCGTCGCTGATCGGAGTCGGCGGCGGGGCCGGCGCCGTTGCCGCGGTCAAGAGCGGTCAGATCGACGGCCTTTCCCATCTCGATCCGGTCATCGCGCAGTTGCAGTATGATGGCGACGTCACGGTGCTTCTGGATACGCGCACCGAGGCCGGTACACGTGCGCTTTTCGGTGGTCCGAACCCGGCCGCGACCGTCTACATCAAGCGCGAATTTGCGAAAGAGAACCCAATCACCACGCAAAAGACGGTCAATGCCTTCATGAAGGCCCTGAAATGGATCGCGACAGCAAGCCCCGAAGATGTCGCCGGCGTCGTTCCGGAGGAATATCTGCTCGGCAATCGTGACCTCTACATGCAGGCATTCAAGAATTCCAAGGAAATGTATTCCCCGGACGGCATGGTCACGCCGGAAGGCTATAAGTCCATGATGGGCGTGTTGAAGACGCTCGATCCCGAACTCGCCAATGCCGACGTACCCTTCGAGAAGACATTCGATCCGACTTTCGCCAAGGCTGCAAAGATCTGACCGAAGCAATGGGTCTGCCCGGCGGTTGACCGGGCACATCCATACCCTGTCGGCTCCCGGGCTAGCGAACCAAAATCCCTATCAGATCGGCAAGCGCCGGTGGGCCGGCGTGATGCTGGTGGCGGAGGCTCCCCCGCATTATGGATCCAGCCCGCTGCTGTCTTTGCACGTCAAGCGATCATAATGGCAACTAAAAGCTTCCATCCCTCTCGAAAAAATCAACCAGGCGCCTAGATCACGCGTGGTAGTGTGAGCTGAGGTGTAGCGAGGTTTTATTGCCCGTGCCTTTCGGCGGCTTCATTCGTCGTCAAACGCCGAAATTCAAGCGGAAATCTATGGAGTACCAACGGTATGGCTTCATTTGCCAAAGTGTTTCGAGCGCCCTTCCTAATTGCCTTATTTATCTTTTCCTGTGCACTTTCCGCCGCGTCCTGTCGATTTTACCGCCGCGGCCATTGGCAGCGCGATCATATTTATGCAGCTAACGGTGGAATATCTCTACGTCAGGTTTGATTAGCAATCTCATTGTCATATGACGATAGCGAAAACCTGATACGGCGTTGACAGGCGCACCAGCCAACTACCCTATTCCGTAAAGCAACACACGGGGGAAAAATATGATCGGCACACGATATCAGATCAAGGCGGGCGATACGCTCTGGTCTATCGCCCACGAACATCTCGGCCATGGTGCGCAATGGCCGCGTATCTGGCGCTATAACAACCGCCGCGATGTCATTCGCACCACCGGACATGGAATCCCCGATCCGGATTTGATCCATACCGGCAGCACAATTTTGATCCCCGTTCTGCCAGGTCAGCGCGAGCATGGCAGCAACGGCCATAACCATACACCGCATATTTCGCAGCATCATAATCCCTCGACATCCGCCGCCACTTCGGCGCCGCATTCAGCCTCGCCGCAGCCGCTTCGCACCGGCAACCCGGCTACGGAACTGAAGAAGGAGTTGCCGCACGTCTATTCGCCGATCTCGATCAAGTACCGCTTGAATGATCTGACAATGCCCGTCATTGAGACCCCGACGGCGACAATCGAGTTCCGCATGACCGGCGATGTCGTCCTGATGACGGACAAGCGCTACCCGGCGACCTATGTGAGCAATGGCGGACGGCTGGAAACGCAGATTTCGCAGCAGGCCAACGTCGCTTTCGGCCAGCTCATTGGCGACACCCGCTTCATCTACGATTCGAAGAAAAAGGAAGTGACAGTGCGCTCGATGCTGGTCAGCCAGAGCACGACGCCCAACGCGGCCGCCACCGCGGTTGGCGTCGAGTTCAGCTCCGGCAGCCCGATCCCGAAGCTGCGTGCCGAGGTCCGCTTCCCCAAGCTGCAGGGCAGGATCGGCCCGTTCCACTATGTCGCGATGAGCGTGGCCTTTGTGATTCTGATCACGCCTAAAGCACAGATTCCTCCGTCTGCGCCTTCGCCGCAGGCCGTGCGTGACGCGGTGCGTATCCGCGAGCCCGATGAAGGAACAAACTGGAGCCGCGTCATCGGCACCGGCCTGGTCATCGGTGCTGGCGTCATTGTCGTCGGCACCCTCGTCGAGGATTTCTTCTCCGGCGGCGTCGGCGTCGCCGATGATCCGGCCTCCTTCGCGGCCGCCGGCGCCTCGCTGACGCGCGGCCTCGCCATGCTTCGGGGTGCGGCCACCACAGCCCTACCACGCGCCGCGGTTCCAGCCGCCGTGCATGTCGGCGCCCGGGTTGGACTGGCACATTGATTGTCTCACGGCGTCTTCTACTTGGCGCAGCGGTGGTTCTGGCCGGGAGCGGTTCCTACCTTCTCGGCCGATCTACACCGAAAGAGGATACCATTGCCGATGCTGATGCTTATGCGGCCAAGCTTGGCCAGCAACAGGGCCTGACGATCGGCTTTGGCGATCCGTCAACCTTCTACGTGCCACCCTATCTACCCGCCGACGCGCCGGTAGAGGGCGTCGTGTTGAGCCCTGCCGACCATACCGCCGTGAAGGACTCGCTGCGCGGCATTGCCAGGGCTTTCGAAGCTTATCCGGATCAATGTCTCGGCCGGATCATCAAGGCGATCTTCATCGCCGGCAAGATTTTGATCGACGGCGCCGAAGCGGGCGGCACCTATGGGCAGGACTGGATATTTCTCGCCGCACCCTCCAACGTATCGGCCGAGACGCGTCAGCTGACCGCGGAGCTTGGCGTGCACCACGAAACAAGTTCCTTCATTTGGCTCCGCAATGATGCCCTGCAACGGTCCTTCACCGCGCTCGAGCCAGCCGGGTGGCAATTTCAGAACAGTGCGACCGATCAGATCGCTCGCAATGGCCAGACCGCTCCACCGGTGGAAACCGGCTTTCTCTCCGCCTATGGCGCGACGACCTCGGAGAATGACTTCAATACCTATGCAGAGATCGTGTTTTCCGATCCGGAGCGTCTGATAAAGCTGGCCGAAAGCTTACCGGTCATTGCAAAAAAGCTCGCGCTGACACTCGATTCCTACATCGCCATCGACGAGCGGCTGCGCGAGACCTTCGCTCGAAACGGCCTGCTGAAAGCAGCCGTGCGATAGACCGGCCGATCGCCTCACCGCCATCGCGATGAAGATGGCAGTCGATGCCGCGCCGAGATGCGGCATCCATCTGATATCACGTTACGTGGAGATCGTTTCGTCGCTTACTGTTGCGCAGGTGCGGCTTTCTGAATCTTATCCTGGACTTTCTTAACGAGTACAGGATCCTTCTTTGCAGCCGTTAGAATTGCGTTGTATTCGTCTACCGACATCCCAGGAGAGGTCTGAACAGCCTGTACCATCTGCTTGCTTGCCTCGGTCTGCAGCTGTTGTTTCGCGGTCGGATCTTGTGTCGCGCCGATCTTGGCCGAATATTCCTGCCTGATCTTATCCACCTGGAGATAAGCGACCGCAAAAGCCTCTATTTTTTGATCGCTGACCGTGGGAGCGGCAGCATTGCTATCGGGCTGCTGTGCTTGGGCAGGCTGTTGCTCTTGTGTTGCTTGCTGTGCGAAGGCTTGATTGCTGAGAACCATCAAGCTCAAGGCTGCAGCGGTCAACGATACAGCGGGGATATGACGAATCATCATCTCAATTCCTCTTGGTCGTGCGGGGGGAACACCTCTTTGATGGCGTAGAGCGAAATTTGGCATACCATATTGGATTCAGCCGCCGGTTAGGGTCGAGGAACGATCCGGCGGCAATGTGGCCGTCAAACGTTTTCTATGAGGCAATAGCATGGCGATCCCCTGACCATGACGCGGCAGCTTCATGGCGATTGCTATCGCGTATCCATGACGTCATTGGTCTAAAGAATCGGTCGGTGTGACAGGCGGACCGCTGATTACACGGCCACTACGCCTCTCCGCGAGACGAAGCAGCCGTGATCCTTGTCCCTCATCGGGGATGGGTGACGATTTCGACCCAGTTCGCGCGATGTCGACGGAATAATAGTCGATTAGCATGAGCACGCCATTTGACTAGTCCATGGCATGGATGAATGTCTGGAACACACATGTGTCGACGCAAGCATTGCCGAGGTGGCCATCATCTCGGTAGAAATTCGAGACGGCAAGCTAATCACGAGTATCTTCCCCCCGCAAAGCGGGATCGCCGGCATTGCCGACGATCGTTCGCATGTGCCTGGCTGAGCCTCACGCGGCCTTGGCCGTCTCGATGATCTTTGCGAGCGCTGCCAGTTCCTCCGGCGTCAGATCGGTCAGCGGTGGGCGCACAGGACCTGGATCCTTGCCGAGAACATGCAAGCCGGCCTTGATGATCGAGACCGCATAGCCCTTCTTTCGATTGCGCAGGGCGACGAACGGGAAGAAGAAGCCCGTGAGGATTTCATCGACCGTTGCCTGATCTCCGCCCCGCAACGCGCTGTAGAAACGCTGGGCAAGCGCGGGAATGAAATTGAAGACGGCGGAGGAATAGGTCGTGACGCCTGCGGCGAAATAGGCCTGGGCATAGACTTCATGGGTCGGCATGCCGCCGACATAGACGAGACGGTCCTTGAGGGTCGTGGTGATCTCGATCACCTTGTCGACCTCACCGACCCCGTCCTTGTAGCCGATGAGATTGGGGCACTCGTCGGTAAGCCGTGCGATGCTGTCGGCGCTGAGCACCGCATTGTCACGGTTGTAAACGATGACGCCTATTCCGACGGATTGGCATACAGCCTTGACATGAGCGATCAGGCCGGCCTGTTCGGCGAACATGAGATAAGGCGGCAGGAGCAGCAGACCGTCCGCCCCCGCCTTCTCGGCTGCCTTGGCGATCTCGATGGCAAGCGACGTGCCGTAGCCCGTCCCTGAGATGATCGGCGTATTGCCCGCGGATGCCTTTGCGGCGCGAACGACCTGCGGGATTTCGGCGGGATTGAGGGAGAAGAACTCGCCGGTTCCGCCGGCGGCAAAAAGAGCGGCGGCATCATAGCCTGCCAGCCACTCGACATGGCGGCGGTACTTCGCCTCGTCGAATTTGAGGTCGCTGTCGAAATGAGTGACGGGAAAGGACAGCAGACCGCTGCCAACCGCCTTTTTCAGTTCAATCGGGTTCATATCGGAATCCTGTTATCAATTGGTAGGGGCGATGGGTCTCAGGCGCCTTCGAGTGACTGAACGAGGGCGGCGATGTAGCCATAGCAGAAGGCGAAGGCGACGCCGGTCGGGTCCCGGCCGCTGATGGTCGGAACATGATCGGGCATCAGCATGTATTGGTAGCCGACCTCCTTGTAGACCTTCGCGGAGCGGACCATGTCCATGTCGCCCTCATCCGGGAAGGTCTCCATGAAGGAGAGCTTGCCACCGCGAATGTTGCGGAAATGGACGTTGAAAAGCTTGCCGCGCGTGCCGAACCAGCGGATGATGTCATCGATCTCCTCGCGCGGATTGTCGAGCATCTCGCCGACCGATCCCTGGCAGAAATTCAGCCCGTGATAGGGGCTTTCACGCATCAGCACGAACTTCTTCAAGCCTTCCACGGAGCCGAGCACACGCGTGACGCCGCGATAACCCGGCGGTGTGTAGGGATCATGCGGGTGGCAAGCGAGGCGGACGCGATTGCTCTCCGCCACGGGCACAACCCGCTCCAGGAAATAATCGATGCGCTCCCAGTTCTCGTCTTCCGACAGGACGCCGGCAAGGCCGGGGGCGGCGTGGTGGTCCGCCTTGTCCCAGCGGAAGCTCGCATTCATCGAACCGCCGCGTCCAGGCTCTTCCGGCGTGCGCGGTATGCCGATGAGATTGAGATTGTATTTTGCCGCGGGGATGCCGGCCGCCGCCACATCTTCGATGAGCTTGCAGACCGCATCGATCTGGCGATCGCGATCCGGTCCGGCAAGTAGAATATCAGGATAGGATGCCTTTTCGATCGGTTGAGACGGCAAGGGAAGCTGGATCATATCCAGAATCAGCCCGAAACTCTCGACCTTGTCGCGAAGGCGCTCAAGATCGGATAGCGTCCAGCTGTCCGGCTTTCCCGGCGGGTCCGCACATATATGCTTCAGCCCCAATTGCGCGAAAACGCGATAATCGTCGTCGTCGCGCGCCTCAACCTGTGTTCCTACATACACCGAGCGTCTCTCCCGTGAGATTGATCCGTATCATATGACATAATATGAATTCTTAGAGGTGTCGAGAGCTATTGCCGCTCCGTGAGGAGGCGACACGCGCAATCGCTGATATCGAGCCGCCCCATCTCCGGCCTTATCAAATGCCACCCCATCTGGTACCTTTTACCGCCAATCCATATGGCAACCGATCGATTGCCCGTTACGCCAGCCTCAGGCAACCCGGGTCTCATGTCGCCACTTTTGACCTCCGCTCATTCGCATCAGGTCATCCGCCTGGCCTTGCAAGCCATGCCGATTTTCGATAAATCATAATATGACATATAGACAACATCATACGTATTACATCGCACTCCCGGGAGGAGCCATATATGCGATCGCGTGCTGATCATGAAGGACGGGACCTTCGTCGATGAACTGACTAAGGCGGATTTGAAGGCCGGCACCACGCCTATACGCGCGAACTCTTCGAGGCGAGTTCCCTTTAAGTGGGCGTGACCGATAGCCGATCGCTCCATCTTCACGCGAAGGCAGATCGTCATCCGATTCCTATCGTGATCGTGATTACGATTTTCGTGGCCATGATTTTTCTACAACGGAATGCGGAAGTCCGAAGGACAGGTTGATGTAGGGCCATTCGCCTCGTTTCGATATGGTCCATGATGATGGTAGGTTTGCATTCATCATATGATCCTGTAATCGAAGACGGATGATGCACAAGTTTCTTGCTCTCCTCTTGATCGGTCTCACGCTTTCCGCATGCGAGCAACGCGGCACAGAGGCCGTGGATTGCCCGTCGCAAACCCCAAATCTGGAAGCTATGGGTCCCAATGGCGTGTATGAGTTCCGCGAGGATTGTGATCCCCATGCCTTGACATGCATCGATCCCAACAAGAAGGCGCGAACGGGTGACGGTACCGTCATCTGCAGGATCCGGAAGCAATAGGCGCCGTTGCCGGAACTTCGGAACGTCTGAGGACCATATGACCGAAGTCTGGGCGTTCAGATGGCACGCCCAGACGCAGCGCATCGAACATGTGTCGAAACAGCAGCGGCGACGAAATACGTTTATTGCAGCCGTGGCCTCAGGTGCCGGGAATTGGCTCCCAGGCAGAATTGCCGGTCCTGGAGAATTGAGGAATATGAGCGAGGCCCTGAATGAGGTCGCAATCGGATCCCAGCGTCTCCTGCCAGTCTCGGGCCTCGGTCAGGATAACGCCAATGCCGACAACTTCGGCTCCCGCCTTGCGCACCAATTCCAGCGAACCCTTGAGGCTTGACCCCGAGGCGACCACGTCGTCGACGACAAGCACGCGCTTGCCCTTGAGAAGGGGAATCGCGGCGCGGTCCAGCAGCAGGCGCTGCTCGCCCTTGGAAGTGATCGAGGAGATGCGTTGTTCCAGCGCATTTGCCAAATGGATCTTCGGCGACTTCTGCAGGACCACATAGTTGTCGAGGCCGAGCGCCTGCGTCACTTCAATGGCGACGGGAATGCCGAGTGTCGCCGTACCGACCACGATGTCGGGCTTGAGCGACGCGAACTTGGCGGCAAGCTTGATGCCGACGTGCTCACCGAATTTCACGCCGAGATCGATGACCATCATGAGGGAAATGGCAAAATCCGGTTTGATAGCCACGATCGGCAACTCGACGGCATAGCCAGCAACATCGACCTTCCAGTTCTGCCCGGTTCTAGGGTCCGCGGTCTCAGGGGTCATGGGCCTTATCCTTCATACTGAGGCGCTGCTCGACCATCAGGCCGACTTCTCGCCAGGTTGTTCGCTTGTGTTTCAGATCATACCCGTAAAGGGTGAGGGAAAACGAGATGGCGTGCGCCATGCGGATCGCCTGGACGAGCAGCGGAATGCCGCGTGCCAGCGCAAAACGCAATTTTGTCGGCAGGCTGACATTGTCGATCTCCATGCCGCGAGAACGCTGGGCGTCCGCAATGCGCTCGAAATCATCGCGCAGCATCGGAATGACGCCGAAGGTCAGTGATAGGACGAGCGTGGCGATGGACGGCAGCCTCGCAGCGCTTGCCGCCGCCAATATTTCGCCCGGCGAGCTTGTCTCCATGACGAAATAGAAGGCGGCAGTCGTGGTCACCAGCCTGGCGGCCATCGCCGCCGCGACCGACAAGGCTTCCGGCGTCGAAAGACCCTGCAGCCAGAGATTTATCATCCAGCTCACCATGACCATGCCGGTCAGCAGCGCGGCGCCCTTGAGGTAGCCGCGGAGCCCGGGAACCCTCAAGCTCCATAGAAGGGCCAGGCAGATAAGCGCAAGGGGTACTCCGAACCGCCAGCCCGGGGCAAACCAGGCGGCCAGCATGATGATGAAGGCGATTCCCAGCTTGATGAAGAAATTGAGCTCATGAAGCCGCGTCATGCCATGCTCCACGCTGTCATATCGTAGGGTGCTTGCCATCCGAGAGAACCGAAGGTGCCGCTTTCCCAGCCGTCTTCGGGCGCCCCCATGAACGCGATCCTGCCATTGTCGAGGATCATCAGGCGGGTAGCCAGATCGTCGACCAATTCCAGATCGTGCGAGATCAGCATGACCGCCCGCCCCGAAGACTGCATCGACGAGATGAAACGTTCCAGCATTTGCCGGCCTTTGATGTCTCTGCTCAAAAGCGGCTCGTCGATGATGGCAACAAGCGCGCCGGTCGCATCGGCGCAAGCAAGCCCCAGCAATGCTTGCTGGCGGGCCGAAAGAGCAAACGGATTGGCTTCCGCCAGGTCGGAGAGTGCGTATCGCTCCAGCGCTGCCTTGGCGCGCGCAACGACGGCCGGGTCGCTCGACGATGCGCTCGACGCCGTAATGGCAGAGATCACCTCGCCGATTACGGTCATGTTGAACAGGATATGGCGCATGTTCTGGGGAATGTAGGCGATCTTGCGCGCCCTCGCCGCAACGGACCAGTCGTCAGCCTTTGTCCCGTCGAGAAGAATGGAACCCGAGGTGGTTTTCACCAGCCCGAGGATCGATTTGAACAGCGTCGTCTTGCCGGCACCATTGCGGCCGATGAGCGCCAGCACGTCCCCAGCCCGGATATCGAAACTGACGTCCTTCAATACCGGGTTGCCGCGCGATCGGGAAAGCTGGCTCGTCAGACCCGAAACGGTCAACAGCGGGCGACCCGGCTCAGCGGTCTGCCGCGCCGGCCGGGCGCGCATCGGTGGCAAAATGCCCGCGTCGATCCAGGCGGCGTCGTGCTTAAGCACCGTCTCCGGCGGCATGCTCGGAGAGACGCCGCCGCGACGCATCAGGGCAATGCTGTCTATTACGGAGCGGAGTGTCAAAGGGTCCTGCTCCGAGATCAGCAGTGTCGGGGTGCTGTCCAGCACTTTCAGCAGGATATTGGACAGCCGCACGCGCGCGGCGGGATCAAGCCCGGTCGTCGGTTCGTCCAGCACCAGAATCGATGGGCTCGAGACGATCGCCGCGGCGATGGTGACCATTCGCCGCTCACCCCCGGAAAGGGTGAGAACCCGACGGCCGCTCAGGGCCTGTAGCTCGAATTCGGCCATCAGTTCGGTCAGCCGGTCCCGAATCTCGTTGCGCTCGATGCCCTTGTTTTCCAGGGGAAAGGCGATGACGTCCTCGACGCAGATATCCCAAAGCTGGTCTTCGCTATTTTGCGACACGAAGCCAATCGTGCCGAACAGTTCCTTCTTTGTGAAGGAAAGCAGCGGGCGGCCAGCAAGCTCCACCTGCCCGGAGAATTCGGCAACTGGAATAAGGCGCGGAATGAGGCCGGCGGCAACGCCGAGCAATGTCGACTTGCCGCTGCCCGCTTCACCACAGACGAGAAGCCGCTGCCCCTCGTCAAGCATGAGATTGGTTTCGGCAAGCACCGGCGCAGCGCCGCCGAAACCGATCGTCAGATTAGCGATATTGAGCACTTGTTGATCCAGATCGGGTTCAGAAGCGCTTGAAACCGGATGGATGCGCACTCTTCAGAATTTTCATGGCCGGGATGATCAGAAGTGGCGTGCCGACAACCATCGGGACGATGTCGGACAGGCCGAGATAGCCAAAACCCCACCAGAACGGGAAAATGCCGAGATAGGCAAGGCTCGCAGACACCGCTGCCACCATAACGAGCCCGACGATAAGGCAGACCACGGCAATCTTGATCAGCCCACTGCGATCGAAGGTCGTCTTGGCAGGATCGAAAAGCAGCCCTGGCACGAGGCCGGTCAGACCGACCATGATGCCGTCAACAAGAAGCGAATGCGCAGGTATGAAGGTGCCGGCCAGCAGCGACCAGACGATGGTGCCGAGATAGCCGCAAATGAAGCCGCTGCGCCAGCCGAGCAGAATGCCGATCACTGATGGCAGAAAGGCGAAAATGCGCCATTGAATGACGCCAGGCACGAGCTGGATTGGATTGGCATAAGCCCAAAGCACGCCAGTCGCGGCAGCCGCCACGATCGAGAGTACGATAGGAAAGAGTGTATTGCCGTCGGTTTGTGAAACGGTCGCTGGTTGCATGATCTTGGTCCCTTTAAAAAGTAATTTCCAGAAATTCTCGGAAAACCCATTGGACGGCCCTCCGCGATCATTCAGGCGCAGTTTCGCGTTCTCTTATTGACGCATCCGATTACTCCGATCCCGGACTTCATCCAATTACGAACGGAGACCGGGGCACCACACCCTACAGACCCTCGGGATCCCCCATAGACTACCTTCAGCCCCTTAAAACTCACAGGGACAATGGAGAAAAGGCCAGCGTAACGCGCGGATTGGAATTGCAGTAGGAATGCAATGCCCGCGCACGGAAGTTCTCTCCAACATTCAAACCACGTATAGGAAATTCAAATCACGAAAACCACCCATGATTGCATATAGAACTTGATCTAGCACACGCAGTATCGGCAGGCCAATCCAATCATGCGCGTCGCGACCAACGAGTGCGGCAAAGATAGCTCAGCAAATCATCGGCACCCTGCCTATATTCGCGCGACGTCTTTCTCGGCCATGGAACGTTTCCGCCGGGTCCGCGCGATAGGCTTGCTGACCGAAGTGCGATCTTCCGTCCAAGCATCCTTTTCGGTCGCGGCATCCGGCGTCGCCACTCCATCGATAACATCAAACTGCGGAATGTGGCCCAGACTGGTCACCAGCTTGGCGTCCTCTCCGAGTAGCGTCCGCCAAGAATGACCTTCGGTCAGAATGGCGCCCGCACCAATTATGTTTGCGCCGGCACGACGCACGAGCCTGATCGCCGCCGCCATGCTGGAACCGGTGGCGATGACATCGTCGACAACCAGAACGCGTCTGCCCTGAAGCAGCTTTATCGAACGGCGATCCAGCAGAAGACGCTGTGGCATTGCGGTCGTGATGGAGCGAACATCCTCGACCAAGGCGTCGGCAAGGTGAAATTTGGGTGATTTCTGCAAGATTACATATCGATCGATGCCAAGGCGCCGCGAGACCTCGATGGCGACAGGGACGCCCAAGGTCGCGCTGCCGACGACGATGTCGGGCCGCAACGGCGCAAAATGATGGGCCAGGGCCTCGCCGACGAGATCTCCGAACCGGATACCCATGTCGATGACCATCAGCAATGCGATTGCTCGACGATCGCTCAGCTGGACGATCGGCAAGTTGAAATTCTCGCCGGCAACCTGCACCTGATGGGTTTGCGGGGTCTCCAGATACATGCTGCGGCCTTCTTGGCACATTGATTGCATTCAAATTATTGTCTTAATAGACACTAGATCACACAATTTTTACAACCAACAAAATTCGTCCGGTGTGTTTCCTTTTCTTCAACGAGGTATACTTCCGAATGAGCAGACTCCTGTTTTCTCGCTTCGCACATTACCTCGACGAGATCGCCAACCATGGCTCGATCAGAAAAGCTGCCGAAAAGCTGAATGTGTCGGCTTCGGCGATCAACAAGCAGCTCATCAGCGCCGAGGAGGAATTCGGTGTTGCCCTGTTCGAGCGCCTGCCGCGCGGCATGCGACTGACATCGGCGGGCGAATTGCTCGTCAATGGCTACAGGGAATGGAATAAGGACCTTTCCCGCATCAAATCCGAGATCGAGGAACTGAAGGGACTGCGCCGCGGCGAGGTGAGAATCGCGGCTTCCCAAGAAACCGTGCCCGATTTCCTGCCGGCGGTGATTGGGCGATTCACCAAGGACCATCCTCGTATCCGCAATGCGATCGCAGTGGAGGATTCCGATCGCGTGCGACAGCTGGTCAGGGATGGGGACGCAGATTTCGGACTGACCTTCAGCCCCCTGCCCCTGCCGGGGGTCATTGTTACACGCTCCGCCGATTTTCATCTCATCGCCATGCTGCCCGCAGATCCCGGCGCAGAGCAGCCAGACAGCATCTCCATCGGCGAATTCTTCAAGAAGCCGACGATCGTTCCCGACACCAGCAGTCATCTACGGGATGTCGTTGATATTGCCGCGGCGCGTATCGACATCCGCTTTCAGCCTGTCCTGACGACCAACGACTTGTCGCTCATGCGATCCATGGTCCGTGAGGGCTGCGGTTTCGGGGTGACCGCGATCGCTTCCGGCATGCCCCTCCCGCATGAGGACGGATTGCACTATTCTCGCTTAGCCGACAGCGGCTTGCCGCCAATGATCCTTTCCTTGATCGTTGACCCCAGACGCAGCCTCTCGATGACATCCATTATTGCCCGCAGATATTTCGAGGAATATCTCGATGAGATCGCAGTTCGAGCCGGAAAGGCATCCGCGCATTCATTGGAATAGTCGCTCCCTTGTCTAGACAGGATGATCCTTGCTCGGCGGCGCTATCCATCACGGTGCTATCTCGTCTCCGTCGGCCCATTATCAATCAAAGGTGGCAGGCATCGCATTTTTTTACTCCAGCTTGAGATGTCAACGCTCATGTCATTTTCGTGAGCGGCAGGCCGGAGCGCTGGCGCGTAACGTTATTCATGCATCGCGGAAGTATTCGGGGGCCGCTAAAGCAAATGTGGCTCAATATATTCGGGTCAAAGGCGTCGGGGACATGTCGCCGTTGAAGAAAAGGCAACACACCGAACGAATTTTGATGCTTGCAAAAGTTGCACAAGCTCGCGCCTATAGGGCCAATATCTTCTGCTGCTAATTCTCGAGGTGGCAAGGGAATGGCGAATGATTATAGCCCATATGAATCCCAGAGGAGAGCACGACCGCAGCTTCGCCTCGTTCGTGCGCAAGAGCCGCACTTCGTCGAACGGCAAACGGAAGAAATTCCCATGCCAGAAGCCAAGTCATATCTTTTAAGCACGGTCGACGGAACGATCCGGACGGTGATGCTTCCCGCTGGCAACCGGATCGAGCACATCCGCAAGTTGGTCGGCTCCAGTGGGATCGATATCGTCCGCATCGCGGACTCACATCTTCTCTATGCCGATAATAACGGCCTTATCGACGGACTTTCCAGCATAGCGGATTTGAAAGATCACCCCTCGCCGCTGGCAGGCAATCTTTTGATCGTCGGCAAGGATGAAAGCGGCAAGACCACAAGCGTCAGTGCCAGCATCGACGAGGTCGCTTCCTGGTTCACGATCATTCGTCCGGTTTTCCTGCCCGTTTTCGAAACCGTGCGCGAATCTCAAATTCTCAGCACGCGCGTCATCCGTCTGGATGTTCGCATTGAACGTTCGATCCCGAACGTCATCGAATAGGCGTGAGAAGATTTGGCATCGCAGCGCAAAATTAGAAAATATCTATTATATTTTTTTCCATGATACCCCGCTGACGGGATGTGAAGAGCATCGCTCGTAAACCTGTTTTCCGATAGCCGCATAACATAATCAGCGCTGCCCATCCGGCAGATAAAGAGCCTCATTCAGGATCAGACAACGCCGCGCGATCAGCCCAATTCCACGAAGCAAGCTTGTCAGCTCTGGTTTCGAGTGCCATTGGTCTGGAAACGATAAGTGACGACAACAAGCAGCTTTCACATGAAACTTGATGCAATCGATCTGCGGATACTGGACGCCATTCAGCGCGATGGCCGCATCACCAAGCTCGCGCTGGCCGATAAGGTGGGATTGTCGCCGACACCATGCTGGCTCCGCCTTCGAAAGCTGGAAAAGGCTGGAATTATCACCGGTTACCATGCACATCTGGCACTGCGGCGTCTTGCTCCGATCGCCAGCGTCATGGTCGAGGTCACGCTCGCCAATCATCGCCAGGCGGATTTCGAGCGCTTCGAACGAACGGTCGCGGCGACGCCGGAGATCGTGGCCTGCTGGGCCGTCGGCGGCGGCGTCGATTACATCCTGAAGATCATGGCGGCAGATATCGATGCCTATCAGCGTCTGATCGACGACCTTCTTAATCGCGACCTCGGCATCGAACGCTATTTCACATACATCGTGACCAAGACCGTGAAGGAGGAAACAGTGCTTCCCGTCGCCGACCTGCTTTCCCCGGATGCGCCTGGCGACGAATAGAGAGATTCTCTACAGACACCATTCACTTTAGGTCCTTTCTCTCTTCTAACCGCCAGCAATGGACAATCTCTCGCGGCGTTCCATGGCAGCATTGGGTATCTGGAACGAGAGACCCGACCATGACCGCGCTCCACGCTCGCGCCACCTATCATGAAGCCCTTTCAAGGCTGAACGACCGCCATCTGCTGCGAGATCTTTCCTATATTGCCGGTCGTTGGGTCGCCGGCAAAGCCAATCAAAGCTTCGAGGTCACGGACCCTGCATCGTCCGCGACGCTTGCCTGGGTTGCCAGTCTCGACAGGCAGGAGACCATCGGCGCCATCGATACTGCCGCGCGTGCCTTTGCCGCCTGGCGTTCGCTTCTGCCGCAGCAGCGATCAGCGATTCTGCGCAAGTGGTATGAACTCATGCTGGAGGCACGCGAGGATCTGGCGCTCATCATGACGCTGGAACAAGGCAAGCCGCTCGCCGAATCCCGCGGCGAGATCGATTACGCCGCAGGCTTCATCGAATGGTATGCCGAGGAGTCAAAGCGCATCAATGCTGAGAGCGTGACCAGCCATCTGCCAAATGCCGAAATGATCGTGCGCCGGGAAGCGCTTGGCGTCGTCGGCATCGTCACGCCCTGGAACTTTCCTTCCGCCATGATCACGCGCAAGGCCGCTGCAGCGCTTGCGGCCGGCTGCACCGTCGTCGCTCATCCGTCGTCCGAAACTCCGCTATCGGCACTGGCCCTTGCCGAACTCGGCGAACGTGCCGGGCTTCCGGCCGGCGTGTTCAATGTCGTGACCGGCGATGCCGCAACCATCGTCGGCGCCTTCTGCGACGACCCCCGGGTCAGGGCATTGAGCTTCACCGGCTCGACCGGCATCGGCAAGATGATCGCCGGTCAGTGTGCCAGGACAATGAAGCGTCTTGTGATGGAGCTTGGCGGCCATGCGCCCTTGATCGTCTTCGACGATGCGGATCTCGACCGCGCCGTCGATATAGCCATCAATGCCAAATTCGCGACCTCCGGTCAGGACTGCCTCGCCACCAACCGTATCTTCGTCCAGCGCCCGATCATGGACGCTTTCGTTACGGCGTTCGCCAAGCGCATCGAAGCTCTTAAGGTCGGGAACGGATTGGATGGCACCTCCGACATCGGGCCGCTCATGCATGAACGTGCCGTTGCAAAGGTCGAGGAACAGGTCAGGGACGCCTTGCAGCATGGCGCAAGGCTCGTCACCGGCGGGCAGCGCCATGCGGCCGGCTCCCTCTTCTTCCAGCCGACCCTGCTCGTCGAGCCCGCGCCGGACGCGTTGATCATGCACGAGGAAACCTTCGGACCGGTCGCAGCCGTCAGCGTCTTCGACAGCGAGGACGAGGTGGTGGCCCGGGCCAACGACACCGAGTATGGCCTCGTCGCCTATGTCGTGACGGCCAACGGCGCGCGGCAGATGCGGCTCGGCCGATCGCTTGAATACGGCATGGTGGCCATCAACCGCGTGAAGATCACGGGGGGCCCGATCCCCTTCGGTGGCTGGAAGCAATCCGGTCTCGGCCGAGAAGGCTCCCGTCACGGCATCGAGGCCTTCACCGAGCTCAAATATCTCTGCGTCGACACGACAGCCTGACGCCGCGAATAAAAAAGAAGGAACGAGAATATGCTGGACAAGCGCAACGAACTGAACGCCTGGGACAGAGACCATTTCTTCCATCCCTCGACCCACATGGGAATGCATGCGCGCGGCGAAACTCCGACGCGCGTCATCGCCGGCGCCGAAGGCGTTTACATCACGGATACCGCCGGCAAGAAGAGCCTCGACGCCTTTGCCGGCCTTTACTGCGTCAATGTCGGCTATGGCAGGGAGAAAATCGCAAATGCGATCGCCGAGCAGGCAAAGAACCTTGCCTACTACCACGCCTATGTCGGCCACGGCACGGAAGCTTCCATCACGCTTTCGAAGATGATTATCGACCGCGCGCCGGAAGGCATGAGCCGCGTCTATTTCGGGCTTTCCGGGTCCGATGCCAACGAGACCAACATCAAGCTCATCTGGTACTACAACAATATTCTCGGCCGACCGGAAAAGAAGAAGATCATTTCGCGCTGGCGCGGCTATCATGGCTCGGGCGTCATGACCGGCAGCCTCACCGGTCTAGAACTGTTCCACAAGGCCTTTGACCTGCCACGTGCGCCGATCCTCCACACCGAGGCGCCCTATTTCTTCCGCCGCGCCGACCGCGCGATGGACGAGGAACAATTCGCGCAGCATTGCGCCGACAGACTGGAGGAGATGATCCTCGCTGAAGGTCCGGAGACGGTCGCAGCCTTTATCGGCGAGCCGATCCTCGGCACCGGCGGCATCGTTCCGCCACCGAAGACCTACTGGCAGAAAATCCAGGCCGTCCTCGACAAATATGACGTGCTGCTCGTCGCCGACGAGGTCGTCACCGGCTTCGGCCGTCTCGGCACGATGTTCGGCTCCGATCATTACGGTATGAAGCCGGATCTGATCACCATCGCCAAGGGCCTGACTTCCGCCTATGCGCCGCTTTCGGGCAGCATCATCTCCGACAAGATGTGGCAGGTTCTCGTGCAAGGATCCGACCAGCTCGGCGCCATCGGTCATGGCTGGACCTATTCGGCGCATCCGATCTGCGCGGCTGCTGGTATCGCCAATCTCGAGCTGGTCGATGAACTCGGCATCGTCGAAAATGCAGGCTCTACCGGCGCCTATTTCCGCTCCGAACTTGCCAAGGCCGTCGGCGGCCACAGGTATGTCGGCGAGGTTCGTGGCGACGGGCTGATGGCGGCCATCGAATTCGTCGAGGACAAGGATGATCGCAAGTTCTTCGATCCCGCGCAGAAGATCGGTCCCCAGGTGGCGTCGGCACTGCTCGAGCGCGGTGTCATCGGCCGCGCCATGCCGCAGGGAGACATCCTCGGCTTTGCACCGCCGCTGTGCCTGACGCGCGAGGAAGCCGATACCGTCGTCAAGGCGGCGGCCGGCGCCATCGAAAGCGTATTTTCGAACCGCTGATCGGCTCCTGACGAGGCGACCCTGCACATCCTACGCCAATGGCGCGGCCTGTTGTTGACAATAGGCCGCGCCATTGCATTCGGTCGTCGCCATCCGGTGCCGAATGGTGTACATGGACTCCTGTAATTGTACCGGATCAATCCATGTATCGTCATGATTCAAAAAGCCAGGACAATGGCGCCTGGAAGCCCGTCCTTCAGCATCGCAAGGGCGTGACCAAGCACAAGCTGCTCACCGACAAGATCATCTCCGACATCGACGACGGTATTCTGCCCGTCCACACGCAGATGCCGACGCATCGCGATCTTGCCCATGCACTGGGAATTTCCGTTCAAACCGTGAGTTTGAGCTACAAGGAGGCGGAGCGCCGTGGCTACCTGCGCGGCGAGGTTGGACGTGGCACCTTCGTGCGCAGCCGCGTCACCGAACGCGCCGACAGCTTCATGCTCGATCGCGATCCGAGCGGCAGCGCCGATCTCTCCATCATCCGAGCTGTCTATACCGAGGCGCATGAGCGATCGGCCCGTGAACTGATGCAGGCGCTTGCCGAAAGCGACAATAGCAGCTTCATGCGGCCCTGCCGGCCGATCGCCGGCCTCGATGCCCATCGCGCCGCGGCGCAGGTCTGGCTCGCCGGCTTGTCGGTGAAGACCGATCCAGACCGGATCCTGATCACGAATGGCGCGGCGCACGGGCTTTTCCTTGCCGTCGCTTCGGTCGTTCGTCCCGACGAAGTGGTCCTGACCGAGAGCCTGACCGATCACGGCATCATCGGTCTTGCCAATGTTCTCGGCTTTACGCTGCGTGGTCTTCCGACCGATCGCGAGGGTATCCTGCCCGAGGCCTTCGAGGCGGCCTGTGCCATCGGCGACGTAACGGCGCTTGTCATCGTTTCCTCGCTTGGCAATCCCACCAGCCATGTCATGGGGGCCGAGCGTCGGCGCGCAATCGCCGATATCGCCCGCCGGCATGGTGTCTTCGTCATCGAGGATGAGGTTTACAAGCCGATGCTGCGCGATCCTCTCCCTTCGATGGCGGACCTCATACCCGAGCTCGGCTTCTTCGTGACCAGCTTCACGAAATCCGTGATGACTGGATTGCGCATCGGCTATCTCGTCGTGCCGGCGCATTATTCGATCCGCGCCGCTTCGATCCTGCGCGTCACCGGATGGAGCGCCACCAACGTCGTCGCCGAAATGGCGTCGCGCTGGGTGTTGGATGGGACGGCGCAAGCCCTGCTTGCCGTCCAGCGAAGCGAGGCGGAGGCCCGGCAGGCGATCGTCTCCGATGTGCTGGCGCCATTCGTCGCCGGCAGCCATTCGCTGTCGCTTTGTGCCTGGCTTTCTGTTCCGGAACGTTGGACCGAGGAAGGCCTCGTGCGGGCGCTTGCCCGCAAAGGCGTGGCGGTCACGCCATCCGATCCGTTCGTCGCCGGTGGAGAGCGGCCGGTCGGCGGCATCCGCATCTGTCTCGGCGGCCGCCTCTCCCATTCCGCCCTCCGCTCGGCGCTCGAAACCGTTCGCGGCACGTTCGAACAGCTGCCGCCCGTCTTCGATGTGGGATCGATCGTTTAGCCTCGCCGCAGCTCAATCCCATCAAAGAATGGAGCGCAGAAACTCCTTGGTGCGGTCTTCCTTCGGCGCGCTGAAGATATCTTCCGGCTTGCCTTGCTCGCAGATACGGCCCTTGTCGAAAAAGCAGACGCGATCGGAGACTTCGCGGGCAAAGCGCATCTCATGGGTAACGAGCAGCATGGTCAGATCGTGTTCATGGGCGAGATCGCGGATGACGCCGAGCACCTCGCCGACGAGCTGCGGATCGAGCGCCGATGTCGGCTCGTCGAACAACAACACCCTTGGACGCATGGCGAGCGCGCGGGCGATCGCGACGCGCTGCTGCTGACCGCCGGAAAGCTGACTTGGATAATGATCCTTCTTCTCCGAAAGTCCGACCATGCGCAAAAGCTCGACCGCGCGGCACTCGGCCTCCGCCCGGCCAAGCCCGAGCACGCGTGTCGGCGCTTCGACGACGTTGCGCAGCACAGTCATGTGCGGAAACAGGTTGAAGCTCTGGAACACCATGCCGACATGGGTACGGATCTGGCGCAGATGCGCCTCGCTGGCAAGGAAACGACCACGGCCGTTATCCTGATGATAGGACATACCGGCCAGATGCAGGGTGCCTTCCTGGAAAGGTTCGAGCGTCATTAGGATGCGCAGGACCGTCGATTTTCCAGAACCGGAAGGACCGATCAACGTCACCTTCTCGCCGGGCGTGACGTCGAAGCAAAAATTGTCGAGAACGGTCAGGTGGCCGTAGCGCTTGGTCACATCTTGAAAGCGGATCAGTGGTTGCGTCATTTGAGAGCAATTCCGTTTTTCGGCAACGCCTTTTCGAGCCAATGAATGGCCGCCGAGCAGACGAGCGTGAGGATGAGAAAGATCAGGCCGACGAGCGAAAGCGGCACCAGATACTCGAACGTCCGATCCCCGATAAGATTGGCGAGGTTGAGCATATCAACCACCGTGACGACGGACAGGACCGGTGTCTCCTTCAACATGGACACGAGATAGTTGCCCATGGCCGGAATGATGCGGGGAATGGCCTGTGGGATTATGATATCCCAATAGGTGCGGCCGCGGCTGAGATTGAGCGCCGTCGCAGCTTCCCATTGTCCGAGCGACACGGCATCCAGGCCGCCGCGATAGACCTCCGACGTATAGGCCGAATACTGCAGACCGAGCGCCAACGCACCGGTCAGGAAGGCCGGCAGGACGATGCCGTAGATCGGCAGGACGTAATAGAGGAAGAAGAGCTGGACGAGCAGCGGCGTATCGCGCAGGAACTCGATGACGAAAGCCGTCGGCCAGGAGATCACCGCGAAGCGGCTGCGCCGCAGCAAGGCGAAGACAAGGCCGAGAACAAGCGCGATCGCAAAGCCGGCGGCCGCCGCCTCCAGCGTGACGATCAGGCCGATGCCAAGGATCGGCAGGATCGACAATGCGAAAGACAGCGTCGTCGACGTATCCCAGGTGAAGCCATACATCATGCCGGCGCCCTCCCCGGGAAGGCGACGCCACGACGAAGAATCGTCTCCAGCCAGCGCATGAAGGCAACCAGAATGAGCGCCATGATGAAATATCCGATGAGCGTCAGCGAGTAGATCGTCACGCTGTCGAGCGTGATGTTGCGCAATTGCTGCGCCTGGAAGGTGAGATCGCTGATCGAGATCAGCGACACCAATGCGGTGTCCTTCAGATTCTGGACGGCGAGATTACCGAAGGACGGCATCATTTCAACCACGGCCTGCGGCAGGACGATATGGAAGAGTGTCTGGCCGTGCCCGAAATTCAAGGCGCGCGCCGCCTCATGCTGCGTGTCGGGAACCGCCTGCAACGCGCCGCGCACCACCTCCGCGCCATAGGCGCCGATGTTGAGCGCCAGGCCGGCGATGCCCGTGGTGATGGGATCGAAGGAGATCCCGATCAGCGGCAGCGCGTAATAGAGCCAGAAAAGCTGCACCAGAAGCGACGTACCGCGAAAGATCTCGATATAGACGATCGCGATTGCGGAGAGCAGCCGCCCTCCGGCAAAGCGCGCAAGGCCGGCCGCAAAGGCGAGGATCGCGCCCAGGAACATCGAGGCGACGGCGATGAGCGCCGTCACCTCCGCGCCCTTCAGCAATGCCGGCAGATAGTGGGTCCAGCTCATGTCCGGGTCACCTCCGTTCCAGAATGGGAGGGGCCGAACAACCTGGCGATCGTCCGCAGACGGCCGCTAGGTCGTTCTCGATTATCGATAGGCTCATTTGCCCGCGCACAGGTCATCGGTGCTCTTCGTGCGCGCGGCCTCGACGCTTTCGGCGCTGAGACCATAGGACATCAGGATTTTCTTGTAGTCGTCGGTCTTCTTGAAAGCTTCGAGAGCGGTATTGAAGGCCTTGTAGAGTTCCTTGTCCTCGGGCCGGAAATCGAAGCCGCCATAGCTTCTGACGGATTTTCCGTTGATGACCGGATCGGTGAAGGGCTCGGCATGCTCGACATTCGTGCTGCCCTGAACGAGTTTGGCGACGGTCAGTTCGGTTGCCGCATAGGCGTCGGCGCGGCCGGTCTGGATCGTGGATAGCGCATCCGCATTCGCCTGGATCATGACGATCTGGGACTCCGGAATGCCGAGACCATGGAAGAAATCGAGCTGATCGGCACCCGATACGATCGCGACCTTGAGCGACGGATCCTTCTTGATATCCTCATAGGAATGCAGCTTCTTCGGATTGCCCTTCGGCACCAATAACCCCTCGCCGTAGCTCGAATTCGGCGTGGTGAACTGCACCTGCTTGCAGCGCTCCGGCAGGATGTTCTGCTCGGCGGCGACAAAATCGAAGCGCTTGGCCTTCAGGCCGGGGATCAGCGACCCGAACGGCGTCACGGTCCAGTCGACTTCCTTAACGCCCATCGACTTCAGCACGGCGGCGGCAACATCGGGACCAATGCCCTTGGCGGCACCGCTCTCGTCCATATAGCTATAGGGAACCTCGTTGGCGCTGGCGCCGCGGATGTAGCCATCCTTCTTGATCTGCTCGAGGCTGGCGGCATGGGCTGAAACGGCGAGGCCAAGGGTCAGGCCCGTGGCGATGAGGCTGCGGTAAAAATTCGATCTCATGGTTCACTCCTCTGTGGTTGGATTCCGCTATCGGCCGTCCGGTTTTCCGGTTCTTTGCCGTCGCGGGTTGGTGATCCGCGCCGCGCTGTCGCGGCGCGGCAATTCAGGGGCCTCCCGTCAAGGTCGCGACGACGGCCAGGCAATCCCCGGTCTTGATGAGGCCGGGGAAATGACGTGCGGCGAGAACACCGTCCAGCGCGGCCCGATAGTCAAAGGGCTCCGATCCGGTGCGTCCAATCGGATGGATACGGGCGATGATTTCTCCTCGCGAAACCTTCTCACCCAGGTCCTTGAGCGGTTCGAATAGGCCGTCGCCATCGGAAAAGATGAAGCAGTCCGACGACGGCATATCGAGCCATTGCGTCGCTTCGATCTCCGGAGCGCCTGCAAGGATTCCGGCGTGCTTCAGCACATTCAATACGCCGCGCTTGGCAATGGAAGCCGTGCGCGCCGATATGGTTCCACCGCCCGAAAGCTCCGTGGTCACAAAGACCTTGCCCATTTCCTCGGCCGTTGTGTCGTACATGCCGACAGCATCGATCTCGATCATGCGCATGGAATAGGGCGCGGAGAACGCGGCAACGCTGGCGAAGCAGGCCTTTTCCTGCCCTTTGTCCGGCAACTCATGCGCTGCGGCGTACGGCAGGAAATCAAGCGTACGGCCGCCCGAATGAAAGTCGAGCACGATATCGGCCAACGGCAGCAGGTAGCGGGTAAAATAGTCCGCGATCTTCTCGGTCACGCTGCCGTCGGGCCGACCAGGGAAACTTCGATTGAGATTGCCCTTGTCGATCGGCGAGGTACGGGTGGCCGCCCGGAACGCAGGGTAATTCATCGCCGGAACGATGATGATCCTTCCCCTGACCTCCTCCGGCTTCAGAGTCCGGGCGAGATCGAACAGGGCAACGGGCCCCTCATATTCATCGCCATGATTGGCGCCAGTTAAAAGCGCCGTCGGCCCTTCGCCATTCCTGATGACGCAGATGGGGATCATGATCGAACCCCAGGCGGAATCGTCGCGCGACCAGGGAAGGCGCAGATGCCCGTGCTGGATGCCGTCGCGATCGAAATCGACTGACGGCGTGATCGGCGATGGACGTTTGGATATGCTCATGCTGTTCATCTCAGGCGATCACTTCACGACAAGCCGTCGGGGAACGTTGGACAGGCACTCGACGCCGCTCTCGGTGATGACGATGCTTTCGGTGATTTCCATGCCCATGTCTTCCAACCAGAGGCCGGTCATGAAATGGAACGTCATGCCTGGTTTGAGCTCGGTGCGATCGCCGGGGCGCAGGCTCATGGTGCGCTCGCCCCAATCCGGCGGATAGGAAAGGCCGATCGGATAGCCGGTGCGGTTGTCCTTGACGATCCCGTATTTCTTCAGGACCGCGAAGAAGGCGTTGGCGATATCCTCGCAGACGTTGCCTGGCTTGGCGGCGGCAAGGCCGGCCTCCATGCCCTCGAGCGTCGCCTTCTCCGCGTCGAGAAACGCCTGCGTCGGCTTGCCGAGGAAGACGGTGCGCGACAGCGGGCAATGATAGCGGCGATAGCAGCCGGCGATCTCGAAGAAGGTGCCCTCGCCGCTCTTCATCGGCTTGTCGTCCCAGGTCAGATGCGGGGCGGAGGCATCGGCGCCCGACGGCAGCAAGGGAACGATGGCAGCGTAATCGCCGCCGAAGCCGTCAACGCCGCGAATGCCGGCATCATAGATTTCAGCGACGAGATCGGATTTGCGAATGCCCGGCTCGACTTTCTCGACGATCCGCTGGTGCATAGCCTCGACGATGCGACCTGCCTTGCGCATATAGTCGAGCTCGGTCTTGCTCTTGACGGCGCGCTGCCAGTTCACAAGCCCTTGGGCGTCCTTGAAACGGGCGTTCGGCAGATGCTTGACGAGCGAGGCATAGGCAGCGGCGGTAAACCAGTAATTGTCCATCTCGACGGCGATCGAGGCGTTGGCCCAGCCGCGTTCCTCGATGATCTTCGAGAGCAGATCCATCGGATGGCGCTCATTGGATTGCACGTAGTGATCGGGATAGCCGATGATGTTGTCGTGGGCCAGATAGGCGGTGCGCTTGGCGCCATTGGCATCCTGGCCGCGGCCATACCAGATCGGCTCGCCGGAGCCTGGCACCAGCACGCATTGATGCACGTAGAAGGACCAGCCGTCATAGCCGGTGAGCCAGTGCATGTTGGAGGGATCCGTGACTATGACGAGATCGACACCGGCTTTTTCCATCGCGCGGCGCGTCTTTTCGAGCCGCTCGGCATATTCGGCGCGGGTGAAATTGAGGGTTGGTTCGCTCACGCTTGGTCTCCTGATGCTTTCGTCGTTTCGATCGCTTGGCCCGCGCCGGCCGAGACGGCGCGGCGATGGGCAAGCGTGGCAATGGCGGTATCCTGGACGCCGGTCCCGGTCAGATCGCAAAGGGTGATCGCCTCGGGCGACCGGCGGCCCGCCGCTTTGCCGGCGATAATGGCGCCGAGTTCGGGGAAATCGGCGCTTTCGCTCACAAGTCCTGCTACGATCGCATGATGAAGCTCGCCCAGGCGCCGCGTCTGTTTCAGGCTATCGGCGACGTAAGGCGTGGCTTTCAAAATCAGGCGCGGATCGATCTCGTTCTTGTGTTCGGCGTCGGAACCCATGGCGGTGACATGCTGGCCCGGCTGCAGCCAGGTGGCATCGAGGATCGGCGTATCCGACGGCGTGGTGGTGACGATAATATCGGCGTCACGGCAGGCTTGTTTGGCATCCGCTTCCGCCACGACGGGAAAGCCGAGTTCGGCCGTCAGGTCGGTCGCGAGTTTGTCGGCCTTTGCTAGATCGCGCGCCCAAATCCATGCAGCCTCGATTGGTCGGACGAGCGCAAGCGCGCGCAATTGCAGACGGGCTTGCATGCCGGCGCCAAAAATCGCTGCGATCCGGCTATCTGGGCGCGACAGGTGTCGCGCGGCAACGGCCCCTGCGGCGGCCGTGCGCACATCCGTCAGATAGCCATTATCGAGCAGGAGCGCCTCGACCAGGCCGGTGCGTGCCGACAGGAGCATCATCAGCCCGTTGGTGCTTGGCAGTCCAAGTGATGGATTGTCGAAGAAGCCGGGGCTGACTTTGATCGCGAAACTGGCGAGATCGGGAACATAGGCCGTCTTCACGTCGACCTCGCCGCGATGGGCGGGGATGTCGAGCCGCATGATCGGTGGCATTTCCACGGCCTTCGTCGCCAGCGCCGCGAATGCCTGCTCGACGCAATCGACAGCATCGCTATCAAGCTGAACGACCTTGCGAAGGTCTGTTTCCGTCAGGATCAGCACGCGTGTCATGGCGCCACTCCCTCATCGAGCCCGCTCACGATAGCCCGATGGGTCGCCGGATCGATATTGCCTCCGGAAACGACGACAACCGTCGGACCATTGGATTTGATCTTGCCGGCAAGCAGGGCCGCTATCCCGACCGCGCCCGCCCCTTCGACCGTCAATCCCTCGATCAAGGCCGCATGGCGAATGCCGGCGGCGATCTCCTCCTCGCTGAGCAGGATGACATCATCGAGAAGCGTCCGGCACATTCGGAAGGTCAGGCGGTTATCGAGCCCAATGCCGCCGCCCAGTGAATCCGCCAGGGTCTCTACCTCCTGCACATCCGTTGGACGACCGGCCGCAAGGCTTGTCGCCATCGCCGCGCCGCGCTCCATCGAAACGCCGACCACCTTGGCGGCCGGCAGACGGCTCTTGATCGCGGCGGCGACGCCCGAGGCCAGCCCTCCGCCCGAGACTGGTACAAGGACAAGCGCGGTCTCAGGCAAGTCATCGGCGACCTCGAGTCCGAGCGTGCCTTGGCCTGCAATGACATCGTCTTCATCAAACGGGGGAATGAAATACATGCCCTCTTCACGGACGAGGCGCTCGACCTCCGACATCGCATCATCCTGCGAGTGTCCGACGATACGGATGTCCGCGCCAAGATTTCGGATAGCTTCGACCTTGTTGGTCGGAACAAGCGCGGACAGGCAGATGGTCGCACGGGCGCCCATCGCCTTGGCGGCGTGGGCAACCGCCCTGCCGTGATTGCCGGTCGATGCCGTCACCAGCCCGCGCGAACGTTCCTTCTCGTCCAAACATAGAAGCGCGTTCGTGGCGCCGCGAAGTTTGAAACTGCCCGTATGCTGATGGTTTTCCAGCTTGAGATGAACTGGAATACCCGTCCGCTGAGACAGAGCTTGCGAGAGCCGCAACGGCGTGCGCAGCACCTTTGGGGCAATGCGCCGCCGCGCCGCTTCTATATCCTCCAGCGTCACCATCATTGTCATGGCGCGCACCGATGCCTTGCCAATGATGCAACCGGCGTCATCACGAATTTCATCTCTTTCTCGGGCTGAATGTTCATGACATCAGCGTGAAAGAGACAATAGATCATGTCAATCTGTATATTGTTTCATTACAATTATAAGTGCTTCTTCCAAGACCGACAGCCAATTGAGGTCATGTCGGCATGACACGCGCTTGGCGGCTCGCCAAGCGCGTGGGAATTCGGATTCGTGCTGGTGCTGGCAGCGGTTGCCGCACGCTACGTTCAAAAAGACTTCAGGATTTCAGTGCATGCCTGACCCTCAGGATCGCGAGGGCGACCGCTCCGATCACCACGGGAATGGAGATCAGCATGTAGATCGGATTGATATGAAGACCGGCATGATCCGCCGTCTCGATCGCGACCTTGATAAGGCTCAAAAGGTAGTAGCTGATGGCGATGATCGAGAGACCCTCGACCGCCCGCTGAATTTTGACCTGGGTTTCGGCGCGCTCGGCCATGGCCTGGATCTGAACGGCGTTCTGGACCTCGATCTCCACCTGGATGCGGGTCTGAAGCAGGTCGATCAGATGCATGGTCGCATGCGACAATTGCTCCAGGCGCAATGCGGTCGCTTCACAGCTCCTGACCGCCGGTTTGAAGCGGCGGGCCACGAAAACCCCGAAACGCTGAAAACCTGGAACGTGGGTCTCGCGCAGCTCGGCGATGCGTTCCTCGACGATCTTGGCGTAGGCTGCCGTTGCGCCGAAGCGATTGCGCGTCTGTGCCGCCGCGGAGATCACCTCCGCGGAAAGCTGAGAAATCTCATCGAGCAGCCGCTTATGGTCTTCGGCGGAGGTCGATACGTGGCGATTGGTCAATTCGACAAGCTTCCGGTCGTAGCCGCCAAGAACCGGGCCAAGCCGCCGCGCCTCCGGAAAGCCCAAAAGCGCCATGACGCGGTAGGTCTCGATTTCATAGACCCTGCGCACCATGCGGCCGAGCCGATAGGCGTTGAGGTCATGATTGAAAAGGATCGTGCGGCTGGTACCATTGTCTCCGACGCGAAAATCAGAGCAGACGAGCGCGGCTCCGCCGCCAATCGTGGACGCTGCCGTATCGCCGAATTGAAGCGCCGAAAGGAGAGGGCCAAGTTCGCTGGGCGCCGATCCGCAAATGAGAATTTCCAATCGGCAAATGAACGAGCAGTCGGTCAGGCCGGCGAGCCGCGCCGCCTCATCGATCGACAGGGAACCCGCGGGCCAGGTCGACGGATCGGCCTCAAGAGGTGTCACTCGGGTGACGGTCACGAACTCGGTATGAAACTCGACCTGTGTTCGAGGGCGCTCGATTGCGTCCTCGGCAACGACGACACGGTGGCTGAGGTCGGAGATCGAGGGTGATGTGCCCGACAGAGCTATATGCTCGACCAGCGCCGGACCCGAAAAATAGATCGATGGCCGCGCATGAAGTTCCGAATTGAAATCGACTGCCACCGCTTTCGCCCCCCTAAGCACATCCCTACTCTCATCGTATGCCGGCCATTGCTGCGATCGGCAATGCTTCGCTGCCTGCGACAGAGTGTCCCGAGGTTTTGAAGCCAACCCTGCTCGCCGGAATTCTGACATAGGGTAGGCTCGACGCAACCAGCATCGATCGTATGACTTGCGAAGCAAGGCTTTCGGTAGAAAATGGCGGCGCCCGCGCGACGGAGCCGCGGAACCACGCAGGCGACGGTTCGTCCTGGAACTGTTGAAGGGGAGACTTGCATGACAAATGCCGCAAGCCTGGGATTGCCAGGCCTCCTGGGTCAAGACCATACGGGCATTACCGTTCCTGATCTTGACGAGGCACTCGAATTCTTCGTCCGAATCCTTGGTTGCAGGCATGCCTATACATTCGGCCCGATCGGTGACGAAGACGGCGATTTCATGCGCCAGGCGCTGGGCACTCATCCACGCGCCCGCATCAGGCGCGCGGCGCTTATCCGCGTCGGCTACGGCTCCAGCCTGGAACTCTTCGAATATGAGGCACCGGACCAGCGCCGCCTTGAACAAAGGAACAGCGACATTGGCGCCTTCCATGTCGGGCTTTATGTCGAAGACATTCAGGCGGCCAAGGCCTACCTGGATACACAAGGCATCCCGACCCGCCTCGGACCGCTCCTCATCAGCGAGGGACCGAATGCCGGACAGAGCATCCTCTATTTCCAATCACCCTGGGGCTTGCAATTGGAGCTCATCAGCTATCCGGAGGGCATGGCCTACGAAAAGACGGCCGAAACCATCCTTTGGTCGCCGAAATCTCCGGAAAAATGACTATTGGCAGCTGAGACCAGCTCAGATGTGCAGGGCATGGCCAAGCGCCTTCAACGCGGCTTCCTGCAGGCTTTCGCTGCGGGTCGGGTGGGCGTGGATCGTCCCGGCGATGTCTTCCAGCCGCGCGCCCATCTCGAGTGCCAGCGAGAACGCGCTTGACAGCTCCGAGACGCCGGCACCAACCGCCTGCAGGCCAAGCACCAGATTGGTGTCCGCGCGCGCTACAGCCCGCACAAAACCGTCTTCCGACTGGGTCGTCATCGCACGACCGTTGGCGGCGAAAGGAAAGAGACCGACGCGGATTTCATAGCCCTGGGCGCGCGCTTCTTCGGGTGAAAGCCCCGCCGTGACGATCTCGGGATCGGTGAAGCAGACGGCGGGAATGGCACGTTTATCCCAGACACGCTTGCGGCCGGCGACGATCTCCGCAACCATCTCCCCCTGCGCCATGGCGCGATGGGCAAGCATCGGCTCGCCCGTGACATCGCCGATGGCATAGACACCGCGCATGGAGGTGCGGCAGCGCTCATCGATGCGAATGAAACGGCCAGCGCGATCGAGATCGAGTTCCTCGAGACCCCAACCTTCCGTGCGTGGCTTGCGCCCGACTGTGACGAGAACCTTGTCAGCGGCGATCCGCTCTTCCTCGCCGGCAGCGGTCTCGATCAGCAGCGCCTCTCCCGAATAGGCTTTCGCCTTCGCTCCAGTCAGAACGCGCACGCCGAGCTCACCCAAGCGTTTGGCAACCGGCTTGACGAGCTCGGCCTCATATTGTGGCAGGATCCGCGGCATTGCCTCGACCACCGTGACCTGCGCGCCCAGCTTGGCGAAAGCAGTGCCGAGTTCCAGGCCAATATAGCCGCCGCCGACGATAGCAAGTGTATTGGGCACACTCGTCAACGACAGCGCCTCGGTGGACGAGAGGACCGCTCCGCCAAAGGGCAGCAGCGGCAACTCCACCGGTTCGGAGCCAGTCGCGATGACAACCGCTTCGGCACGGATGACCTGAGTTCCGGTCTCGGTCTCGACCTCGACGGTCTTGCCGTCGCGGAACGTCGCCTGGCCGTGCACGATCTTGACCTTGGACTTGCGCAAAAGACCGAGTACGCCGTTGTTCAGCCGGCCGACGATGCCATCTTTCCAGCGTATGATCTGCGCGAGATCGAGCTTTGGCGCCTCGACAGTGATGCCGAGCGCGTTGGAAGTGGTCATGTGGCTGACCTTTTCGAACTCCTCGGCCGCGTGGATCAGCGCCTTGGAGGGGATGCAGCCGATATTCAGGCAGGTGCCGCCAGCCTTTGTGGATTCGACGATCACCGTATCGACGCCGAGCTGACCGGCGCGGATGGCGCAGATATAGCCGCCGGGTCCGGCGCCGATGACGAGGAGCTTGCAGACGATTTCTTTCATGTCATCAACCTTCGATGAAGATCAGCGCGGGGGTTTCGAGCAGCGCCTTGATCCGCTGGACGAAGACCGCCGCGTCCCAGCCGTCGACGATGCGATGGTCGAAGCTCGACGACAGGTTCATGATCTTGCGCGGGATGAACTGGGTCCCGTCCCAGACGGGCTGGGTCATGATCTTGTTGACGCCGACGATCGCGACTTCGGGATGGTTGATGATCGGCGTCGTCACGATGCCGCCGAGCGCGCCGAGCGAGGAGATGGTGATCGTGGAACCGGACAGCTCCTCGCGTGCGGCGGTGCCATTGCGGGCGGCGTCGGCAAGGCGTGTCAGCTCGGCGGCGCAATCCCAGATCGACCTGGCTTCGGCGTGGCGGACGACCGGTACGGTCAGGCCGGAGGGCGTCTGCGTGGCGATGCCGATATGGACGGCGCCGTAGCGGGTGACGACACCGGCATCGTCGTCGAAGGTGGCGTTGATACCGGGCTGCTCGCCCAGCGTCTTCACCATCGCCCGCATCAGGAAGGGTAGAATGGTCAGCTTCGGCTGATCGGGCTTGCGGCCGGCATTCATCGTCGCTCGCAAGTCCTCAAGGTCGGTGACATCGACCTCTTCGACATAGGTGATGTGGGGAATGCGCGAGGCGGCGAGGCGCATCTTCTCGGCGATACGCCGGCGCAGGCCGGTGACCTTGATCTCCTCGACATCGGTCTTGCGGGCGGGGCCGGTTGGAGCAGCGGTTGCATGCTGCACGCCATGCGCGATGAACTGATCGAGATTGTCATGGGTAATGCGTCCCGCAGGCCCAGTGCCGGGCACCTGGCGCAAATCGACACCAGCCTCCTGGGCACGCAACCGCACGGCGGGGGAAGCAAGCGGACGCTCCGCCGGTTCGCGAGGAACCGGGCGCTCGACCGGCGCCGTCGACTGGATAGCCTTCGCTTCGACCATCGGTCTTGCCGGAGATGGTGCGACCGGCTTGGGCCCTGTCACCTCGTCCTTGGCCGGTTCGGTCTTCACAGGTTGGGGAGCCGCGGCGAGGGAGACCTCTTCGCTCGCATTCCCATCCTCGCCGGCGACCTGGATGCGCAAGAGCGGCGCCTTGACGGCGACCGTATCGCCGACATCGGCGCCGAGCCAAAGCACGACCCCTTCGACCGGCGAGGGGATTTCCACCGTCGCCTTGTCGGTCATGACTGCCGCGAGCACCATGTCCTCACGCACCGGGTCGCCCGGCTTGACATGCCATTCGACCAGCTCGGCCTCGGCCACGCCCTCACCCACATCGGGCATCTTGATGACGAATTCACCCATCCTCAGCCCTCCATCACTTCTTTCAACGCCCGGCCAACACGGGCGGGACCGGGGAAATAGTCCCATTCCTGTGCGTGCGGATACGGCGTGTCCCAGCCGGTCACGCGCACGATCGGCGCCTCGAGACTATAGAAGCAGTGCTCCTGAACCAGTGATGCGACTTCCGCGCCGAAGCCGGAGGTTAGCGTCGCCTCGTGCACGACGACGCAGCGGCCGGTCTTCTTCACCGACTGGACGATCGTATCGAGGTCGAGCGGCAGAAGGCTGCGCAGATCGATCACCTCGGCATCGATCCCTGTCTCCTCGGCCGCGGCAAGCGCCACATGCACCATCGTACCGTAGGCGACCACGGTGACGGCATTCCCCGGCCGGCGGATTTCCGCCTTGCCGATCGGGATCGTGTAATGCCCTTCCGGAACCTCGCCGAGATCATGTTTCGACCAGGGCGTCACCGGCCTTTCGTGATGACCATCGAAGGGGCCGTTATAGAGCCGCTTCGGTTCGAGGAACATCACCGGGTCCGGATCCTCTATCGCCGCGATCAGCAGGCCCTTGGCGTCGTAGGGATTGGACGGCACGATCACCTTCAATCCGCAGACATGGGTAAACAGCGCTTCCGGGCTCTGGCTATGCGTCTGCCCACCGAAGATGCCGCCGCCGGTCGGCATGCGCACGACGATCGGGCAGGTAAAGTCGCCATTGGAGCGGTAGCGGATGCGCGCCGCTTCCTGGGTGATCTGGTCATAGGCCGGATACATATAATCAGCGAACTGGATTTCGACGCAGGGCTTCAAGCCATAGGCCGCCATGCCGATCGCCGTACCGAGAATACCGGATTCGTTGATTGGCGCATCGAAGCAGCGGGTCTTGCCGTATTTGGCCTGGAGTCCTTGCGTAGCGCGGAAAACCCCGCCGAAGTAGCCGACATCCTCGCCGAAGACGACGACATCGTCGTCACGCCCCATCGAGACGTCCATGGCGCTGCGCACGGCCTCGATCATTGTCATCCTTGCCATGTCAGTACCCCGCCTTCTGCCGCTGGCGGCGGATATGGGCGGGCATTTCCGCATAGACGCCCTCGAAGATGTCGCGCACCGATGGCTTGCCGCCCGCATGCAGCGTGCCGTGGCTTTCGGCCTGCTTCTGTGCCTCGATAACTTCATCGAGAACCTCGGCCTCCGCCTGGGCATGGCGCTCTTCCGACCAGACACCACGCACGATCAGATGCTTCTTTAGCCGCAGCACTGGGTCGCCGAGCGGCCAGGCCTCGGATTCGGTTTTCGGCCGATAGGCGCTCGGGTCATCGGAGGTGGAATGGGCGCCGACGCGGTAGGTGACATATTCGATCAGTGTTGGGCCGAGGTTGCGCCTTGCGCGCTCGGCCGCCCATTTGGCGACGGCATAGACCGCCAGATAGTCATTGCCGTCGACCCGAAGCGCTGGGATGCCGAAGCCAAGGCCGCGAGCGGCGAAGGTTCCGGAACCGCCGCGGGCAATGCCCTGGAAGGTGGAGATGGCCCATTGGTTGTTGACGATATTGAGGATGACCGGCGCCTTGTAGGTGGAGGCGAAGACCAGCGCCGAATGGAAATCGGATTCGGCCGTCGAACCGTCGCCGATCCATGCGGCGGCGATCTTGGTGTCGTTCTTGATGGCCGACGCCATCGCCCAGCCGACCGCCTGCACATATTGGGTGGCAAGATTGCCGGAGATGGTAAAGAAGCCATGCTCCTTCGATGAATACATGATCGGCAGTTGCCGACCACGCAAGGGATCGGCCTCGTTCGAGTAGATCTGGTTCATCATCTCGACCATCGGATAGTCGTCGGCGATCAAGAGGCCCGCTTGCCGGTAGGTCGGAAAGTTCATGTCCCCTTTGTTCAGCGCCTTGCGGAAGGCGGAACTCACCGCCTCTTCGCCAAGATGCTGCATATAGAAGGAGGTCTTTCCCTGTCGCTGCGCCATCAGCATGCGCGCGTCGAAGGCCCTGAGCTTCATCATGTTGCGCAAGCCCGTCAGCAACTCCTCATCGGAGAGCAATCCGGCCCAGGGGCCGACCGCCTCGCCGTCGCGGTTGAGAACGCGGATGATGGAATAGGCGAGATCGCGGATCTCCTCGGGCGCAATGTCGACCGCCGGTCTTGGCACGGAGCCGGCCTTGGCGATCTTGACATTGGAGAAATCCGGCTGGCCGCCTGGCCGCACCGCCGGCTCGGGGACGTGCAGGCTCAGATTTGGAACCTCGTTCATGCGCTGTGTTACCTCCCTTGTCGGCCGCCCCACCCGCGCTCCCCACGGCGGGCGCGACCGCAAACATTCCACGAAAACATACTATAAGTTGCGCGCGATAACGATGCGCTGAACGTCGCTCGTTCCCTCGTAAATCTGGCAGATGCGGACGTCCCGGTAGATGCGTTCGACCGGATAGTCCGCCATATATCCGTAGCCGCCATGGATCTGGATCGCGTCGGAGCAGACCTTTTCGGCCATTTCCGACGCGAACAGCTTCGCCATCGACGCTTCGGTAAGGCAGGGCTGCCCCTCCTCCTTCAACTGTGCCGCGTGCAACACCATCTGGCGGGCGACCTCGATCTGCGTCGCCATATCGGCAAGCCGGAAGGCGACAGCCTGATGATCGATGATCGGCGAGCCGAACGTCTTGCGTTCACGGGCATAGTCGCGCGCCGCCTCGAAAGCCGCTCGCGCCATGCCGACGGATTGCGATGCGATGCCAATGCGCCCGCCTTCGAGATTCGACAGGGCGATCCTGTAACCGTCGCCTTCCTCGCCGAGCCGATTTTCCACCGGGACGTGCATGCCGGTAAAGGCGATCTGGCAGGTGTCGGACGAGTGGAGACCGAGCTTGTGTTCAACGCGCACGACTTCGTAGCCAGGCGTGTCGGTCGGCACGATGAAGGCGGAAATGCCCCTCTTGCCCGCCTCGGAGTCTGTGACGGCAAAGACGATGATGACATTGCCATTCTTACCCGAAGTAATGAACTGCTTGGCGCCGTCGATAACATAATCATCACCGTCTCGGCGGGCACGAGTCTTCAGGTTCGAAGCATCGGAGCCAGCCTGCGGCTCCGTCAGGGCAAAGCCGCCGATCCATTCGCCGCTTGCCAGTTTCGGCAGGAAGCGCTGCTTCTGTTCCTCCGTGCCGTATTTCAGGATCGGTACGCAGCCGACGGAGCTGTGCACGCTCATGATGGTCGAGCACGGCCCGTCTCCGGCGGCAATTTCCTCAAGTGCCACGGTATAGGCGATCACGCCCGTTTCCGAACCGCCATAGGCCTCGGGCACGAGCATGCCGAGGAAGCCGAGTTCGCCCATCTCCTTCAATTCCTCGCGGGGAAAGAGGCTCTTCGCGTCGCGCTCGGCGGCTCCCGGAGCCAGGCGCTCCCGGGCGAAATCACGCGCCATGTCGCGAATCTGGATCTGGTCTTCGCTCAGGATCATGGTCCGGTCTCCTCCTCGAACCCTTCAGTTCAGTTCGACGGCCATGGCGGTTGCTTCGCCGCCGCCGATGCAAAGCGTCGCCATGCCACGCCTCATGCCGTGGCGCTTGAGCGCTGCAAGCAGCGTGACGAGCACGCGGGCCCCGGACGCGCCGATCGGATGGCCGAGCGCGCAGGCGCCCCCGTGAACGTTGACCTTGTCGTGCGGCAGGTCGAGATCGCGCATAGCCGCCATGGCGACGACAGCAAAAGCCTCGTTGATCTCGAACAGATCGACATCCCGAAGGCTCCAGCCGGTGCGTTCGGAAAGCTTGCGTAGCGCGCCGATTGGCGCGGTCGCGAAGAGATTGGGCGCCTGCGAATGCGTGGCGTGGCCGACGATAGTGGCAAGCGGTACGATACCTTCGCGCTCGGCCGTTGAGCGGCGCATCAGCACCAGCGCGGCGGCACCATCGGAGATGGACGAGGCATTCGCGGCGGTCACCGTGCCGTTTTCACGGAAAGCCGGCTTGAGCGTCGGGATTTTTTCCGGTTTCGCCTTGCCGGGCTGTTCGTCACGGCCGACAACCAGTTCGGATCGCCCTGTCTTGACGGTGACTGGCACGATCTCACTATAGAATGCCCCCTCCTCGATCGCCTTGCGGGCGCGGGTCAGGGATGTGACGGCGTAGTCATCCTGCGCCGCGCGCGTAAACTGATAGGCTTCGGCGCAATCCTCGGCGAAAGTGCCCATGAGGCGTCCCTTGTCATAGGCGTCTTCGAGCCCATCGAGGAACATATGGTCGATGACGCGGCCGTGCCCGAGCCGGTAGCCTCCGCGTGCCCTATCGAGAAGATAGGGGGCATTTGTCATGCTCTCCATGCCGCCGGCAATGGCGATCGACGCGCTGTTGGCGCCGATCAGATCGTGTGCCAGCATGACGGCCTTCATTCCCGAACCGCACATCTTGTTGACGGTTGTCGCTCCCGTCGCAAACGGCAGGCCAGCGCCGATCGCGGCCTGTCTTGCCGGTGCCTGACCCTGCCCGGCCGAAAGAACGCAACCGAAGACCACCTCCTCAATTGCGTCCGGGCCAACGCCGCCGCGCTCGAGGGCCGCGCGGATGGCGGCGGCACCGAGTTCCGGCGCCGTGCAATCCCTAAGATCTCCCTGGAAGCTACCCATTGGAGTACGGGCCGCGCCAACGATGACGATCGGATCTTCTCGCGTCATATCAAACCTCCAGTTACGAGCCTGCCTCAGTGCGGCGCCATGCGCAACGCTCCATCGAGGCGGATGACTTCGCCATTCAGCATGACGTTCTCACAGATGTGGCGTACCAATGCGGCGAATTCCACCGGCTTTCCGAAGCGCTGCGGAAAGGGCACGCTCTTGCTCAGCGAATCCTGCACCTCCTGCGGCATGCCGGCCATCATCGGTGTCTCGAAAATGCCTGGCGCGATGGCAACGACGCGAATGCCGCTGCGCGCCAATTCGCGAGCGATCGGCAGCGTCATGGCGGCAACGCCGCCCTTGGAAGCCGCATAGGCCGCCTGACCGATCTGTCCGTCGAAGGCGGCAATCGAAGCCGTGCTGACGATGACCCCGCGTTCGCCGTCCGTATCCGGCTGCTCCTTGGCGATGGCCGCCGCCGCGAGCCGGATCATGTTGAAAGTGCCGACAAGATTGATGCCGATCGTGCGGCTAAAATTGTCGAGCCGGTGCGGACCGTTGCGGCCGATCACCTTCTCGCCGGGCGCGACGCCGGCGCAATTGACGAGCCCATGCAGATGGCTAAAGCGCTCCAGCGCCATGTCGATCGCGGCCTGGCCGTCTTCTTCCTGCGTGACATCCGTCTTGATAAAGGTCGCGCGGGCACCAAGCTCACCGACAATACCGGCGCCAGCATCGGCATTGACGTCGGCTATGACGACATTAGCCCCCTCATCCGTCAGCATGCGCGCGACCGCCGCTCCAAGTCCCGAACCGCCACCGGTAACGACGAAAGTCTTTCCCTGGATCAACATGGTCGCTCTCCTCCAGCGCAGTCGATTTCAACCGAGGGCCTCCACGCTTCGTGCAGTCGCCCGCAGTATCGCATCCCCGGAAGAGCGCGGTTACCCCGCGCCTTGCCTAAGCTTATCGTCGCGCGATATTGCATTCGATGACAAAAGCGTCTCAAATCATCGGCCAGTTTTACCATATTTTACAGGTCATGACGATGACGGAAACCGCGCGGCGGATGATATCACCTTTCTTCGTAAAAGAGGCGATCGACTGCCTTCGGCGGCAGGGAAAATCCCCCGAACGATTGTTCGCGACACTCGGCCTATCCACGCAGATCGACGTGCCGGTTTCGGCCGAAAGCTATGGCGCGCTGTGGCTGGCGATCGCGGCCGAGATGGATGACGAATTCTTCGGCATGGGCGGCAGGCCCATGCGTCGCGGCAGCTTCACGCTGCTTTGCCATTGCGTGCTGCACGCAAGGACCCTCGACCAGGCGCTGCGGCGCGCTCTCAGGTTCTTAAACATCGTGCTGGAGGATCCGGAAGGGCATCTCGAAGTGGCGGATGGGTTGGCGCATATCGTGCTGACCGACCGTGCGAGCGAACGCTCAGCCTTTGCCTATCGGACCTACTGGATTCTCCTGCACGGCATTGCATGCTGGCTCATCGGGCGCCGCATTCCGCTTAGAATGGTCGACTTTCGCTGTGCAGAGCCAGATCATGGCGCCGAGTACCGACAGTTCTTCGGGGCGCCCGTTCGTTTCTTACAGCCGGTTAGCAGGCTCGCCTTCGATGCCGCTCTCCTCAGACTGCCGGTGACACGCAACGAGCAGGCCCTGAGGCAATTTCTTCGCAATGCGCCGGCCAATATCCTCGTGCGTTACCGCTATGACGCCGGCCTTGCAGCGAGCGTGCGCAAGCGGCTGCGGCACTCATCGCCTGCCTCATGGAAGGCATTTGACGATTTGGCCGCGCAAATGCGCATGTCTCCTTCGACCCTGCGGCATCGCCTCCATGCCGAGGGCCAGAACTATGCCGCCATCAGGGATGAAATCCGCCGCGATCTTGCAATCGAGATGCTGCAAACGACCAAGTTCGGCGTCGGGGAGATCGCGACACGCCTCGGCTTTTCCGAACCCAGCGCCTTTCATCGGGCATTCCGGAAGTGGACAGCAAGAAGCCCCGCGGCATTTCGAAAGGAAATGACCGCGCGGAACCGGTGACCACGCCAGCCGCCGGTCTTCCAACGGCCTGCGCCATGGTGCTTCGTCATGGCCAGCGACGGTATTCGCGATCTCGACAAGCCTTATCTAGCTTGAGTTTCGAAACTGGCCTTACCGCGTCAGCGCATTGGCAAGCCAGTGTGCGGCGTGTTCCGCGGCGAGCGTAAGGCGCGGCCTCGCTGGAAGGAGAACGTGATACCGGTCGGGGGTGGAGATCTCGGGCTCCTCCAAGGCGACGAGCGTGCCATCCTCCAGGAAAGTCTGGACAAGAAGACGCCAGCCGAGCGCGATCCCCTGCCCCGCACGCGCGGCCGCGATCGCCTCCGTATAGTGGTTGAAGCGAAGATGCGGCTTTATTCGCAACGCCCGGCCCGTTTCCTGAACCCATTGCGTCCAGGAGAGCCATGAGCGATCGTGAGCGTCTGTCTCTATGAACTCATCGGCATCCGACATCTGCGCCGTCGGACGACGCCGATAATAGTCGGGCGAGCATACGGGAACGACGACCTCCTCCTGAGCGGCGACTATCTTGGCGTCGGCAAACGGCGGCCTGCCGTATCGAATGGCTACGTCTATGCCGCCAGCGTCCAGGTCGATTCTTGCGTCCTGCGAGATGACCCTGATCTGCACGCCCGCATTCTCCCGCCGAAACTCCGCCAGCCGCGGGAGCAGCCAGAAGGAGGAGAAGGCGACGGTCGCGCCGATCGTCACGACGTTCTGCTGGGAGGATCTGACCGCATCGACGGCCTCCGCGATGCTGGCGAAGCTTTGCGCGAGCGTTGTTCCCAGGCTGAGGCACGCAGCAGTCGGTTCGATGGCGCGATGCTTACGTACGAACATCGGTAGACCGAGTTCCTCTTCCAATGTCGCGATCTGGCGGCTGACGGCTGCCTGAGTGACGCCAAGCTCGATCGCCGCCGCCGTAAAGCTCCGGTGCCGTAGAACGGCCTCGAGAGTCATCAACGCGGTCAGTGAGGGAATTCGCCGCCGAAAGTTCATATGCATCCCTGGCATTACATAATGTTATGCGTTCGTGAAAATTAATGCCGTTGAAGCATAATGGATGCAAGGGCAAACTGCGGATCATAGAACCATAAGAGGCTATCATGCTAAACAGGCTTCCATCCTCCATCTCCGCCCTGCTTGAAGCACGCGCCGATGGTTGTTCCCTGCCTGCCGGCCTCTATACCCGCGAGGATGTCTTCGAGGCCGATATCGACGTCTTCTTTCACAAGCACTGGATCTGCGTCGGCCTCGACTGCGACGTACCGGAACCAGGCGATGCCACCGTTGTCGATATTGGCAAGACCAGCCTGATCCTGCTTCGCGACGACGACGGCGAAATTCGCGTGCTTCACAATGTCTGTCGCCATCGCGGGTCGCGCCTGCTCGATGCCGGCAAGACGATCGTCTCGAAGCTTGTCTGTCCCTATCACACATGGACCTACGAACTGACCGGGGAGCTGAGCTATGCGCCACACATGGGCAAGGATCTGGACAAGCGGTGCCATAGCCTGAAGCCGGTGAACTTCAAGTCGATCGGCGGCCTGATCTATGTGTGCCTCTCCGACAATCCGCCGGAAGACATCGCAACCCTCGAGCAGGTGATGATCGAGCGCCTTGCGCCCTACGACATCCGGAATGCCAAGGTCGCTTATCAGACCGATGTCATCGAGGACGGCAACTGGAAGCTCACGATGGAAAACAATCGCGAGTGCTACCACTGTTCCGCCAATCATCCCGAGCTCTGCGTCTCCTTCGTCGATCTCGACTTCGGCTTCGATCCGGAAACGCTGAACACAGACGGCCGCGAGCAGGCCGCCGAACACTTCCGGCTCTACGACGAGCGGACAAAAGCCTGGGAGGCGGATGGTTTCCCGTCGGCGGCAGTCGAACAGCTCGTCGACTGCGCCACGAACTTCCGCACACAGCGTCTGATCATCGCCGGAGCCGGCGAATCCCAGACACATGATGCGACCGCGGCATCGTCGAAGCTGCTCGGTCGGATGACCCGCAAGGATCTCGGCGACACGCATCTTTGGGGTCACAATAGCTGGAATCACTTCATGGGCGATCACGCTGTCGTCGCGATCGTCATCCCGCTCTCCGCCGGCAAGACGCTCGTCAGAACCAAATGGCTGGTCCACAAGGATGCCGTCGAAGGTAAGGACTACGACCTCGACAAGCTCACGGACGTCTGGGTCACCACGACGGACCAGGATGCGGACCTCGTCGCCCGCTCGCATGCCGGCGTGCTCGACCCTGCATACCAGCCCGGCCCCTATTCTCGATTCTCGGAAACCAATCTGGACAAGTTCGCGACCTGGTATATCGATCGGATGCGCGCCCATGGGTATTGAATTCGCTCAGATGCAGCGCGGTCAGGCTGCTGCCTGGGATCCAGAGCACGACGAGACGCTTGTATGCATCGACGTGCACCAGGAGACGCATGACGTGAAGAGCTTCACATTCGCGTCTCCGGAAGGCAAGCGCTTCAGCTTCGATGCCGGGCAGTACTTTTTGTTCAATTTCCCGATGGGTCCGGATAGTGAAGCGCGCTGCTACAGCATCTCGTCGTCGCCCCATCGCGACAACGCGTTCACCATCACGGTCAAGCGCGTGCCCGGCGGCAAGGTCTCGAACTGGCTACACGACACCATGGCTGCCGGCATGATGGTCAAGGGCCAGGGGCCGCTCGGTCACTTCATCCGTCCGAAAGGCGAAAAGACGAAACTCCTGCTGCTCTCGGGCGGATCCGGCATCACGCCGGTCATGTCGATCACACGCGATCTGGCGGATCGATACGAACCCTCGGACATCGTTTTTCTTCACGCGGCGCGCACGCCCTCCGACCTCATCTTCCGCCATGACCTTTCCGGTCTCGCGACCAGGATGAAAGGCCTGCGTCTCCAATTCCTGCCGGAGACGGTGGCTGGCGAGCCGGCCTGGCCGGGATTGACCGGGCGGCTCTCGCTCGAGTACCTCAAGCTTGCGGTTCCCGACATCGCCGAGCGTGTCGTCATGTGCTGCGGCCCGGCCCCCTTCATGGCGGCGGCGCGTTCCATCACCGCGGCATTGGGCGTTCCCGTGTCAAACTACATCGAAGAGAGTTTCGATGCGGCTGTCATCGACGAGCCGGGACCGGAGGTCGAGCAACAACCGGCCCAGAAGATCTATCGGGTCGAGTTTTCGAAGCAGAAGCGAATGCTGCAAGTCTCCTCCGATCAAACGGTGCTTGCGGCCGCGAAGAAGGGCAGCATCAGGCTTCCTTCGTCCTGTTCGAATGGCATGTGCGGCACGTGCAAATCCAAGCTCGTCTCGGGCTCGGTCGAAATGAATCACAATGGCGGTATCCGTCAGCGGGAAATCGATGCCGGGATGTTCCTGCCCTGCTGCTCGAAGCCGCTTAGCGATCTCGTCGTTGATCGCTGACGAAGGATTGATGCGAGAGGAGAGCCATCTGCTCTCGTGCTTTAGCTGGCCAGCATTGCGTTGAGCATCTGGGCCGTGTGGGACGCCAGGGTCAATCCGATGGGCCCATCCCCGAAGGCAAGAATGACATCCCTGCCGCCCTTGGAAGGCCCGATGACCGGCACGGAATGGGCATTGAAGGCCGAAACCCAGGCCAGGAACGACTTGGCGTCCCAGGTGCGGGGAAGAATCTGCTTTTGCAAGAATAGACCTTCTTCCGATCAGGACAACGAGCTTACATCCGAAGGTTGAGGCAATTGTTTGTTGATTAACCGTTTGCATTTCAAATAATGTAACACCATCCATGTCATGAATAGCGGCGTTACTCTATGAGCGGCGCTATGGAAATACTAAAAGCCAAACAGAAATTTCAGCATTTCATGTCCATTCGGTCCGATAATCCGGACTTGTTGAAAGCTCAGTATCGTGCTTTCACACGGCAGATGCCGATGATGTATTTAATTCTGATTTCAAGTACATGGGCGCTTTCCATTACCCATATGCAATCGGCACCGACTTGGCTCACCATTGGCATCCCTGCTTTCTTCACGCTCGGCTGCATGCTCAGGATCACATTCTGGTGGAGGACACGCAATGTCGATCCTCAGCCCGAAGTGGCTTATGCAGCGCTCGTCCGCACCAATCGCCTGGCTGTCGGGATCGCTACTGCATTCACTGTTTGGTCATTTTTGCTGGTGCCCTATGGCGATGCATATGCCCAGTCTCATGTCGCCTTCTATATGGCGATTACAGTCATTTCCTGCATTTTCTGCCTGATGTATGTTCGCTCGGCGGCATTCATAGTTACCGTGATCGTCAATGGAGCATTCGTTTTATTTTTCGCGGCCTCAAGGCAACCGACTTTTATTGCGATAGCCATCAATGTGGCACTCGTTTGCGCGGGCATGATGTCGATTCTCCTGACAAACTACCGCAATTTCGAGCGCATGATTATCTCGCAGCAACGCACGGAAGCGCTTAGCAATGAGAACCTCTTGCTTGCCAATGTCGACAGCCTGACGGAATTACCCAATCGTCGCGCGTTCTTTACGCATCTGGAAGCTGAGTTCGAAAGGGCCAAGACCGAAAACACGCGGCTGGCTCTTGGCGTCATCGATCTCGATGGCTTTAAGCCGGTCAACGACCTTTACGGACACTCGGTCGGGGACAGGCTGCTGATCGACGTCAGCAGGCGCCTTACCACCAGCTTGAAAGCCAGCCGGGCGTTTCGATTGGGTGGCGACGAATTTGCAATCGTCGCCCCGGTCGCGCCTGAAGACGCTCAACTTGTGAAAAACGCGAATGCGATTTCCGAATGGCTCGGAGCGCCTTATCACCTGCCGGAAGGAACGGTGCACGTATCCGCGTCGATGGGAATAGCGGTCTTCCCGAACCTCGCTTCTACTCTGGAGCAGCTTTTCGACAGGGCTGATTATGCCCTTTACCATGCCAAGAGAAGCCGTCGCGGCGGCGCGGTTTTATTTGACGCCGAGCACGAAAAGCAGATCAATATAGAAGCGCGCATCGAGCACCTGCTCAGGCAAGCCAATTTGGAAGATGAGCTCTCGGTCATGTTTCAACCGATCGTGAGCTTGGGGAATGATCAGACGGTGGGCTTCGAGGCCCTGGCCCGCTGGTACAGCCCGGTTCTTGGACATGTCTCGCCCGCGCAATTCTTCCCAATCGCCGAACGGGCCGGTATCGTCAGTTCACTGACACGGCCGCTGCTCAAAAGGGCACTTGCCTTCGCATGCGAGTGGGAAGAGCCTTTGCGCCTGTCGTTCAACCTGTCGGCCTACGACCTCAATTCCAACGAAGGGGTGCTGTCGTTGATCGGAATCATCGAAAGCAGCGGCTTTGACGCGAAGCGTCTCGACCTTGAAATTACCGAAACGGCCTTTACGCACGATTTCGAGCAAATCAAATCGTCAGTGGAAATGCTGCGGCATCTCGGTTGCGGCATTTCACTCGACGACTTCGGCACCGGTTATTCCAGCTTGACGCGGCTGCATGCCCTTCCTTTGACCAAGATCAAGATCGACCGCAGCTTCGTCACGGATTTGCACAAAAGGCCCGCCAGCTATAAAATCGTGAAATCACTTCTCAATCTCAGCCGGGACATGGAGCTGGAATGCGTGGTTGAAGGCGTCGAGACACCCGAAGAACTTGTGGCTCTTCGGGGGTTGGGGGGCACGCTGGTGCAAGGCTACCTCTATTCGCGGCCGCTGAACGAAAAAGACGCTGCCAAATGGTGCTGCGCCGCCGCACGGCAAACGGGCTCGTCAACCAGCTGAACCACAAGCATCTTCGATATGTGCCGCAGATGGCATGCTCCTGAACGGAAGCGAGGGGGCGACCCTCACGCTTGGGCGATCATCCGCTCGACCGCAGGGCGGCGGTCAAGGGAAGTCGGCTGGCGACGGTGGCCGGCAAGGCGCCGCCCAGAATGCCGATCGCAAGTCCGAGCAGACCCGCCGTCGCCATGACATCGCCGGTTACGGAGAGCTGGAACGCCATTCGCGTTCCGTTCGTGCCAACCGTGCTTGCCTGCCAGCCATTGAAGGCCAGCCAGGATGCGAGAAGTCCAAACGCCACGCCAAGGGCGGCAAGCACGATTGCCTCCACCCATGTGCCGAGAAACGCGGATATCCGGCTGAAGCCAAGTGCCCGGACCGTTGCGATCTCGACGGTACGGTCCGACACTGAGTTCATCATTGTGTTGAGCGCACCGGCGGTCGCACCGATGGCCATCAACAGAGCGAGCGGCCAGCCGAATAGGCGGATGAGACTGGCCGTGCGGGCTGATTGCGCCGAATAGAGGTCGGCTTCAACAACGGCGTGCAACGGCGATGTCTTTATTGTGTCGAGCTTGGCCTGCAGCCGGGACACAGAGGCGGGATCGGACAGGCGCAAGCGCAGGCTCTGGACCTGCCCCTGCCGGTCGAAGGCGGATCGAACCGCGTCGAGGTCGCCCCAGATCTCGGACTCGAAAGCGCTGCCTCGGGCCGAGAACAGGCCGACCACCGTCCAGTCGACCGTGCCGAGCCGTAAGGTGCTGCCGATCGATATTCCGAACTGTTGCGCGAGGCGATCCCCGACGACGATCTCGCGCGAACCGGGTGTGAACAGACGGCCGGACGACAGGGCGATATGGTCGCGGATGGAAGGACCGGACTGATCCATGCCACGAAGAGCCAAGGTCAGACCCTCTTCCGACCCGCTCGATTTGGCGTCGACGGCAACAACGATTTCGCGCGAAAAGATCGGCATGCCGCTTGCGTCTCGCGCCACACCGATGTCCTCGGTCATTGCACTCAGGGTGCGAATGACCGAGGCCGGGACATCGGAGCCGGCCTCCTGGTTCGTACCGCCACCCAGAACGACGGCGAGGGAGTTTGAGCCGGCACTTTGCAGGGCCGTCTCGAAACCCCTTGCCATGGCCAGGAAGCCCGCGAGAACGCAGACGACGAGCGCCACGGAAAAAACCATGGAGACGGAAATGGAGATGCGTCGCGGCAGGCTGAACAGGTTTGCCGTGATCATGACGAATGCTTGTTTGGCATTGGAGGACATGAATCTACCTCGTTCTGAATGCGGAGATTATCGGGATCCTAAGCGCGTTCAGAGCCGGAAGCGCACCGGTCAAAAGCGCTAACAGGGTGACCATCGCAAGAGCTCTTGCAAAAATCGCATCGGAAAAGACGAGGCCGATCGCAGGTCCCGTGATGACCGTTGCAAGCAGTGCAAGCATTAGGCCGATGGTGCCGCCGACCACGAAGATGAACAATGTTTCGCCGAGGATCAGCGCCATGATCCATGAGCCGGAAAAGCCCAGGGTTTTCAAAACGCCGATCTCGAAGGTGCGCTCGCGAACGGCAAAGACCATGGTGTTGCCGACGATCATCAGCAGCGTGACGAATGCCGCGCCGACCACCATGTTCACGATCAGGCCGATATCTGCATATTGGCGCAGGAAAGCCTCGAGGAACTGCTTTTCCGATCTGGTCTGTGTCGGCGCCGCCGAATTGGCGAACAGCTGATCTATCTTCGAGGCAAGTTCCCTTGTCTGAACATCGGGCTGAGGCCTAATGATGAAGGCGTCGACCGTGTCCTTGTTGCGGGCTCTGAGCGCATTGACATAGTCGTATTGGGCGATGACGAAATAGGTGTCGGTGGAGGCGTTCTCGCCGTTGAAGATGCCGGCGATTTCAAAGGACCAGTCACGACTGCCATCTTGTTTTGCCATATCGAAGCTGGTGACGGTGATCTTCTGGCCGATTGTCCAGCTTTGTGCCTCGGCGAGCGCCTGGCCGACGAGGACGGTGCTGCGGTCCCTGCTGAGTGCGCCCATCAGATCTGGCGTCAGCCCAAGCTCCTTGCCGTTCGAACTGAAGAGCCGCGCAGGATCGGCGGCACTCACAGGAATGATGTTCTTTTCGACCGTCGCAAAGCCGCGCAGACGCGACATATAGCCGACGGCGGCCACACCTGGTTCGGCGGCGATCCGGTTCAGGTAGGACATCGGCAGCGGCTGGGCGCGGCCAGCCGCGCTCATGACCCCGAGGATGTCCTCGCTGGCCGCCGACGAGCCCTGGCTACCGTCGATGAAGCTCGTGGTCAGACCATAGATGAGAAAGGCCGTGGCGACGCTGACCATCAGCAATATTGTGCGCAGCGGCTTTCGCCACGCGCTTTTTCGCACAAGATCGAGGAACGTCATGCATCCGCCCTCCGCTCTTCGACGAACTGGCCCTTGTCGAGATGAAGTGTTCGACCGGCATAGCTTGCGGCTTGCGGGTCGTGGGTCACCATGATGATTGTCTTGCCGAGCTCGCGGTTCAGAAAACGCAGCATTTCCAGCACCTCGTCCGCCGATCGGCGGTCGAGGTCGCCGGTGGGCTCGTCGCAGAGCAGCAATGCCGGGTCCGCGACGATCGCCCGCGCGATACCGACGCGCTGCTGCTGACCGCCCGACATCAGCTTCGGATACTGCTTCTGGCGACCCGAAAGTCCGACCAGATCCAGAACCTTGTCGACGCGGACCCGCCGTTCCCTCGACGAGAGCGGCTTCAAGAGAAGCGGCAGTTCGATGTTCTCGGCCGCGTTCAGCATCGGCAGGAGATTATAGAACTGGAAGACGATCCCCATATTGTGGGCGCGCCAGGAGGAGCGGGCCGACTCGCCCATCTGATCAAGATTGCTGACCCCGATGCGCAGGCGGCCCTGATCCGGCTTGTCTATGCCCGACAGCATGTTGAGCAGCGTCGATTTCCCGGATCCGGAAGGCCCCATGATCGCGACGAACTCGCCGCGGGCGATTTGCAGGTCGAGATTGGAAAAGATCGGGACGGTCTCGGTCCCTATTCTGTATCCCTTCTTGACATTGTCGAGCACGATATAGGGCTCGTTGCTTGTGGAGGCGGTCATCGAGGAGTGTCTCCTGGCTGTTGTACTGGAATGGGCGAAATACGAATACGGGCGGCCATGTTGGGCATGATGCCGTCAGGTGGATCGAGGAGCGCAAGGCGCAGCCTGATCGTGCCCTTTTCCGCCGAAGCGACTGGCCAAAGCTGCAGGATCTCGGTCGCGAAGGGCTTGTCCGGAAAGCCGTCGAGGACGGCTTCGCCGCGAAGGCCGGGACGAAGCTCGCCGATATTGGTTTCGGCGACATCGGCGTCAATCACCAGGCTGTTGGTATCGGTGATCGTCAGCAGGCTTTCATTTTCCTTGATACTGTCCACTCGGGCCAGCACCCGACCGCCGACATGGGCGTCGAGCCGTGTCACCGTGCCCGAGATCGGAGCTCTGACGGTCAACGCATCAACATGTTCCTGCGCGATCTTCACGTCGAGTTGGGCTCTTGCATAGCTTTGGCGTGCCTGATCGACCGCATTCAATGCCGTATCTCTGGCTGTTTGTGCTTCCTCGACGGTCTGGATCGAGACAGCGCTCTTCGCAGAGAGCACCGTATTGCGTTGCAGCGAGCTGTCGGCCTGCTTGAGGGCCAGGATCTTTCCGTCGAGGACAAGCTTGGCGGCATCGCTGTCGGCCTTGGCCTGCGCGAGTGAGAAGCCGGCGCTGACGTCATCGATCCTGACGATAACCTGCCCGGCTTCAACGCGATCGCCGATACTGACGCCAACCGATGCGATCTCTCCCTCATATTTGGAAAAGACCGTCACGATACGCGGGGCGACGACGAAGCCGGACCCGGTTATCTCCGGCGCGGATGCCGATCTCAGTGAATTGGCGGAAGGGATGGGCGAACCGCTACCGGAGGCCGCCTGAATGGATGGAACGCTTGATTTGTCACCAGTTTGCGCCGTGCCCCGGGCCTCGATGTCCGGCTGCGGCTGAAGAGAGGTTTTGAGGCGAGGCGCGATATCCGGCCAGAAGAAGGCGACCGCGATCGCGCTGACGCCAAGCGCGAGCATGGTACTCGCGAGGACAAACCGCCGATTCCTCTTGACCGGCGACCCGACTGTTTGGAATGAAGGCTCAAGCGACAATGACCTGAGCGTTTCAGCGAGTTTGCGATTTTGTTCGGTGTTCGTGTTCATGCCGCCAACATGAACGAGACGCCCGAAAACTCGACCTCAAACGCGTTCTGGCCCGTACTCGATCGCGATCTGGTACCTCTTGCGCCCTGCTGCCTCCAGACGGTCTTCTTCGCAACTCCAGTATTGGATGCACCCGAAGAGAAAATCATGCTTGCGGCGTTCGTTGATCCCTCCCGATCCAAGCTGCCCGGTGGGTCGCTTGCGCCGTGCATCACAGGCGGCTTTTTTCCATGGTCGATCTTGTAACAATCGCATGAATATGCTCACGCTCGGAGGTGGTCGATCGGTATCGATCGGCGCGAGTGAGACCATAACAGCCATGCCAAATATCAATCTTAAATTGCTGCAAACCTTTCTTCTTGCAGCGGAATCCGGAAGTTTCCGCAAGGCCGCGGAAGAAAGCAATCGGTCACCTTCGGCGGTGAGCATGCAGATCAAGGATCTTGAGGAGCAGATCGGCATCAGCCTGTTCACACGCACGCCGCAGCGGGTCAATCTCACCAACGAGGGCCAGGCGCTGTTCGAGGAAGTTGGGCGTGCCATGGCCGACGTTCAGGCCAGTCTCGACAGGCTGGCGGAATTGGCCGCCCGCCGCAAAGGGAAAGTCCAGATCGCCTGCGCCCCGACGCTTGCCACCAGCCGGCTCGGCGACATCCTGTCGACCTTCAAGCTGCGCTATCCGCGCAGCATGGTCGAGGTGCAGGAAACCCCGCCGCAGGCAGCACTCGTCATGCTGCAGCAGCAGGAGGTGGAATTCTATATCGGCCCGGAGGTGCCCAACCTCAACGACTTCCACTTCGAATCGATCATCGACGATCCGCTCGTCGCCTGCATTCCCGAAGAGCTATACAGCGGTGAAAAAACGATCCGGCTAAAGACCATCGCCCAATTCCCGCTGATCATGCTCAATCGCAAGACCGCCGTTCGCGGACTCGTCGATCGCCTGACGCGCGAGGAAGGCGTCGAGCTTGATGTTCAATACGAAGTCGAGAGCGCACAAACCGCGCTAGCGCTCGCCGCGTCGGGGCTCGGCGTTTCGATCGTGCCTGGTATCGCGTTGCGGCAGAATGTCGACAGCCGCGTCCGCGTCGTAGCGCTCGACAATCCCAACGCCAGGCGGGCTGTCGGCATTATCACGACCCGTGGCTATGTGCAGCAGCGCTATGCCGAGCAACTCATCGCCCTTATCCGCACCAATCTGCGCGGCGAAGGCTGAACGCTAGTCCGTCTGTATCCAAACAGCCTTGGTTTCGAGATACTCGTGAAGGTGCTCGATACCACCCTCGCGCCCGTAGCCTGACATCTTCATGCCCCCGAATGGTACGGCCGGGTCGAGCGCATGATACATGTTCACCCAGACCGAGCCCGCCTTGATGCGGCGCACCAGCTTGTGCGCCAGTCCGAGATTTTGGGTGAAGATGCCCGCCGCCAGCCCGTAGGGCGATGCATTGGCGCGCTCGACCGCTTCCTCGATCGTATCGAAGGGCATGGCTGAAATGACCGGCCCGAAGATCTCCTCGCGGGCGATCCGCATCTCGTCCTTCACGCCGCCGAATACGGTCGGCGCGATGAAGTTTCCCTTGTCGTAGAGAGCTCCGGAAAGGCGCGTGCCGCCCGCGACCAAAGCGGCACCTTCACTCTGCCCAGATGCGATGAAACTCTCGACGACCCGCGCCTGGCGAGCCGAAATCAACGGCCCGATGTCGGTATCGGCTTCGATCCCGTGGCCGATCCGAAGCGACCGGGCAAAATCGGCGACCTTGGCGACGAATTCCTCGTGGATCTCACGCGCGACGAACAAGCGCGAACCGGCGATGCAAATCTGCCCCGAATGCGCAAAGACCGCCATGGCGGCGACGGGCACGGCCCGGTCTATGTCAGCATCGCGGCAGACAATCACCGGCGACTTGCCGCCGAGCTCCAGCGAAACACGTTTCAAGTTGCCGACCGCGGCGCGCGCGATCGATTGTCCGGTGGCGGTGGACCCGGTGAAGACGATCTTGTTAACGTCGGGATGCTCGGCCAGCCGGGCGCCCGCGACCGATCCCTTGCCGGTGACGATATTGACCACGCCGTCCGGCACGCCGGCCTCTTGCATGAGTTTGGCGATCAGCAGCGGCGTGAGCGGCGCATCCTCCGAGGGTTTCAGGACCACCGTGCAGCCCGTCGCCAGCGCCGGGGCGATCTTCCAGATCGATGCTGCGGTGGGCGCGTTCCATGGAATGATCGCACCGACGACCCCGATCGGCTCCCGGCGGGTGAAAGTCACGATCTCGCCGGGTATGGAATTGTCGATCACCTCACCGTGAAGGGCTGTCGCCATGCCGGCGTAAAACCGCAGCATGCCGATGACCCGACGCTTGTTGGCAAGCGTGCGTGTGATCGGCATGCCCATGTTCAGTGTATCGGAAACCGAAAGGCGCTCCCAATTCTCCTCAAATAGGTCAGAGATTTTCAGGAGCAGCGTCTGGCGCTCATAGGGCGAGAACTTCGACCACGGCCCTTCCAGAGCCTGACGCGCCGCGGCGACGGCGCGGTCGACATCGGCGGGAGCGGCCAACGGAACCGTTGCAAGGACTGCGCCGGTCGCCGGATCATAGGTCTCGCTGACTTCGCCGGATTGGGCCGCAACCCACTGGCCGCCGATGAACATTGGCCGGAAGCCACCATCGTAAAGCTCGGCCGCCATTTGCTTGGCGTCGAAAGTCAATGTCATGGCGCGGCCTCCCAGCTTCATTCTGTTGTCGATATTCACTATCAGACGGCCACAATACAAATAAAGAAAGCTAAAAAGGCGTTCAGATAATCGGACTGTGAAATCGCTTCGAGTTATCCGATGCTGTAGGAAATGGAGGAGCTTGACATGCGTCTTACGGGAAAAGTGGCGATCGTTACCGGTGGCGGATCGGGTTTCGGCGAAGGAATCGTCCGAAAATTCGTCGAGGAAGGCGCGCGGGTGGTGCTCGTCGATCGCGACCTCGCCGCAGCGGAGCGGGTGGCAACGCAGCACGAAGGATCGGTCGCACCGCTTGCCGGCGATGTCGCCACGCTCGACAGCCTCGCTGCCGCGCGAAATCTCGCGCTGGTGCGGTTCGGCGGCCTGCACATCCTCGTCAACAATGCCGGTATCGGACAGCCTCCAATGCCGATGGAGGATATGGATGAAGGCCTGTTCGAGCGCATCTTCAATGTCAACATCCGCTCGATCTACAATGGTGCGCGGGCGGTGCTGCCGCATTTCAAGGCCGAGCGGCACGGCGCCATTTTGAACATCGCCTCGACCGGCGGCGTCTCCCCTCGCCCCAATCTCACCTGGTACAATGCCTCGAAGGGATGGGGTATCGCTGCCACCCGAGCCATGGCCGTGGAGCTTGCTCCCTTCGGGATTCGCGTCAACGCGATCAATCCCGTCGCGGGCGATACGCCATTGCTCTCGACCTTCATCGGCTCCGACAGCGACGAAAGCCGGGCGCGGATCGTCGCCACCATTCCGATGGGGCGGCTTTCGACACCCGCGGACATGGGCAACGCCGCCGCTTTCCTCTGCTCGGACGAAGCGAGCATGATTACCGGCGTCGATCTCAATGTCGATGGCGGCAAGTGCATCTGAAGAGGCAGCGATGAAGGATATGTAAGAGATTGTCGTCGTTCATGGCGACGGCATCGGTCCGGAGGTCTGCGCAGTCGTGGTCGATGTCGGCACGGTAGCAAGGCTCGATTTTACTTTAGCCTGGTTCAAATTCACTCCGGCGTTGAAAAGATCGGGGCCGAATGGCGCTAGGAATGGTCGCTGGGATGAATGAATATGGGCTCGTCGCCATGGTGACTTGCTGGAGCAAGACTCCCGTCTCGCAAGCAAATCGAGTTTGTTCTTGCGCTGTCCTTTGGATGGTCTAAGTCATGGGGTCGTGGCGGCGAGTGGCGTCGGCCTAATCGAATTTGACGATCGAAGGTAATTCAATGACCGGACAACTTTCTCTTCCCCGTGACCGGATTTCAGTCCTTCTCCTGGAAGGGATCAGCCAGAGTGCGGTGGACTATTTTGCCTCATCCGGTTACGTCAATCTCACCCATTTGCCGAAGGCCCTCGATGACAAGGATCTCAAGAGCCACATCTCAGAAGCACACATCATCGGCATCCGGTCGCGCACGCAGCTGACAGAAGAGATTTTCGGCTCCGCCAAGAAGCTCATGGCGGTCGGCTGTTTTTCCGTGGGAACGAATCAGGTCGATCTGGATGCGGCTCGTCGGCGCGGGATCCCGGTGTTCAACGCTCCCTATTCGAATACGCGCTCGGTTGCCGAACTCGTCATCGGTGAAATCATCATGCTGACCAGGCGGATTTTTCCGCGTTCGGCTTCGGCTCATGCAGGCGGATGGGATAAATCCGCCGAAGGCAGTCGCGAGATGCGCGGGAAAACGCTCGGTATCGTGGGCTACGGCAATATCGGCTCGCAGCTAAGCGTCCTTGCCGAGAGCATGGGTATGAACGTTCGCTATTTCGATCCGTCGGACAAGCTTCGCCACGGCAATTCGGAATCCATGGCTTCGCTTGGCGAGTTGCTCGAAATCGCGGATTTCGTGACGATGCATGTTCCCGAAACCAGCTCGACCCAGAACATGATCACTGAGGCCGAGCTGCGCAGGATGAAGAAGGGTGCCTTCTTCATCAACAACTCCCGCGGCACCGTGGTCGATCTTGATGCGCTTGCGAAGGTCTTGAAAGAGGGACACCTCGCCGGCGCGGCCGTCGACGTGTTCCCCAAGGAGCCGGCATCGAACAAGGAACGCTTCGAAACGCCGCTGCAAGGTTTGGACAATGTGATTCTCACTCCGCATATCGGCGGATCGACCGAAGAAGCCCAGGAGCGTATCGGCAGGGAAGTTTCCAGGAAGCTTGTTGAATATTCCGATGTCGGCTCGACGCTCGGCGCGGTCAACTTCCCCCAGGTTCAGTTGCCTCCGCGTCCAAACGGCACGCGTTTCATCCATGTCCACGAAAATCGCCCGGGGATCCTAAACAGCCTGAATACGATCTTTTCATCGCGCGGGTTGAATATCGTCGGCGAGTTCCTGCAGACACACGGCGAAACGGGTTACGTGGTTATCGAGGTCGAAGGCGTTGGCCAAACGGCGAATGAGATACTCGACACGCTTCGCCAGATCCCGGGAACGATACGAGCGCGATTGGTCTACTGACCGATCTGCTGTTGACGACGGTGGCCCTTTCGGTGACGATAAGGGCGCACACCCCTTCACTATCATCGATCCATAGCGTTGAACGCGACCTGACATCGTCCAGCAGACCTACCACTTTCAGCAAGGCTTGCGGGCCGAGATCGGACCTCGAGTTTTTCCTCAATAATTCAGCGGGTCTCTCGATCAGGCGATACGGCGAGCGGCAGCGATCCGGGTGGCGCCGATACTGGCAAGAGCGACGCTGAACAGGGTCGGGTTTGTGGCGGTCTTCGTGGGAATGACCCCATTGCCGGCAACATAGAGGTTGTCGAAGCCCCAGACCTTGGAATTCCTGTCGCAAACGCTGGTGCCATCGTCGCGCTCGCCCATACGGATCGTGCCCTGATAATGCAGCGACGAGCCGACCGGCTGCACGAAGGTGGCAAAACCGGGCGCCGGGCGACCGATAATGGCGGAAATTCGCTGGGCATGGCCCTTGGCCTCTTCGAGGCGCGCCTTGTCGCCCTCCGACTGATGCCAATGGATGGAAATAGCCGGCAGCCCGAGCCAGTCACGGCGATCGTCATCGAAGGTGACACGGTTGTCGGCGCTGATATCGGAGGGCACGAAAACGCCCATGCCAATCGGCTGGCCGCTCATGTCGCTGGCATGCGGCATCGAGTGCAGGCTCGCCGGGGCGATGGTGACCGAATAGGGGAAATCCTTGGTAGCCGGAATCCAGCTCATCGCGGTCATGGGCACATCGGTTTGCATCTCGGTGATCTGCGAGACGATATAATGGTCGTTGATGTAGCGGCCGAGCGCTTCAGGGCGGATGCCGGAGGCGTAGAGCAGCTGAGGAGAATGCAGCGAGTCGCATGCAACGACGACCGTGCCGGCCCTGACAATGAAGGTTTCCTCCGAGCCGGCGCAGGCAAGTTCGACCCCCGTGACATGACCATTTTCGTGGATCACGCGGCGGCAGGCGGTTTCAGAGAGAATATGAAAGCTCTCCTCGGGCTCGTCGACAAGGTCGCCGAGAACGACGTCAGTGCCGTGATAGCGCAGGCCATCAGGACCCGGCGTTGCCGCGAGTGGCATTGGCTGGACGAAGCGATCGGGTGAGCGACCGGGATTGAAGACCTCGCCCAGGCGCTCGCGCATGGCGATTGCCGCGGCATCGCCCGCACGTGGGTCCTTGTTGGTACCCAGCAATCGCGCCGACACGGCCAGGGCCTCATGCATCTCATCGGTGGGGATGAAGGGCACCAGTTCGATCTCTGATGGCACCGGCGTGCCGGTCGACCATTTGGTGCCCATGCCGCCGACATTGGCCGCCGAGAAGCCGGCGAAGAGGTTCTCATCCTGGGCATCGGCGTCATTGGCGATAAAAAGGCCCGAGCGGCGCAGCAACGAATGATCGAAGCCGCCAGCGCGGCGGGCCTCCCACTCTTCCTTGTTGATTGGCATGCGCGGGCTGCGGTCGCCGCCCTGGGCGCGCACCTCGCAGGCCGCGCGCTCGTCGAGATCGAGAATATTGTCGAGATGTGCGCCCTTTTGCGGCAGAATCTGCGGGCCGGCTTCCACCATCAGGATACGCGCTTCCGGCCAATTATTCCTGATGATCCGTGCATAGGCCGACCCAGTCGGGCCACTTCCGATGATGACGACGTCGGCGGACTGACGAGACATTCCTGCTATTCCCCACTCTTAAATCAATTTGATTGCAAACAAAGATGTATCGTAGCCGAAGTCAACCGGGATTGTTAAGTTGCCGAACAAAGTTTTTGCGAAAAGCTCGAGGAGAGGCACGATGAAGGTAGGTCTGAGTTCATACAGTTTCCGTCCGTTGATGCAGAGCGGCGCCATGCAGATCGAGGATGTCTTTGCCTGGGTCGGCAAACATGGCGGCGATCATGTCGAACTGGCGACGCTTTCTGTGGCGCCCGAAGGGCAGGACCTGCGATATGAACTCGCCGATGACGGGGAGATGCTGGGGCGGCTGAAGGGCGCGTCCCAGAAAAACGGCGTCCCGCTTTCCGGTCTCTGCATGTCCGGCAATTTCATTGATGACGGCGAACGCGCATTCCAGCTTGGCCGGCTGAAGCGTTATGTCGAGCTTTGTGACAAGCTCGGTGTCCGCTTCCTGCGCCACGATGTCGTGCCCTGGTCGCTCCGCGCAACGGAGCCCGGCCAGTTCGAAGCGGCATTTCCGGCGATCGCCGACGCCACCCATGAGCTCGCCGCGCATGCCGGGCGCTATGGCGTGACCACCAGCGTCGAGGATCACGGGTTCTTCATGAATTCCAGCGAGCGGATCAAGCGGCTTCTTCATGCCGTCAATCTGCCGAGCTTCAGGCTGACGGTCGATATCGGCAATTTCCTCTGCGTCGACGAGAATCCGCTCACGGGGACGCGTGCCTGCCTCTCTCATGCAAGTTTCATCCACCTCAAGGATTTCTATGTGCGCCAGTCAGCGCCTGGCGCGGACTGGCTGCGGACGGTCGGCGGCCAGGCAATCCGCGGCTCGGTCTTCGGCTATGGCGACCTGCCTGTCAGGTCCATCATCGAGGACATCGTCGCCTCGGGCTATGACGGCTTCGTCTCGCTGGAATATGAAGGCAACGAGCCAACGCAATTTGGCTGCGAAACCGGCCTGAAGAATGCGAAGGCAATGTTTGCGGCCGCCGCCGGCCGCTAACCATCGCCCGCTGCAATCCAGCCGTCAGAGCGCGGCGATCCGATCGACGCGCTTCTTCAAATCGGCGAGGCGCTGTCGGTCGCCTCCCGGCACCTCGAGGGAGGCCCAGCCGGAATAGCCAATATCAGACAGGGCCTTGTTGACCGCGGCCCAATCGCAGTCGCCCTCGCCCAGTTCGACATCGAAGCCCTTCCATGGGCCTTCGCTGTTCATCTTTTCCAGGCTGTATTCCTTGATGTCGATTTTCAGGATGCGCTCGCCGAGCGCCTCGATCCAATGGGTCGGCCGGCCGTAGCGGAGTACATTGCCGACATCGAAATACCAGCCGAGCTTCGGATGGCGGAAGCGATCGATGAAATCCGCCGCCTCAAGGGGGCTTAGCAAAAAGTCGTTCCACACGTTTTCGAGCGCGATCGATACGCCGCTCTCTTCCGCGGCGGGCAGGATCCTGGCGATTTCCTCGCGAGCTCTCCCGTAGGCGGTCTTGTAACTGGTGCCCGCATTGACAACGCCGGGAACGAGCAGCACCGTCGTCGCGCCATAGAGCTTCGCATCATGCAGAGCCTTGATCATCGAATCGACACAAGCCTGGCGTGCCGATGGATCGGGATCCGTCAGCGGACGCTTCCAGTGTACGGCATTGACGAGGCCGGGGATAGCGAGCCCAGTCTTGTCGCGGGCATTCAGAACTTCGTCGAGCGGCAGATCATTGGGCGCATCGAGCTCCACCCCGTCATAGCCGAGATCCCGCAGGAGCTGGAACTTCTCCAGGATGGAGAGCGAAGGCTCCTCGACCATGCCCCATTTCAGGCTGATCTTCGCCAACGGGCGAGCGGAAACGGGCGAAAAGGAATTAGCAGCGGATTCGGTCATTGATAGGTCTTCGCATGGCATGGTCGGATAGCGGCGGCACTATGTCAGCCAATCCAGGGCCGATCAATCGATCATTGGCAGCCAGGACGCGATGCCCGCCATGCTGCCGTCCGGAAGGCTTTCGGCTTCCATCAGACTAAAGTCCAATCCACGACAGGACCTAGGCCCGAAGATGCAATCTTTGGTCCTAATGCCATGGATTGCCCGGGCCTTTGCGCCAGTTGTTTCCGGCGATGGAAGCGGTCGGATACCCGTCCGCTGTCGTAATGCATGCGGAGAAGGTCGATGAATATCAACGGCGTCCTTGAAAGCGGCATCCGAGCCCCGGCATCCGACATAGTTTCCGACGGCGGCGATATCACGCCACCAGTGGCGAGATAACCGTCATGCAGCAAACAAAGCGAATCCTAGTTACCGGCGGCGCAGGTTTTCTTGGCTCCTTCCTATGCGAACGGCTTTTGCGTGAAAAACACGAGGTTATCTGCGTAGATAATTTTTTTACAGGACGGAAAAGCAACGTCTCGCATCTGCTCGATAGCAGATCTTTCGAAATCGTACGCCACGACATTACCTTCCCCATTTATGTGGAGGTCGACGAGATCTACAACCTCGCCTGTCCGGCGAGCCCGGTTCACTATCAGTTCGATCCGGTGCAGACCACCAAGACCAGCGTCCACGGCGCGATCAACATGCTTGGCCTCGCCAAGCGGGTCGGCGCCAAGATCCTCCAGGCCTCGACATCCGAAGTCTATGGCGATCCCGAGATCCATCCCCAACGGGAGGAGTATTGGGGCCGGGTGAACCCGATAGGCCCGCGCTCCTGCTACGACGAGGGCAAGCGCTGCGCGGAGACCCTGTTCTTCGATTACTGGCGTCAACACCGGCTACGGATCAAGGTGGCGCGCATCTTCAACACCTATGGCCCAAGGATGCGTCCCGACGACGGCCGCGTCGTCTCCAACTTCATTGTGCAGGCGCTGCAGAACAAGCCGATAACGGTCTATGGCAGCGGCCAGCAGACGCGCTCGTTCTGCTATGTCGACGATCTTATCGATGGCCTGGTTCGCCTGATGGGAACAAAGGACGAGATCACAGGCCCGATCAATCTCGGCAACCCGGCGGAGTTTACGATGCTGGAACTTGCCAATCTCGCGATAGAACTGACCGGCAGCCGCTCGGCGATAAAATACCTGCCACTGCCGGCCGATGATCCCAGGCAACGGCAGCCGGATATCGGGGTCGCGTCGCGCGAACTCGGTTGGAAACCGAAGGTTCAGTTGAAAGCCGGGCTTGGCAAAACGATCGCCTATTTCGAGGAACTGCTTTCGTCTGGCCGTTCGCACGCGATCGCCGCCGAATGAAGACGGTCCTTGTCACCGGCGGAGCCGGCTATATCGGATCGCATTGCTGCAAGGCCTTCGCAAAGGCTGGATGGTCGGTTGTCACCTACGACAATCTCTCCCGCGGCTGGCGTGACGCCGTGAAATGGGGGCCGCTGGTCGAGGGCGACATTGCCAACCGCGAGACGGTCGCGGCGACATTGCGCCAATACCGTCCGGATGTGGTCGCCCATTTCGCGGCCTATGCCTATGTCGGCGAATCCGTCGAGTTTCCTGAACTCTACTATCGGAACAACACATTCGGGACGTTGGTTCTCATCGAGGAAATGCTCAAAGCGGGCGTCAACCGGCTGATCTTTTCAAGCACCTGCGCATCCTATGGCATTCCGAGCCGCACCCCGATTGACGAGACCCATCCGCAGTGGCCGATCAATCCCTATGGATGGTCGAAGTTCATGATCGAGCGGATGGTGGAGGATTTCTCGCGCGCCCACGGCCTCAACGCGGTAATGCTGCGATACTTCAATGCAGCCGGCTGCGATCCCGATAGCGAGATCGGTGAACGGCACGAGCCCGAGACGCATGTCGTGCCGCTCGCCATAGAAGCGGCGATCAGACCGGGCCGAACCTTCACCATCAACGGCACCGATTTCGACACGCGCGACGGAACGGCCATCCGCGACTACATCCACGTCAGCGATCTCGCGCAGGCTCATGTCCTTGGTGGAGAGAAGCTGTTGCGGGATGAGGGTGTACACATCTACAACCTCGGCACCGGCAACGGAACGACCGTTAGGGAATTGGTCGATGCCGTCAGCCGCATTTGTGGACGCAGCCTTCCGGTTGCCTATGGTCCGCGCAGGGCTGGCGATCCACCGGCTCTTGTGGCTGCGGCCGATAAAGCCGAGCGAGAGCTTGGATGGGTGCCCAGGCATTCCAGCATCGAAAGGATTATCGAGACGGCGCTCGCCTGGTATCGCGACCGGACGTGATCCTTACCTGCGTGCCGTTGTCAGAAACTCATCGAGAGCGGCGCCAACCGCTTCGATCGAAAATTTTTCCATCACCCGCCGTCGGGCGGCGGCACCCAATCGAGCGCGAAGAGCTTCATCATCTTTCAATCTCGCCAAGGCCGACGCGATTTCGTCGGGCTGTTCCTGCGCGACCATCAGGCCGCCCGAGGCCTCGCCGTCGACGAGAATGTCCGGCAGGCCTTGTGCATCCGAAGCGATGACGGGAAGGCCGCAGGCCATGGCTTCCAATGGCGCGACCGGCATGCCCTCGATACGGGAAGCCGTTACATAGACGTCCGCGGCCGATAGCCAGCAGCGGATCAAGGTTCGGTCCGTCATGTAGCCGGACAACCATTGCACGTTCGCCAGTTCGCTTGCGCGAACGAGTTTGGCGAAAGCGTCATTGTCCTGACCCGAGCCAATGATCACCAATCGGCACGCAGAAACACCGGCGAAGCGTTCCCAGGCCTTGAGAAGCACATCGAGCCCCTTGCGGCGGATATCGATGCGCCCGTGATTGACGACGATGAAGCAATCCCGCGGCAGGCCAAGATTTGCTCGCGCCTCGCCGCGATCCATCGCGTACCATTCCTGGGTAGCCAGCGGATTGGGGATATTCGCTATATTGGGAGCAATGCGTGGATAGGCCCTGGCAAGACGCTCACGCTCCGCTGAAGACGCAACGATCAGGCCGCGGCACGCGCGCAGCGAAAGCCGTCTTGCAGCGGCCTCGACCCAGGACAGCGTGCGATCCCCTCCCTGAAAGGTGGCATAGAGTGGGAGGTCCAAGCCTCGTGCCAGCCATGCCAGCGCATCGAAGCGCGTATATTCATACTCTTGGGCAAGCAGTAGATCGCATTTGGAGCGGCAAAGAATCTCGCGGAAGGCTGAAAGCGGTGTTGCAGACCAGCGTCGCAGGCTATAGGCGGCAGGAGAATGGCCCTGGCGTGGCCGCTTTGCCGGTGCGACCCAGATCGGCGTGCCCGTGCCGGGATGTTCATAGCACTCAATCCTGTTCACTCGCTCCGATGCACAGACGATGATCGGTTTGTGGCCGGCCAAACCCAGTGCCGCCGCATAGCCGAACAGCCAGCCTCCCGTCATCCGCTCGACGAAATCCTGAAGTTCAAGCCCGATCGGATCGAGAAATTCTTCGATCACGTCTCCCCATGGGAAAAGCGCGATCACCTTTGACGTCTGGTCACCTCTCATTTGCGCCAGGCAAAGGCCGTCTCGGTGCCACGCGTGGATGGCCGGTGCATCAAGTAACCGAGAAAGGTCACGGGCGCGGCCAGCGCATAGAGGACCTTGCGACGACGGCGTCCGATGCGGGAAAACGAAACGTCGTGGAAAAACGCGGTGGCGGCGTTGATGAAGGTGGCGCGCCGTTCCGGGCGTCTGTCGAAAAGGGCCGCGAGTTCCGGGTCCCGATATCCCCGCCTGACATGGCCCCATTCGCGCATCAGTTCGCTTTCATGCGGACAATGGCGTTTCATGACGCTGAAATAGGGATAATGCCAATTGATCTCGGGGGTGGAGATCAGGACATATCCGCCCGGCCGTACCACCCGCAGCGCCTCCTGCGCTGCGCGGCGGTCGTCCTCGATGTGCTCCAGCACGTCGAACATGGTGACGATATCGAAACTGTCGTCATCCATTGGCAGCGAGCAGGCGTCGCCGCAAATGAAGGTCGATTTCGCCCAGGACGGCTGATGGTCGGCCAGTTCGGGGTCGATATCGAGCGTGACGATTTCGGCTTGCGGATAAAGGATGCTGGCAAGACCGCTGCGACCGCCGCCGATTTCCAGCACCCGTCCGGTGCCTCCGGTTTCCGCCGGCGCCACCCGATGGATGGCGCGCATCTTTTCGCGATAAAACAGACCATCCGTCAAGCCGTTCGGATAAGGGTTTCCGGACAGAAACTGGCCAAGCGCTGCTTTCTTGATCATCGCGATATTCCCTTTTCAGCCTTAGCAGCGGTCCCCATCGGGGTTCGCCGCATTCTCCAGCCGAAGCGCAGGAGAAACTGCAGGCCGGCGAGCCAGCCCTCTACTTCGGCCGCCAAAATTCCGAGCCTGCCCGGAGGCCCTTCGAAAAGCGCCTTGACGAAGGTCTTGGCAAAATAGACCGGCAGCTGCTTGCCGATGCGCACGATGTTTCCGCGATCGCCGAAATTGTCGTATTGCGTCACGAGGGCTGCGACATGGCCCTTCATATAGGCTTTAATCTGCCGCTTGAGGCCGGGCCAATCGCTGCGATGGTGGTGGAAGACAACGGCCCGGGGTTCGTAGAGGCATACGCCGCCGGCCGCCAACAGTCGGTACCAAAGCTCCGAATCCTCGGAGCATCCCGCCGCCCCCGCGCCGAGGCGTTCGTCAAAGAGGCCAACCCGCTCGAATACGCAGCGTCGAAAGGCCATGTTGGCACCGGCGCCGATCTTCCAGACATGGGCTCCGCTCGGCCGCGTCTCCTCAAAGAAACGCCTGTCGAAGGTGAGCGGCACAAAGGTGGAGCCAAAGCCGCCCATGGTGAACTGAAAGGAGCATTGCGCCGCCGTATCGAGACGCGCCGGCAGCACAAGACCGGTGAACGCGTCGACGACATTCCGTTCCGCAAAGGCACGCGCGATCTCCGCGGTCCAGCCCGGATGGGCTTCGACGTCGTCGTCGGTGAAAGCGACGATATCAAACTGGCTCGCTTGAATCCCAGTGTTCCGGGCTCGACTTAGACCGGCATGGGGCTCGTGGACATAGCGAAAATCGGGGAATTGCCTGCAGATGTGCCTGGCGTTCCCGTCTTCGGAATTGTCGACGATGACGACCTCGCCCGGAGCGCTGCGTTGCGCTGCGAGGCTGGCCAGACATTTGCTCAGGGCCGGACCACGATCACGGGTGCAGACGATCACGGAGACATCCCGCGCCGAAGCCGAGGATGGAATTGCGATCGCATCGAGCGTCTCTACCAGATTTTCCGATTCAAGCGCGGTCTCCAGCGAGAGCGCGGGCTCGGGCTGTCCTTCATAGGTGGCACGCAACGGCGCGCCCAGCCCGACGCTGCGCGCTTGGAGTTGTGCGGCCGCATGTTCGGCAGCAAGCTGGCGCAATTGAGAGGCACCGTGAGGTAGCTCGTCCTCCAGGGACGCCCGTGCCCCGAGCGGCAAGTCCTTCCACCAGAAGATCGACAATGCGGGCGCGCGAGCGCCGCCGATATCCGCAGCAGCAAGATCGACATGCCTCACCTCAAAACGCTCCGTCGTCATGAATTGCGCTCCCGGATCGACCTGATACGGGCGCGCGAGCGATCGTATTCACCGGCAAGGCCGTAGATTCCGCCCCACAGCTCCGCGATACCGAAACGCAGCTCATGCCCACGCAGCCGCCGCGCAGCGCGGGCAAGCGCCTTCAACTGGTCGAAGAACCACCAGCGGACCATGGCGCGATGGCGCGCTCGCATCACGCGATCGGTGCGATAGCTCTTGACGAGAAAGGCCATCATGCCAAGACCCCAGGTCCAGTATTGCCGCCTGAGCTGCGGAATGGTTTCGCGATGCTCGTGATAAACCGCATATTCCGGCTCATAGATCATCGAGCGTCCGGAGCGCAGGACGCGGTAAAAGATATCGAGATCCCCGCCTCCGGGCAGCGGCGCGCCCGTATCGAGCGCCTCGTCGAAACCGCCGAGCTCGATCAGCAACGCGCGGTCAAAGGCCATGTTGCAGCCGGCGCCGAGAATGCCGGCGCCAACGGGATGGAGCGGATTGTCAAAGCGCGCCTTGTGAAACTCCCGCCGCGCAAAGCCGCGGCCGAACCCTCCGCGCCGCTCGAAAAAGACCTGCGCCTCGGTGTCGAGACGAAACGGCAGCACGAGGCCGGTGAAACCGCCGACGCCAGGGTTGTCGCGGCACGCCTTGGCAAGGCCTGCAAGCCAATTGCGGTCCACCACGACATCATCGTCCAGATAGGCGATAATGTCGCCCCAAGCCGCATGAAGGGCGGCGTTTCGGGCGAAATCCAACCCAGCCTTCGGTTCGAAAACGTAGCGGATATCGCGGAAACTCTCGGCGGCTTCGCGCGTGGCCGCATCCACCGAGGCATTGTCGACCACGATGATTTCGACGAACTGGAAAGGAGATTCATCCCGAACCTGATCGAGCGACCGCAGCAATCGGGAGAGGCGCTGCGCACGATCCTTGGTGCAGATCGCGATGCTGAGACTGGGCAGCGTGGTCTCGCTCGCCGGCAAGCGCGCCCTCAGCTCCTCCTCCAACTTCGCGACGAGGATGCGTTCCGCAAATCGCTCATCGGCAAGGGATTTCAGGCTCTCGGCCGGCAGCATGGATCCGGCGGATCGCTCGATCATTTCAAATGCGATCAGCCGGCCCTGCCATCGCGCGATCAAGCCGACACCGGTCTGCTCAGCCGAGAGTTCGATCGGCGCCAGGGGCTTCGACAACTCGATATCAATAAGCTTGTAACTCATCACCCAACTCCCGCCCGCCGCGGCGACCGTGCTGAAATTCGTGGAGCCTGGAAAAATGTCCCTGCCGTTTAAAAAGCTCATCCGGCGAACCAGCCTCGACCACACGGCCCTTCGTCATGACAATGATCTGATCGGCGGCCAGAACGGTCGAGAGCCGGTGAGCGATCACGACAACGGTGCGGTTGTGTGAGTACTCGTCGAGCGCCAGCTGAAACGCCTGTTCGGTTTCGGCGTCGAGCGCGTTCGTCGCCTCGTCCAGGAGCAGAATATCGGGATTTCGAAGGATCGTTCGCGCAAGGGCCACGCGCTGCCTTTGCCCGCCCGACAGGCGCATTCCCTGATCGCCGATCCGTGTGCCGTAGCCATCCGGAAGCAGGCGGATGAAATCGTCCGCCTTGGCGATTTCGGCAGCCTTGCGGATCTCGGCCGGCCCGGCCTCCAGATCGCCATAGGCGATGTTGGCTGCAATCGTGTCGTTGAAGAGATGGACCTCCTGCGACATCAGCGACAGGCGCTTGCGCCAGCTGCGGAGATCGAATTCGGAAAGAGGCATGCCGTCTGCCACGATCGCACCGGATGTCGGATCCATGAAGCGAAAGAGCAGCGCCATGACCGTGGACTTACCAGCCCCCGATTCACCGACGATCGCCGTGGTTTTGCCAGCGGGAATGCTGAAGGAGACATCCTCCAGCGCAAGCGGCTGACCAAGCGCATAGCGGAAGGAGACATTGCGGAATTCGACGGCTTTCTTGAAGCCGGGCGCCTGCACGTGCCCCTGCGAGAGAAAAGGCTTCTCCGTCGTGCGGAGGAAGTCGTCGACATCGTCGATGCTGCCGGCGAGGCCGTCGAGCGCGATCTTTGATTGCAGCAACTCGCGCGTTGGGCCTTGCAGACGATATAGCAGCGAGAGAAACGCGGCCAGTGCCGCAATGCCCAATCCTACCGATTGAGCGACAAGAACGAGCGCACCGATCAGGATCGTAATCGAGATTTCCGAGACGGGTCCCGGTGTCGCCCACAGCATATCGAGCTTCAAAAGGCGTCGCCGCACATTGTCGGAAGTCTTTCGGAAACGATTGCGTTCATAGTCTTCCTGGGCGAAAGCGCGGATCAATTGCAGCGCGTTGATGCTCTCCCACATCCTCAGGCCGAACTGCTTGTTTTCCTCGACAACGGCCTTGCCGGTCTCGTCCGCACGCCGCGTGGCCAGGCGAATGGCCATGGCGCCCATGAGCAGGAACATCATCGAGAAAAAGGTCAGCCGGACGGAAATCAGCAGCATCAGCAGCATGAAGACGGCGAAGGTGCAGAAGCAGATCATCAAACGGTAGGCGAGGCTTAGGGCCTGACTGACTTTCCAGGTGTTGTTGGCGATCGTCGTGATGATATCGGAGCGTTTGTTTTCCACCCGGTAGTCGATGCACGAGCTTATCGTCTGATCGAAGACCCTTGCTCTTAGCCGATGCGCAACGAGACCGTCGATATACCGGGTCACCCAGATATTGACGAGATGGACGGCGTTCTTCAGAAGGATACTGACGCACAACACGCCCACCAGGAATGCCGTCAAATGGCTCTGTGGAACGGGCGCGAGCAGCCGGTCGAAAATTCGCTGCCATTCTCCCTGCTGCGCCGCTACGGCACCGAGACTCTGAATGAGGGGAATGAAGAGAAAGAGGCCTGCCCCCTCGAGAACCGCGGCGGCCAGGCCGAGCCCGATGATGGTCGGTCCTGCCCAGGCAGGCGCCTCCGCCAGGCGGAAGAGCCGTTGCAGGCGCGTGAGAAACGAACCGCCCGGCCTCACGGGATCGTCTCCATATAGAGCGGCCGCAACTCCGCGTTTCTTTGCAATCCCCTCAGCCGAGCCTTGAGCCAATCGGGAACCAGCCTGGCACGGCAATATACGTCCAATATGTTTGGCAGGCTCGAAATCGCCTGACGTGGCTCCAATGTCAGAAATCGCCGAAACAGATCACAACCATCGAAAAAGCGCCCGCTGACAAAAGCTCTGACGACCAGCCAATGGATCATATCGACCAGATGGGCATCGAGATCGCTGCCATACTGAGGATATTTTTCACGATACTCGGCGAGGACGATTTCGCATGAAGAGAGCATCCGCCTGACGTCGCTCGACATGTTCGTGTTCGTCATGCGGTAGCCGATCAAGTGCTGCTGTATGACGCGGAATTCGTAATTCTCCGCAATTCTGAGGCAGATCAGAAGATCCTCGCAACCCTGCGCGTTGCGTGCCCTTAAGGATGGGTCGAACTGCCCAGCGTCTTCGAAGGCGGAACGACGCATGAGCATCGAACTGCCGTTGCCGACGAAATTGTTTCTGCACATGCGCTGAAGCACGTGTCCTTCATGGCTTGGCCGGTTATGCAGCGAAAACACGCGGCTATGTTCGTCGATGAGCGCATACCAGCAATAGGCCAATCCCACCGACGGCCCGCCCACGTCAAGCGCTTGCCACTGAAGGGCGATCTTTGACGGAGCCCATAAATCGTCGGCATCGATAAATGCGAGAAATTCAGCGTCGGTCGCGGCCGCACCGTTGTTACGCGCGACGGCGACACCACTATTGGCCTGCCGAAGGATCCGGATTCGCGGATCCTGCCTCGCGTATTCAGCCACGATCGATAATGATCGATCCGAAGAACCATCATCGACAATGATGATATCGAGCTCCTGATGCGTCTGGCGACAGATGCTGGCCAGGGTCGCACCGATCGTTCGTTCGACATTGAACATCGGTACGACGACCGCAACGGTGGTCCTTCGCTTAGCTTCCACAGCCATTGCCACCCTTGGCGACGAAGCCGATGATACAGCTACCGACGGAAGCATTGGCGAATGCCGGGGCTGGGATGCCGCTTTCACGCGCGCCGTTCATATTCATCGATCTCTCCGCATGCACTACGACAGCGGCCGAATATCCCGCCGCTTCCCTCGCGGGAAACAACTGGCGTAAAGGTCGGGGCAATCCATGGCATTAGGACCAAAGATTGCGTCCTTGGTCCTAGGTCCAATCACAAACCAGACTTTAGTCTGATGTAGATGGCTTTGTTGCCAAAATCAGCGGGAGGATTGCCGGCTGCGATGGTTTCAGCGGGATTTTTTACGGGCACTTCCAGGTGAACTCACCGCGGGGGCGGTGACTTTGCGGGTATATACATCGCCGCCGCCTACCATATTTCGATTCGGCGCTGATCCATTCAATGCGACACGCCCGCGGACGCCAACCGGAGGCGCCAGCAATTTCAACACATCGGCGCGCACGAGGCTTGCATATGTAACGGGGTCGCGACGACGGCGCGTAGATCGATCGGACAACGACTGGGCTTGATGCGTGATCCTATCCGACCACCACCTCCACCATCTGCAAGACATCTCGCCTTCGCCTAAAGATCATTCGTTCAGACGGCTAGCCAATCGCTTCATCAAATCCATTCGTTCATGAAAAATCGCCGCGATCAGTGCAGGCGCATCTTCGCGAAGCAGACAAAAGACATAGTAGTGTTCACATCGCGCCATTCACAATGCCGGATAAAGCGCACTCATATCCTTAAAAGGACCCTTACCCTCGACAAGATTCGCAAAACCTCGCTCCAAAGCCGCGATGTACCAGCGCACCTGAGCGGCACCCCATTGGGCATGCGTGTAGCGGATTACAGATCGCAGATCCGATTCTGCATCCGCGGTAAGAATGTAAGCCGTCAAGCACGATCCTCGGCAATTTCCTCATCGAGGATGTCACCTACGGTTTTAGTCGACAGTTTTCCGGCGAGCCCATCATTGATGCGCGTATTCATCAACATCTTTAACTCCTCCCAGGCTCGATCTCCATCTATATCCCCGGGAAAGAGACGCTCAAGTGCATACTGTTTGATTGTCTTACCCTGCAAAGCGGCCATCGCCTTTAGGCTTTGATGTTGCTGGTCTGTCATGTCGATCGTTAAACGGCTCATCTAGCGTGCTCCTCAAGGCCCACATTAGCACATATGTGGGTACGTGACCACTGCCGCGAGGCTTATTGAAATGCACGGCGGCCGCTCCCAAGCGCTACAACCATTCCTAGAATAGGAGAATTGCTCATTCGTAACGGCGAGCAAATGATGGTACTTCGCTTGAAAAATAGCTTTGCAGCGGTTGCCTGCGCTCACCCGCGCTATACCTTGTCGATAAATATGGACGTCTGTCGTCATGGAGGAGAGCATCGTCATGCCAGCTAAGCAATGGCTGATCGGTTTTGCGGATCAATCGAAGCAGCAATGCCACGAGCAACTCCAGCGGACAATCGATGCGGCCGTGCAGGATCTCCTGCAAGATGGATCGGAACCTCAGTGCATAGCGGAAGCTCTGCTCGAAATCGCCGACAACTATTTCGATACGGTCATCGGTGACATGGAGATGACGCCTTCGACACCATTGCATTGATCTGGCATCGACCGCTTGGGGGCTACAGGTTGTTGGCCCGCGGGTTTTGTCCCACCACCTGCTCTGCGTCGACGGGCACCTCGACCAGGATGGATGAGCGACCAGGGCCGTAGCTCTCGCGCATGATCTCGGCCAGGTTGCTAAGATCCGGCGCCAGCTTGCGGCTTTCCCAACCGCATGCGCGCGCCATCGATCCAAAGTCGATGCGGTGCAGATCGCTGTGGTAGCGATCGGACGAATAGTCGGGAATGACCACGGGCGGGCCCTGCACCATGATGCCAAGCGCGCCGTTGTCCAGCACGAACAGGACGAGCCCCAATGATCGGGCTTCGGCCAGGCAACCGGCAATCAGCCGGAAGCAGCCATCACCCGTAAAAGCGAAGACCGTCGCGTCCGGTTTCGCGAGCTTAGCGCCGATTGCCACGCCGAATGCTCCGCCCATTGCCGAACCGCGATAGAGCGAATGGAAGCGGACGTCCGGATGCGGGCGCTGCGTGACATACTGACGATCCTTGTAGGCAAGGCACACATCATCGAATGCGACGCTTCCCGGCCGCCAATGACGATCGAGCTCCTGATAAAATCGGGCGATATCGATTGTGCCGGGACGTGGCGGCATGATCTCGCGATCATTAAGATCGGCCACGAAAGCCGGTGCCGGAGGGCGCGGCAGCTGAAGGTCCTCGAGCCGACCGATCGCTTCGCTCAGAACCTGATCGATCGGTCCTCGAACATCGAAATATTCGCCTCGTACGCGATGCCGAAATTCGCCTCCAACGCTGCCATAAGGGGCGGCCAGATTGGTGAAATTCCATGTCGTATGGGCAGGTATGTCCGAAAAATTAAGCGTATATTCGTCAGGGCAAAATCCGAGAGTGATGACAATATCGTCAGGGCCAAGGCTTCTCCAGAGCTGCATTGCGCGATCATTACCGCCAAATCCCAGATAGCCGAAACCGAAGACATTGTTGCGCGCCACCGCATTCGCCCCGTTTATGCTCCAGACGATCGGTGCCTGTAATGCCTTGCACAAACGTGTGGTGAGAACAGGCATATACGGATACATGGCCGCCTCTTCTCCAGCGAGCACGATCACCCGGCGCCCAGCCGATTGCCGCGGGAATTCGGCCAGAAAATGGGCGAGCGCCCCATGGTCGATCCTGTTTGGTTTATGGGGGTAGTCACCACGCCGAGGCGTATGGACCGGCTCAGGCACCATCTTTCCGAGCGCCTCCGGCGGCATCAGAAGTGCGATAGGCGAGCCCTGATCGAGATGTTTGCGGGCCTGCTCGAGTTGCTCTCCGATACGTTCCGGATCATTCAGGACGAATGTGCCTGATGGCAGCTCGGCCATCATCTGAGCCACGACGTCCGCGCCTTCCGGACTCGTATCTTGCAGCGGCGCTCGGTATCGCGTATCCGCAGGGCTGAGAGGAATGAGATAGATTGCCGGAATATTGTGCAATTTCGCATCACTCAGGCCGCAGGTCAGCAGCCGTGTTGCGGCTCCCGTTGTCGCAATAGCCGCACCGATTTTCCCGCTCGCCAGATAGTATCCCAACGGAATAAAGCCGGCGACATACTCTCCGATATTGAAGAAGACCGGGAACTCGGCACCGTCGTCGGCAGAGACCATCGGCTCGATGTGTTTGAGCAAATGGATGACCCCTCCTCCCGTGACCCCGGCATAGTGACGCACATTCCAGGTCGCAAGCGTATCGATCAGGAATTCATATCCTGTTTTTGGCACTGCTCTCGGCTTGGCTATCCGAATGTCGCCCGCCGTTTCGACTGCAAGATCCATCGTCATTTTTTCGCTTCTCCGCTGTGACCATCGTTCCCGAATGCTGCAAACTATTGACGCGCGGTTCCCCCGGGCCGGCCGAGGTCCGCGGCAAGCGCGGTGCCGGCACATGTCCGATCCCGTTTAGACGTTCTGGAAGCAGAACTAGGCGATGTGGCTTTCCCGGGAGAGGGCTTCCATACCGACAACCGTCGCCAGAAGGTCCTCATCGCAAAGCGATGCCTTTTGATCGGCGATATCCTTGAAACGGGAGAAAGCGCGATCGAGATCGGCGTCGGAACCGAATTCGACCCCCAGCGAGCGCATGCACATGCGAAAACCGTTGCGGCCCGAATTCTTACCGAGCACCAGCCGATACTCGTCGGCACCGACCTCCGCCGCCGTCATGATCTGATAGGTCAACGGGTTCTTCAACATGCCATCCTGGTGAATGCCGGACTGATGCGAGAAGGCATTCCTGCCGACGATCGCTTTGTTAGGCTGCACAACGAAACCCGTGATCTCCGAGACGAGCCTGGATGCGGCCGTCAAACGCCGGGTTTCAACGGAGGTTTGGCATCGGAAAAAATCCTCGCGTGTATGCAGCGCCATGACGATCTCCTCAAGCGACGCATTGCCCGCTCGCTCACCGATACCGTTGATCGTGCATTCGATCTGGCGCGCGCCCTGCCGAGTCGCTTCGAGCGAGTTGGAAACAGCCATGCCCAGATCATTGTGACAATGCGCGGAGAATACGGCCTTGTCAGCGTTGGGCACGACATCGCGCAGATAGGTGAATAGCTTGCCGTATTCGTAAGGCGTGGCGTAGCCGACCGTATCAGGCAGGCTGACCGTGGTTGCGCCGGCTTTGATCACCTGTTCCACGAAACGGGCAAGAAATTCGGGCTCCGATCGGCTCGCGTCCTCGCAGGAAAACTCGATATCCTCGGAATAACGTCGCGCGTGGGCCACCGCGCGAACGGCATGTTCGAGCACGTTTTCCGGTGTCATTTGCAACTTGTATTTCATGTGAATGGGTGAGGTCGCCAGCACGATATGGATACGGGACGATGCCGCACCGGAAACAGCCTCCGCCGTCAGATCGATATCGCGCTCGACCGCGCGGCTCAGGCTGCAAATCGTGCTGTCCTTCACGACACTCGCCACGGCCTTGATCGCGTCGAACTCGCCTGGACTGGAGACGGCAAAGCCGGCCTCGATCACGTCGACTTTCAGCCCTTCGAGCATAAGCGCGATCTCGACCTTCTCCCCGGCGTCGAGGTTGATGCCGGGGCTTTGCTCGCCATCACGCAAAGTGGTGTCAAAGATTATGATCTTTTCAGTGTTCATGCGACTCTCCCGATCAATTGAAGCATCGGCTTTGCCGAATTCCTAAGGCTGGCTGTATGGCACTACACACAAGTCATGGATGACCGATGCCTCAGGCGCGTTTCATGCCTGCGGCGAAAATCCATCATCGGATGCAAGTCTCGTCGGATCTGATCCTGATCGCCCCTGGCGTTGCCGGCATGCTGAAAACCGGGCAAAGCGCTTCATGGTTGGGCCGGTATCCACGCCTGCGCCGTCGGCGAAATTTCGCAATTCTTGGTATACGCGTCCCATCCAGATGCCTGGCTTTCGATCTGCAGTGATATCCGTGTCCCCCGGGCGGCGTCGGAGCGGGATGCAGTCCAGCATGCGTGTGGTCGGAAGGGAGCTTCGTCCCCGCACGGGCGCGGCGGGCATCTGGCCGTTGCAGGACAGTCCAGGCCATCTCTATTTTCGGAGCAAAAATTTCAAAACCTGAGAATTGAATGTCCATAGCGCACCGAATGGTTACCATGGCGAGGATGGCTGCATTCGAGGCGGCGGTATTTTAGAAAACTATGGACTATTCTTAGGAAATTACGGCTTTTTGCTTAGTGATCGATACGTGTCGCCACTTTGCCACACTTGTTTCTGCCAGCTGGCATTTCAATGATATGCCGACGGTTGGCACCTACCCCCTGCAGCTCTTCGGCAGCATCCCACACGTCGACGACTACCTGCACCCGCGCACCTATTGGCGGATCTTGTTCATGGCCCCCACCCCGCTCGCGCGCGCAAGGTACTTTCGCCAGTTTCCATGCTAGGCTGCCCATTGATTTGGGCCGAGCACCAAACTCGGTCGACGATATTCTCAAACTTTGCCGTTCGGAGGAGCTTACGAAGTGACGCAGACGCGGGAGTTGGTCGACTGGATCATAGCCATGGGCCTGACCAGCGACAGCATCGAAGAGATCCTGACCGGAGTTTCAGAACGGCTGACCAGGCTCGGCTATCCACTCGTTAGGGCGTCCATAGCCATGCCATCCATCGACCCGCTTCAAAGAGGCTCTTCGATTTCCTGGTCGCGGTCGTCGAGCATCTCTCTCGAAATACAAGAGCACGGCGAAGCGGGTGACGCGATGTTTCGCCGCTCGCCTATTTCATATCTTCTTTCACGAGAACTCGATGTTGGGCGCTGGAGACTGCCGCCCGGCGGTGACGCAGCCGGGTTCCCGCTGCTAAATGAACTCTCCGATCTTGGGGCAACCGATTACCTGGTAAAACTTGCCCGGTTTCCCGGGGGAACCGCGCTGGGCGGCATCGGCTTCTCCTTGGCTGTCGATAACCCGGAGGGGTTTTCCGACGGCCAGATTGCCGCCCTGGATGAATTTCTACCGGCTCTCGCCCTCGCCTGCTGCCGCATCGCGGCGATGCGTGTGGCGACCGACATGCTCGCCGTTTATACCGGAGCCCGCACGAGCGGCCGCATTCTCAGCGGCCAGACACGGCGTGGCAATGGTGATGCCATCCATGCCGCCATCCTGCTTGCGGACCTGAAGAATTTCACGGCGCTAAACGAAGGTTTTCCGCCCGAGCGTATCGTCGGTTGGCTGAACGAGCATTTCGACGCGATCGGCGGGCCAGTCGAGCAATTCGGCGGCGAGATCCTCAAATTCATGGGCGATAGCCTGCTTGCAATCTTCCCGACCGATATCGAAGATCCGGCCAACGCGTGTGAAAGAGCCCTGTCCGCGGCGAAGATGGCAATCGAGGCGAATGCGGCGGTCAACCGGGCACGCATGGTTTCCAAGGAACCACAGCTCCTCGTCGATATCGTTCTGCATATCGGAGACGTATTCTACGGAAACGTCGGAGCTGCCCGCAGACTTGATTTCACGGCAATCGGCAGAGCTGTCAACGAGGCGGCCCGGATGGAAAAGTTGTGCGATACGGTCCAACGCAGCGTGTTGGCCTCCGAACTATTCGCTTCGCAGGTCCAAGACGGATTTGAACGGCTCGGGATTTTCACGCTGAAGGGTGTGAGCCAGCCCGCCGCGGTTTACGGCCTGCCGGATGGGCCAAACTGTTGACTATCACCTCAATGCGCCCTTTCTACCGCGTCCGCACGTTTCCCTACCAACGCTTCGAGCGCGATCTCAAGCTACTGCGAATTAGTTCCGCCGGGCGAGGCTTCCTCACATATCACTTTTCCACCGTCCTGGCTCCGCATACCGGTTTGGCCCACTTGCTGCTTGGTATCCGGCAAAAAACCAGCGAGCAACTGCGCAAGTCGTTCTTTCGACATCGGCGGGGCGGATAAGCGCATGACAAGCCTCCTTTTTGGTGTCGTGATCGTGCCAATGCATGCTCATGGGAGCAACGGTGACGCGGGATCATCCCCAAATAATTTCAGCTGTAAGTATTTTCAGTCGATCTGAACAGCGCGCGAATTCAGGAGCAACCCGGTTCTGGTTGCAAAATGAGTGGCTTCCGTATGCCGATCCGCTCGATGCTCAGGCCGGAGTCGCCCCGTGAAACGGCGATTGCGCTCGGCCTCAAGCCGATGGTCAACCGGCTCCTTGCTCCGCGTCATTCACCGCCAACCTGGCGAGAGCGAGCGCCGCCTCTCGCGTTTTGGCGGCGGCGATAAATCGGCCGTTGTGGCAGAAACTTGCGCCCTCAATACCGGTCGCCATTTCCAGGTCGCGGCCGCTCAATCCAGCCCAGCCCACCGGAAGATCGGCTCGCAGTTCGAATCCTTCCTCCGCGCGGCGAATTCCCGTCAGGCACCAGTCGGCCTCGCGCGGATGGACCACGAACAGGAGATGATCGGCACCCGCCTTCACGATCGCCGAACGAAACGGCATGCCCATCGGCAGTTCGAGAACACGGCTCTCGCCGGCGGACGCAATCGCCTGCAGCACCAGAGTTTCGGCACGCAGTTTCGCATGGAGTCCGGCAATCTTCGCTTCGACGAAATTGCTGGCGATCGCAACGGCAGCGTGGAATGCCCGATCGGTCGCCTCCGGGTCCGCGTCGTCGAAGACGGGCTTCAATGTTTCGAGCAACGACGGCAGGGTCAACCCAGCCAGCAGGCCGGCGCTATCCGGGCTGAGCGCACCATTGTCGACCAAGTCGATCGGCAGGACGAAGCCGGCATCGAAAGCCGCATGCACGGTTTCGACAAAGCCGCTTGGGACCAAGAGGGCTGTCAGGTAATCGCGACCGAAATGTTTCCAGATCAACCCGAACGAACTGAAGGGCTGATCATCGTCGCGTCGCGGTGCGCCGCGCTGGTGATGATCGAAAATCGCGGCAGTTGCATCATAAGCGCCGCCGACATCGTAGACGATGCGATCGACACCGGGCGTGATCCATTCTGGCGCCCTGCTGCGAACCAGTCGCGCATCAGGGAAAAGCCGCGTGAGAATGACGCTGGACAACACTTCGTCGGCATGGAAGCCGCCGGAATGGGTGACGAGGAAATTGGGAGCCATACGGCCGGGACCTTACTATTCGCGAATTGGACGGACAGGCAGATAACCGGATTTGCGCGTCATCTCAACGGGCAAAGCGATTGGGGGATCCAATAATTGCATAGCCGCATTCGGCGCGGGGATGGCGCGATGATCGGCGAAAGAAGATTCCCATTGCTTCATGGCGCCCGAGCGCGCGACCGATTTTTTCAATCGAGAGCAAGGTGATTTTACTTCGTCGCTCCAGCCGTCAGGCCTGTGATGAGTTTCCGTTGGAAGAACATATAGGCAAGAATGAGCGGTCCGATAACGATGACAGCGCCCGCCGTCAACACAGGCGTATTGACCGTATAACGTCCCTGGAAAAATAACATACCAATTGGCAGAGTGCGATAGTTATCGTCATTGACGAGAACAAGCGGAATAAGAAACTCGTTCCATGTCCAAATGAACAGGAACAATGCCAGCGTGGACATCGACGGCAGCATCAAAGGTACGATAACTTTTGAAAGAATATATCTTCTGGATGCTCCATCGAGAACTGCTGCTTCTATGATTTCCGATGGCAGTTGTTGCATCGCGCTAGCCATGAACATGGTGGCGAAAGGCAGAGACATGGCGATTTGGGGAAGGATCAGCGCAGCATAGGTGTTTATGAGGCCGACATAGCGCATTTCATAGTAGAGTGGAATAATGAAGGCTTCGGTCGGCACCATCATTCCAACAGTTAAAAGGACGAAAATGGCGCGCCTGAACGGAAAGGTCAGGAACGCGAATCCGAATCCCGTCAACGTGCCAAGTATGATGCTAACCACGACAACGGGGAAAACAATCATGACGGAATTCAGGAAATAGACATTAAACCGGCCATCGATCCAAGCATTTGCATAGTTCTCAAAATGCGGGTATGCCGGCAATACGAATGCGCCTTGTATCAGATCGGCGCGGCTCTTCAGAGACGTAAGTATCAGAAGGGCAAAGGGAACAATCGCCAAGACCGCGAACAGCCAAAGAATGATACGTGAGGGTAGCACCGCGCCTATCGTATGAAAATCTCTGCTCACGTTGCACTCCCCTCATTCACAGGGCGCACCAGCCGGTGAACGGCATAGTTGATAGTAAAGACGAGAATCGCACCGATGATGGCAACGGCCGAAGCATATCCATAACGATTCAGTTGAAAGCCAAGCTCATACATATAGATGTTGGGAACAAGTGTGGCGTTGGCCGGTCCGCCCCGAGTCATCGTAAAGATTAGATCAAAACTCTTGATCGAGGAAATGATCGTGAGAAGGAGCGCGATGCGTATTTCCGGCAGCAGGAGCGGCAGTGTGATGAAGAAGAAAATCCTACTTCCGCTGGCACCATCGACCCTCGCCGCTTCAAACAGTGCAGGATCGATCCGCTGGATGCCGGAGAGAAACAACACCATGCAGAAACCGAAGAAATACCAACTCGCAACAATGCCGACCGCTGGTAGGACAAACGTGAAATCGCCAAGCCAGGGTAGGGCGATGGAACCCAGGCCAGCCAGCTTTAACGCCTGGTTTATCGGACCAAAAGCAGGATTGTAAAGCCAGTGCCAAATGATGCCAAGCACGGCGGTGGGCATGATATAGGGCAGGAATAGCAATGTCCGCAGCGCGAACTGCTCCCGCTGCCTAAACGTCCAGACCATCGCGGCAAGTGACAGGCCAATGACAATCGGGATGACGCAGTAAAACACCATGAAGAGAGCATTGTTTTTCAATGCAACATAGAAAGTTTCATCTGAAAACAATTTTACATAATTGCCAAGGCCGATCCAATTGGGCGGGCTGATCCCATTCCATTCAGTGAAACTGATACCGATTGCCGCGACAATAGGACCGAGAATGAGAGCAAAATAGAGCAGCAAGCCAGGCAGAACGTAGACGAGATTTCTGCTGGCCTTCGCGTCAAGTGGTGAGCGTTTCATGCACCATCTCGTGGATATGCCAGAGGTCGAATGGCGCCGCTCTGGCCGTGATCAGGATAGACGTACCGAAGTTTCCCGCCGCTGCCTTTCTTCGATCGAGTAGCGCGGCGGGATTTGCTTGTTCGCCGGCAATCACTTGCTCTTCATGTAGGCGGCGTAGTCCGCGTCGAGCTTGGCGATCAGCTCTTCAGGCGTTTCCTTGTTCGCAAGCAATAGGGGCGTGTTTTCATCAAACGTCTTGAGCATGGTTGGGCTCGCCCAATCGGGATAATGCCCGAGTGCATTGTCATCGTTCAATGATTTCCAGATCGCGATGCCCTCCTTCAGGAGCGGGGACGCGTTAACCGCGGCGTCTGCCGGAACAGGGGTGGCGGGCAGATAGCCGGCGCGGGCCCAGGTAACAGATGCGTCCTTGGAGACCATGTAGTTGATGTACTCGCCGGCGAGGTCCTTCATTTTGTCGCTCTTGGCCAGGCTGGTGATCGCCCAGGCAAGGTCGACGCCGCCAACTGAAAGCGGATGCTTGATGCCGGCGGGCGCCGGGATGGGCATGAAATGGATATCGGGATTGTTCTGCATATCGCCGAAGTACCAGGTGCCCGAAATCAGGAAGGCCCCTTGGCCGGCGACAAAAAGCTGAACGGCATCATCGCCCGAGATGCCCTGGTAACCATCGGAGAAATAGCCGTTTGTTGCCCATTTCTGTACAAGTTTCACCGATTCCAGATTGCCGGGCGTATTCCATGTACCGCCGCGGCCATAGATCAGGTCATCGAGCGCCTTTCGATCCGAAGCATCGATATGCGCCTGGCTGATCCCGGCCAACATATGGAGCGCCAGATGGCCCTTGGCTGTACCTATTGTCAGCGGCGCGCTGCCTGCCGCCTTGACCTTATCGAGAGCGGCAAGGAAATCGTCGAAGTTCTTGATCGGAAGTTCGACGCCAGCGGCTTTCAGAACCTTTTCATTGTAATAGAGGCCGACGATTTCGGCGAGCGACGAGATGCCATAGGTCTCACCGACACCGAACTCGCCCTTGCTCGACCAGCGGTCACGCGCCAGGAGACTATCGGACTGGTTTTTATCCCATCCATATTTCTTGAGGTAGTTATCGACAGGAACGAGAAGGTTTTCCTTCACCATCGCGCCCATCGCGCCGGCTCCCTGGTTGACCTTAGTCACCACCGGACCATCGCCAGACGAAACGGCGAGCTTAAGCGTGAGATTGAGGTCCTGGAAATCGCGTACGGTGTGATCAAGCTTAACGTCGGGATGCGCCTTCTGGAAATTGGCGTTGAGTTCGGTCATCACGGCGGCTCTCGACTCAGAATCGTGGTCGTCCCAAACCGTGAGCGTCTCGGCAAAGACAGTTGTCGACATGCCGATGCCAATGAAGGCGGATGCCGCCAAAATTCCTGTCTTCTTCAGAATGGATGCTGCATTGGTGGAGATGAAATCGCTAAACATTGATTGGTTCCCTCTAGCTGCGTTTTGGCAGTTTCTATCGATTCCAACCGGCTGATCTTGCTAAGACGCGCCGAATGTCTTGCATTGTCGGGCCTTTACTGGACCGACGAATTTCCTTATTCTTTTCCAAAATCTGCGGGTGTGGCCCTCAGATGCAGTCCCTCAAACTTCCCAGTTTTACCGCCGCCTGACGTCAGTTCTCACCGAGCAGCGGCCAGCAGATCGATGATGCCATGCCTCCCAAGATCGATGATTATTTCATCCGCCCGGCCACTGAGGACGACGTTGACGCCCTCTTTCACATTTGCCTGGTCACGGCTGACGCCGGGGCCGACGCGAGTGCGCTTTACAGCAATCCGCGCCTTCCCGGCTACGTATGGGCCGTGCCTTATCTCAAATTCGCTCCGAATTTTGCGTTCGTTCTTGCCAGGCAGGATCGGGTAGTCGGCTATGTTGTCGGTACGCCGGATACCGCCGGCTTTGACACAGTGCTCCGCAGAGATTGGTGGCCGGTTGTTCGCCGCGAGATCGCCGGTCTGATACCCAAGACGGAAAAAGACGCCGATGTTCTGGAGCGAATAGCCAGTCCTCACAGCGGCACGCCGGGCCTTGAAGAGACCTACCCCGCGCATCTTCACATCAATATTCTGCCTGAAGCCCAATCGGGCGGATGGGGACGGCTGATGATCAAGACCATGCTCGAAGCCCTCACGGCGTATGGCGCACCTGGCGTCCATCTTGGTGTCAGCCCCGCGAACGAGCACGCCAAGGGATTTTACCGGCATCTCGGTTTCGAAGAACTCAGCCAAAACGGTCACCTCGCCTTCGTCATGAGATTGGACAAGCCGGTAGTCTAAGGAAAATCCGGCCCATCCGCTCATTACCTATTCTCCGCGTTCGCAGCCTCTAGGCCATATTTAAGAACAACAGCCGCCGGCATCGCACTCCATCCCTGCAGAAGGGAACCGCGTCCGTATGGCGGCGAGAAATATTCGACCGCACCGGCCCATCCATTTGCGAGGCAGGTTTCCCACCAGCGTATAAGCGCATAACGCGCTCCACCGAGACCGTGGCGTATTCTTTCTTCCGCATAGACGCCGTCCCAATAGGGCCAATCCGATCCATTGTGATAGCGAAAGGGGAACGCGGTCTTCGATCTTACGTCACTTGCCCGCTTAAATGGTGGAAACGCGCAAAGGACGCCCCAATCCCCATAGGGCTGTTTCGTATTGTTTCGAGCCTCAAGAGCCCCTTCCATCGCCTTCAGGAGACCAATGGCGCGCGTTCGCGAAATCGCCCCATAACGGGAGAGTGTCAGACTGTCGAGCACGAGATGATCCTCGACAAATCCATCAGGAGTGACGAAATCGGCGTAACCGTTCCTGCTCGGGACAAAAAGCTTGTCCTCGATTTCGGCGCGAGCGGACAGCGCTATTTCGCTTGCCTTCCGCGCCAATGCGGGATCATGCCCGGCTCCCAGTTTAGCTACCGCATCCAGTGCACCGACGAAAAGGCCGAGATTGTAGGATACGAGACCTTCCCGATAGACATTGTCCGCCCAGTCCCTGTCGTTTCGCGGCTTCAGCGGCAATACGCTGCCAGGGCCTGCGAGGGCCAGGTATCGTTCAACGATGGCGGTGACAAGCGGCCAGTGCCGCAATGCTTCCGCCGTATCCCCGGTCGCGTCCACATAATCGACGAGAAAGAGGATGAAGAAAAGCGGGCTGTCAAAATGATCGCTCCACCAATCACCTGGACGATTGTGATGCTCCGGAGCAGCCTTGCCACGATATTTTTCGGGATTTTGTTTGGCATCAAGAACGAAGTTCTGCCAGGCGCGCGATTGCGCCGGTCCGGTCAATATCACGCCGCTTGGCGCCTCTCCATCAGGCTGAATTCCCTTGGCCAAAAGTCGAATTTCATCGCGTACTGCATCCGGCGCAAGCTTCAGCAGCATTTGCATCGTCCAGTAGCCATCGCGATAATAGGTGCGCGCGGGCGCGCTATAGGCCTGACCCGCGGCTAAGCCGGCGAACACACCGTTCTCGTCCAGTCGAATGCTGGAAAGCGCGGCATGCGTGCCTTGAACCACCATGCTGCGCATCACGGGATCGGCATCGGGCGCGACGTCGCACCGGGCGACATAATTCGCCGCTTCTGCCAAGATAGCGTCGCTGGCAAGGCTCAATGCGGCTTCAGCCTCCTCTTCCGAGGCCCCGGCCGCGACGCGGATATCTCCGTCGTCAACCTCGACGATCATCACACCCCAGCCACTCACGACGATACGGCGATTATCGCGTTTGATGATCTTGGTTCGCTGACTGTCCTCGTCGATCTCATGCCACCAGGCACCCCGACGAGCCGAATGGATTCCTTCCAGGCGGGCATTGCGGATCACAAGGATGGGCTTTGACTGGGCGACGAAGATGCCACCTGCTTCGGCGGTGACCCTGTTTGGACCGTAAACGTAAGGTCCGGCAAGTCTGGAAAAACGTATTCGCCCAAGACGGCCACTTCCCCAAAGGGCGAGATCAAGATACCCGTCGGGATGCGCGTCCGCCTGCAGTCGAGGCGCCATGATCGGCAGAATGACCGGGTGCTTGGTTGTGATTTCGCCTTGGGATGTGGGGGTCATCATGGCAAATCCAGCACCTTTCAACGCGCGGTGTCGGAGATGGGATCAAGCGTGAGATCCAGGTTGCAATATCCAGTACACTCGCCGGAATGGAGCGCCACGAAGTCCTCGACGAATGCGGGATTACACATCCTTTGACCTCGCTTTCATTACCCCTCCGCAACTTGCTCAGCCATTGGGCAAGTCTACAAATTGGGCGCTTAATTTGTCAATGACATGGACAAATTAAATGGTTTTGCTTAGCCAACTCACGGAGATTCACTTGAATTTTGCGATATTCCAGCCGAAGCTAGCGCAGCCACAGCGCGAGGTTGGATGAATTAGGAAAAGGTCCCGAACTAATTAGAGGCAGAACGCGAGCCAGCACTGATGCCAAATGCGACCCAGACACCGATAGCGCGAAAAATTTCAACAAATTCCGTCATTCGGACCATACTTGCCAAAGGCCCTATTTCCCGCGCGGATATCGCCAAGCAAACGGGCTTGTCCAAGCAAACGATTTCCGACGTCGTTCGCAATCTCGAAAATAATGGTTGGTTGAAGCCGACTGGATACACCGATGGGCGCCTGGGGCGAACCGCAATAACCTACGAGCTCGATGCAAGTGCCGGTTTCGCTGCATCGATCGATCTAGGCGGAACCAAAATCGCGGCCGTCATCTGCGATCTGGTTGGAAATATCGTCGCTGAAACCAAGGTGCCGACAAGCTCGCGCGGCGGGGTTCATCTCGTTGATCAATTCCACGCCATTATACAGGACCTCGCCGGGGGCGCCGACATCGCTCTCTCGAAATTGCGCGTCATAGTGCTGGCGACACCAGGCGTGCTTGATCCGGCCACGGGACATATCAATGTCGCCCCGAACATCCCGGGAGTCGAAACGATTGACTTGCGCCGGCTCCTGAGCGACCGGATGGCAATCCCCGTCGTCATTGAAAACGACGTCAACCTTGCTGCACAAGGAGAGCGATGGCGAGGGCACGGCTCCACATCGGATAATTTTGCCTTCGTGGCCGTAGGCACTGGTATCGGCATGGGCATTATTGCAAATGGTAGCCTCATGCGTGGCGCACGCGGTGCCGCCGGGGAGATCGCCTATCTGCCTCTCGGCGGAGAGCCGTTTGATCCGGGCGGCTTTACTCTAGGGACTCTTGAAAGCGCCGTGGGCAGTGCGGCGATGGTGCGGCGCTATTGCGGATATGGTGGGCAGAGCGACGCAACCGTAGCGGATCTTTTTTCGGCTCTGGTGGCTGGCGAGCCGGCCGCTGTTGCGGTCATTGAGGAAACTTCGCGATCGATTGCGCTTGCCATTGCCGCGATCGGTGTGACCCTCGATCCGGAACTGGTGATCATGGGCGGCAGTATCGGCGCGCGCCCCGAACTTGTTGAAGCCATTCGCAGGTATCTGCCACGTTGTACGCCTTACCCACCTCGCATCGAGATTAGTCAGCTTGGCAATCGGGCGGCTCTGGTCGGCGGCATCGGCATCGCAGTCGAGCACATGCACCAGGAGCTGTTCGGTGTTGATTTACAAGATTCATGAGATGGGCATCGTATCGCGCAAGCGAATTGCTTGGAGACAAATTCAACAGGCAGAGTTTAAAGATAGCAGGCTGCCGGACAACTGGCCTCAAGGAGTATATGAACAATCGGGAATGCGCGGCAGATGCTCGACTTGCGTGAATGGAATGCGATCATTCCACAAGCAATTCGTCTGGAGCGATGACCTTGCCGACGGCGAAGTAACCACGATGCCCTCCGTCCGTCGGCGCATGAGCGAGAGTGCGATCCAGTAAACCGATTGCGGCCGCGATCTGCTCCTCGACGTCGCGCAGCAAATCGCGGGCTTCTCAGTGCAATTCCCTTCTCTTCCTGGGCCTGGCGCCCATCAGAGTATCCGCTCCAGAGCTGTTCAAATCTCGAGAGTTGGCGCCGATATCAGGCTGCCGCTGTTAACCGCTGCGCAACTCGTGCCACCCGCTCTCCGTAGATGCGGGCGGTTTCGAGATCGCCGCTCGACATTTCACTTGGGGCTGCGTCGGCATCGGACTGCGACATGGGCGCGATATATGATCCCATCCTGTTCGCATCGTCTCGTTTCGACGCCTTCACATTTGCCGGTTTCATTCCCAGGCTGACCCAAAGACCGCCGTGCTGTCCCGCCAGAAGCACGAAGTATTCGAGGGTATTGAGCTTGTCGCCGTTCAAACTGGCGCTGTTGGTGAAACCTCCGAATACCTTGTCCCGCCATTTGTTGGCAAACCAGGCCTTCGAGGACGTATCGGCAAACTTCTTAAACTGCCAGCTCGGGCCGCCCATGTAGGTTGGCGACCCGAAAATGATGGCGTCCGCGGCATCCAACGCGGCCCATCCCTCATCTGAAAGATTGCCATCAGCGTCAATGGCGTAAAGCACGCCTCCTGCCCCTTCCGCGACGGCCTGAGCCATCCGTTGGGTGTGACCGTAACCGGAGTGATAGACGACGACTGTATTGGCTTTGCGATGTGACATGATGGTCTGGCCTCCTTGGGGCCGTTGCTTTACGCAGTCCGAAGGCGATTTCGCTCCGTACGGCGCTTTCCTTCGGAAGAGTTGATGGCGGGAGTTCGGGTGACGTCCAGTGTCTGGCGACGGATGGTTTTATCCAGCCAGCTACGCGGAGGTTCTCGGGATGATGAACTCATCTGCTGTGAGATGCTCAAACATGACCGCTGACGCCGGCCAGTACCAGCAACAACAGGAACACCACAGGCGGTGGGAGTTCTCTATAGTTCCGGATGCGGACAATGGCCGCAATTGCAGCGAGCATGATGCAGGCGCCCAATGCCACTCCGATGTATCGGATACCGGCTGTTACCAACAACACCGCCGTCAAGAGCTCAAGCGCGGCCGTAACCCAGCACCACCAGGATGGAAATCCGAGCTGTACAAAGCCCGCGCGGATTTTTTGGTGGCCACTCATGTTGACGATGGCGCCAGTGAGAAACGCCCCTGCGGAGAGCCAGACCAGAACGGTATCGAGCACGGTCGCGCCCGTGAAAATTTGAACTGGAAGATTCATCGATATTCTCTTCTCTGCCGATCCGTACCGGCGAAAACTTTTATAGCGCCATCACATATTCTAGCGACGCTAGTTTGTCAATCGACATTCTTTTTGATAGCTTCGCCGGCAGAGAAATCGCGAATGAAGACGGGAGCCAACGTGGGCATCAGCGAACGCAAGATCCGGGAAAAGGACGAACGACGCCGCAGGATCGTTGCTGCCGCAAGGACGATCGCGGAACGCGACGGCTGGGCTTCGGTCACGATCCGGCGTCTTGCCGACGAGATAGAATACAGCCAGCCCGTTCTCTATTCGCATTTCCAAAATCGCGACGAAATCGTCGGCGCGGTCGCGCTTGAGGGCTTTAGTGAGTTGGCGGCAATACTGCGTGCCGCGATCCGGCCATCGTCCACGCCCGGAGAATTGGTGGAAAGTGTCGCGACCGCCTATCTCGATTTCGCCTTCGCCCGGCCTGCAATGTATGAGGCGATGTTTATCCTTCCGACCGGTCTCCGCTTCGCCAAATCCGACACGCCAGCACAGCTCCGTGAAGGTTTTGGTGCCATGGCGACCGTGATCACGCCATTCTTCAAGGATGGGGATACCGCTACCGAGACTTTCTGGGCGGCGCTCCACGGATTGGCGGAACTCGAGCGCCACGGCAGAATAAGACCCGCTTTTCGGTCTCACCGTATCACCCTCATCACGCAGATGATATCGGGTCGGATCTAAGAGATTCTGCCTTTAGGATTGTCGCAGGGCTTCAATGACAGCGCTGAAGGCAGGCGAATTCCGTTTCCGACTGAAATAATTGCCCGGCCGCAAAGATCGCGCGGGGGAAGTCCGAGGATCAGGCTTGCCGAGGCTCGCCTAGCTGACGCCGTTGAACACCACCATCTTGTCGTCGGCCATCTCCTCCATCGTCCAGGGAATACCCCCGACACCATATCCCGACTGCCTGCGCCCGGCAAAAGGCATCCAGTCGGTTCGAAACGCCGTGTGGTCGTTGACGAGCACCGCGGATGCGTCGAGATGCCTTGCCGCCTTGAGCGCGACGGCTATATCGGTGGAAAAGACGCTCGCCTGGAATGCGTAGGGCAGCGAGTTGGCTGTACGGATCGCCTCGTCGATGTCGCTATAGCCATAGACACAGGTCAGCGGTCCGAACACCTCGAGCCGCGACACCTTGGTGTCCGCCGGCGGATCGAGCAGGACGGAGGGCAGAAGCGTCGTCTCGGACAGCCGCCCTCCCCCGAATTGCCTTGCTCCCGCATCGGTCGCTTCCTTGATCCAACTTGCGACACGTTCCGTCTCGCGCGGCAGGATCAGCGGCCCGACCTCCGTCTCCTTCAACGTAGGATCGCCGACACGCAGGCTTGCGACCTTGGCGGCAAGGGCGTCGGTGAAGTTGGCTAGGATATCATCGTGCACGAAGAGGCGCTGCACCGACACGCAGACCTGCCCCGCGTGATAGTATCCGCCTTTGACGATCGTCCCGACGATCGCGTCGATGCTGGCGCTGCGATCGACGATGACGGGGGCTGCTCCACCATGTTCCAGCGCACATCTCGTGCCTGGCGGCAGCTTGCTTTTCAAATACCAGCCGACCTTCGCCGAACCGATGAAGCTCAGGAAGGCGACGCGCTGATCCACAGCAAGGCTCTCGGCAAGCGCATTGTCCTCGGTGATGAAGGTCTGGCACCAGCGCTCGTCCAGTCCCGCCTCCCAGAACAGCTTGACGATCTCGGTGCAGGAAATCGGTGTGGTTGCCGCCGGCTTGACGATGACGGGGCAGCCAACGGCCACAGCCGGCGCAATCTGGTGGATGATGAGATTGAGGGGGTGGTTGAACGCCGATATCGCCGCCACGACGCCGATCGGCTCCTTGGTGGTGAAAGCCCATCGGTTGGTGCTGGCAGCAGTCAGGCCCATCGGGATTTCCTTGCCGCCAAAATTGCGCAGCTCGTCCGCCGCGTTGAGGAGACCATCGATCCCGCGCGTGACCTCGACGATCGCATCCGTCAGCGGCTTGCCACCTTCGCGGGCGATCATGATGGCAAAGCGTTCACGGTTCTCCGAGAGAAGCTCGGACACCCTTTTGAGGATAGCCATCCTGCGATGCGTGGGCAACCAGGCGCTACGATCGGCATAGGCTTTCGCGGCGACATCGAGCTTATGCTCGAGAACAGCGGCATCATCGGCCGGTATTTCGGCAATGAGCGCGCGATCGAATGCCTGATAGACCTTCAGCTTAGGCGTCATCTTGATCCTCCAGAATGGCGGGAAGCCGTTCGCGCAATTCCTTCACCAGCACACGTTCGTTTTCCGAATAATCGACCGGGACGTTGACGAGATGAACACCACCGCCGGAAAAAGCATCTTCGAGCGCATGCTTGAACTGGCTGATGTCGTCGACCCTCGTTCCCTTGGCGCCATAAGATTGCGCATATCTAACGAAATCTGGGTTGCCGAACGTCATTCCGAAGTCCGGAAATTCGTCCACCGCCTGCTTCCAGCGGATCATGCCATAGGCGTCATCCTCGATGACGAGGATGACAAGGTTCAGTTTCAGCCGGACGGCCGTCTCAATCTCCTGCGAGTTCATCATGAAGCCGCCATCCCCGCAGACTGCCATGACACGCCGCTCGGGATAGAGCATCGAGGCGACCATGGCCGAAGGGAGCCCGGCACCCATTGTTGCGAGGGCGTTGTCGAGCAGCAGCGTGTTCGCCATGCGCGTCCGGTAGTTCCGGGCGAACCAGATCTTGTACATGCCGTTGTCGAGCGCGAGGATGCCGTCATGCGGCATGACTTCCCGGATGTCATGGACCAGCCGCTGCGGCGTGAACCGATCTTCCGTCGCCCGATCCGCGATACGCTCGAGGATCCGTTCCCTAAGATGAAGAAGGGCCTGTGCGTTCGGCAGTTTACCCTCAAGGCGATCCGCCAGCGCCTTCAACGATGGGCCAATGTCGCCGATGACCTCCGACTGAGGAAAGTAGACCTGCTCGACGGTCGCTGGCTGATATCCGACATGGACGACATTCGGACCACCCTTGCCCATGATGAAGGGCGGCTTCTCGATCGTGTCATGGCCGATGGTGATAATGAGATCGGCCTGCTCGATCGCCTCGTGAACATAGTCCCGCTCCGACAGTGCGGCCGTGCCCATGTAGAGCTCGGTTCCGCCCGGGACCGTTCCCTTACCCATCTGGGTCGTGAAGAACGGGATGCCGGTGCGGATGACGAACTGCGCGATATCAGAGGTCGACCGGGGACGCGAAGCGGCCGCCCCGAGCATGAGCAGCGGGCGTTTTGCCGCGGTGATGAGGGTGGCCGCGCGATCGAGGGCCGCGTCACTTGCGATCGGCAGCTCCAGTTGATGCGGAGCGACGAGAGCGACCGGCGCGCATTCCTCGGCGGCGATGTCCTCCGGAAGCTCGAGATGGACCGGTCCCGGCCGCTCCTCCTGTGCGATCCGGAATGCCTCCCTGACCATCGTCGGGATCATCTGCGGCGAAACGATCTGCCGGGCAAGCTTGGTGAGCGGCTTCATCGACGCCACCACGTCTACCACCTGGAACCGGGCCTGCCGGGACGAAAGTATCCCTTTCTGGCCGGTGATCATCACCATTGGCATGGCGCCGAGCAACGCGTATGCCGCGCCCGTCGAAAGGTTCAAGGCGCCTGGCCCCAGCGTCGTCAGGCAGACACCCGGCTTGCCGGTCAGGCGACCATAGGTCGCGGCCATGAACGCGGCGGCCTGCTCATGCCGGGTCAGCACCAGCTGAATGGACGATTTGCGGATCGACTCGACAACATCGAGATTTTCTTCGCCTGGAATACCGAAGATACGGTCGACACCCTCGTTTTCGAGTGCGGCCACCAGGAGATCGGAGCCTTTGGTCATGGATGGAGCTCGTGCTTGTTGGCAGATCGATTGATTGATGCTTCCAAGACTGGAAGATGGACCGCAAGAATAGATCCTTTTGCAGGCTAGTCCATCAGAGTTCTATCAGATTCCAGTTACCGCGGCTGACCGGAGCTGCGCGCGAATGCTCGACGAAAGCAGGCAAAGCCGAGTCACGGAAGGAATGGCTATCGCTGATACAAGACTTCAAAGACGATCTGGTGCGAAAAAACACGTTTGATCACAGGACCTGACGGGCGCCATTAGCAGATGTGCTTGATCTGACAGCAGTTGCCCGCTAGGTTGCCGCCGCGATCAACTGCAAAGACATGGGGATTTCATGCCAACTGGCACGGTTAAGTTTTTCAACACCGACAAGGGCTTTGGCTTCATTACGCCGGAAAGCGGAGGACCTGACGTTTTCGTTCACGTCTCCGCCCTGCAATACGGCAATGTGCTCAGGGAGGGGCAATCCGTCTCTTACGATCTGGGTCAGGACCGGAAGACGGGCAAGTCGAAGGCGGAAAACGTCAGACCGCTCTAATCATTATGGACACGTCACTACCCGAGATCTCGGGTAGTGCACTCGGGCGCCATGGAAATCATGTGAGCGCCCTGCCTCGCAGGGGACACGGGCGATAGCCCTTTGCCCGCTTCTGCCGCGTCAGTGCGAGGAACAGTCTGACGGCATCCCTTTCATCCTCGAAATGATGCGCCATCGTCTGTCCGCTGAAGCCTATGCGGCCCCATCGTCGCGTAAGACACGTGTCGCCGAACAGGGTCGTCGATATCTCCAGTGCATAATAGCGTGCCATGTTCTTCGTGGCGTTGGTGCGCTCGATATAGAGATGATAGGGCTGAGTAAGCATGCCGGAAGAATCGTCGATCACGCGGCTGCGGTCCAACGAGTGTTTTGAATCGGTCGGCCAGCTTCGATTCATTTCCGTGATGTATTCGGCGATCCGCCGAACAATCGTCAGCCCAATCCCAGGCGCCGGCTCCAATCCAGCGGTACCTCAAGGCTGATGTGCTACGTTGACGACGGATCACCAGGGAACCGTTCGGCCGAGATAATCCAGATATTCAAGGCCTCGCTTCCCTTGCTGGCCGAGAAGTACATTCACCAGGTTCGGAATGCTTTCCTCGATCGTCAGCCGCCCGTCGGGACCGCCCAGATCGGTCTTGACCCACCCGGGAGCCATGAGCACCAATGCACGCGCATCATCCGCGTGCCGGGCGGCATAGCTGCGCATCAACGTGTTCAAGGCCGCCTTGCTGCCGCGATAGACCTCCCGCATGCCCGTGGTATTGTTGCTGACGCTCCCCTGGCCCGAGGACATGACGCCGATCAGCCCCGTCGGCGAAACGAGGTCCTGCAATCCTTCCACGGTCCGCATCGGGCTTAGCGCATTCGTCACCATGACGCGCACGAACTCCTCCGTCGTCACCTCCGCGATCGTCTCGGTCGGGACATTCGTCGTTCCAGCATTGACGAACAGCATGTCGAAGACGCGGCCGTCGAGGCGCGCGCGCAGCGAGGCGAGCTGTTCCGGCTCGTTGATGTCGAGCGTTTCGATGGTGACGCGGCCATCGGAACGGTCCGCCAGATCGTGCAGTTTCGTCCTCGCCGTCGATGCCCGCACCGTGCCGACGACGGACCAGCCCTTCTTGAAGAATTCTTCGGCCATGGCATGGCCGAGACCGCGTGATGCACCGATGATCAGGATGCTGCCGGCGGACGATGATGATGACGGCATGGGCACGCCTCCTTTGTTTGCTGCGAGCCCAATATGAAAGCCCGATCCGGATTTCTCCAGACGCACAGGATGCAAAGAATAGTTGCGTCGGACGCTAGGCATGGCGATCGATCTGGTCTACCCAAATGCCATGGAAGACATAGATCTCAATCTTCTCATCGCCCTTGACGTCCTGCTTGCCGAGGGGAGTGTGACGGAAGCGGCAAAGCGTCTTGGCTTGAGCCCTTCCGCCATGAGCCGTACGCTGTCGCGGCTGCGCGCCGTGACGGGGGATCCGTTGCTTGTCAGGGCAGGCAGATCCCTCGTGCCAACACGTTTTGCCGAGACCCTTCGGGATCGCGTTCATGCCGTCACACTGGATGCGCGCGCCATTCTTCGGCCTGCGGCCGGCGAACTCGACGTTACCACATTGGAGACCACATTTTCGATCCGCGTGAGCGAAGCCTTTCTTGAGCTTTTGTCTGCGCCCCTTGTCGCGGCCATCACTGAGGCCGCGCCCCGCGTTCGCATCCGCTTCGTGCTCAAGCGCGACAAGGAGCCGCACATGTTGCGGGAAGGATTGATCGATCTGGAAATCGGCGTCTTAGGCGTGCCTGCGCCCGAGCTGCGCACGCGGCTTCTGCTTCGCGATCGGCTGGTTGGAGTGGCGCGGGAAGGTCATCCTCTGCTGACGGGCGGGCCGGTAACGGCAAAGCGCTATGCGGCCTGCCGTCACCTCGCCGCGTCCAGAAAGGGAGAATTTGCCGAAACGGTCGATGAGGCCTTGGAAAGGAAAGGTCTGAAACGGGAAATCCGCGTCGTGGTGCCTGGTTTTCCGGATGCGATGAGAATTGCAGCTTCGACGGATTTCATCGCGGCTGTCCCCCTCTCCTGCCTCGGCAAGAGCAAGCTGAACGAGCCGGTGGGCGAGTTTGGTATTCGAAGCTTTGAATTGCCGTTCGAAACGCCGGAAATACTCGTAGCCGCGATATGGCATCCGCGCGTCGACGCCGACCCCGCTCATAAATGGCTGCGCAATCTCATCACGCGCGTCTGCCGCGCGGCTTACCCATGAACTGATCAGCAGGCAGTCGAACTGCGAAATGAGATGCACTGGCACGCATCGTTCCCGGCTCTGAAAACCATCTCGAGAATGGAGTGTCGGATTCTCGCTCAGCCGATCGTCTTTAAGGCAGACAAAGCCACGGAGAGCAGCAATGACGATAACAATCACGGCCTTTGAAAAATCGCCGGATCGCGGCAGAGGCCTGGCGCGCGACATGCGCGTTCGCTGGGCGCTCGAAGAAGTCGGACAGCCTTATGAGGTGCGCCTCCTCTCCTTCAAGGCGATGAAGGAGCCTGCACATCTCGCCCTTCATCCCTTCGGGCAGATCCCGACCTATGAAGAGGACGACCTTGCCTTGTTCGAATCGGGGTCGATCGTGTTCCATATCGCGGAGCGTCATGCCGGGCTGCTGCCGGACGACGCCAAGGCGCGGGCACGGGCGATCACATGGATGTTTGCTGCGCTCTCCACGGTGGAGCCGCCGATCATCGATCGCGCAATCGCAAGAATCCAGGAGCGCGATCAGATTTGGTACCAGCAGCGCCTGTCCATGATCGATGAGCGCATCCACCAGCGGCTGAACGAACTTTCCGATCGCCTCGGCAGCGCCGACTGGCTCGAGGATGCATTCAGTGCCGGCGATCTTTTGATGATATCGGTCCTGCTCAGGCTGAAGGACTCGGGGCTGTTGCAGGAATATCCGAACCTCTCCGCCTATGTCGCCCGCGGCGAGGCCCGGCCGGCATACAAGCGGGCCTTCGAGGCTCAACTGGCAGTCTTCACCGCCGCATCGGCCGACTAAGCGAACTAAGACCGATCAACCGTTGTCGACCCGCAAGCCCTCAAGGAAAGTCCGGAATGCGCCCACCGCCCGTTTCGAGGTCGTCTCGGGATCGTCCGAATTGGCGATCCACTGCGCGGCACAGCTGCTTGCAGCATTGATGAGGCGAGCACCGGCTTCCACGTCGATATCAACGATGATGCCCTCCTCGCGAAGGCAACGAAGGCTTTCCCTGATCGTGGCGATACAACCGTTGGCGCTCGGCCATCCGGAGGGCTCGCCGAGCACGGCAGGCCCGTCACGAAACATGATGCGCTGGATTTCCGGCTCCAGCGCCATCTCGACATAACCGACATTCTCGTCGACGAATGCCTGCCAGCGCGACGGCGCTTTCGACGCGATCTGACAGAGCCTTGTGGTCATTTCCGCATCGATCTCGCTGACGACGGCCTGCAGCAGCCCCTTCTTGTCGCCGAAATGATGATAAAGTGCGCCCCGCGTCAGTCCGGCGTCCGCTGTAAAGTCGTCCATCGATGCATCGGCATAGCCGACGCTACCGAATGCCTTACGGCCGGCAGCCAACAGCTTGGCTCGCGTCTCCGCGATCATTTCACTGCGAGGTTTGCGCATTGCGTCTCCGTCGGTCACCAGCATTAATTTGCATACGCCGCGTATATTAGTTGACATACGCCGCGTATGCAATTACTTCACTCACATACGCCGCGTATGTTTGCGGCCATTTCGTTCAATACAGGGAATGTTCCGATGTCCAATCCGTACAGAGCGATTTTCCGCGCACCGGGCGCCAGGAGCTTTTCGGCCGCGGCCTTCTTTGCCCGTCTTCCGCTTGCCATGGCTCCCATCGGCATCGTCGCCATGCTGTCTCAGACGCGCGGTGAATATTGGCTGGCCGGCGCCGTTTCGGCGACCTTCGCCCTGACCAATGCGTTTGTCTCGCCGCAGATATCGCGCCTCGTCGACCGGCTCGGTCAGCGTGCGGTCGTTACGCCCGCCACCATACTCTCGGTCATCGCCTTCATCATTCTCATTATCGCCGCAAACCAAGTCTGGCCGGCCTGGACACTGTTTACCTCGGCCTTCTTCGCGGCAATCATGCCGAGCATACCGGCAATGGTACGCGCCCGCTGGACGGAGATCTTCCGGGACCGGCCCGAATTGAATACAGCCTTCGCCTTCGAATCCGCCGCCGACGAACTCGTCTACATCATGGGTGCATCTCTTTCCGTCGGACTAGCGGTCTCGCTGTTCCCGGAAGCCGGCATGGTCGTCAGCACCATCTTCCTCGCGCTTGGATCGGCAGCCTTCCTGGCGCAGCGATCGACGGAGCCGAAGGTGCGCGCGGCTGGCTCGGCAGGCTCGCAACGTTCGGCGATCCGGCTGCGGCCGGTCCAGATCATCACGCTCGCCCTGATCTTTGTCGGCGCCACCTTCGCCACGGCGGAAGTGAGTGCCGTTGCCATCACCAAGCAACTCGGAGAGCCGGGTGCCGCCAGCATCGTCATCGGCGTCTATGCGCTCGGCTCCTTCATCGTCGGTCTCATCATCGGAGCGCTGAACCTCAAGATGCCATTGCAGCGCCAGTTGCTGGTGGCCGTCAGCGTTCTCGCCCTTACCTCCCTGCCGCTTCTGGCTGCCAGCACCTCGGTCGCTCTGCTTGCCTTTGCCGTCTTCCTTAGCGGCATTGCCATTTCCCCCACCTTCATCACCGCCTTCGGATTGATCGAACGCCGCGTGCCCGAAGCCATGCTGACCGAAGGCGTGACCTGGGTGATGACCGGCATCGGTATCGGCATGGCACTCGGTGCCTTCGTCTCCGGCTGGGTGGTGGACAGCTTCGGGCCTGCAAACGGCTTCTGGGTTTCGGTCGCCGCGAGCATCGCAACCGTCGCGGTCGTGGCGCTCGGCCAAGCAAGCCTTTCCGGCACGCGTGCTTCCAGCCCGGCGGCCGTTACGCAACTGCCGGAATGGGCGGACCACTAAGCTCAAACAAGAGCCGCGCGGCGGCGAATTGGTCAGTGACGAATTCGCCTTCGCAACAATATTGCCTATGCGCGCCGAAAGGTCCGTTGCCTGGCACCGACCCAGTCGAGAAAAGTCAGCACTCCTCCCAAAGCCAGCAGGGCCGATGCCAGGGACCCCATGTTCAGAAGGACCGCTTCAAGGCCGATATCGCGGACATCCAGGAACGGGTATGGGTAGAAGTGAGAGACATATCCATGCGCAAGCGTATAAGCGGAGTATGCCGCGGGAAAAGCCAACCACCAGAGCACATCGCGCCAGGAAAGCCTGCCGCGCTCACTCAGAAAAATCCAATCCGCGGCGTACAGCAGCGGAACGCAATAATGGAGTATCTGGTCTCCGAGCAATTGCCACCCGCGAGGGTGCCAAACGTCCCTTAGCATCAAAGCGTAAACGATGCCGGCGATCCCCACGTAAAGAAGAAGGGCGCTTCGTACTGACGGCTTGTTCGCCCATTTGCCGATCGATGAGAGCGGCGCAATTTGCGCGCAAAGCAGTGTCACAGCGAGCAGAAGATTGGATTGCATGGTGAAATAGCTGAAGAAATTCACCGTCATCGTCAGCCGTGAAACATGCACGCCCGGTGTGATGGCGATATATGAGACCGCGATACCCGATAAAGCGAGCAGGGCAAGCAGATAACGATAGACGCGGATCAAGCCCGCCATGAAGTCCTCCCCGCTGAATTGACGCCGGAGTGGGGTCAGGAAGAATGCAGCATCGCATCGTTCGACTTCATCGAAACCCTATATCTCATTGATGACAGACCAGCCTCGAAATCCCCAGCAACTCCATCGAATTCTGCGGCAAGATCGACTGTATTGAAGACATCTACCGCCTCGCAGAAGAATACGCGATTGCGGCAAATCAAAAGCAGGCGTCGAACGGCCAACCATCGGCCTGCCGCCCTTCCCTCCGAACGCGCGATATTTTTCGGGCCGGCTTTCTCTGGGGATCAGGCGCGGCGGTCTCAGGCGAGCCCAGGGATCGGAATGCCGAAAGTCTGCAGAAGCAGGATCACGTTCAGGCACAGGATCACGATCGTTCCGACGATCGCGGCGATATCGGTCATCCGGCCGTTTGCGAAATCCCCCATGATGGCGCGATTACGCGTGAACATGACAAGCGCGATCATCGGAACTGGCAGCGCGAAGGACAAGACGACCTGGCTATAGAGCAAGGCATCGGTCGTATTGACGCCGAAGAGAACGACCGCGAAGGCCGGCAGCATCGTCACCAGACGCCTCACCCAGATCGGAATATGGAAGCCGACGAAGCCCTGCATGATCATCTGACCAGCCATGGTGCCGACAGCCGACGACGAAATGCCCGAGGCCATCAGGGACACAAGGAAGACGGCGGCCGCCGCGCCACCCAGAAGCGGCGTCAGCATGTGATAGGCTGTCTCGATCTCGGCGACCTCGGGATGGCCGGCATGGAAGGCGGCCGACGCCATGACCACCATGGCGATATTGACGGCACCGGCCACCGCCAGTGCGATGATGCACTCCCAATTCGAAAAACGAACCAGCTTGCGCCGCTCGAAATCATTGCGGGCCGGCGCACGATGCTGTGTGAGGCCGGAATGCAGATAGACGGCATGCGGCATGACCGTTGCGCCGATAATGCCGACAGAGATGGTCAACGCAGTCATGTCAGGCATGGATGGCGTCACGAGCCCCAAGCCGACCTGCCCCCAGGCCACCGGCGCGATGAACATTTCGATGACGTAGCAAAGGCCGATGACGGCCACCAACGCGCCGATGATGAGTTCCATCGGCCGGAAGCCGCGGCCCTCGAACAACAGGACGCCGTAGGTGACGATGGCGGTCACCGCCATCCCGGCCAAAAGCGGCATCTGGAAGAGCAGCGACAGCCCGATGGCGCCCCCGAGGAACTCGGCAAGATCGGTCGCCATGGCGGCAACCTCGCTGACAATCCACATCGCGATGCGAACCGGCGTCGAAAACCGATCGTGGCATATCTCGGCGAGATTGCGGCCGGTGACGATGCCGAGCTTGGCCGACAGCGCCTGGAACAGCATGGCGATCAGATTCGCCATCAGCACCACCCATAGCAGCGAATAACCATAGCTGGAGCCTGCCTGGATATTCGTCGCGAAGTTGCCGGGATCCATGTAGGCGATGGAGGCGATCATGGCGGGGCCGGCAAAGAGCAGCATCGCGCGGACGCCTCGCCGCCGTCCAGCCAGCACCTCTCGGATCTGCTCATCCGTCCGTTCCGACAATGTCGGTTGCCTCACTATTTCAGTCATCGCATTTCTCCAGCCTTGGGGAGTCGGCATAGATTTCTTAATTGCAACTCATTCTTAATTGCAAGATATGGGAAATCGAGCGAGCGTCAACCATTTATGCAAATCAGTATCAATTGCAAAAAGAACGGGACCACCTGCTAGATGTAATTAGGTCTCAATATCAATCTGGAGGTAGTATGCTCGACAGCGTGGAATAGTCTGTCCTGGCGGAAATGGCGGGCGCATTTGCCGCCGCCCTGGCGGCGGTCCCAAGCACTGCTGAAGAAAATTCAAAGCGGTTACGGCCTTCAGGATCATCGCCGACATGGCAAGGAACGTTGCAAGTGATGACGCGACCGTTGAATCCATCGCCAAATCGGGCGCGCAGATCACGAATACAAGCCGACGCCGGGAGATATTCAGCGGGCACCAGGGGCAAAGCTCATTTTCTCGAACGACCTGTGGCCGCCGGATTATCCGATGTTTTTGCGGCCGCGCGCTCTTTTCAAGGGTCTGACATAGATCTCGAGCTTGTGCCCGACGATCTCGAAACCATGCTTGCGCGCAATCTCTTCCTGAAGGCGCTCGATTTCATCGGACCGGAATTCGGTGATCGTGCCGGTCTCCATATTGATCAGATGGTCGTGATGCTCCTGATCTGCACTTTCGAAACGCGCCGGACCGTTTCCGAAGGAATGACGCTCGAGAATGCCGTTTTCCTCAAGGATGCTCAGCGTCCGGTAAACGGTGGCGATCGCGATGCCGGGATCGATCGCCGTGACGCGGCGATGAATTTCCAGCGCATCCGGATGATCCGACGCCTCGGACAGAACCTTGGCTATTGCCTGCCTCGGAGCCGTCAAGCGCAGCCCCTTCTCCTTGCAGAGCCCGGCAATATCTTTCTTTTCATTCATGGATCAGAACCCAAATACATCGGCGCATCGCAATTATCGTGTTTCTGCGGCGATATTCCACGCCAAGCCCCAGCGCAACCTCTTCTGCTTTACAGTCATCGACACCGCATCGCAACGATCCGGCGGAGACGCCTCGGTAAGCGCATCAGCGCACAGACGGCAGCCCACCACGGGATCACCGGCTGATCCTCACCTTGCCCCTTGAAGGCGATTTACCTCTCGCGACTACGGAAAAGATCGTCAGATGCGCATTCGCGGCACGTCGTTGGGATCGAGGCGCAGCTCGATCAGCACCGGGCGGCTACGATTCCTGATGGCGTCCAGAGCCCCTTCAAGCTCATGAGCCGAGCTGACCGCAACCCCGTGTCCGCCGAGCGCAGTCGCGACCTCGGCAAAGGAAGGCCAGTTGAACTGGGTTAGCCCCGGATCCATGCTGCGATCACGAAACTGGATATGTTCGGCCCCATAGGCGGAATCATTGCAGACGATGACGATCAGGTCCTGCCCGAGGCGCACGGCGGTATTGAACTCGTTGACGCCGCTCATCATGAAACCGCCATCGCCAGTGAAAAGCACCACCGGGCGATCCGGCGCGGCGACGCTTGCGCCAATCGCTTCCTGCAATCCCAGGCCGATCGAGCCGAAATTTGCGGTCACGACAAAACTCCGCGGGTCGCTGACGGAAATCCGGCACCAGACCTCGGTCATGAAACGCCCGCCGTCGGTCACAAGCACTCGGTTCTTCGGCAGGGCCTTTTCCAGCTCTTCGAGCGCCCAGATGTAGTTCACATATCCCGCGCTCGTCTTGCCGCGCTGATCGCGTGGATGGGTGGTCAGCGATGGAACATCCAGTTCTTGCGTGAAGCCGCTCGGCGGAATTTCAGCCGCATCCAGCCAATGGACGAAATTGTCTGCCGTCAGGCCTGAATCGGCCACCAAGGCCGCATCCGGATGAATGTTCTTGCCGATCGCGCGCGCATCCATGTCAATCTGGACGACGCGCTTACCCTTCAGGAGCTTGCCCCTGTCAGTGGTGAAATCATGCAATCCCGCTCCGAAGCAGATCAGGCAATCCGTCCTGGCGATCAGGTCATAGGCGGCAGGGGTGCTGAGCGTGCCGAAAATGTCCATATTATAGGGATGGCCACCGAAGAGCCCCTTTGCTTTCAAGGTCGTCGCAAGCGGAGCCTCCAGCCGGTCCGCCAGGCGGATAAGCTGATCGCGCGCAGCGCAAGCCCCGCCGCCCGCGAGGATGAGCGGACGCTTTGCAGAGGCAATTATGCCAATGGCCCTGTCCAACCCATCTCCTTCAGGCACATATCCGGGGGCATCGAAGACTTCGAACACGGCCCGCATGTGGGCCTGCTCGCACCACATGAAATCGGCCGGCATGTTCAAGACGATCGGGCGCCGCTCGACTCTCGCACGATAGAAAGCGCGGGCAACGTCCCACGTTGCCGTTTCTGGCGAGCGCATTTGCTCGAAGCCGGCGCCGGTGGCCTTGACCACCTCGCGCTGATCGATGCTCTGCAGATGGTGCGGGTTGACGACCGGCGTGTCGCCCGCCAGGAGCACCATGGGGATGGAACCGCGGGCACCTTCGGTGAGAGCGGTGACGCAATTGGTCAAAGCCGGACCGTGAGTCACGCTGGCCACACCGACCTTTCCGGAGACATGGGCATAGGCGAGCGCCATAAGGACCGAGCTTCCCTCATGGGCCGCCGGCACGAAGCGGCCGCCGCATCCGCGTACATAGTGGTCGATCATGAAGAGGTTGGCATCCCCCATGAGGCCGAACATCGTGCCGGCATCGTGATCGCAAACCGCACGTGCAATCGACTGGTACACATAGATCGCATTCTCGGCCATCTTGAGTATTTTCCCTCCCGCAGCGCCTCAAATCACTGATGCTCAGAATATCAGCAAGAGCGTGCAAAAGGCGCGCAAGTTCCAGATAGAAACCCTATCGCTGCGCAAGGTAGTTTCACAAATCGAAAAAGAATGCACGATACGTGCACGAACTCATCCAGGGTTCATCGTGCCATCAAAATCCGCTATCCCCCGGAAGATGGAGGCGGTTCCAGGACGCGAGGTATTAAGGGGACCAAATGATTTTGTCCCAATTCTGCGGCCGCTGACGAGGCAGGCCAACTCTCCTATCGGGAAAGATGGAGGTTCTCGCCCGCAAGTTTCTGCTTGGTGTCATCAAGCTTATTATAACCTGCCTGTATGATATCGATATCGGCTGCATGACCGACGCCGGCCAATTTATAAAGCACATCGCCAACAGCTATATCCACGCGTGGCTTGTTCTGCGAATAGACTTTCTCGATAATCGGCTGGATTGCATCCAAGGCGCCGCCGGCAGCGAAATAGAGCTCCAGAGCTCGATATAAAAACGCATCCCGGCGATCGTTCAAATCCAGCAGGGACTCGTGGCCGACGCTCGAAGCCAACAACCTGACCGCCTTGTTTTGATACTCGCTCATTATACCCCACCCAAATCTTCTGAATGATACTCGAGCCCGAAAATGGACTATATGTTTCTGCCCATGTATTCTTTCGCGAGACTGAACCGGCCTCAATGGCCGCATCGTCACTTGTGTCGACGCGAGGGGATATAAAGTCGCTGCTCCGTGTCGGCTGCATGGAGCGTTCCCCCCTCCCAATTCCACCAGCGAAAGATCGCGGTCCGCCAACCAGACCAGCGCGGGCATGGCCTTCTGGTAAGGTGTTTCGCATTTTTCTATAAAGTCATCGGACGGCGCACACCGTAACGTGCAACGCTCGTTTGGAGGAAACGAGGAACGCAAAGGTATGGAGGAGATTACCTTGGCAATAGCAGCAGAGGAAAATACCGCACGTCTGGCCCCCGAAGATGAAAAACTCAGCCTTGGCGCCAATCTGGCCTATGGCCTTCAACATGTTCTGACCATGTATGGCGGCATCGTTGCCGTTCCGCTGATCATCGGCCAGGCATCGGGCCTGACACCTCTCGACGTGGGTCTGCTCGTGACCGCATCGCTGTTTGCCGGCGGTCTCGCGACCATCCTGCAGACGATCGGAATACCGTTCTTCGGCAGCCGTCTCCCTCTTGTGCAGGGCGTATCCTTTTCTGGCGTCGCGACGATGATTGCCATTACCGGACATGGGGGCATCCAGGCCGTTCTCGGCGCAGTCATTGCGGCATCGTTCATCGGGCTCCTCATCACGCCCGTCTTTTCACGCATCACCCGCTTCTTTCCGCCGATCGTCACCGGCATCGTGATTACGACCATCGGGTTGACGCTGATGCCGGTCGCGGCGGGCTGGGCGATGGGCGGCAACCGGAGCGCGCCGGATTTCGGCAGCCAGGCCAATATTCTCCTTGCGGCGGTAACGCTCGTGATCGTGCTGCTGCTCAGCAAGTTGGGTAGTGCCGCCATATCAAGACTATCGATCCTGCTCGCCATCATGATCGGGACGGGGATCGCCTATGCGGCCGGCATAGCGGACTTCTCGCGGGTGACGAGCGGTCCCTTCGTCGCGCTGCCGCAGATCTTCCATTTCGGCTATCCCGTGTTCGATACCGCGGCGATCATCTCGATGTGCATCGTCATCATGGTGACGCTGGTCGAAACCTCGGCGGATATCCTCGCCGTCGGCGAGATCGTCGGCACCAAGGTCGATGCGCGCCGGCTCGGCAACGGCCTACGTGCCGACATGCTTTCCAGCATCCTCGCCCCGGTCGTCGGCTCCTTCACGCAGAGCGCCTTTGCTCAGAATGTCGGCCTCGTGGCCGTGACCGGCATCAAGAGCCGATTTGTCGTGGCGACCGGCGGCCTCTTTCTCGTCGCTCTCGGTTTGCTGCCGATCGTCGGCCGCATCGTCGCCGCCGTTCCGAGTTCCGTCCTCGGAGGAGCAGGCCTGGTCCTGTTCGGGACGGTCGCGGCAAGCGGTATCCGGACACTCGCCAAGGTCGACTATGAGAACAACATGAACCTCATCATCGTGGCGACCTCGATCGGCTTCGGCATGATCCCGATTGCCTCGCCGGGCTTCTACGAACACTTTCCCGCATGGGTCATCACCATCTTCCACTCCGGCATCAGCTCGGCGGCATTGATGGCGATCGCGCTGAACCTCCTGTTCAATCACCTGACGACCGGAAACTCGGATCAGCAATCGGTTTTCGTCGCGGGAACGGAGCGCCTGATCCGCTATCAGGACATTGCCGGCCTGCATGACGGCGATTATTTCCTGAACGGCAAGCTTTACGACGCCAATGGCGCGGAAGTTCCATTGGTTCCCGCGGAAGCCCATTAAAACACAGAGGGACCTGCTTCGGCGGCTGCGAATCATTCCGCACGGCTGAATCCGCCTGCCAAACCCCGTGGACCGGCGGTCCCACAATTGCGCCGGTCTCCTAATCCAGCCATTTGGCCGGGGGACATCTGCTATTGAAGCATTGCCCGAGTCCGCGAGTGGCCTGCGCTAAGTTCGGCTCAAGGCGCGCTGCCGAGCAGCACTTCCCCTCTCCACCCGTAGATTGGCAGGTCGTAAACCACGACCTCCGATCCCTCCGCAATTCATCTAACTGACTTGAGTAAGATTGAGTCAGGATTCGCGCTATATGAACTCCTCAGTAATTATTGTATAGTTTGTATTCTTTACTTATTATTTTTGAAAAATTTTCGACTAATAACATACATTTCGTACGTTTATTAAGTATAGATTTCTAATATACTTCATATACATACTAAGGTCGCGTGATTTTATGGTGTATTTTTGCATCTTTGACGAATTTATGACGGTAATTACTTTATAACTTCGAATTATTCTATTCCGATGCATCAAAAGCCCCGCTAGCGTGCCAGCACGAAAGTCTTTCGGGCTTTCGGTAAGAGGGAACACCGAATTGATGAACGCGGCGGAAAACCTCCGGCTGCGTTCCGATCCGGCAAATCGATTGGAGAAAAAATGAATATCAAGAGCCTTCTTCTCGGCTCCGCTGCTGCTTTGGCAGCAGTATCCGGCGCTCACGCGGCTGACGCAATTGTCGCAGCCGAGCCGGAGCCGCTGGAATATGTCCGCATCTGCGACGCATACGGCGCTGGCTACTTCTTCATCCCGGGCACCGAAACCTGCCTCAAGATCGGCGGTAAGGTTCGTACCGAAGGAAAGTGGTACGACGCCTACAGCCCAGACACTCACTATGGCACTCTCTGGCACACCCGCGCTGAACTGCAGCTGCAGACGGCAACCGACACCGAATACGGCCCGCTGAAGACCAACACTGAACTGCGTTGGGACTGGAATGACGGCGGCGCTACGGCTACCAACCTGCTGCACGCCAGCATCAGCCTCGGCGGTTTCACCATCGGTAAGGAAGATTCTCAGTTCAACGTCTTCACCGGCTACGCCGGCGACGTCATCAACGACGACGTGATCGGCGATGGCCCGTACGAACTGAACCAGATCACCTACAACTACGACGCCGGCAACGGCTTCACGGCTGTGATCTCGGTTGAAGACAGCAACTCCGGTTCGGGCGCCACGGGTGCAAACGGCGAAGACAGCCACAACCACTACGCCCCGGACGTCGTCGCCGGTGTTGGCTACAAGGCTGGCGCATGGGGCTTTAAGGTCGTCGGCGGTTACGACTCGATCGTCGAAGAAGGCGCCATCAAGGCTCGTGTTGACGCTGACTTCGGCGTATTCGACGCCTTCTTGATGGGTGGCTGGAACACCGATGGCGACAAGCTCAACAAGTACGCCAATGGCGATTCGATCGGCCAGAGCTGGGGCGATTGGGCTGTCTGGGGCGGCGTCGGCGTTCCGGTCAACGAAAAGCTGAAGTGGAACCTCCAGCTGGCCTATACCGACAACAAGACCTTCTCGGCGACCACGAACGTCAAGTGGAAGCCGGTCAAGAACCTGCTCATCGAGCCGGAAGTCACCTACACCAACTGGGATTCGATCAACGAAGACCAGTGGGCTGGCGTTCTCCGCTTCGAGCGTAGCTTCTAATCTGATCTGAACTAGACCTCCGATCAGAGACGGAAGAAGACCTGGTTTCCCTCCAGGTCTTCTTCTATTTTATTGCAGCTGTATTTGGGCGGTCATTCCAGGCCGCATGGCCGGCAAGCCCCAATCGCGCGATCGGATGGGGCGTCGGTCATCAATGGGCTGATCCGACGATGAATCCGCCGGGCCTACCGCGCCGACGCCACCGAACGGCTCGCGTGGCGCCTCTGACATTTGAAGGTTGGCTTCGGCGCCCCTGGCTTCGCTTTTGTCGATCTGCCGACGACAGTCACACTCGCTTCACGCAAATGTTTCGAGAATCTTTCCCGAAGGAAAGCATCTGTCTGGTTGCCAAAAAACCATAATTGTTCCACCTAGATTATAGATTGAACATTTAACGTTGAGAATCGGGCCAAGACTTGATGCGTACGAAATATGGTTTCCTCTGCCTGTTCCTGGCATTTGCGTCATCGGCATATGCTCTGGAAGCCGGTTCACCGCCAGTTTTGACACCGCTGCCGCAGCAGGCGCAGGCCGCGCATTTGACGGCGCAATTTCTGCAGCGCTTCCACTATAAGCCGGTCCCACTGGACGACGTCCTCTCCGCCAGGATCATGAATCGCTTCATCAAGTCCCTTGATCCGGACCGTGTCATCTTCCTGCAGAGCGATATCGACAAGTTCATGGTGGGCAGCACCAAGATCGATGACGCCATCAATCAGGAAGACTTGAATATCCCGTTTTCCATTTTCAATGTGTACGAGCAGCGCGTCGTCGACCGCATGACCTATGCGCGCAGCCTGCTCAACCAGAAGCTGGACTTTACCACCAAGGAAGACTACGCGCTCCTGCGCGACAAGGAGCCTTGGCCACAAACCGAGGCGGAAAGCAACGATCTCTGGCGCAAACGGGTCAAGAACGACTGGCTGCGCCTCAAGCTAGCCGGCAAGGATGATGCCGCCATTCGCGATACGCTCGACAAGCGCTACGAAAACTCCCTCGAGCGCGCCTATAAATACAAGAGCGACGATGTCTTTCAGACATTCATGGACGCCTATACGACGTCGGTCGACCCGCATACCGACTATTTCGGCGCGACCGCCTCGGCCGAATTCGATATTTCCATGAAGCTCTCTCTGGTCGGTATCGGCGCGGTGCTGCAGGAAAGGGATGATTACACCACGATCCGCGAACTGGTCGCAGGCGGCCCGGCGCAACTCTCCGGCAAGCTCGCGGTCGGCGATCGCATCATCGGCGTCGGTCAAGGCGAAAACGGTCCGATCAAGGAAGTCGTCGGCACGCGACTCGATGAAATCGTGCAGATGATACGCGGCGCCAAGGGGTCAGTCGTACGCCTTGATATTTTGCCCGCCGATGCCGGGCCGGATGGCAAGCATCACGTCATCAGTCTCGTCCGTGACAAGATCAGCCTCGACAAGCAGGCTGCCAAGCAGACGATCCTGTCGGTAAAGGATGGTAATACGACGCGCAGGATCGGCGTGATCACTCTACCGGCTTTCTATGAGGATTTCGAAGCCCGGCGCAAGGGCGACAAGGACTACCGCAGCGCCAGCCGCGACGTCGCCCAGCTTCTCGGCGAGTTGAAGCAGGAAAAGGTCGACGGCGTCCTGATCGACCTGCGCAACAATGGCGGCGGCTCGCTGGCCGAAGCGATCGACCTGACAGGCCTGTTCGTCGGCAAGGGTCCGGTCGTCCAGCAGCGCGATGCAGGCGGCGAGGTGGAGGTCGAGAGCGATGATCTTGCCGCTCCGGCCTGGACCGGCCCGGTCGGCGTGCTGATCAATCGCGGCTCGGCATCGGCCTCCGAGATTTTCGCGGCGGCGATCCAGGATTACGGTCGCGGCGTGATCATCGGTGAACCGAGCTTCGGCAAGGGCACGGTGCAGACCGTGGTCAATCTCGATCAGGTGGCCCACAATCAGAAACCGAAATTCGGCGAGCTGAAACTGACGGTCGCTCAATTCTTCCGCGTCAACGGCGGTACGACGCAGTTGCGCGGCGTGACGCCGGATATCAGCCTGCCGGGACTTGCCGACCTCAAGACCTTCGGCGAATCCAGCTACGACAACGCGCTGCCTTGGACACAGGTAAAGCCGGCGAATTACAAGCCCTGGGGTGACATCCAGGCGCTGCTACCGCAGCTGCAAGGTCGCCATGACGCGCGCGTGAAGGATGATCCGGAATACCAGCGCTTCGTGGAAGACGTCACCACGCTGAAGGAGCAGCGCGACAAGAAGGTCATCTCTCTCAACGAAGCCGAACGCCGCAACGAGTTGACCGCCCAGGCAAACCGCATCAAGGCGCGCGGACAGTCCAATGACGGCATCGATACCGGCGAGGATGATGGCCTGCAGGCCAACGAGCGCAGCTTGAGCGCCGATATTGCCATCGAAAAGGCCCGCAAGAACGCAAAGGATATACTGCAGAACGAGGCTGCCTCCATCGTTGCCGACGAGGCGGACCTGCAGGCCGGCACGTCGAGGGCCGCGGCAAAATAGTCGCGAAACTACATCGTGTTGCTCACGGCCGAGGAATCGACGTCGCCGCTGTGACGTCGACCACCACCTCGCGGCTGTGGGTGCATAAGACTAACAGCTAAAGCAAAATGCCAAAAAGTGTGGATGACTTTTGGGCACATCCTCTCTATCTATTTGATTTTAAAGTGAATTCTTATTTAGGGTTGGACAGACCTGAATTCATCTGCCTCTGGGACCTCAGCTACGTTTCAGCTACCCGTTGTAAGCTATGTGCGTGCGATACTTGCGCCCCCAACAAAGTTTCGCACGAGGCGCCGATAAGGCTCTCTGCTCTGCCTCATGCCCATGAGGCAGAGCTTTCCCGCCTTGACCACGCTCAACGAGTTTCGGCTACGCCATTGAAGGCCTGGGAAACTCTCGCGGCGATCCTCATCCAATTCATTTTGTCCCACGCCACCTCATGTCTCTCGGAACAGCGGCAGCTGCCTCTTCGCAGAGTGCACGAAATTGGCTAAGAGGCCGTATGTTTGAGCTTGTTTCGATCGCCACCGCCAATCAGGAAATCAAGCGAAGCCGGTTCGTTGCGACGGCCGGTCCGATTGCCGATAGCGAGGCAGCAAAGGCGTTTGTCGCACAGCACTCGGTCACGGATGCCAATCACAATTGCTGGGCCTGGCGTATCGGACAAACCTATCGCTTCAGCGATGATGGCGAACCGGGCGGAACCGCCGGCAAGCCGATCCTCCAGGCCATCGACGGCTTCGAATTGGATATGGTGGTCGCCGTCGTGACACGCTGGTTCGGCGGCACTCTTTTGGGTGCTGGCGGGCTGATCCGCGCTTATGGCGGCACCGCCGCGCTATGTCTGCAAGGCGCGGAGAAGAGAGAAATACTCCCAACCGTTACGGCAACGATCGATGTGCAGTTTTCACATCTCGCTCTGGTGAAAGCGAAACTTTTGGCAGAGGCAGGCGTGCGGCTTGTGGAGGAACGCTTCACCGAATCCGGAGCCGTGCTTGGTGTGACCATAGCCGCCTCGATGGTCGAACGGGTCGTTGACAATATTCAGGATCTGACAAGCGGCCGGGCAACCATAAAGTTGGATTGATCGGGATACGCCGGAGGATCGCGCTCTCGAAGCCTTGTGACGGAGCGGCGATAAGCAAATCAATCGCCGGAGAACACCACGCCCTGAGACTGCCCCGGTACGGAAGCGGCTACGCGCAGCACGCCATGAAACCCGACCCAAAGCGCAATCGACCCGAGTGCAAAGCTGCCGAGGATCATGAACATCGTGCCATAGCCGATCTCCTGCGCCAGCCAGCCGCCGATCGCCGGGCTCAGGGATGCGCCGACCCCTTGCATCGTCATGACGACGCCCTGACCGACATTGATGCGGCCGGTTCCGTTCAGGATGCGGGCGACGAGCGTCGGCACGGCAACGCTTTGCAGGCCGGCGCCGATGCCATCGAGAACCTGAACGGGATAGACACCCCAGGATATAATCAGATGCGCCGCCGCGAAGCCGCGGATCGGCAAGGAGACAAACGAAATCAGCAGCACGAGCCATTGCCCTCTCCTTTCCGCCATATGCATCGCGATCAAGGAGGTGATGATCATCGTGCCCTGCGCCACCACCACGGTCAGGGCAACAAAGCCAGCGGGATCGGCGTGACCGGCAGAGACAACAGCCAGCCCGAACAGCGGCAACATCGCGCCGTTGCCGAGATGGAACAGCGCAAGCGCACCCGCCAGGATCAGCAGCGGCTTCGACTCGGCGAGTACTTTAAAACCGCTCGGTTTTCGGTGTCTGGAAGGCTCCATCTCCCCCATCGGACCAACGGCGGCAAGGATCGCGCCACGCGCTTCGTCATCGTCGATCGCATCGGCCGGGATCATCAGCACGGAAATGATGGTCAGCACGCCGAAGATGGCCGACAACCAGAACACGGCAGTCAGCCCGAACATCCAGCCGAGCCATCCCGACAGCCCGGCGCCGACGAGGTTGCCGGCATGATTGAATGCCTGATTGTAACCATTCTGCCGATTGAAGCCCGCCTGCCGGACAATGCCGAGCGTGATGCCATTGAGGGCAGGCCCGATCGCGGCACCGGCAATAGCGGTCGCAACCTGCGACAGGGCCACGACCCAGAAGAGCTGCGAGACCAATATGATCATGGAGGCGAGCACGGTGCAGATGCCGAGCACGATCACGCATGTGCGCTTATGCGTCGTCTCATCGATGAAGGCTCCGGCAGGCGCCATCATCACCATCCCCGCAATCCCGCCAATCGTCATGACGGAACCGATCGACCCGCTTTGCCAGCCATGGGCGACGAGGAAAACCCCAAGGAAGGGTCCGATGCCCGCCTGAACATCGGCCATGAAGAAATTCAGAAATCCAAGTGGGACGAGAGCTCGGGCCTGCTGCTGGTCGTTGGGGGATGAACGCGACAAATGACAACCACATGGCTTCTAAAATCGTCAAATGAAAAGCGTTTGATGGCAAAAGGTTCCCTTTTAGATGAATAAGGCCCCAGGACTCCCTGTCTAGCTGCTCCGACGAAATCGATCCTCCGGTGTTTATCCAACGTTGAAGCAGCCGAGCCGTCGCGATTTCGATAGCACGTTGCTGTTCGAAGAGAGTCTCGCCGGTCTCGTCGGCAAAAAAGAGAAGGATTCGGAGGGAAAGCCGAATCCTTCTCGTCTTGATCGGAGGTCAACCGATCGGGGTGGGCAGCCACATCGGATTGGAACGATGGGCTGCTGCTACCGACACAGTGTGTCGGATTGTGGCGGACTCGGAGTTTGAAAACGCCCCCTCGCCCAAGCTTGGTTCCTATATACATACATTCGGTATGTTTGACAACAAGTTCGATGCGAATTAAGGCAGCAACTGGAAAAAATTCTTGTTCGCACGTGCCGCGGCATTCATATTCCCGCAGCCACAGGCGGTTATCTGACCAGGCGGATTCGCCCAGCGTCATACGGGAGCGCTGAACGCGAAGAACGACGAGGATACTTTGACGACCTGGCTACCGAAGGAATAATATCTGGCAAATCAGATCTGCCCTCGAGATGCCGCCCCCTGAAATCTTACTGAAAACGATTGTGTCGCCGCGACATCTATGACATGGCGCCTGCGACGATAGTGGCAATCGCTGGGAGAACCGGATGAACTTTCTGGGAAAAGACAGGTTTGCGGGTGCGCATCAGCAGGCTGCGTCCATCGACAGCAGCTCACCCTCCGAATATTGGTGGGTACCGGGAAGCCTGGCCATATATTTCATCGTCCAGGCAGCCATCCGCATCGCCATCTCCAGCTCGCTGCGGATCGACGAAGCACAGCAGTTTCTCGTCGGCCAATGGCTCGCCTGGGGTTATGACGCCCAGCCACCGCTCTACAACTGGATTCAGTACGGCATCTTCGAAATCTTCGGCACGAGCGTCGCATCGCTCGTCATCGTGAAGAATCTCCTACTTTTCCTCGTCTATCTCGCCTATTACAAGCTTTTGCGATTACTTGTGACCGACAAAAGCCTGGCGGCGGTCGGGACGCTATCGCTCCTGACGATGCCGCAGATGTTCTGGCAGGCGCAGAGAGACCTGACGCATACCGTCGGCACCCTGCTTGCGGTGCTCATGATCATCTACTTCGTCGTTGCGACCATTCGTCGCCCGACGCTCATCTCCTATACGCTGATCGGCCTTTGGGCCGGACTTGGCATGCTGACGAAATACAATTTCGCTCTGGTGATCATCAGCGTCCTCGTCGCGACCTTCTTGCATCCGGTCGGGCGAAAAAGGCTGATCGACTGGCGCCTTCTGCTAACGCTGGCGATCGCCGTTCTCGTGTTCCTGCCGCACGCGATATGGATGGTCTCCAATATGGACCGGGTGCTGGCAACGACGGTCCACACAATGTCGGAACAAGGCGCCGGCGGAAAGCTTTCCGATATCGGTTTCGGACTTCTAGAACTTGTCAAAACCAGTGTCGCAATCGTTGCCCCTACGTGCGTGATCTTTCTGCTGTTCTTCCGTCAATCATTCCTGCGTTCGCTGCGTGCCAGAAGCGAATGGAGTGATTTTGTCGGAAGGATACTTTCAAGCACCTTCGCGATCCTGCTGATCTTGATACTGGTGATCACGCTTACGGAGTTTCGTGACCGCTGGCTGCTCCCCTTCCTGTTTCTACTACCGGCCTATTTCTGTCTGAAGCTCGACGCAGCGGGACTGCAAAGCCAGGCCGATATAAAGAAATTCCTTTACCTGCCCATCGTCATGATGATTTCGCTGCCTCTGATCATAGCCGGAGGTGTCCTTTTCGCGCGGTTTTTCCATTCTTATGAGCATTTGAACGCGCCATACGCCACCTTCGTGGATAAAGTCGTTACCGTAGAAGGAAAACAACCCTCGGCAGTCGTGACGACAACCTGGCTCAAGGCCGGCAATCTGCGTGTGAACATGCCGCGCACATCGATCATATCGACGGAATATCCTGCGTCGGATTTAAGCCCGCAGGCCATAGGAAATGGACCGGTCCTGCTGGTTTGGAACGAGCGGGACGGACATCAATCAACCATGCCGAATGCACTGCAGCAATGGCTCACATCGAAATTCGGAGCGGCGACACAGTTGCCACCACAACAGGACATTGCCCTTCCGTATTACTACGGAAAGGAGCCGGATCGCTATCATTTTGGTTATGCGTGGTATTATCCCAAACCGAACTGACTTGGGATTGCGCGGCCATTCGATCTCATCGGTGGATGAGGCAATCGAGAAGCAGGAGGGATTAACTGTCGGCTACCGCTCCAGCGCGCCCTTTCCGGCGAGAATATGATTGCGAAACTTCGCAATTCGCGCGGTCCGGGTTTCGGACTTCTTCACGGAGCCGAGGTTGATCACATAGCTTTTCTTTCGCCCCGGCGTCAGATCATGGAAAGCCTCCGCCAATTCGGGATCGGAATCCAGCGCCTCGATCAGCTCGTCAGGCAATTCGATATCGCTTTGTTCTTTCGGCGGCTTGATGCCGGCCTCGGCATAACCCATTGCCTCCTTCAGATAAGATCGGATGACGGGCTCCATTTTCGCCACGGCGTCATTGCTCACAAAGCGGATCATATCGGGATGCCGGGTATTCTGACCTTGCTTTTCGAGCACGCCCTCAGGGTCCTTCATCAGTGCCGCGTTGAAGAAAGTGAGGCGAAAATCGCCACGAAAGGCACCGATGATCACGATGTTGCGTCCCTCATGCATGTAGCACGGATGAGCCCACTTCACCGTCTCGACGAGCCCCGCCTCCAGGCAGATTCGACGCAGTTCGTTCAGACCGTCAATCCACAGCCTCGTCGAGCAGTCCGGCGTCACAAAGCGTTCGCAGCGCCCACATCCCTTGGTAAAGAAGTCCTCGATATCGGTAATCATGTCCTCATCCACTTCATATTCCGGCCTTCTGAATCATCCACACCGTCAGCTCGCGCACGGCGTGGTGAAAGCAAGCGGCCGGACCATGCTCGCATGATTGTATTCCGGGCTTGCGAGCAATGGGTCTCACTTCACTTCTGCCAGCACCTGTTCAAGTCTTTCGAGGAACTGCCGCCATCCCGCCTTGGCACCGCTATAGGCCTGCTTCTGGTCCGGTCGGAAGCCGACCTGCTCCATGCGCAGATGCGTTCCCTTGTCCGTCTGCGTGAGCGTGAAGGTCACAACGCTCTTCAGATCGAAAGCCGGGTCATCATGTGCGAAATTCCATCGATAGGACAGCCTGGCGTTCGGCTCGACGACGAGCACTTCGCAATCCAGGACGCCACCCCAATCGCCACGAAAGCTAAACCGATGTCCGAGGACGGGAACGAAGTCGTTCTTCATCAACCACTCTGCGATCAGATGCGGCTGTGTGAGTGCGCGCCAGACCTTTGCCGGCGGATGCGCAATTTCGCGCTCAACCACGACAGCGCGCACCTCGCCCAATGCCGCTTTCATTGATCCATCCGATCGAGCAAGTCTTCGAGATCATCGAACTTGTCTTCCCAGAAACCGGCCATTTCGCTCGTCCAGTCACGCAACGACGCAAGAGCGTTTCGTTGTGCGCTATAATGCGTCTGGCGTCCTTCATGCCGGTCGCATACCAGCCCCGCCTGTTTCAGAACGGCGAGATGCTTTGAAACGCCCGGCTGGGAGACGCCGGCATAAGCCGTAAGTGCGACGACGGTCTGATCGCCGTCACGGCACAATCGCTCGAATATCGCCCGCCGCGTCGGATCGGCGAGCGCTCGGAAAATGGGATCATGGGCGTTTGCCATACCGATTCATAACTCTTTGGCTATTGATTAGATCAATAGCTGACAAGCTATGAATAAGTCAAGCGGCGATCGACGGCGCTATTCTCAGGCGCTCGTGCTCAGCATGCGGAGGAAATCCACATCGTCGCCGATAAGGGCATCGACCAGCCGGTCCCTGACGCAGCCGCGGATCATGGGAAGAAGGTCGCGGCCACCCTGCCAGAACATGGCAAGCTTTTCCGGCAGCGGCAGGCTCAGACGCACTGCAATGCCGGCCTGCTGCAGCGCCTCTGCGTCAGTGCGGTGAAAGCGGTTCAATTCCAACGAGACGCCATCAATGCCGCCGGCGCGCATCGAGGCGACGATGTCTACCGGACGATGGTGGAGGATCGCTTCCGTCTGAAGGCGCGGTTCGAGCTCTTTCACCCGCCGTAGATCGATATGATCAAAGGAGGATATGGCAACATGGTCAAACGCGTCGAGCTCTCGCAGTGTCGCGATCATGATATCGATGAGACGATCGGCACGCTCCGGCTCCTTCATTTCGATCGCTAGGCGGGTATCCGTTTGCTTTGCCCACAGCAGCGTATCGGCAAGCGTCGGCACGCGGGTTCCGGCGAAGCGCGCGTCGAATTTCGCGCCGGCATCAAGCGAAAGAATGTGCTGGAGATCGTGATCGGCAACGAAGCCGGAGCCATTGGTCGTGCGATCAAGCGTTCTGTCGTGAATCACGACGATCTGGTCGTCGCGCGTCAGCATAAGGTCGATTTCGCACTCGTTGGCGCCTGCGTTCACACCCGCCTGGAAGGCGAGAATAGTGTTTTCCGGGAAGCGCCGGCTGAAGCCGCGATGAGCGGCGATGCGGAGCGAACCACGACGAGCGGCGTGAAGGGGCAAAGGCAATGCAAGTCTCCTTGGAGTCAGTTCTTTAGGGGGCAAGCTAGTGAAGTGTCGGATCGAGAACATCGCGCAGATAGTCGCCAATCAGGCTGATCGACAGCGACAGGATGAAGATCACGATGCCCGGCAGGATGGCGATCCACCACTCGGTCATTACATAGTCGCGGCCAGCGCCGACCATGCTGCCGAGGCTGACAAGCGGCGGCTGGATGCCAAGGCCCAAAAAGCTCAACGCCGATTCCTGCAGCAGGATTTCCGGCAGGACGATCGTGAGGTTGACGAGGACGACAGAGAGCGTGTTGGGCAAAACATGCAGGAAGGCGATGCGCCCCGTTCCCGCACCATTTCGTCTCAGCGCCGCGACATAGCCTCGCTCCAGCTCCAGCCCTGCCATGGTGCGCACCAACCGCGCGTAACGCTCCCAGCCGTAGAGGCCAAGCAACGCCATGAAAAGCCAGAGATTGTCGCCGAAGAAGGCGAGAACGGCGAGGGCAATGATGAGGAACGGCATCGAGGCCTGAAAATCGACGGCGACGCGGATCAGCATATCGGCAAATCCGCGACCGAAAGCGGCAAGCAGCCCAAGCACCGTGCCCAGCGCCAGGCTGATCGCCGACGCGCCGAGCGCGATCAACAGGCTGGTGCGCAATCCATAGAAAATGCGGCTTAGAATATCGCGGCCAAGCTCGTCCGTGCCGAGAATATGCTTGAATGAGCCGCCGAACAGGATCGGCGGCGCCTTGCGGGCATGAAGATCGATCTGTGCAAAACCATGGGGCGCAAGGACATTGGCGAAGATCGCAACCGTGATGAAGGTTACGAGAACAATGGCGCAAATGGCCGTCATCAAATCGAACCGAAGCCTGGGTTGAAAAGATCGCTCCGATCTGGTTTTGCGAGGAACATCGGCGCCGGTCGCTGCATTCGCCATGGTTTTACCTTTCGAGGCGGCCGATCAGGCCGATGCGCGATGCCGCAGACGCGGATCAGCGAGAATGTAGAGACAATCGATCATGAGATTGGCCGTCACCATCGTCGCCGTGATGAGCAGCACGATGGTCTGCACGATGTTCAGATCGCGCTGCGCGACGGAGGAGACGAGAAAGCGGCCGACACCCGGCCAGGCGTAAACACTCTCGACCACGGCCGCCCCGCCGATCATGCCACCAACAAGGAAGCCGAGCATGGTCAGAAGCGGCAAGGCCGCATTCGGCATGATATGCCGCCACAAAAGGGCGCTTTCGCCGATGCGTTTGGCGCGCGCCGCCAATATGAATCGCTGGCCCAGCACCTCCAGCACACTCGAGCGGACGAAGCGGGCGATGATGCCGGCATTGTAAAGGCCAATGACCAGAACGGGCATGACGAGATGCGCCATCGTCGATCCCCCGCCGCTCGGCAAGATCCGCAGGGAGACGGCGAAAAGCTGGATGAGCAGGATGGCGATCAGGAAATTCGGAAGCGAATGCATCAGTACCGCAAGCGCCATGACAAGGCGGTCGATAAGTCCGCCGCGGTTGCGCGCGGCCAGAATGCCGAAGGGTACGCCGGCGCCAAACGCCAATATGAGGGCAGCGCCCATCAATTCCAGCGTCGCCGGGACTTTCGACAGAACCAGCGTCAGGGCATCCTGCCCGTTCAATAGCGACGTGCCGAAATCGCCGCGCAGGAGATGGCCGAGATAGGCGAAGTATTGAATGTAGAGCGGCTGATCGAGACCCCATTGCTGCCGCATCAGCGCCACGACTTCCGGCGGTGTCTCGATCGGCAAAAGGGAATGCAAGGGGTCACCGCTGACGCGCAGGATGACGAAGGTGAAGGTCATCGCCAGGAACAGGGTCACGAATGCTCGCAGAAACGCCCGCAAGATGGATTGAAGCATTGCCGTTCCCTCAGAGCGTTTCAAGCATGGCCGCTGCCTGCCGTGCCCTGCCGCGCCGCCCGCGAGGAACAGCGGACAGGAGCTTGGCGGTATAGGGGTGGACCGGGTTTGCGAAGACTTCCTCGGTCGGGCCGGTTTCCACGATCTGTCCCGCCTCCATGATCGCGACCCGATGCGAGACATGACGGACCACGCGCACGTCGTGGCTGATGAAAAGTAGCGACAGGCCGCGTGCCCGCTGCAGTTCGAGCAGGAGGTTGAGCACCTGGGCCTGCACGGAAACGTCGAGCGCCGAAACCGGCTCGTCGCAGAGCAGAATTTGCGGTTCGACCACGAGAGCACGGGCGATGGCGACGCGCTGACGCTGGCCGCCGGAGAGCTGATGCGGAAATTTCTGCAAGGCGGAGACCGGCAGGCTGACAGCTTTAAACGCCTCCGCCGCGCGATCGAGCCGGCTTGCCGGATAGCCTATGCCGTGGATGGTGAGCGTCTCCACCATCTGACGGCCGACGCTCCGGCGCGGATCGAGCGCACCCATCGTATCCTGCGAAATAACCTGCAGATGTTTTGCCAGACCGCGCCGGTTCGGCTTCATCAGGCTTTTGAAGGACTGACCGAACAGCGTGATTTCGCCTGATGTCGGCTCGCGGTCGCCGCAGAGCAAGGAGGCAAGCGTGGACTTGCCGCAACCGGACTCGCCGACAAGACCCAATGTTTCGCCGGGTCTCAATTCCAGGCTCACATCCTTGATCGCGTGAAATCCCTTGGCGCGCCCCGGCCAAAGGGAAAAACCCGGAGCATAGGAAAATTGCAGATCGCGGGCGGCAAGTGCAATTCTCGTCTCTGAATTGGCGGCGACTTGCTTCTCAGGCATTATGGGCACTCCATGGATTGAAGCAGGCAAGCGCCGCCGCACCGGCAATCAACGGCGGAACCATCGTCGCGCAATTCGGCTCCGCGCGTGGACAACGGGGCGCAAAGGCGCAGGCCTGCGGCAGGTCGTCATGCAGCTTCAGCTCGCCGGGGATATCCGCGAGCTTCTCAAGCGGCCTGCCCCGTCCGGGCATGGCCTCCAGCAACAGGCGCGTATAGGGATGGCGCGGATTGTCGTAGAGATCGTCCGTGCGATTGATCTCGACCAGGGAGCCCGCATACATGACCGCGATACGGTCGCAGACCTCCGAGACGAGATCGAGATCGTGGCTGATGAAGATCATGGGGATGCCGCGCTCGCGCACCGCCTTGACGAGGAGAGCGACGACCTGCGCCTGCACCGTCACATCAAGCGCCGTCGTGGGTTCGTCGGCGATAATCAATCGCGGCTGCATGGCGAGCGCCGTGGCGATCATCACGCGCTGGCACATGCCGCCGGAAAATTGCGCCGGATAGGCGTTGTAACGCGTCTCTGGCTGTGGAATGGCGACTTCCGCCAGAAGCCGGAGCGCCTCGTCCCTGGCTTCCCTTGTCGACATACCGGCGCTGAAAGCCGCCTCGGCGATCTGGGAGCCGATCGTGCGGACCGGATCGAGGCAGGAAACAGGCTCCTGAAAGATCAGCCCGATCGGCGGCAGCTTCACTCTTGACCGCGGACCGAGCTCGGCCGCGTCGTACATGGCATCCTGGAAGGAAATATAGCCCGTGGCACTGGCGCTCGGCCCAAGAAGACCAGCAAGCGCGAGGCAGGTGAGACTCTTTCCCGATCCGCTCTCTCCGACGATGCCGAGGATCTCACCCTCGGCAAGGTCGAAAGACACGTTGTTGACCGGATGAAACCGCCCCGCGCCCGTTCCGAACGAGATGCTCAGATTGTCGACCGAAAGAACTGGAACGCCCATCGCGAGGAAGCTCAGCTCTTCTGCTCTTCGAAGGAAAGGCTGCCCGCGCCAAGATCCATCTGGAAGGCCGGCAGAGGCTGCCACTTGATGCCCTTGCGGATGCCGAAGAAGACGGCATTCTGATGCAGGACGGTCTCGCCCGGATCCTCCCATTCGATCAGATGCAGCATGTCGCGGAAGATCTTGGCGCGGTCGGCCGGATCGACGGCCTGCTCCATCTTGGCGCCGAGCGCATCGAAATCGGGATTCTGCCAGATCTTGAACGAGCTCAGATTGCCGGCCGAGCTGAACTGCGTGAAGAAGGAGATATAGGGGTCGGGGACCTGGCCTGTGCTCGACCAGTTGCCGGTCGCGCGGGTTGGCGAGTTCTCAAACAGCTTGCCCGACTCCACGAACTTCATCTTGGCATTGACGCCGACAGCCTGCCACATGGCGACAACGGCCTGCGTCACCGGGTTTTCCGCCGTGTAGTAATTGTTCTGCGAGCGGATCTCGATCTCCTCGCCATTATAGCCGGCATCCTTCAGGAGCTGCATCGCGCGATCGGGATCGTACTGATAGGCCGGATAATCCTTGAGATAGACGGGGCCATAGAGCTCGAACTGCAGCCCGTTCGGTACTTTCGTGCGGCCGTTCCAGATCGTGTCGACGATCGCCTGGCGATCGATGGCGAGGATGAGTGCCTGGCGAACGCGCGGGTCCTTCAGCGCGGGATTGTTCTTGTCGAAGAACAGAATGCGATTGTTCGGAACCGGACCGCCGACGATCTCGTGATCGGTACTCGCGGTAACAACCGAGAGCTGGTCCGGCGGCAAGTCCGTCGCAATGTCGTAGTCGCCGGCCAGCAGGCCGGCAATGCGCGAGGAAACCTCCGGCACGATGCGCAAGGTCACGCGCTTGGCGGCCGGTTTGCCACGATAGGCCGGATCGTGAGCGGCGAGAACCACGCTCTCATTGGCCGTATAGCTTTCGACCTTATAGGGGCCGGCGCCGACCGGCTTCTGCCGCCAGGTCGTCCAGTTGCCGCCGTTTTTCTGCCAGGCATCCTTGCTGATGACAACGGCCGCATAGGATGCAAGGCGCTGCAGGAAGATCGGGTCCTGGAACTTGGTGACGAAGCGGACCGTCAGCGGATCGACCACCTCGACATGGTCGAGGCTGGTGAAATTAGTGCGATAGGTCGGATGGCCCGGCGCGTCCTTGTTCAGGAGCCGCTCAGGGCCGAAGGAGAAGGCAACGTCTTCGGCGGTCATCTCCCGGCCATCATGGAAGATCACACCAGGGCGCAGCTTCATTTCGAGCACGGTCGAGGAGATCCAGGTCCAGGACGTCGCGAGATTGGGCTTGACCGAAAAATCGCCGCGCATGTCGAGCGCGAGCACAGTCTCGTGGATGGAATAGTTGTTGCGGAAGGCGACGTTGCTGGCGGCGTCGACGGGCTCCTGCGAGACCGGATTCATCTGAACGGCGATACGAAGTTCCGGCCTTTTATCGGCGTTTTCATCAGCGGAAGCGGACAGCGCCGGGATGAAGGCGGAGAGGCCGGCGCCGGCTCCCATAAGAAGGGTCGTACGACGGGTGACCGGGCTGTTGAGGCCGGTGAGCAGAAATTCGGACATCGGCACACTCTCCTATCAAATCTTTGCACAAACGTTTGCGCAAATAAAATACGGCCACTTGCGTTCAGAACCATCGTTTCTTCTACGCAAGGGAGAATGGCCGCAAGCTAGGCGAGCTCGATGACGCACGTATGACAAGTTCGGGAGTAACGAACCGGATCGGACGCTTTTCAACGCGCAGATCCGACGGAAGATTTGAAAGCTCAATCAGAAGATCAAGCGATGCTTCGCACAGTGCATCCGTCGGCTGTGCGACCGTCGTCAGAGGCGGGGCCCAATAGGCGGTATCGGGCACGTTGTCATAGCCGACCACGGAAATATCGGTGGGGATCCGAAGGCCGAGATCGCGCAGGAAAGCGACGACTTCGATCGCAAGCCCGTCGCTACCACAGATCAGCGCCGTCGGGCATTGCGGCGATGCCAAGATATCCGCAAGGAGCTTGCGGTCGCGCTCGCCCTTCTCAAAGGAAATGACGTCGCCGACAACCAAGCCCGCGCTGCTGGCAACCGCGTCCTGAAAAATCGACATCCGATCGCGAAGCGCGCTGCGACTGACGCGGTAGACGAAGGAGATGCGGCGGTGTCCGAGCTCCACCAGATGATCGAACAGCAATCTTATGCCCTGCCGGTCGTCGGTGAGAACCGCGGGAAGCGGCCCCGTCAGTCCCGCGCCAAGCGTCACATGTGCCTTGCCCATGAGATCAAGGTGATCGCAGAGCGCTTGTTGGCCCGGAAGATCGCTGACCATGATGACACCATCGAAGAAATCCTGCTGAAACAGGCGCAGCTGGCCGGCGATCTCGCCGGCGTCCGCCTTGGCCTGCGCGACCAGCAGTTCCACGCCACGGCGCTGCGCCACGATTTGGAGGCGACTTGTCAGATGCGGCTGATAATGGCCGGAGAGGCTGTTGACGATCGCACCGAAGACACCGGTCTTGTGCGTCCGAAGCGATGTTGCCAGACGGTTGACGACATAGCCGACGCTGCTTGCCGTTGCCTTGACCCGCTCCTGCGTCTCCAGGCTGATGCGGCTGTCAGCCTGGCCGTTCAGGACGCGGGATACCGTCGTCGCGGATACGCCAGCCAGCCGGGCGACGTCCAGAATGCCGATTCTTTTGGGTGCTTTCATACAGTCTGCCGAAATTTTTCGCGCCGTGCCGCACCGGCGCCAGGGGGTTCGGGAACTCTTGCCCCACTTGCCTCGATACGCAAGATCACATTTCGACTTGGAGGGAAATTTTCATAGGCGACTATGGAATCACCAATCCACTGCTGCTCTAAAGACTGCTAAATCAAAATGGCATTGCGCCCATCTTTAGGGCCCACAGAGCAATTCATGAGATCGTCACGACCGTGACGCAAAGTGGGATAAAGCCACCTAACTGGCCCGGCAGTCGGTTAGACACGGTTTTCAGTTTCAGCGCAAATTCCTGCCTGGAGTCTAATCCCAAATGCCGCAAAAGCTGTTGGCAGGCGATCAGCAAGCATTATCCAGCCCGTAATGAAGGTCCTTTCTCATGACACGTCAACGTCGAAAACCCAGGAATGCCCAGCGCACCTACGGGGTGCTGGTCGGCAAGGTCGCCGATGGCACGATGAAGCCGTCAGGCTCCTCGCCGCATTACGAGATCTGGGTCAAAGCGAATGACGAGGATTTCCGCATTGCCGTCAATGTCCAGTCCGTTGATGGCAGCGAAGTGTTGGTTCACTACGACCCGGACTTCAAGGACAATAGTGGCCACGACATTGCCGGCATCGCCGAAGGGCCCGCGGGTTTCAAGCCCTTGCAGACCGGACCCGATGGAGAAGGTCTCGACTATATCCGAGATACGCTCTTCCCGATCGACGACATGACAGCCATTCCGGCCGATGGCGCGCAGCTGTCGCTCTCCAACATGCTCGATGCACAGATCGAACGCGCCAAGGCCGACACGGGCGCCGTCATCGTTGCCTTCGGTGAGTATTTTCAGGACCATGGCAGCGACGAAACCTTTCATTTCAGCCCGGAACGCGGCGTCCACGATATCCACTTCATGCAAGGCAACTCCGGCAGTTTCGCCGACGACAATCGTGTCCACGGCGATGGCGGGCTATTCATACGTTTTACGGGCGGCGAGACCATCGCCCTGTTCGTGCGCTTTAGCGTTCAGGCGCTCAAGACGGACGACCAGACGGGGGCGCCGCTTAGCTGACGCACCTTGCTATCCAAGGTCTCGCGGCGAGGAGCGTCAGCACTGATTTCATGCCTGGCAGCAATCGTAGCAACTGAAGCAATCATCGAGGGAGAGGTCCAATGAACATCAGTCTCATCGTGCATCCCGGTGTGGATAGCGCTCTTATTGCCTGGCGCAGCGACTTCATCGACCAGTGCCGTGGCTTTGCCTTGCGACGAAAGATCAAGCGGGCAGCGGGAAGCCCGCAAAGCCCGAATACGATCTCGGATGTCGACCCCGACGGCTTTCACGAGGAGATCGTCGCGAGCTGGGTCGGCTTCGCCGACGGACCGGCGGTCGAGGAAGGCACGCGCAAGCCGACCACGGAGTGGCCGATCCAGAAATATCTCTGGTCCGATTTCGCCGTCAATCCCGGCGATGTCGTCGCCTACAAGGTCTCCGCCATGATCGGCCCCGAGACGGCATTGCGGGAATCGCCTGACCATGTATCGGACTGGAGCGATGCCGTGCAGATCGGAGCGGAAACCAGCGGCCATGTCAGCTGCTATTTCAACCGGGGCATCGTCGCCAGCCAATGGCTTGCCCGCCTATTGCCGGAAGAGGCTGCCACCACCAAGCTCAAGAAGGCGATCGCCAACCCGGAGGACCCAATCCGCCAGTTCCTCGCAGGGCCGATCCGCGACAAGCTGGTATCGCTCCTCAATGATGTCAGGTCGAATGGCGGCCATATCTATGCCGCCCTGTTCGAGCTGGACGATCCTGAACTCATTCCGCTGCTGCAGGGCTTCAAGAAACGCGCCCATATCGTGCTGGGCAATGGCAGCGTCAAGAAAAAGGGAGAGGACGAAAATGAGGATGCCCGATCCGAACTATCTTCCTACGATGTCAGGGATCGCATGAGCGCGCCGCGGGCGTTGGCGCACAACAAATTCCTGGTCATCTGCGGCGCCGACAAATCGCCCCAGGCCGTATGGACCGGCAGCACGAACTGGACAATGACCGGCCTTTGCACCCAGGCCAATAATGCGCTCCTGATCGACAACCCGGCCGTGGCGCAATTCTATCTCGATCAGTGGAAGACGCTGGCCGCCGACGGCAACGATTCCCCGCCCGCCCTCTATCAAAGCAATGCCGAGCCCAGAACAACGCCGAAAGCGAAAAATACCACGGTCTGGTTCACGCCAATGCGCGAAGGGCTCGACCTTGAACAGGCAGGCGAGCTGATCCGTGGCGCCCAGCAGGGCATCCTGTTCGCAATGTTCAATCCCGGACCTCGCGGTACGCTTCTCAACGACATCATCGAGCTTGCCTCTCCCTCGAGCCCTTCGTTCAAACCCGATCTCTACATCCAGGGCGTGGTCAACCAGAATCCGGGTACGGCAAAGAACCCTGTCGTGCTGTTCAACAGAGGCGAGAGGATCGACGCCAATGCCGACGTCGTCCTGCCCGCCGCGATCCCCGGCCGTTTCGCCTATTGGCAGAAGGAAGTTCTGAAGCTGCCGACGGCTCACGCCATGGTCCATAGCAAGGTCGTCATCGTCGATCCATATGGTCCCAATCCCGTCGTCATGACCGGCTCCCACAATATGGGCCCTAAGGCGAGCGGCGTGAACGACGAGAACCTGGTGATCATCACCGGCAACGGCGATCTTGCCAGCCAATATGCCGGCAAGATCATGGAAATCTATGCCCAGTATCGCTGGCGGCAATCCGTGCAGAAGCAGGGCGGCACGCCGAAGTGGACCGGCCTGGCTGATGATGACAGCTGGCAGATCAAATCGCCGGATCAACCCTATGACAAGCGTCGCATACGCGAGCTCGACTTCTGGTTCGGCAAAAATGACAACAACTGAGATCTGACGCGCATCAACCCTGGATCGCAGCAAACCTGCCGCGATCCTGCTTGCGGGCGTGACTCAACTTTTTCGAGCATGTGTAATGCCGACGCAATCTTCGGCTTCTAGTGGCTTGGCAACAATCTGGATTTCCGAATGTTGCTTCGCTGCTCTCCTCCCATGCTTCTCCTTATCGGCGCTTTGGCGCTTACGGCGTGGCCTTTTATCGTCGTCAAAACCCATAGGGACGGATCGAGCGAGATGGTTGGTCAATATCACTGGCCACTCGCTGGCGTGCATCGTCCCATACCCGAACGACAGTTCATTGCAGGATATGAGATTGCCGGCAACGCCGTGCCGCTCCACTTCGGTCGCAAGTTCCGCCAGGCTTCCTCGCTACATGGCGATGGCAGCTCGCCCGCAACGCGTGGCTATTTCGAAAGAGCGAGGATCCTTCTATACATTCTGCGTTCGCGCCATTGGCGAAAAGCCTAACGAACCTTCGCAAGCCGACCGGCGAACATGAATGATCCCCCGTTTGCCCTCCCAAGTCGCCGGGCTCTCAGCCGTCCATTCGGGTAGGTTAAATAAACCTCTGGTAGATGCTATAACTTACTCTACCGGCTTGGACGCCACCCCCGAGCCGGGCATTGCAGCGTCCGACGAGACTGCATGCCCTCGCAGTGTCGTCGGACACCCTCCCGTGAAGGAGCGGTTAATTCGACCGGCTCACGCTGCCTGCCCCGCCTTGCGGCCAGAGAAAATGCATCCTCCCAGGAAAGTGCCTTCCAGCGCATTGTAGCCGTGATATCCACCGCCGCCAAAGCCCGCCGCTTCACCGCAAGCATACAATCCCGGTATGGGCGCGCCGCTCTGTCCGAGCGCCTGGCTATTCAGATCGGTCTCCAGTCCGCCCAGGGATTTTCGCGTGAGAATGTTAAGGCGCACTGCAATCAGTGGGCCGGCCTTCGCATCCAATATGCGATGAGGTGGGGCCGTGCGCATGAATCGATCGCCGAGATAGCCGCGTGCCTGTCTCAAAGCGACGATCTGGGCATCCTTGGCAAAAGGATTGTCCAACTCGCGATCACGAGCTTCTATCTGGGAACGCAGATGCGCAAGGTCGAGCGGGTGGTCGCCGATACGGTTCATGCCGGCAACCAGTTCTTCCAGCGTTTCAGCAACGATGAAATCCCGACCCTTCGCCTTGAAGGCTTCCACCGGCGGCGGAGCCGACCACCCTAAGCGGCTGCGCAGAAGGAGCCCGATGTCGCGTCCCGTAAGATCCGGATTCTGTTCGGAGCCCGAAAGGGCAAACTCCTTCTTGACGATCTTCTGCGTGGTGACGAACCAGCTGTAACCGTGACCGAGCTTGCAGATGTGCCGCAGCGTCGCAAGACTGTCGAAGCCCGGCAGGCAAGGCGCCGGCATGCGATTGCCATTGGCGTCGAACCAGAGGGAGGACGGGCCAGGCAGGATACGGATACCGTGGTTCGGCCAGATCGGATCCCAGTTGGCAATGCCTTCGGTATAGTGCCACATCCGATCGCCATTGATCGGCCGCGCGCCGGCCGCCTCGGCATGACCGATCATCAAGCCATCCACGTGATGAGGCACGCCGCTCAGCATCCGCTCCGGGGGTGCGCCAAGACGTTCGACGGGCCAGGCGCGGCGAACCAGTTCCGGATTGCCGCCGATGCCGCCGCTTGCCACGATCACGGCCCCCTCGATGCGGAAATCCCCCACGACGTCACGGTTCGATTGCCGACCACGGGGGGTACCATCCTCCGCCAGAAGCTCGCCTTCCACGCCGGTTATACCACCGCGATCGCCGATCAGCCGCGTCACCCGCTGGCGGAACAACAGCTCGATTTTGCCTTCCCTCTCCGCCGCCAAAACCCGCTTTAGGAATGGATCGAGAACGCCGGGACCCGTGCCCCAGGTGAGATGGAAGCGCGGCACGGAATTGCCATGTCCGTCGGCAAGGCCTCCGCCACGTTCCGCCCAGCCGACGACGGGAAACCAGCGCATGCCGAGCCCATGCAGCCAGCTGCGCATTTCGCCGGCGGCAAAATTGAGATAAGCATCCGCCCAGGCACGCGGCCAGAAATCCTCGGGCCGGTCGAAACCCGCCGCCCCCAGCCAATCCTGACGGGCGAGATCGAGACTGTCGCGAATACGCAATCGCCTCTGTTCCGGCGTATCGATCATGAACAGCCCGCCGAGCGACCAGAAGGCTTGCCCTCCGAGGCTTGCACGCGGCTCCTGATCGACAAGGATCACCCGCTTTCGGCGCTCCATCAGCTCGCAAGCGGCAACAAGGCCCGAGAGGCCGGCTCCGACGATCACCACATCTGCACGACTGCTCATTCGTTCCCCCTCCGCGAATTGCATGTTAATGGGAGAGCTTAGTGAACCTTACGTAAAAGTAAAATGGATACCGGAGTTGAAGGGCATTGGGAATCGATCCACCAAGCCTGCATGTTGTCTCCATGAAACCTGCACGATGTTCATGTTGTCTTCCGACGCTGGCGGCGACCAATCGCCATTTTGTTGATGCGGCAGCCGCTGTTGACACGAAGGACCCTCGATAGGAATGCGGCCTTCCGTGGGAACAGTGATGCGACGAACGATATCGGCAACCCCTCAAGGGAAACATCATGTACAAACGGAAGACGCCCACGCTTATCGATTGGCTTTCGATGTTGGCACGTCTGACGCCGATCATCATGGTTTACTTGTGGCCGACATTTCTTCGGTTCATTCTAGGCACTGTTCTTTTTGTCGCCCTCGCCGCGCTCATGTATCATTTGCTTGATGTGGAACTGTATTTTTCGGTGCAGGGCTCTCCTCGACAAGTGCCTCCGCTTCCTGGCGAGCGCTAATCCTTAACTTCGGAACGGAGAACTTGCCCCGTTGCCGAGCCAGGACGGCGCCGCTTCCACAACGAAGCCTCGTCCCGCAATTGACTGGCGCGGGGAAATCACGACAGAGTAGATGCTACACGGCCTTCTCCATCGCATCGGCTTGCCTGACATCGGAAAAGGCACTATCCGATCGCTTAACAAGAGAGGAGCAGCAGCCATGGGCAAGCTTCCCGATATGACGAAACACCGCGGCTTTCCTTCCGGCATGCCGGGTACGGGGGTGCAATTCACCATTCGCCGCGCAAATCCCAAGGGCGTGACGCCGATCAAGAAACTGCCGCGGCGTGCGCGGCCGGGATCGCAGGAACATCTGATCGACGCCGCATTCCTGCACGCGCTTTGGCATTATTTCGGAGCGGAACCTTTCGAACGAGGCAATCTCGATGCCGCTCGGCTGAACCTCCTGTTCGGACGGGAGGTACTGCCCGCCGACAAGGATTTCGATCCGCTCTCCTATGAGGCCATGCTCGTCATCAACGAGAAAGTGGCGCGCGAAAGCTTCCCCGAAGCATTCGAAGATGTGATGGAAATCTGACGACACGCGGAATGCGCAGCTCTCTTGAACAGGCGGTCAACGGAAGCGCTATGCGACAGACCGATATCGATAAGAGGAGCTGCGGCCCTATGCCCGGTTGCCTCCGGGCTGGAGTGCGCTAGCTTCCGGTAGTCGACACCCTTCATTCGAGGCTGATATGTCTGACGATGTCTTGCTGACATTCAATGCCGGCTCCTCGACCTTGAAAATCGGGGTCTTCGGGCTGGCGACCGAAGGGGCAAGGAATGTCGGCCGCGGCAAGATCGATTTCGATCAGAGCCCGCTGATGCTCCGCTATTCCATCGGCACGGATAGATACGAGAAGACGATCAGGGGCGATAATGGCACGCAGTTCGTCTCCGTGATCTCCGACACGCTGGATCATTTGCTTGCCCATCTTCCCGGCAAGCTCCGGGCGGTCGCCCATCGCGTCGTTCACGGCGGCATGGCGTTTCAGGAGGCTGCCCTCTTGGATGAGGCTGCAATCGAGCGGATCGAGAAGCTTGTTCCTCTTGCGCCTCTGCACCAGCCGCAGGCTCTGCGTGCCATTCGGTCGATGCAAACGCTGCGGCCGGACGTCCAGCAGACCGCCTCCTTCGACACGGCCTTTCATTCGTCGCAAGCCGACGTCGTGCGGCGGCTGGCGATACCCCGCGCCATGCATGACGACGGCGTGCGCCGCTACGGCTTTCACGGGCTCTCCTACAAATACATCGCCGCGAAGCTTCGCGAGATCGATCCGGAGGTAGCGAAGGGCAAGGTTGTCACCTGTCATCTCGGCAGCGGCGCCAGCTTGTGCGCGATGGAAAACGGCATTAGCCGCGACACGAGTATGGGTTTTTCGGCGCTCGACGGCATCCCCATGGCAACGCGTCCCGGCTGGCTGGATCCAGGCGCCCTGCTCTACCTCATGAGGACGGGAATGCCGCAGCCCGAACGGATCGAGGATTTTCTCTACCATCAATGCGGCTTGCTCGGCGTCTCCGGTATCAGCGGCGACACACGGGTTCTCCTCGATGACAAGAGCCCGGAAGCGGCCGAGGCCATAGATTTGTTCTGCTTGCGCATCTCAGGCGAGATCGGGCGGCTATGCGCAACGACGGGCGGTCTCGACGCCATCGTCTTCACCGCCGGCATCGGTGAAAACCAGCCGCAGATCAGGACGCGTGTCGCACGAAGGTTGCAGTGGCTGGGTATTGAGATCGATGAAGATGCAAACGACAGCAATTTGACCTCGATCAACGCGGCATCCAGCCGCGTGAAGCTATTCGTGATCCCGACCGACGAGGAACGTGTGATCGCCGAGGAGGCGCATGCCCTCATCGCCTGACAAAAACGAGGAGACGCAGATGAATGCCGTGACCACACCGCTTTCGCCCGAGGAACTCTCCCTGATCGACCGTTACTGGAAAGCGGCAAACTATCTGTCGGTCGGCCAGATCTATCTGATGGACAATCCGCTGCTGCGCGAACCGCTGAAGCCTGAGCATATCAAGCCGAGACTGCTCGGCCACTGGGGCACGACGCCCGGCTTGAATTTCATCTATGCCCACCTCAACCGCATCATCAAGATGCGTGATCTCGACGTCATCTATATATGCGGCCCCGGCCATGGCGGTCCCGGCATGGTCGCCAACACCTATCTCGAGGGTACCTATAGTGAGATCTATCCGGATATTTCCGAGACGACGGAAGGCATACAACGGCTGTTCAAGCAGTTTTCCTTCCCAGGCGGCATTCCGAGCCACGCCGCACCGGAAACGCCCGGCTCCATCCACGAGGGCGGCGAACTGGGTTATGCGCTGGTACATGCCTACGGCGCCGCTTTCGACAATCCCGATCTGATTGTTGCCTGCGTCGTCGGCGATGGCGAGGCGGAAACCGGACCTCTGGCTGCGAGCTGGCATTCCAACAAGTTCCTCAATCCGGCGCGCGATGGTGCGGTACTGCCCATCCTCCACCTCAACGGCTACAAGATCGCCAACCCGACGATCCTCGGCCGCGCAGATGACGACGATCTGCGCAAGCTACTCTCAGGCTATGGCTACGAACCCTTCTTCGTCGAGGGACATGAACCACCCGCCATGCATCAGGCGATGGCCGGCACGTTTGACCAGGTGTTCGACCGCATCCGCGACATACAAAGAAACGCACGTGAACAAACGTCGTCCGAAAGCATGCCGCGCTGGCCCATGATCGTGCTGCGGAGTCCGAAAGGCTGGACCGGCCCTAAGCAGGTCGATGGCAAAAAGGTCGAAGGTTTCTGGCGCGCGCATCAGGTGCCGGTCGCCAATTGCCGCGGCGACGAGGCGCATCGCAAGATCCTGGAAGACTGGATGCGCAGCTACGATCCGGACGATCTTTTCGATCACAGCGGGCGGCTGAAGGAGGAGCTGCAAGCGCTGGCGCCGCGGGGCGAAAGGCGCATGGGCGCCAATCCCCACGCCAATGGCGGCCTGTTGCGCCAGGAGCTTCTGGTTCCCTCCATCGAAGACTACGCCGTGGAGATCGGCGAGCGCGGCAGCAAGCAGGTACAATCCACCGAAATCCTGGCGCACTACTTGCGCGACACGCTGAAGCTCAATGATGCCAAGCGGAATTTTCGCATCTTCGGTCCCGACGAGACGGAATCGAACCGGCTCGGCAGCGTCTTCGAAGCCACGAATCGGGTCTGGATGGAGGAGATCGAGGATTACGACGTCCATCTGTCCCGCGACGGGCGGGTGATGGAGGTGCTCAGCGAGCATCTATGTCAGGGCTGGTTGGAGGGCTACCTGCTCACGGGTCGGCATGGGCTTTTTTCGTGCTATGAAGCCTTCATCCATATCGTCGATTCCATGTTCAACCAGCATGCCAAATGGCTGAAGGTTTCGCGCGAACTGCCCTGGCGCAAACCGATCTCGTCGCTGAACTATCTGTTGACGTCGCATGTCTGGCGACAGGATCACAATGGCTTTTCCCACCAGGATCCGGGCTTCGTCGATCTGGTCGCCAACAAGAAGGCCGACATCGTGCGCATCTATCTGCCGCCGGACGCCAATACGCTGCTATGGGTCGGTGATCATTGCCTCAGGACCTATGACCGGATCAACGTCATCGTCGCCGGCAAGCAGCCGGAATCGCAATGGCTCAGCATCGACGAAGCGGCCGCCCATTGTAAGACCGGCGTCGGCATCTGGGATTGGGCGAGCTACGAAGACAACACCATCGCCCCTGACGTCGTGATGGCCTGCGCAGGGGATGTCCCGACCATGGAGACGCTTGCTGCCGTCATGCTGCTGCACGAGGCGATCCCCGATCTCAAGATCCGCACGGTCAACGTGATCGATCTCCTGGCTCTGCAGGACCCACAACAGCATCCGCATGGTCTCGATCATCAGGCATTCGATCAGATCTTTACCACGGACAAGCCAGTAATCTTCGCCTATCACGGCTATCCCTACCTGATCCACCGCCTGACCTATCGGCGGACCAACCATGACAACATCCATGTTCGCGGCTTCATCGAAGAGGGTACAACGACCACGCCATTCGACATGACCGTGTTGAATGAACTCGATCGCTACCATCTCGCCTTGGAGGCGATCAATCGTATCCCCGGCCTATCGGAGAAGGTGCCGGAGGTCGTGGATGGCCTGAAGGCAAAACTCACCAAGCATCACGATTACGTCCGCCGGCACGGCGAGGATATGCCGGAAGTCTCAAATTGGCGGTGGAGGCGATAGAGCAGCGGGAAATACCGCGGTGCAGCGTTCCTGGACCTCAGGACTTGGATGCGTGCTGCGGCTTTCCCTTTTGCTTGGTCGAGGCCATGTCGTGAAGCTCCTTCTCGCTCATGGAGTCGACCATGCTTTTCGACGCACCCTTCAGTTCGCTCTTCTTTCGTTCGCCACGTTTGGCGGCAAGCGCCGCACCGGCGGCCATTTGCTGTGATTTCGACTTTGCTGGCATGATGACATCTCCTTTGGATGAGGTTGAAATTTACTGGCCTATCCGGCAAAGCGCACCAGCAGGATAACGAGGACTACGGCGGCAAGTCCGCCGATGAACACCAGACGCTGCCACCGTCGCTTCAGGATGATCTCGCCTTGGCGTGCATCTTCCGCGGAAAACGTGCGCGGTTCCTGTTTGTGCGCACCGTCTGGGTCTCTTCTGCTCATTGCAACCATCCCTCGGCGGCAGGAACCGCCGATCATGTCTGCCTGCAAAGCGTGGCTTACGACTGGTAGCTGCCAGTAAGGCTTGCCTCTGCAAGCATGTGTTTCTTCACTTTCTGCCACATGGCTTCCGCGCCAGCGGCTTCGGGAAGCGTCATCCGCGGTACATCGAGCGCGGCAAGCCGGAAAACGTACCGATGGGGCGGATCGCCTGCCGGAGGACGCGGACCGTCGTAACGGGCATTGCCGAAATCATTCTTATAGAAACGCAGCGCCTGCTCCTGCATAGCATCCACGTTTTCAACCAAGCCGCTCCACTCCGCCGGGATATTGGCGATGCCGCAATGGCGGAATGTTCCCGCCGGCGCATCCGGGTCCTCGATGATCAACGCGAAGCTTTGGGTCCCTTTGGGAGCGCCGCCCCAGGCAAGCGGCGGGAATATATTTTCTCCATCCAGCGCGTATTTGCTCGGTATCGGCGCATTCTCAGCAAAGGCCTTGCTGATCAACGTCAAAGCCATTCGATCCTCCTCTTGCTGTCATGGATTCATGAGCCTGTGAAGTTCCGAACCTAGGGTGGAACACATCAGAATCATTATTGTTCCCCATAGGGAACATTCGCATTCACCCGCAGTTGTGGGAGCGTCCATTAAGGAGGAAAAAATGACGGACGAACGGTTCGAGTGGATCAGCAAGAGGGCCTACGCCATTTGGGAAGCAGCCGGTCGGCCCTGGGGCTGCAGCCAGCATCACTGGGAGCAGGCAGCCAAGGAACGCGAGATCATGGAGAGAACGCGAGCCTCCACGGACGGCGAAGAAGTGCTCGCAAGGTTTCGGCGGACGGCTGCAACATACCCGTCCGAGGATGATACTCGAGAAACCGAAGAAGACACCCACTCGGACGATCGCCGCATCGGATAATTTGCCTGGCAGTTCCCGCGAGAAAGCCGCTCCCATGTCCGCTCCCTGAAAGAGGATCGGATACCCGCAATGCACATCGATCCCCACAAATTTCGAAAGCCTGCTAATTCTGCGTTCCGTCGCGATTTGGTTGAGCCGGCGTGCTCTTCGTGCCCTGCTGATTGTTCTCCGTGCGATCGGTTGGAGCGGGCTGTGTGGATTGCCCCACCGGCGGCGTATTGTCTATCGTGCCCGCCTGCGGCTGCCCATTGGAGGAACTTATCGTCGGCGCCGGGATCTGCGGTTTGCGTGGCTCGATGTAACGGCCCCAAACTTCAACACCGGCCCATACGATTGCCGCCAGAACCAACGCCGTAATCAAGATGGTAGACAAATGCGTGCCGCGCACGCCCTGACGAGCCTCGGTCGCGGATAACGGCTTCTTCTGGTGCTGCGGCTTTTTCGGTTCCTCGAATGCCATGGCAAGCCTCCATCTTTGCAAATTCCTATGGGCCTAACCGGAACCTCCAAAGATGGTTCCATCGAGGACCACCGCATCCGACCAGCATAAACCGGAACAATGGGCAAAGCCCGGCGTTAGCCTCATGAGATTGCAGATCGTGCCAAGCGGACTCGATGGTGCTGAAGAATATGGAGATTTTTCCGCTTTCTCTCCATAGCCAACGAAATGGCGGCCGAGCTTCCTACCCATCCGATCTGCAACCTTTCCAACATTCGAGGAGATAGAAGATGGATGAGCCTTTGAAGCTTTATCGTTTGGTCCCGGTCGCGGCCGACGACGACCCCAACTGGCTGGACGCGAAATCGCACGGTGCGGTTCTGGTTGCCGCCCGCACCGCGGGCGATGCCCGAATTGTGGCAGCCGAAAGGGAAGTGGATTTCATGGATATCGATGCCGCCCCCGCGGAGGACAAAACGACCAGGATGGCAAGCGTCTTTCGCAACGAAAAACTCTATACCGTCATCGAGGTGAACAATGGCAAGGAATATCGTCAGCGCGGTGTCGTCGAAGGCACCATCGGCGCCGATACCATCATCTCCACCCAAGTCTGAATGGTCGCGCCTTTCGAACACCCGGAGTGCGGTGGCCAAATCCGCGCGATTCCTGCTGATAACGGTGGTAGCGGCCGTCATGTCATCGAATTTCGTGTTCGCACAACAATCGAACGACGATCGATGCAAGGCAGAGGATACCAACCGGCAGACTGACAACAGGCATGCGGAAAGCGGGCAGACGTCCACGCCGGACGGCAATCCCAGCCAGAAGCTATCCGACTGCGGCGGCGTGCTGAAACCACCGTCCGTTGGCGACAGCAAAATGGAAAAGCCTGCGCCGCAGGTCGGCGACATGCCTGTCATCAAGCCTGGCGACCAGCCGAAAGAACAGCAAAACGGCCAACAGCCAGACAAATAAAGCCGATCTTTCTTACGGCTTTGGTTCCGGTTGCTCTATAGGACCGTGCGTAACGGCGCCAGAGTCTCGATTATCGCCCGACGTGAACGGCTTAATGACGAGAATCCCCAGAATGGACGCGATCATCAAGCCGAAAATGAGGAGCAGCAGCATTCGCATGTCGAAGTCCTGATCCTATGAGGATTTGCGCACGGTAAGATTGCTGTCATGCCCGGTTATGCCGCTGGCTTGCCGGGAGATCGCCTCGGCGCGCTGCTTGGCCTCGTGATTTTCGACAGACCCATCAACAATGACGCGTCCGCGACTGACAGTGACGAAGATGCTCGCCTCGTTTAGCAATCGGTCGGCCTTCAGCCTGCCTTCGATTTCGGTACGAATTTGCTCATCGGTCCTTTCCTGCGTCGACGTAGAGGTTCTGGCTGGCGGGTCTTCGGAGAGTTTACCCTCCCCTGCCTCCCCTGATCCGGAGGTCATCCTGACATTGGAAATCCTGACGGAAATTTCATCGGCCGTTTGCTTGCGCTGCCGGTCGGATTCGGCTGAATCCTCGCAGCGTGCGTCATCCGTACCATGTTCGGGCCGAATTTCGTCTGACGAATGTCGCCTCGTCTCCTCGGCTGCGAAATCCCCCGAGCCACCAGCTGCCTGATCAAGCGCCTGAAGGGTGCGTATATCGCCGCGATCCGGAGAATCCTTTGCCATTGTCTGTTGCTTGGTTTCGGTCATGGTTTTCTCCCTCTTTGATTAGGGACAAACTTTCACCGCTCCGGAATGTTCCGATCTGGGACTTGTATCAAGTTCCAGTCGTCAGCATTTCCAAAGATACGACCTTGTAATGCTCTTGAAGAGATGTCAGCAACTGCGCGCCACCGCCATCCAGTCCTGCCTGCCGCCATCGCACCTCGTAGGAAATATGCGCAACTGCCTCGGTCGAGCCCGCCGCCTTGCCGACAAAAGAGAAGACATATCCGAGCGGTTCAAGCGCTGCCTGCATGTCGGTGATCCCAACGCCGGCATGGTAAGGCAGCTCTATCACGATACGCGCCTTCTGCCTGCGAGGAATCAGTCTGTCGAACTGCTTAAGCGGCGATAGCACCACAAAGGCAATGAGGGCGCCGGCCGAACCGACAATAAGTTGACCGCCGCCGATGCATAGGCCAACGGCAGTCATGATCCACAGGGTCGCAGCCGTCGTTACGCCGGTAACGAGATCTCCGCGCTTAAGGATGGCACCGCCGCCGATAAAGCCGACGCCGGTCAGGACGCCGAGTGGAAAGCGCAGCACATCCATCGAGGCAAACGATTGTGACGTCTTGCCCAATGCGGACAGCAGGAGATTGGCCTGGATCATCGACAAGCACGCAGCAAGCCCGACCAGGATCGTCGTCCGAAACCCAGCCGCATGCCCGCCCATCTCTCGATTGATGCCGATCAATCCTCCGGCAATGACAACCAACACCAGACGGACAACAATGTCCAGCCAGTCCACCTCCACCCGCATGATATCGCTAAGGTCAGGCACGATGTCCTCCCAGAAAATGTCACCACCGGGATTTTCCAGTTGGGGAACATCGCAGACGGCGTTTCGTTCCATCCCCGACGGAAACGCTTACGAAAAGCGCAATAAAAGCAGCATGATATTTCGAGCTCACTTGTCAGTTCGAGGGAAAGCGCTTAGCCAGAGGATCGCTCGCGCCACTATACCGCGAACCGCTTCCTGCAATGGGAAGCGACCGTATCGATCCGACATACCCTGCGAGGCCATATGATTTCCGGAAACCGTGAGAAGGGACCCATTGCAGGGATCGCGCTCGCCTGCGCGGGATATGCCTGCTTTTCCCTTCAGGACGCGATGGTGAAGTGGCTGGTCGCCAGCTACGAAGTACCGGAGATCCTCTTCATGCGCAGTCTGGTCATCGTGCTGGTCGCAGGCGTGCTCGTCCGTTATCGGCGCCATCCCTCAATTTTCAAAAGCCCCTATCGCGGCACGGTCGTCCTGCGCGCCGGGCTGATGCTGCTTGCCTGGCTGCTCTTCTACAATGCGGCCCGCTATCTGGGTCTGGCAGAACTGACGACACTGTACTTTTCGGCGCCGATGATCGTCGTGGCTCTATCGATCTTCGTTCTCAAGGAGAAAGTCCATGCGGGCCGCTGGATCGCCTGCATAGGAGGCTTCATCGGGGTGGCGATCGCCGCAAATCCAAGCCATTCGCCCAACCTCCTGCCCGCCGCCATGTGCATCGTCGCGGGTTTCTGCTGGGCTTGGAGCACGATCCTGATCCGACTCGTCAGCCGAAGCGAGACCACGCTTACCCAGATGTATGCCACGAGCCTGATATTCGGCATTGCCTGTGCCCTGTCATTTCCATGGACATGGAAGACCCCTGACGCGAGCGGCTGGGCACTGATGCTGACCCTCGGCATTATCTCGACGATTGGGCAGTTTCTGCTCTACGAAGGCTTTCGATACGCACCCGCTTCGACGCTGGCGCCCATCGAATATAGCGGCCTCGTTTGGGCTTTCGTGTACGGCTATGTGATCTGGGCCGAGATTCCGCCGACGAACGTCTTTGCCGGCGCCCTCCTCATCATCGCCTCAAGCTCCCTGCTTATCCTGTGGGAGCGCCGCATGGCACGCCCACCGGAAGAACGTGAAATACTGAGACGCTACCGATAGATGGCACACCTGCACTCGAAACCGCGAGCCAGATGCGCGAAAGCGGGTGGCGGCTTTACGACGAGGATACCGAAGATCAGGACGTTAAGTGGCTGAAGCCGCTCCGCCGGATCGCGCCACAGTCCGGGTCTTTGAGCTGGGACATACCGTTGTCCCGAAAAGCCATCAGATTGCTTTGCCGCCAGTCAGCCGGGCCGCGCGCTGCATGCGGTTCACCTCCAAAGCTCGCTGAAAATCCAGATCGGTTTGCGCGTGATGACGGAGATCATCAAGAAACTGAGAGACGCCATCAAGCGTATCGACGACGACATATCGCAGACCGCCACCAGCATCGATCAGGTCATGGCTGACGCTCACGCCGAAACCACCGGTGACCTTGCGAAACCACGCCGAGCGCCAACGCTTGAAACCGTCGGGATCCGACTGAAACTCCGCAAGCAGGATCTTTTGCTGGTCAAGCCGCGCGAGGAACGCCTCAACCACGCCCTGCGACCCGGCCTTCGGCTTCTCAGCCTTCCTTGCAATCCATTTTTCAAGAAACTGAAACCCGGGCCGCGGAGCCGTTGCTTCATCATGATCGATAACCGTCTCGCAATCCGGTGTCGGAAGCGCCGCGCAGTCCGCGGGCTGAGACGCGCTTGGCCGCGTTTCCTGCTCCATCGCCAGGGTCTGCTTGAGATCGGCTGCAAGCTCTCCCCAGATCGATCGGGCCGATTCGACTGTCTTTGCTTTTGTTCGGCGGGAGGATTTGATTTCGATAACGAAGGGCTTTGTCTGTTTAACCATGATATTTTAGTGTGTGCTCGAAGACGGAGCGCAGTTGATGGACAATCAGCATTGATGAGAGGCTGGCATTTTCTGAGAGCAACGACCGTCGCGCGGCGATCGCTTGCGATCATTATGGGCCAAGGCCGTACACCAAACCGATCGACGAAGCAATCTCGTCGCTTTCGTCAAAAATAAACATCAGCGCTTCGGACCTGATCTACAGCAAAAACAAGACAGGCATGTAGCAAAGGTGAAGAATATCCACCACTTGAAGCGGCATGCCCTTTCCGCCTGGCAAGCTGAAACTCGCATCTGCGCATTGCAGATCCCACATCGCGTCGCTATGTTCTAAGAAGGCACATGAACAGCAAAGGAGGTTGCCTATGTCATCGCGGGACGCCTGATCCAGCAATACCGAGACTTCTGCCTTTCCAAAGGCATCAAATTCACCCGCATAGACTCCGTACGGCCGCACGATAATACCACGCTCTTCTGCAGCGCTGGGATGCAGCAGTACAAGCCCCTCTTCTCCGACCCTTCCCATATTGGTACCGTCGCCAATACTCAGGCCTGCCTGAGAATGGGCGATCTCGATGAGATCGGGGACGGAACGCATTTTCTTCACTTCACGATGCTGGGGCTTTTCTCGTTCAGGGAAATGACTGTCGGCGACGCCATTGATTTCTGGCTCGAGTTTCTCGGAACCCTTGATCTGGTGCCCGATCATGTCACGATCCATCCGGATCGCCTCGAAGAATGGACACCGTTCTATCGCGGTCGCATTCCCGTCATTCCGGATGACGAATGCACCTGGAGCGACGGCAGCATCAGCGGATATTGCACCGAGTTCTATAAGGACGGCATCGAGATCGGGAATATCGTCAATCCACTCGGAACCTGTATCGACGTGGGTTTCGGCGCCGAACGTCTCGACATGATCGTGAACGGCACGCCACCGGCTGATGCACTCGGCATGTTGCGCGATACGGTCACGACGATCGTGGAGAGCGGCTACAAGCCGGGAAACAAGGAGCAGGGATATGTCTTGCGAAAGCTCCTTCGCCGCATCCATGTGATGGGCGGAGCACTGGACCATCCCTATTTCGAACAGGAAGTCGTGCGTCAGGAACGATTGCGCTCCAAATATTTGCGCCTTCGCGAAAAATATCCCGACATGCCACCGGAATGGTGGTTCGACACGCACGGCATCGATGTCGCCGACCTGCAGGCGATGAATGGAACGTAGCGTCGACTGATGATGAAGCGGCGAAGGAGATCGTGCGAGCGGCCGCCTTCGCCGCCCTTCCGGAAACACGTGAGGACGTGGAGCCGGCCAATTCATGACAAGTCGGCAAGATCCTGAATTTTCGGAGATCACCAAGCGGCCGCTGGCAGCCATATCGAAAGCTTTCTATTTGTAGCCATAAAAAGGTGACCTGCGAGCGGACGGAAGCGTCTCGATCATGATCCGCTATCTGCCTGCATAGCCTGGAAGGCGGCACCGAAACCGGTCAGAGAGATCGGAAGCTCCGCCATGTTTCCCTGCATCATGCGGATCGAGACTTTTCCCGACTTTTCCTTCATCAAGGCAGCAAGCATCGAGGGTGGGCACAATCCCTCCACCAGGCATCCTTGCGTGGTGCAGCGCGATACCTTCGCCATCGTCGAATATTTGCTGCCGAAGCCGATCTTCACACCGCCCTGAATAGCAAAACCAAGCGGAAGAGCCATCTGCATGCCAATCTTCTTGTCCGCGGAACGCGCCATGCTGATGACCATGAACACCTGCCTTTGATCCGGTGATGTCAACCGGTAGACGATCTGGCAGCGCGGTTTCATCGTTTTGTCGGCCGAACATTGCAATATCCACGCATCGAACTTCTGTTCGCTAATCTGCGGACCGGCTGGCGCTGGTGTAGCCGGAGCCGCGGCGCTGGATGGATCGCTCTTGCCGGCATCCGGCGTCACATTTTGAGACCCCGATTGCGGCGCCGCTGAGCTATCATCGGCCCAGAGCGTGGAGGAAACGCCCGCTCCGCAAAGCGAGAAAATCACACAACACAGGAATGTCTTCAAATATAAATTCATGCCCATCCTCCCGATTTTGTTTGCAATTTTATAGTAAAATTGCAATAATGTCGAATATTGATCAATTTCAAATTGCGTTAAATAAGATAAAAATTCGACGAATTTCAATTCATTTATTCAATGCAGGAATATAGGCGTTTAATATCCTAATAAAACGCAGGGAACGATTCAGATGACATCAAGACTCGTTGTCGGTTACTCCCTGATCGTCATGCTCGCGCTGACCGATGGCGCCGTATGCGACGAAAGCTATCTGCAACAGGCTCCCTCCGCGGAAGCTAACCCTGCCTTCGTCGAACAGCTGCCGGAGACATCCGTCATGCCCGTGCCTCGATCTCCGATTAAACGCCGGGTGATGCCGCACAAGCCGAGGCAGGCATCACGAACGCAGGCGAACGTCCGATTGGCAGGCAGCATTTTTCCGAATGTGGGCAATGGAGTGACCGAGCGAGCTGCACCCGCACCGACCGATGGCCATTTGCCAACGGTTGGGTCAGGCGCGGTATCACGCTGACTGTATCTTGGCGGCAGGCAATGATCAAAGCACCAGGCGACCGCCCGAGGCGCGCGGCGAGAACAAGGCCCCAATGGGAGCGGCAGCAAACATGAAACTGAGAGGCCTTCGGCCAGCTGAAACTTCGAGAGCGGCATGTTCGGAGCCGATAATTCGATATCGGCTCAAGATTGCGATTCAGGAGCAATATCGACATGATGCATCCCAGTAAAATCATTGCTGTTACGGCTATCTTGCTTCTTGCCGGCACGCTCGGCTCAGCCGATGTCCTAGCAAGCAGTCAACCCATCATCCGGCGTTCCGGATTTTCAGAGACCCAAATTCCCCAGGTGAAAGGACGTATTCCGCCGAGGAAGAACGGCAACCTGGAGAAAGGACCTGCCGGCAAGGCTCCGGTCAAACCAAATCCGAATGCCAGCACCCAGAACGGAGCTGCGACCTGCGGACCTGACAACGCACAATCCGAAATCTGCCGGAAAAAATGATTTGGCGCCGGCAACGATCATAAGCTCTTCGGCCTGTCCTTGACCAGGATGGGCTGGGAAGCGGCCTCCACGGCCGGTTGCGTCGCGCTGGCGGCGGGAACGGCGACCGCCGGGCCGATCGGTCGGCCGTTGGCATCGAGCTTGTACGTCATGGCTCTTTGATGCTCGTCCAGATATCGCATGAACGCCGCGCCGGCGGCGGCATCCCTGAATTGCCACAGCCCGTTCCTTACGCCCTCGAAAATCAACGAATAGACTGCGAGCTGAATGCCTTCCTGGACGCCCAAGGTCGTGGGCGCATTTCGTGTAATGCCGCCCTCGATCTGGAGCAGCTGGTCGACGCCGACGAAACGGAACGCCGATCCCTGCAACTGCACGGAATAGATCGTCTTGGTCGTGCTGACAGAGGCTAGCACTCGTCCCGTGCTAACGCTGACGGCCCGCAAGGATACGGTCACGATGTCCTTTCGGTACTGTGTATTTCCGCCGATCCCGAGATAATTGGCACCGATACCGCCCGTCGTTTCATTGGAATCATAACCTATGATACCGCCATCCAGCAGCACTCCGGCAAACCGAAGCGGCGGGATGCCGCCAGCCTTCGCGCCGTAAACCGCCGATCTCGTGTTCTGGATGATCTGGCGCTCCTGCAGCAGCGATTGCAGATCCGTGCGCTCGACGACATTGAACCAGTTACCGTTACCAGCCTTCGTCAGCACGTCAGTCAACAGCTGCGCGCCGCCCTGCGTCAGAGCGCGGGAATATTCGGCAAAGTTTTCATTGGGTTTGTTCTGTCCCGTCAGATCGGGAAAGGAATAGACCGCCACATCGAGCTTTTGTATGGGTGGCGGCAGACTCTCCAATGCCACACCTGACTTCGTGGCGGGCATAAGCGTCGCTGGAGTGCTCATCGGGTCGAGGCTGCTGCCCGCGGCGGCGCAGCCACCAAGACCCAATCCGCATAGAATGGCTGCGACAGGAAAACCAACATGTGACATGGACGCTCGAATAAATCGCTCCCAACAACACCGAACGAGGACACAATCAATTTGGTTCAAGGATTGGCCGGCACCTGGCCGCTCTGGATCACGATGACCGGAGATGTTCCGGTTGAACCCGTACCTTGATTAACGTTCCCAAGATTACTCAAGGCCTTGTCGAGACCGGATAGATCCGGCGTCTGTTGCTGCCCCGACTTGACGCCGGCGCCCTGCGTCTGCGCCGTCGAAAGAAGGAATGAACCATTCAACGGATTTCCCCCAAATGTCGGATTGGTTGGCTGATAGACCAATTGCCCCGCCATGGCCGGCGCCGCCATCAAGGCTACCAGACCAACTGTAATCATTGCCGCATCTATTCTCATTGCTATTCCCCTTCCCTATTTTCAAAGGCTGCTGCGTCCACTCAACGTTTGATGAGCAAGCCACCACCCGGTAAACGTGCGATCAGCACATTGACAGGTGCCGAACCCGCAGGTTGAAGAACACTTACGTTCAGGCCTGCGCCATTCAGCAATACGACATTCGACTTCAGATTATTGCCGCCCTGCAGGACGTTGATATTGCCGTAGTTCCCTATGATACCGGCAGTCGAGCTGTTACCCGCTCCTGACTGAAGGTGATACACGCTGTTGCGCGTTCCTATTTCCAGCGTCCTTGCCAAGTTATTGCCTCGCGGCACTAGGATCGCTTCCGGCGTAGCGGCCATACCTGCGGCAAGGTGGGATGACGAAGAATGATATTGCTGCTGCTGTTGAGGCGGCAGATTTCCGAGTTGCACCGTCGTCGTGACATTTACCGGGATCTGGGCGACATAGGCCGTCTCGGCTCGACATTCCGTTGCAATCTGGCAGAACGAGGCAGCCAAGACGAGAGCGGCGCCGAGCACGGATTTCGTATCGTTCAGGCGTTTCATTCTGGCAATCTGCATTGTGATATACCTCGATCGGTTTCGATCAATAGCCTTGCACTCAGTTCTACCCCGTTTCCTGCATCGACCATTGTCGTGGCAAGAAGGTTCTCTGCTCCTGGCTTTAATGCGAAGCTACCTTGCTGAATGCTCTGGCTTGAACCTGCTGCGCTATGTTTGAAAAGAACCAGCCTGTATGTTCCGGATACTGTTACTACAGACTTTGCAATCGCCCGCACCATAAGAAACTCATCCTTCCTGTCTGCCTTGATCAGGCACTCAAACTCAGCCTGAGACGAGGCAGGAGCGGCGTACGCGAACAACAAGGCCGCGGACAAGAAGGATTTCAGAAGCAAGATGGATGTTGATCGCCCGACATTGTTTCCGGCATACATGGCTGGTTCAGCCGCATTAAAGGAGGAGGCGGACATTTGCTTTCGCCTCCTCCATCGGCAAACTTAGTGCTGGACCGTAACGGCCGTGTTGCGATAGCCGAACTGCGCCGTAACCGACGTGTTCGTCAGGCCGCTCGAGCTGGTCTGAGAGGTAACGGCATAGTTTCCCGAACCGATCTGGATGGTTCCCTGAAGGTTCGAACCGCTGACGGGGAACACTGTCTGCAGCCCCGATTGCGAAGCGATCGCGGTATTGCGATAGCCGGCCTGCACGATCATCGAATTGTTGGAGCCGAGCGGATTGGCGATCTGGGATGTCAGAGCGGTGTTGCCCACACCGAACTGCGCCGTGGTCGCCTTGTTCGTGCCGAAGAACGACGACTGGCCGGTCATGGCGAAATTATGCGCGCCCGCCTGCAACGTGTCTTGCGAGTTGTTGCCGCCCGCCTGATCGGCGAAGGATATATTGCCCCAACCGAACTGGGTCGTCGACGACGAATTGCCGTTGAAGCCGATGACACCGAACTGAGAGGTGACGGCAAAGTTGCCGGCGCCGACCTGCAGCGTTGTCTGGTCGTTGCCGCCGCCGTCCTGGCCGACGATGGCGCCATTACCCCAGCCGAACTGCATGGTACTGGAGTCGTTTCCGCCATGCTTGCCGTCGGTCTGGGTTGTCGAGGCGAAGTTCAGGCCACCGACCTGCAGCGTGTCTTGGGAGTTATCTCCCTTGGACTGGTCCGCGAAGGCGGAGTTGCCGAAGCCGAACTGGGCGATCGTCGAGCTGTTATCCGCGCCGTCCCGCTGCAGGGTCGAGGCGAAGTTCATGACGCCGGCCTGGAACGTGCTTTGATCGTTCGTCTTGCCTTTCTGGTCGGCGAAGGCGACGTTGCCGTCACCGAATTGCAGGATGGCTGATGTATTGGATTTGGCCTTGTCCTGATTGGTGACGGCGAAGTTGCCGACGCCATTCTGGAATGTCAGAGCATCATTATTGCCAGTGTTCTGACTGACGAAAGCACCGTTGAATGCACCCACCTGGCCGATAAACGATTCGTTTTCGGCTGGCGGCGACGGGGGCCCGGCAAATGTCAAAGACGTGCTTGCCAGCAAGATGGCGAGAGCTCCAATCGTCCTCATGTGATCCTCCCTGTTCTCCATGACGGGGCAAGCGACCATTCGCCGCCCTCGAGCTTTTTAATAGGCCGCGGAAGGAGAGCCGAACAAGAGAACCGTTCGGACTAAGACAGCAACGCAGATCTATGTGAAATAGAAAGCGCCTACTTCGAAATGAGTAACGGATTAGATGTGTATCGCTATGACGTATGAGCTATACTCTTCTTTGATTAGGCATTCTAACCCATATGAAAGCTAGATAAATACAATCCAGGTGTGCAGCAATTCATGCTACCCTTAGATAGCTTCGATGAAAGGCTTGCCACATGATAATGGATTAGTTGACAGCTATGGCTACGTTTGACAGTCTCGTGGCATCCGAAGCAATCGTTAAAGTTGAGATCCAGCTTGGTCGAAAGCAGTCACCCAAGCGACTGCTTTTCGCGACACCAAGCTTCGTGAACTGGTTGAGCGAGCGCGTAAGCAAGGACGAACCATCGTCGCTCGGTGCGGTCCTCAGGCCTGTCGAGCAGCTGGATTTTCTTTTCTATACATTCGTTTCAGGGAAACCGCTCATTCATTGCCGACAATTCCGGGCAATCCGGGTCGAACGAAATGCGGTTTGGGAATTGAAGACTGTCGATTTCCGCATATTCGGCTGGTTCGCCATGCGAGACTGTTTTGTCGCTGTCTTTGGAGACTGGGCCGATCATGTGAAGGATCACGATCTTTACCGCGGCTATCGGCTGGAGGTGCGCCGATTGCGCCGCACGCTTGGTGTGGGTGATGCGTTGTGCGTAGAGGGAGTAAATCCGGAAGATGTCATTTCGGTTTGAGATAGGGGCGCGGGCGCGGGCGGCCAGCCGTTTCATCGCAGATGTTCGCAGCGACCTGGCCGCCGCCGTCCTCGAAAGGCGATCGCAGAAAGGGTTTACTCAGCAGCGACTTGCGGAGTTGGTCGGCGTCAGCCGAAGGGATCTGAACCGTTATCTCTGCGGGCAAACAGAGCTTCCGCTTCGTTCGATCGCGGATCTCGCCTGGGCGCTCGACAAAGAGATCCACATTGAGCTGTGCGATCCCAAGGGGTCTACGGCAGACGTTAGTGGCCTCTCCGAACCGGAGACCCGGGCAGCTATCTATCCGGTTCGGTCCGGCGGGGCCGTTTCCTGGAGCTCATCAAGGGCCATCCGCACGATAATTGCTCGCAGCAACAACGATCGGGACGATTGAAACACATGCGCTATGGATATTGCATATTTTGCGACGACGTTCGCACGGAAATCGGCGAAAAGCTCAGCTTCATCGGCGTCTATAGCGGCGTCCTGATGCTGCCGGAATTTCCTTTTTCACTGCCGAAGTTCTGCGTGCATGTGAATCTGATCACCTTGGCGACGGAACCCTACCGATCGATCGTTTTGCGCTGCACCGCGCCCGGCGACCGTCAGCCGCTTCTCGAAGAGCGATTGGACGCCGCCCAGCTGAGCGAGCAGAAGGATGTCGTGGAGAACGCGGAGGCGAGTGATATCCCGATCAATGTCGTCGTGGGCGCCAGCCTTGTCTTTTCACCGCTGAGATTGCGTCAGCCGGGCCTTCTGACCGTCAGTGCGATCATCGACGACAAGCCCGCGGAAATCGCGTCCCTGCGTGTGGTGCAACACTGAGCTGACCCGCGCGAGCTTCGGCCACCAAACAGCATCGACATTTGTCGGATTGGCTTTTTGAGATGCCGTCGTCGATGCGTGTGGAAGCTCCACTCATCGTACAAAAGCAGCAAGCTCAAACTTTGGCGGAAATGCCTGTTGGTCGGCCCCTTAGAACAGGCCCGGCAGCTCAAATACGCGGGAATCCCGAACTTGCTATATCAACTTTTGGCGGCAATAAGCGGCAGGCGCTTTTCCATCGGCCGACGGCAGCTTCAAGAGCCGAGGCTTTGCGAACCTGCCCTGCAGGTCACTTGTTGCGCCGGCGCCGGGGGCCGATGGCTTCTAGCTGGAGCGACACGGCGCTTCCCGGCATTATTTTACATGATAGGTGATCGCGGCCGACTTATCACCGAACGAGTTCCCGAATCTTGTAGGCAACTTCCGTTCGGTTCGTCGCGTTCAGTTTCTTCATGATATTGCGAATGTGCACTTTGACCGTGCTCTCGCAAAGATCCATCTCGTAGGCGATGATCTTGTTTGCCTTGCCTCGTCTCAAAGCCTCCGCGACGACGACTTCGCGTGGCGTAAACAAGCTGTCGAGGCAGCAGTTGCGGCTGGCCACGGGTGCGATCGCCTCCTTGGCAGCCAGCAGGCTGCTTGCCGGCACGAAGACACCACCTGCCCGCGCGAGAGCCACCGCTTCGGCGGCGACCTTGATTCCGACGCTTGTCGGGATGTAGCCGCGGGCGCCGCACTCCAGCGCATGCAGCAACTGTGCAAGCTCATCGCCATCAGCGCCGACGATCACCGGGCTCGTCTGGAATCTTTCCACCAGAGCGCAGATCTTGGCACTGACATCCGCGTCGGAAACCTTACGGCCGCCGATCATGAAGAGAACCGCGGACGGTAACACTTGCATATTGCGCATCTGCCATTCGTCGAGCGAACCCACGGTAACGATATGCATGGCGCTATCGCATTCGGTCAGACTTTTCGACAGGCACTCGCGATCGAGAGCGCGAGAATCTATGAGAAGAATATAGTCTTCCCATTCATCGATCCCGGGCGTGCCGGATGCGATGAATGGCCTCAACGTGTCGGATGTCCGAACTGAAATGATGCGTGCGCCCGTGTCTGACGTGAATTTTTCACTTGTGAGCGATTGTCCAATCATGGCCGTTACCCCCAACTTTTAAAATGGCCTTTGTATTTCTTGCAACCTTTAGAGTATTTACTCGATTTAAAGAGAATAACATCCGTTTAAGCCGAGGATCTTCTTGAGTTCCCATATTTCTCCCCTCTTTTTAGGTTTATGTTACCGTAGTAATTGCTTATTTTGTTTTTCCGCGCATTAACATATGTTAATAATGAATTTAAATATTGCATAAAATAATTCTTTCTTGCTCCATTAGTAATGGAGACAAAGTATTGCTCAAACCATAGTTGTGTCGAAACAGGACTCGTCGAAGTCGACGAGATCGGCTAGACGCGGCCGATCGAGAAAGGCGACAATGCCGTTGCGGAAGGACAGCAGGCCGGCTTCACGCATGTCCCTGAGGACGCGGTTGATGTGCACCGTCGACAAGCCAACCGCGTCGCCAATATCCGCCTGGGTCAAAGGACAATCGAAGTATTCTGCGTTTGCATAGTCCCGCGAAGTGCCGATGCGCGCCCCGAGCTCGAGCAGCAGGTAGCCGGTTTTCTCCAGAGCGTCGCGGCGTCCTATATTGGCGAGCCTCTCAGACATGCGCGCCTGATGTCGCACCAGTTCAGCAATGACGATACGATAGAAAAACGTTGGCGCTTCGATCTTCGGCAGAGAGGTGAAGTCAGGGAAGACCATCACCGTGACATTGGTGATCGCCCGCACGGTCTCGCGCGAAAGCGCCGTCAGGGATGTCGAAATCATATCGCCGCGCAACACGAATTCCGTCATGAAGCGCGTGCCGTTCGGAAGCATCTTGCTGCGCGAGGCCCACCCATCGAGCACAAAGAGAAGGCGTGGCGTATCGTGGTCGTAGTCGCAGATCACACTACCTGCAACAAAGGTCCGCGCTACACCACCGAGGCTGCGAATATGCTCAATTGAAAGCTGCGCTGCCATGCCGTCATCCCCTCGGACGAAAAGCATATTTCGAACGCTCCATGGGCCTTTCGAAAATATATTTTTCGTGAGTTCCAAGTATTTAATACCATAGAAAATCCACGATGTCTTTATTGCAAATCGATATCCGTTGTTCCTCGAATTTTTACCGCCATAGCGGGACAAAATTCGACGTTTTTATGTATACTTTTTAGTATTTCCGTCCGCGTCACAAATTCTATACTAACGGCCTCTTGTATCGTTTTGCGTGCACCTATATCCGCGACATAGCGCATTGGTCGCGCTCGACCAGATGTCGCCGCATGTTGGAGATTCCGGCGCGGGCTTCCGAAATCGTGTCGCGATGGCGGCGCGCCTCTATGCCTTCCTGCTGCGCCGCCTTCAGGAGCAGGGCGACGTGCTTCGGCGGCGGCGATACTCCCTTTATGAAGTAGGTTTCGCGCCCGACCGAGTTGAAGAAGCCTTCAACCTTCTTGTCCCAAGCCAAGCCGACATGCGGAATTCCGAGCGCATAGGCGGCAATGCATGCGTGCAATCTGTGAGCCAGAACCACATCCAGCGACTGGATGATCTGGATGAGATCGATCGGAAGCCGCGGGCGTCTGCAAACCTCCAGAGTGCCGGACGTGGCAATACGCTGCCTGGCGACCGAAGCGCCGATGCGCTCCGCAAAAGCTTGATCCTCTTTGGCTCCATTGCAGAACAAGACCACCTGCTGGCCGTCATCCAGGAGAAGCTCGATCAGATCGCGGTAGGCTTCAACATCGGCGAAGGGGATACCATCGGCCTGAACGGCACCATGCCGATGCAGGACGATGGGATCCGTCACACACAGACCCATGGTCAAAGGGCCTTTGGACGGAGCGCGCACGCCTTCATGCCCCGGCGAGGCCTGGATCAGCAGTCCGGGATCACGCACGATCTTCGCACCGGGTCCATCGGGAAAATGCTCGCGCCAATTATCCTGCGCGAAGCCGTCGCGTACCGAAAGATGAACAAGGCGCGCCTGCTTCAATCGCGCGAAGAGATGATATGCTGGCTCCGACCAATGGCCGCCAACCCCAACCGCATAGATCGCCAGCGGTCGATCGTGCCGTACGACACAATCGAGCACAGCACCGATCTTCAGCGGGAAATTGAGATCATCGTCCTGAAACAGGTTCCCGCCGCCGATCACGACGGCATCGGCAACCGCAACCTTCTCTTCCCATTGTCCGCGAAGCGCGCGCAGCCTGCGCTCCAGTGCGACGCGAACGAGCCGCCGACGGGCGCCCGCGGGCAGTCGATGGAGTAATCCCAGCGCAAACCGTCTGCGGCCGCCATGGCCTGTCGCAAAGGCCTGTCGCCCGGCAAGGTCGATCGTCTCCACTTCGATCTCATCCCTGCCGCTCGCCAAGGCGGATTCGACACATTCCGCAAGCAGCCCGTCGCCGAGATTTTCGCTGTATTTGACGTTGAAGACGACAACCTTCATTGCATCTCCCCGACGGTGCGCAGCCGCGGGGTGTATTCGCCCCGGATCTGCCGTGCTTCGGCACTCAGCGCGGAAATGCTGCCAGCGAGGATATAGAACATCAGTCCGAGGTCATACACAGTACCGGACGTGGCTGCTGAAATGAGAACCGTGATGATCCCGGCCTTAGCAGCGCGCAGAACCGCGGTGGTTTCCCGCGATGATGAATGCGATCCGCGCATGTCGGCCAAGAGCAGCCGAGCGACGAACATCGCAAAGAGTAGCGTGCCGAAGACGCCGATATTGGACAGCAGCACCAGACCGAAGCTCGATGCCCGGGCACTCCCAAGGCCGGCGCCAAAACCGCTCGTGTCCAGAAAGGCCCGGTAAGCCATGGCGTTCCACATGAAGCGCTCCCGTCCCGACTGGCTATCGGCCTTCGAAAACAGCATCTCGTCCAGAAAATCTTGCAGATTATGCGCGAGATCCGGCATGACGATGAGAACGAAGAAGATGACGAGCGGCATGCTCGCCAGAATGGACACGATCAGAACGGGCCGGCCGGCGCCAGGCTCGCGACGGGAGGCCAGAAATGACTGCAGGCTGAGGATCGGCAGGATGGCGGCGAGCCCGACAAGTGCGGTCGCCGACGTCGACAGGATCAGCGCGACCAGCAGCAGACCCGAAAAAGTGCCGGTGACCTTCGAGCGGATGCCCCCAAGCCAGAGGCTGGTGACGATGGCAAAGAGCACGAGCGTGAAATCGGCGAAGGCCGAGGCTTCGGGAAAAGTGCCTGAAATGCGCTTCAGGCCGCCCTTTTCGGCATTGGTCAGGAGCGCGTAATTGGCTGTCCGCACGAAACTCAGCAGAAAGTCTGTATGGGTGAAATGGGTCACTATATCAGCAAGCGCGAAGCCGAGATTGACACCGATAACGACCAGCACGCCGTTGATAAAGGCCGAAGGGGTGCCCTGGCGACGAAAGAAGGCAAAGGTCGTTATGAAGCAGATGAGGCCACCCACCGCGTAGACCGATTGAGTGATATTGTTCGAAGAGAAACGCAGCGGCACCAATGCAATCAGGTTACGTGCCCCAATCGATCGTTCGACCGTCATCGTCTGCGTCATGCCTTGGAACATGCGCGGGAAGAAAATCGCAGAGAAGATTCCGAAGGCCGTCAGAAGCAGCAGAAAGAAACCTGGACGCCAGGGAGCCAGGGCGCCGAGGAACGGTCCCTCCCCGTAGGCCGCAAACAACCGTGCGGCGAAGAATATCAGAAACAGGCTCGGAACGAGTACCGATGCACCGCCAAGACCGGGTATGCTGAAGGCCGCCGCCGCACCGAATACCGTCGACAAAACCATGATGATGAATGACCATCGCACAGGCGCGGTCAGCGCAACAACTCCCACAATCAGTGTTACGAGCCCCATGGCATTCATGTCTGGCAATCCGGTTGTTCTGCCTCAATGTCGCCGCAAACTACCACGGTGTCATGCAGCTGTATTTCCGCCGCGCCTAAGCCTTTTGGTGGACGTTATGGCCGAAATACGTTCTATACCGCAGAAATTGTACCGTTCATGCTTACATGCATGGATCAGTTCGCGCCGATATCTAATGTTCGATGCAGGAGCAACCGCCGCGTATTTCTTCGCGCGTCAATTGCGGCTGCATTAGTTTCGATCATGGATGTAGGAATTGTTCACGCGGGTGATACCGGCGATACGCTTGATGTCAGAAGCATGACACTCACCTTCGAGGATGCCTTCAACGATCTCAGCATCTCCGCCTGGGGGCCTGGTACCCGCTGGATTTCCCATACACCATGGAATGGCGACTTTGGCGGCGCTCGCTTCTCGGATCCGAGTGGCGACTTCCCCTTCGCAATACAGGACGGGATGTTGCGCATTACTGCTGCACGCGACAGCAAAGGTCTATGGCGCTCCGGCTTGATTGCCTCGGTCGATGAGCATGGAAACGGTTTTTCTCAGCAATATGGCTACTTCGAGATGCGGGCGCGATTGCCGGATGGCCCCGGTGTCTGGCCGGCCTTCTGGCTTATCGGCAAGGATCGGTCAAAGGCTACCGCCGAGATAGATGTCATCGAATATTACGGCGATAAGCCCGGCGCCTACTCTTCGACGGTACATGTTTGGCATCGGGATGGGCGGCACGATTCGGCCTTTTCCCGCATCAAGGTGTTCGCCACCGCAAATCCCGCTGATTTGCACACCTATGGCGTGAAGATCGATTCCGATTTCATACGCATGTATTTCGACGGTAATCTCGTCTGGAAAACCAAAATTCCGCCAGAACATCGCCAGCCGCTGTATATGCTCATCGACCTCGGTATCGTCGAAGGCATATCCAAAATGGCTGCGGCCGACCCATCCTTTATGTTTGTCGATTACGTCAGAGCCTATCAGTTCAAATAGCCTCTGCATCGTCCCCCTCTCCGGCAATTCTTCCTGAACCAGGGCGACCACGTGACCTTCCGATTGGCAGGATTGATGCCACGCATAATGCTTTCGGCCGGGTTGCGGCTGCCATGGCGGACCTCTCCGACAAAATGGCTACGCGCCCTTAGGACTTACGACTTTCGGTGGTGCGGACAATCATCCCAATGACCAGCTGGTGCTTTTGCTCCAGCGTGAAATTCTGCGATCGACGACGAAGCATTTCGCAACATGCCGTCATCCATCGCAGGACAACCCGGAGAGCGATAATGATTGACCGCGAGGCGCAGGCAGACGCAATTGGCGCAGCAAGCATGCATTACGATCGCAATCTTTGCCTTCATCACATGCTGCGCGAACAGGCCAGGGCCGCACCGGAGGCAACAGCTCTTGTTTCCGGCGATATCCGTATCACCTATCGTGACCTTGATCGCATATCCGATGCGCTGGCGTTGCATTTGATAAAGGTAGGTGTCCACGAGGCCGACATCGTCGGCCTTTTCCTGCCGCGCAGCATCAATGCGATCATTTGTACCCTGGCGATACTGAAAGCCGGCGGCGCCTATCTCCCGCTCGACCCAGCCTTTCCGGTGGAGCATCTCGACTTCGTCATCGCGGAATGCGCTCCCAAGGTCATTTTCGTCGACTCCGCCCATGGCGAGAAGCTGGCCGGCGTGCCGAGCATGAACGGCAAGGTCATCGAAGCGGATGCCATGATCGCGGAAATGGCACATCGGCCCGGCGCGACCATGCCGTCCATCGAGATAACGGGCGGCGATCTCGCCTATATCATGTACACATCCGGCTCAACCGGTCGGCCCAAGGGAACGATGATCAGCCATCGCAGTATTTCGCGCGTCGTTCTCGATCAGAACTATATCGAATTCCACCGCGATGACGTCGTCCTGCACACGGCCACCATCTCCTTCGACGCATCGACATTCGAAATCTGGGGTGCGCTCCTCAACGGCAGCACCTTGGCGGTCATGCCCGATACCGATTTCTCGATTTCACGGCTGTCCGATTTCATGCGGGAGACGGGTGTCACTATCGCCTTCCTGACGACGGGGCTGTTCAATCTCTTTGCCGATCACGCCCGCGCGACCCTGCCGAAACTTCGTCATATCCTCTTTGGAGGCGATGTCGGTTCGGCCGTCCACGCTCGCCGCTTCCTGGAGCACTTTCCCGGCTGCAGGCTCACCAATGCCTATGGGCCGACCGAAACGACCGTCTTTGCCACCGCTTTTCAGGTTTTGCCGAGCTTTTCGGGCACTGAGCTGCCGATCGGTAAGGCAATCGCTCATACCGGAATCGCGATATTAGACGAGGAATTGCATGTCGTTCCTCCAGGCATTGAAGGCCAATTGGCGATATCGGGGGACGGCCTCGCCATCGGCTATTTCAAGCGACCGGAGCTGACGGAGCAGAAATTCGTCACCATCGAAACCAAGGATGGCGCGACGCGCTTCTATCTGACGGGCGACGTGGCCTGCCTGAAGCCGGACGGCACCGTCACCTTCAAGGGACGCCGCGATCGGCAGATCAAGATCAACGGCAAACGCATTGAACTCGATGAGATCGAGGCAGCACTTCGCCGTGATCCGCGCCTTGCCGACGGGATCGTGCTTTGCCACATGCAGGGCGAGAACCTCAAGCGCATCGTTGCCTATCTGTGCCCGAAGGAAAGCCATGTGGGCGTGGGCGCCGATCTGGCGCAGGGCGTCATGGCGACACTGCGCGCGGCTCTTCCCGCCTATATGATCCCGAATGCCACGGTCATCGTTGACGCCTTGCCGCTGACGCCGGCCGGTAAAGTCGATCGTTCGAAATTGCTGCCGCCTCCGGTCGAAACCCAGACAAAGCCCGCGGATGTCAGGAGCCGGACGGAGGAACTGCTGACGACGCTATGGCAAGACGCATTGGCGCTCGAAAGCGTCGATCTCGATCGGAACTTCTTCGATCTCGGTGGCACGTCCCTTCAGCTGATGGAAATTCATGCTGGTCTCGAAGAGACGCTCGGTCACGCGATCGATGTCGTTGCGTTGCTGCGTCATCCGACCATTCGCGAACTCGCACTTCACCTGGATGGCCGCGCATCCGGCCCAACCCGTCTTGCCGCCGCGGCGCAGCGTGCCGCGCTGCAGAAAAAGGCGATCTCTCATATCCGCAGGAGCTCCTTATGAAAGGGAATCACCAGGACAATGGCAATCAGCGTGATTTCGAAGACAATGAGGATCTGAGCGAGCAAATTTCCGGGCATATCGCCATTATCGGCATGTCCGGCCGCTTTCCCGGAGCCCCCTCGGTGCAGGCGCTCTGGCAGCTTGTACTCGAAGGAAAGAACGCCTTTTCGCTTTTTTCGCCGGATGAGATTGAAGACGCTTTTACCGATGAAGAACGGGCACAGCCGAATTATGTCGCCGCAAGGCCCCATCTCGACGGCGCCGATATGTTCGACGCCGAGTTCTTCGGCATGTTTCCGCGCGAAGCCGCCGTTACAGATCCGCAGCACCGGATCTTCCTCGAAATATGCTGGGAAGCCCTCGAGGACGGCGGCTACGATCCGCAGCGCTATGACGGCCTGATCGGGGTTTTCGCCGGCTCTTCGATGCCGACCTACCTGATCAACAATGTTCTGCGCGATCGCGCCAAGGCGGAAGAATTCACGTCGAACTACCAGATCGGCTGCTTCCATGAGCTTGTTGGCGCGCTCAATGACACGCTGGCCACCCGTATCTCCTATAAATTCAACCTGCGCGGTCCGGCTTTCACCGTGCAATCCGCCTGCTCAACCTCGCTCCTCGCGGTTTCCCAGGCATGCCAGAACCTGCTGACCTATAGCTGCGACATGGCTCTGGCCGGCGGCATCTCCGTTACCATTCCGCAAAAGCGAGGCTACATCTACCAGGAAGGCGGCATGGCCTCACCCGACGGAACCTGCCGGCCGTTCGATGCCAACGCCGCCGGAACGGTTTTTGCCAGCGGGGCGGGCGTCGTCCTCCTGAAGCGGTATGAGGACGCGCTCAAGGACGGCGATCACATCTATGCGGTCATTCGCGGCTATGGCATCAACAATGACGGCAGCGACAAGGTCGGCTTCACGGCACCGAGTGTGGAAGGCCAGGCCGAAGCGATTGCGACGGCTCTGGCAAATGCGGCCGTCGATCCCTCGACCATCGGCTATATCGAATGCCATGGCACGGCGACGCCGCTCGGCGACCCCATCGAATTCAACGGATTGACGCGCGCCTTCGCGCAGGATGCGTCGGAGCCAGCCCGCTGCGCGCTCGGATCGGTCAAGGGCACCATCGGTCATACCGACGCGGCGGCCGGCGTGACAGGCCTCATCAAGACGGCCCTGGCCCTACGCAGCGGGAAAATCCCGCCGATGCCCAATTATCAGCGGCCCAATCCCCGCATCGATCTTGAGAAAAGTCCCTTCTACATTCCGGCGACGGCAACGGAGTGGCCCCGGGGACAGGCACCACGAAGGGCGGGGGTCAGCGCTTTCGGCGTAGGCGGAACAAACGTTCACGTCGTTTTGGAGGAGCCCCCCTACCCGCCGGCTCACTCGAAAGAGGTAGAGGGCCACTACATTCTCCCCCTTTCGGCTCGCAGCAAGCAGGCGCTTGCGGAGATGCGCACCAATCTGAGCGACCATCTCGCCGAAAACCCGAAGCTTTCAATGGCGCAACTGGCCCACACGCTTCAAACCGGACGACGCGAGTTCGGCCACCGGCTGGCCGTTGCCGCCGAAAATATCGAGGAAGCGATCCTCAAGCTGACGACGGAGAGCTATCAGCCGCTCACCGCCGCCGATCAGCCGTCCGTCGCCTTCATGTTCCCAGGCCAGGGCGCGCAATATGTCGGCATGGGTGCCGGGCTTTACCGCTCGGAGCCGGAGTTTGCGCGCTGGATCGACCGCGGTTCCGAGCTTTTGAAGATGACGCTCGGGCTCGATCTGCGCGACTACATCTGCCACACCGGCCCGGCGACGCAGGCCATCACCGATGAGCAGCGCGAAACCCGCATCGCGCAGCCCTGCCTCTATCTCGTCGAATATGCGCTTGCCCGATTGTGGCTCAGCCGCGGCGTCAAGCCGTATGCCATGATCGGTCACAGCGTTGGCGAGTTTGTTGCCGCTACGCTCGCCAACGTCATTTCGTTCGAGGATGGCCTCCGTCTTGTGGCCAATCGCGGCCGGTTGATGCAGCATCAGCCGCAAGGCGCGATGGTATCCGTTCGTGCCGATGCCGCAACGACGGCCTCCTACCTGCGCGGCGCGGTGGAGATCGCCGCGATCAACGCCCCGAAACTTTGCGTCATCTCCGGTCCGTTTGCCGATATCGAAACGGTTTGTGCGGCACTTTCGGAGGCTGAGATCGCCTTCAGCCGGCTGCACACATCGCACGCCTTCCATTCCGCCATGATGAACGATGCGGCTCTGGCGCTACGCCAGGAGACCGAGAAGGTCACCTACGGTACGGCCACCATACCCTTCATCTCCGGTGTGACGGGCGATTGGCAGACGGCCGAATTGGCGACCTCGCCGGATTACTGGGCCATGCATTGCCGCGACGCCGTTCGCTTCGCCGATGGGCTTGCCACGCTCTGCCGCGACCGCAAGCCGGTTCTTCTCGAAGTGGGGCCAGGACGCACACTGTCGGTCTTTGCCGCCCAGACGATCGCACGCGACAGTCTTGCCGCAGTCGTACAAAGCCTGCCCGAACATGACCGGGCCTCGGCCGCCGCGGCAACGCTTGCAGAGGCTCATGGAAAACTGTGGATGGCCGGCTGCCGCCTCAACTGGCCGGCTCTTCCATCGGTGTCACGGCAGCGGCTGTCCCTGCCAACCTATCCCTTCCAGCGGCAGCGCCACTGGATCGATGCTCCGTCATCCGCCCGTCGCGCATCGACCCAGCGCCCGAATGCCGAAACACACAGTCGGCCAGCCGCCGAACCCTTTGTCTCTGACGTCAACCTTACCGGGGAGAATCGAGCAATGAATGTTGCAGCACCCATTCCCACCTCCAACCGTCTGCCGCAATTGGAAGCGGCTCTTCTGACCTTGCTCAGCGACATGTCGGGCGAAACGCTCGGGCCGGACGAGCGAGCAGCAACCTTCCTGGAGCTCGGCTTCGATTCCCTCTTCGTCGGCCAGTTCGCGCAGCGCATCGAGAAAGACTTCAAGGTCAAGATCTCCTTCCGGGAGCTGCTGAGCGATATTCCCTCGGTTGCCGATCTGGCTGTTTATCTCGATCGTCAAATGCCACCGGATGCAGTGAAGACGGCTGAACCATTGGCCGCGGCCCCCATCGCTGCTGCGGCGGCGCCTCCCATGCCGGTTTCGACGCCGATGCCGATCATTGCGCCTGCTCCACAGGTCGCATCGATCCCGGCTGGAGCATCGGATCTCGCCACGGTGCTGCAATCGCAGATCCAGATGGCGCAAAGCCTGTTTTCCCAGCAATTGCTGATGCTGCAGGCCATGCAGGGCGGAGCTCCGGCTGCCGCAGTACCAAGTGTGCTGCCCGCAGCACCCATCGTGCCGGCGCCGCAAGCTGCAGCGAGCCAGCCCTCCTCCCCGTCGGCTCTGGTGGCTCCCGCAGCACCTGCCGAAAGCGATTTCGGCACCGAGCGCATCAAGCTTTATCGTCCGAACGCCAAAAGCGTGACATCGGAGATTTCCGCCGCCAAGCAGGGTTTCATCACTGATCTCACCAGGGCCTATGAAACCAAGAATGCCAAGTCCAAGGCCTTCACGCAGGAGCATCGCGGATACCTGGCCGACCCCAGATCCGCATCGGGCTTCCGCGCCGATTGGAAGGAGATGGTGTTCCCAATCGTCTGCGACCACTCCAAGGGAGCCTATATCTGGGATATCGACGGCAACCAGTATGTCGACCTGGTCAATGGCTTCGGACAGACGGCCTTCGGCCACGCACCGGATTTCGTAATCGACGCCGTCAAGGCTCAAGCCGACCGCGGGTTTGCCATCGGTCCGCAGACGCCGCTCGCCGGTGATGTGGCCAAGATGATCGCCGATGTAACCGGCCACGAGCGGGTAACCTTCTGCAATACCGGCTCGGAAGCGGTCATGGCCGCGATGCGGATTGCGCGCGCCGTCACCGGCCGCGATCGGGTCGTGGTCTTTGCCAACGATTATCACGGCCAGTTCGACGAGGTTCTGGTCAAGGGCCGCAATCGCGCCGACAAGCCGATTGCCCTGCCGGTCGCCTCCGGCATTCCGTTGGCCTCCGTGTCGAACATGACTGTCCTGCGTTATGGCGCGCCGGAGAGTCTCGATTTCATCCGCGCCAATGCAACCGATATAGCAGCTGTCATCATCGAACCAATTCAGAGCCGCCATCCGGAACTGCAGCCGCGCGAATTCGTCCGGGAATTGCGGGATATCGCCACTCAATTCGAATTCGCCCTCGTCTTCGACGAGGTCGTCACCGGCTTCCGCGTCGATCCCGGCGGGATGCAGGCGATCTGGGGCATCAAGGGCGACATGGCGACCTATGGCAAGGTCGTGGGCGGCGGCATGCCGATCGGCGTGCTGGTCGGCAGCCCGCGTTTCATGGACGCCCTCGACGGCGGCCATTGGACCTACGGTGATAATTCCGTTCCCATGACGGCACCGACATTCTTTGCCGGGACCTTCGTCCGTCATCCGCTGGTGCTTGCCGCCGCCGAGGCCGTGTTGCATCATATCAAGGGAGAAGGCTCCGCCCTCTACGACCGTGTCGCAGAGCGAACGGAGGCGCTGGTTGCCGAGATCAAGGCCGATCTCGCCAGGCGCGGCATCGCGGATGTCGTTCATGGCTACAAAAGCTGGTTTGCCACCGACTTCTCCAGTCAGGATCCGCTCGGCGCGCTGTTTTATGCACAGATGCGATTGAATGGCGTCCATATACAGGACGGTTATCCCTGCTTCCTGACGACAGCCCACAGCGAGGACGACTTCCGCTCCATCGCGAAAGCCTTCCGCGACAGCCTCGACGCCATGCAGGCGGTTGGTATTTTCACCGCGATCAGGGAGCCAACCCTATCGCCAATGCCGGTGCAGGCATCCGACGCAAGGCCGCAATCCGCGCCGCTGACGGAAGCGCAGACGGAAATATGGCTTGCGGCCCAGGCGGGCGACGAAGCCTCCTGCTCGTTCAACGAGTCCTTCTCGCTGACGTTGGAGGGGACCCTGGACGAGACAGCCTTCCGGCGGGCGTTCGATACGGTCATTGCGCGTCACGACGCCTTCCATATTCGCTTCGATCGCGGCGGCGAGTATTTCCGCTTCATTCCGGATTTCAAGCTCGACCTGCCGCTCCTTGAAGACATCGATGACCAAGGCCTTGCCATTCTCATCGACGATGATGCCCGTACGCCCTTTGACCTGATCAACGGCCCTCTTGTCCGCGCCAGCATCATCAGGTTGGCCCCCGAAAAGCATGTGCTGGTCTTCACGGCTCATCACATCATCTGCGACGGCTGGTCTATAAACACTTTCATCGAAGAGCTGGCGACGGCCTATAAGGCCTATAGCGCCGGAAATGTTCCGGAATTCCAACCGGCACTTTCCTTCGCCACCTATTCGATCGACCTTTCGCCCAGGCCGGAGAAATCGCAGGCGACCGAGCAATTCTGGCTCGATCAGTTCAAGACGGTTCCCGATCTTCCCGATCTGCCGCTGGATCGCCCGCGGCCGGAATATCGCAGCTTTGCCGGCGGCAGCTGCACCGGCTATATCGATGCCGACGTCTACAAGGCGCTGAAGAAGAAGGGGGCGAAGTCGGGCGCCACGCTATTTTCGACGCTGCTGGCGACCCTCCAGGTGATGGTATCACGGCTATCGGGCCAGGATGACATCGTCATCGCCATCCCCTCGGCCGGTCAAAGCCTGCTTGACGGCCAGATCCTCGTCGGCCATTGCGTCAATCTGCTGCCGTTGCGTCAGGCCGTATCGCTGACGGAACCGTTTGCGGCGCATCTGAAGGCAACGCAGCAGCTCGTCTTCCAGGCCTTTGAACATCAGGATTACACCTACGGCACGCTGGTGCGCAAACTGGATACCAAGCGTGATCCACGCCGCCTGCCGCTCACCGAGATCCAGTTCAACCTCGAGCGCATGGCCGGCGGATCGTCCTTTGGCGATCTAACGCCGACCATCGAGCCGAATGCAAAGGCCTTCTCCAACTTCGACCTGTTCTTCAACATGATCGAGGCGAGCGACCACATCCGCATCGATGTCGACTACAACGCCGATGTCTTCGACCGCGCGACCGTGGAACGATGGATCGGCCATTTCTCGACGCTGGCGGCAGCCTTGGCCAAGGACATGGATCACAAGATCGGCGAGCTGCCTCTCCTTTCCGCGGCCGAGAAGTCCTGGCTGATCGACGATCTCAACCGGACGGCAATGCCTTACGATCACGATCAGTTCGTCTTCTCGCTCTTCTCCACGCGTGCGGCCGAACATCCGGATGCCGTTGCGGCTCAACATGACGGCCAGTCGATCACTTACGGTGAGCTGGAAACCCGATCGAACCAGCTGGCTCTCTACCTCCAGATGGCGCTTCCTGACCCTGGCCAGCGGATTGCTATATTGGTCGAGCGTTCGCTGAACATGATCGTCGCCCTCCTCGCCGTCATGAAAGCGGGGCATACCTACGTGCCGATGGATCCGGCGCATCCGGAACCACGCTTGCGGCAGACGCTGGAAATCGCCCGCATCCGCGGCCTGATCTGCGACAGCGACGACATGGCTCGGCTGGCGTCGACGGATATCCCTGTTATCCGGCTCGATCAGGATGCCAAGGCGATCAACTCGATGACGGGCCTCCCCCTGAAGACCCTGCCCGTCGATACCACAGCATCGGCCTACATCATCTTCACATCCGGTTCCACCGGCACGCCGAAGGGCGTGGAGGTCTCGCATCGGTCCCTGACGAACTTCCTGCTCTCCATGGCGAAGGAACCGGGCTTTGGTGCGGATGACACGCTTGTCGCGGTCACGACCATCTCGTTCGACATAGCCGGTCTGGAACTTTACCTGCCGCTGATATCGGGCGGAAAGGTCGTCATCGCCAGCCGCAGCCAGGTCCAGGACGGCTTCGAACTGGTCAAGTTCATCGACGAACACGATGCCACGGTGCTGCAGGCAACGCCTACGCTTTGGCAGATGCTGGTGGAGGCGGGCCTGAAGGATCGGCCGGCGCTGAAAATGCTCTGCGGCGGCGAACCCCTGCCCAAGGAACTGGCGCGCTCCCTGCTTCAAATCGGTGGCGAGCTCTGGAACATGTACGGCCCGACTGAAACGACAATCTGGTCGTCGCTGCAGCGCATCACGGATGCGGATCAGCCGATCACGATCGGTCATCCGATCGCCAATACCCAGCTCTTCATCCTCGACCAGAGCGAGAATATCGCGCCGGTCGGTGTCATTGGCGAGCTACACATCGGAGGCGACGGGCTTGCCGAAGGCTACTTCGATCGTCTGGATCTGACCGAGAAGGCTTTCGTTCCGCATTGCTTTGCCATCGGCAGGCCGATGCGGCTTTATAAGACCGGTGATGTCGGACGGCGGCTTGCCGATGGGTCGCTGCAGCTACTCGGGCGGCGTGACCAGCAGATCAAGCTGCGCGGCTTCCGCATCGAGCTGGGCGACATCGAGGCCGTCATCTCCAAGGTAGAAGGCGTGCGCCAATGTGCGACCGTCGTCGCCGAAAACGCCAGGGGCGATCGTTCCTTGGTCTGCTACATCGTGCCGACCGCGGAGGGCGGCGAAGCACTTGCGGCCGATATCGCGGCGCATGCCAAAGCCAATCTGCCGGCGCATATGGTGCCGAGCTTCTGGGTGATGGAGACCGAGCTGCCGCAGACCGGCAACGGGAAGCTCGACCGCAAGACCTTGCAGCAGCGCGGCGTGCCGCAGCGTGTTGTCGCGCCAACCAAGGTCCAGCCGAAAACCGAGATGGAACAACGGCTGCTGGCGATCTGGCAGGATGTGCTCAACCTCGGCGACATCGGCATCGATGACAATCTCTACGCGCTGGGTGCCGATTCACTTGCCATATTCCGTATCGCCGCCCGCATGCGCGACAACGGGCTGTCGCTCGAGGCAAAACATCTATTGCGTCATCCGACGATCGCCGCGCTGGCAGCCTTTGCCGACGCCCAGGGAGGCGATCCATCCGATGCCGTGCATCTCCATATTCCATCACTGCGAGATTTTCGTAACGGCGCGCGCCGCGGCCTGGGGGCATCTCTATGAGTACAGTCGATAGCAGCCCAAGCGGTTCGCTTGCCGAACCGCAGATCATCGGTGAATTTCCTTGTACGCAGACACAGCTGCGCTGCTGGATTCTCGATCAGCTCAATCCCGGCAACCCGGCCCTCAATGTCGCGGTTCGATGGGAGATCCGGGGGGTATTCAGGGTCTCGACCCTTGAAGCAGCCTTTCGAAAGATCATTCAGCGTCACGAGATCCTTCGAACGCGCTTCATCGAGAGGAATGGCAGGCCCTTCCAGCAGGCCGTCAGCGACGTCAACTTCAAGATGTCGGTGATCGATCTGCGCGGCATGCCGCCCGAGCAGCGCCAGGCGCGGATCCTGTCGATCGGCGAGGAGACGGCGCAGGCGCCATTCGATCTCAGCGCGCCGGGCCTGTTCCGCGTCACACTGCTGATGGCAGAAAACGAGCGCGGCTTCCTGCTGATCACGGCCCATCAGAGCTGCTTCGACGGCTGGTCGATCCGTGTCCTCGGGCGAGAGGTCGGCGAAATAGCCGCCGCAATCGATGCGGGGCGTGCACCGGTCCTGCCCGAGCTGCCCTTGCAATATGGCGACTATGCCCTCTGGCAGCAGGAATATCTGCAGAGCTACGGCTTCGAGACGGAAAAAACCTTCTGGCGCGAAACTCTGCTCGGCGCCCCTTATTTCGAAGTCATTTCCGACCGGCCTCGCAGTCAGGTTAAAACCAATCGAGGTGATATTCTCTCCATTGTCCAGCCACCCGCCTTCACCGATCGCATGGACGCGGCCGCGCGCGCTCATTGCGTCTCGCAATATAGTTTCGGCGCTGCCGTCCTCAGTGCGGCCCTTCATCGGTTGACCGAGGCTCCGACCGTGCTCTTCGGCTCGCAGATCGCCGGCCGTGAACATAGCGATCTGGAGGATATGATCGGCGTCTTCATCAACAATCTGGTACTGCGTTTCGATTTCGGCTCCGATGTCAGCTTTGCCGAACATATTCGTTCCGTCAGCGCGACGATCGAAGGGGCGCTGAACCATCAGCGCATGCCGTTCAACAAGCTCGTGGAACTGGTCAATCCGGTGCGCGATCCGGCGCGCAACCCGCTGATCTCGGTCAACTTCAATCTGCAGAAAGCCTTTCTCGAGGATCGTCGCTACGGCGGCTTCGAGCTGATCAGCTCGCCCTCGCAATCCCCCGGCGTCATCTACGACCTCAGCTTCATCATGATCGGACGGCCGACAGGCTGGCGCATGTCGATCGAATACAATGCCGACCTTTTCGAAGCCAGCACCATCGAAAGCCTCCTGCAACTATGGAGGAACGCTTATGAAATTGCTCTCGATCGCCCTGAGGCGCCGCTTTCTTCGCTCATTGCGCCGGACCGGCACGTGGCAGCTGCCGCCGAGACTGCGCCGATGGATGGCGCCGTCACAGGCAAATCGACACCGAATACGCGAATGGAAGCGCTTGCTGAAATCTGGAAGGAAGTCCTACAGGTTCCGCAAATACGCCCGGATGATGATTTTTTCGCGCTCGGTGGCCACTCGCTTCTCGCGCTCCGGCTACTATCGGAAACACGCGCAAGATTCGATGCAAGCCCGACATTGCAGCTTCTATTCAAACAGCCGACGTTTGCGGGCTTTGCAGCTGCAGTCTTCAACAGCGAGGAGATCGAGAAACCGCGGGAAAAAGCAGTAAACCCGTGGGAGTTGATTACCTGCAAACATGGGGTGGGGACCGGGGCGGTCTATACCCTCAACCATCCATTCCTGTACTACCGTCTTGCCAATGAATTGCCGGACGAGATTTCGGTATACAACGTCAACATGTTCCACGCGGATCTGATGGGCGGCCTGGACGGTCTCAGCATCGAGGATATCGCCAGTCATGCGATCGATGCCATGCGGATCGACAAGGCCGCGGACCGCATTGCCATCGTTGGGCTCTGCGTCAATGGCGTCCTCGCGATGGAAATCAGCCGGCAATTGCGCGAGAGAGGCATGGATGTCGGCGTCACGGCCATTATCGATGCCTGGGCTCCCGGCTATTTTGCCTCCCTGCCGAAGCGGGAGCAAGCGCGATGGCATCGGGAGCGGCGGCGCAAACGTCTTGCCTATTTCACCCGGAAACTGCTGTCCCGCCGTATCCGGCTGATCGACTATCTCAAGGAGTTCGAAGTCTCACTGGCGCTACTGAGGATCCTCGGCGTCAAGGCCGGTCAATACTCTCCGGAAGAAGAGGCGAACGAGGCTGTTACCAAATTGCTGGTGACGGCGGCTCGCCGCTATAAGCCGCCGCGGACAAGGGACGAAAGCGTCGTCCTGCTTCGAAGCAGTGCGACCCATCCTCGGGCGCGCAAAATGCGGTTTGGATGGGGTGAGGCGGTCGGAGAGGACTGCATGGTGGTCGATATCGACGGCTGGCATGAGGATTCGCTGACCAGCAACGGCATCCGCGACCTGGCGTCGACGCTCTCGGGAAAACTCACCGATGGCTAGAGCAATTCCAGGAAAAGCGCATAGCGGCTTTCCGTCCGGAATTACGTGAAAACAAAAGGATAGAGCGCTTTCGCGACTCGAGAAAAACGGAAAGGCTTCAGGTAGCCGCCAATGCCTCGGACCATATCCGGCAAATGGTCGAGCCATAGAGGAAACAGTCATGAACGAGACCAAGCCATTGAGGGTCGGCATTCTCGTCGCGCGCGGACATGCGCTCGAAAATTGGGAGCTGATGATCCTGGATCGAATTCTGGCCGCCCCGGGCCTGGAGCTTGCAGCCGTGCTGACCCATCCTCATCCGTTCGGCGTCGGCAAGGCATCGAAGCTGTTGTCCTGGAGCGCGCGACTGGAGGCTCAGGCTCTAGCGCGTCAACCCGCCTATTCGCCAAAGCATTTCAATAGCCGCCGTCGTTTTGTCGACTGCTACGAATCCGATGGCGACCAGACGGGCACTGTCGACAACATCACGGCGGCGTCGCTGCGCCGTCTGAGGCTCGACCTCGTCATCCGCATGGTTCCAATGAGCATGGCCGACGATGCGATCGCGGCTCTCCCATTCGGGGAATGGGCCTTCAATCTCTCCGACCAGCGATCGGCGGATGTGGATTGGTACGGCTATGCCGAGGTCCTTGCTCGCGCGTCGACTGCCGATCTGGTCCTTTATGCCAAGCGCGGTGGCAAGGCAGGCAGGTTCGAGATTGCGCGGGCGTCATTCAACATCAAGCCCAGTGCAGCGCGATTGAGTGCCTTTGTAAGGGAGCGAAGCGTTACCCTTCTGCTGCGGGAGCTGACGCGGCTCGCCGACACCAGGCGGTTCAACCCATCCGCTTTTGCTGGCTCGATCATCGAGCAGGCGCCATCGCCCGGCGATCTCTTTCGCTACGGCTGCATCGTTGCGGGATCGATCTCGGTCAAGGCATTCAAATCGATCAGGGCGAGGCTCCGCGCCGAGTCGGCCATATGGACACTTTATACGGGACACGGTCACATCGATGATTTCGATCCGAGCAAGGCGGTGGAAATTCCACCTCTCGATAACAGCATCAAGGCCGATCCGTTCCTGTTTCAGGAGGATGGCAAATGCTACCTGTTCTATGAGGCCTATTCCCACGGCGACCGCAAGGCGCATATCGCGGTCGGTCGTTTCGACGGCGATGCGCTCACGCAGGTCGGGGTGGCGCTGGAGCGCCCCTACCATCTCTCCTATCCATTCATATTTCGCGATGGCGACCAGATCTTCATGATACCGGAAACGCATCAGGCACGGCGGCTCGAGGTCTGGCGCTGCCGTGAGTTTCCGGTGAAATGGGAGCTGCACGCCACTGCCTTCGAGGGGCAATCGCCGGCCGATAGCGTCTTGATCCGCCATGGCGGCAAATGGTGGCTATTCACCAACCTGTCGGATTTCCATGCCTATGAAGACCATTGCAGCGAGCTCTATCTGTTCGAAGTCGACGGCCCGGCGCTCACAGGCATAAGACCCCACAAACGAAATCCGGTCGTCATCGGGAGTACCGAGGCTCGAGGCGCAGGGCGCATCTTCGAACGTGGCGGCAGGCTGTTGCGGCCCTCGCAGCACAATGCATACGGCATTTATGGCTATGCTCTCAACATCATGGAGATCGAGAGACTCACGCTCGACGACTATCGTGAACGCCGCATTCGCACCATTACCCCGGCTTTCAAGGCCGGACTTCATGGTTGCCATCATTTCGATGCCGTCGACGGTCGCTACATTCTCGATGCGCGGCTGACCATCTGACTGATATTTCCATTGCGATAGCGCAGGCCTACCTGGTGCCCGCCGGTCGAGGCAACAACGGCGCCAGCGAAGTTGGCCGGTGTCGCAAGCTCCAGAATGGCCCAGTTTTGCGGTGCATCCTCGTCCCCCTCAAGCCGTTCCAATCGCGATTGCTTCGATCTGTCGAACGTGACATCGAAACTGTCGAGTGGCAGCGACAAGCCGGCGCCATTGGCTTTGATGAACGCTTCCTTGCGCGTCCAGCAGCGATAGAAACCATCCAGGTAGCTGTCAGCCGGCAGAGATCGAAGCGTCTGATACTCCTTGCGAGAGAAGAACCATTTCGCAATATCTTCCTTCAGGAATCGAATTTCCTCGATATCGATGCCGAGTTCATAACGATCGGAAACAGCAAGGACAGCCCGGTCGGCGCTGTGGCTGAGATTGAAATGGATGGGACAAGCGCCGCCGATCGCGACGTAAGGCTTGCCGTTGTCGCCGTAGTCGAAGCCTATCGACCGCGGCGGAATGCCGAGATAGCGCCCGAGGATAACCCGCATTCCGGTCCTGGCGGCGACGAAACGATGCCTGTCGCGATCGTGGACGAAGCGAATGGTCCGAACGCATTCGTCGAGCGACAGCAATGTGATATACATGCCGAGATCAGGCAACGGCATGTCCAGCTTCCAGTGCCAGACATCGATTATGTCAGGCCCGATGTTCTCCATGTCAGATCGTTGCGTAGAAGAGATTGGCGTTCTTCGATTTTGCCTGCCGTGACATCCGCCTCGCCATATAGGCGACCAACGCGACGGGATAGTTTTCTCCAAGGCTGATGCGGCAGCTGCGCTTCAGGATGTCGAGTGTCTGCGCGCAAAGTTCCGGTGTGTATTCGATCTTGCGATCGGTCCAGTGGAAGGGGTTCATCGCCGGATGGCCTGTGCGTTGCTGCAGGACAGGTTGCCAGTTGGTATAGACATGGCGGCTGGAATCGAACAGCCGATAGACACCACGCTTGTTTTCCTCGGCAAATCGTTTGGCCTCGTCCGACGTCTCGAAGATGACGTGGAGGCCCGCCGCATTGCCGATATCGTTGTGAGGCCCCACCATGATCTGTCCGCTCTTGGCGAAGATTTCGCTCATCACATCGTAGCGCTCACGCAAGCGGGCAATCATCGGATCAAGCTTTTTCAACTGCACGTTCAGCATGGCGCCTTGAATCTGGCTGGCCTTGAAATTCACCCCCAGCATGGGCGGTTCGTTGGCATTGTCGAGATGGCCGCGAAACATGGAGCCGATGTCGTGATACATCCGGGCGCGCGCAAACAGCCGCGCGTCGTTCGTGACAACGGCCCCGCCCTCCCCGCAGTTGATGTTCTTGAATTGATTGAAGCTGAAGGCTCCGAAATCACCGATCGTCCCAACCCGCTTGGTCTTGTAATGCAATCCGACAGCCTGGCATGCATCCTCGATGACGACGAGGTTATTCTCCCGGGCAATGCGCATGATGCTGTCCATGTCGCACACCATGTTCGACATGTGGACCGGAATGATTGCCCTCGTCTGTGGCGTGATCTTACGCAGTATGTCCCGCGGATCCATCGTGAGCGTGTGGTCGATATCGACCAGGACCGGCACCGCGCCGGCGGCCAGTGGGGCGGCAGCGGTCGCGATCCAGGTATAAGCGGGCACGAGCACTTCATCCCCGGGACCGACGCCGGCGGCAACCAGCGCCGAGATCAATGCGCCGGTTCCGCTGCTGGTGGCCAAGGTATGGCGCACACCGAACTTGGTGGAAAAATCGGCTTCGAAGCGCCCGAGCGGGCCGCCGGTCTCGTCGCTGTAGCGTGCCAATTTGCCCGAGGCAAATACCGGCGCGAGCGCCAACCACTCCCGTAACCCCACCTTGGCCATGATCTTCGCTCCCAGGAAACTCGGCATTTGCTGGAGAGCCTAGCCTGTGATTGATGCATTTTCAGCATGGACTTCCGACTGAAAGAAGCGCCGGAACCGATCAGATCACCTATCCGAAATCGGTAGATATCGCGCCCGCCTATGCCAATCGAACAGTTATCCGCATGCTCGCGATGCTGGTAAAAACTGGGAAAACGAGCGGGAAAACGATCATGATAACCAGTGACTTGAGATCTATGCCGGAAGGGATTGAAATACATGCCGATATTGCGATCGTCGGTGGCGGACCGGCCGGAATTGCGATCGCCCGCGAGTTGGTCGATACCCGCATTCGCGTCATTGTCATCGAGAGCGGCGGCCAGGATTACGAGGCGGAAATACAGGCGCTGAATTCCGTCGAGAACATTGGCGAGCCATTCGTGTCGGCGAATGCCGTGCCTGAAGGACGGGGCTATACCGGCGGATTGGCATGGCTGAACGATGTTCCCGCATTCGAGTTGCGAAATCGCATGCTTGGCGGCAGCAGCCATACCTGGATCGGCAAATGCGCCGCCTTCGATGACATCGATTTCCTGAACCGACCGTGGCTGCCGCTCTCCGGCTGGCCTATCGATCGCGGGCAGCTGCTGCCTGCTCTCGATCGTGCCGGCGAATTGCTCAACCTCGGGCCGAACCTCTACGATGAACGCCTTTTTGCGCTGCTTCATTCACGCCCGAACGATCTTGGCCTGGACAAGCGGCTTCTGAAACCTTTCTTCTGGCAATTCAGCCACATGCGCCATCCGCGTGCCGAGCCGACGCGCTTTGCCCGACTTGCTGGCGATATCACTGCCGCGAACATAAGCTTCCTGACGCATGCCACGGTGACCGAGATCAATGTCGACAGCCAGGGCCGTCGGGCGACCTCGCTCAATCTCCGGAGCGCCATCGGCCGCAGCGCGACTGTCCGTGCAAACACGATCGTTCTTTGCGGTGGGGGCGTCGAGAATGCACGCCTGCTCCTCGCATCCAATTCCCTTCTGCCGGCGGGCATAGGCAATGAGCATGATGTTGTCGGCCGCTATCTCTGCGACCACCCCCGAACATCGCTCTGCCGCTTCACGGGACGCGACATCGATGCGATCGCACGTCATTTCAATTTCTATGGCCTCAGCCACGAGGGGCGCACGCATTTCTATCTCAGGGGCCTGTCCTTAAGTCCGGAAATTCAGGCATATGAAGGCCTTACCAACTGCGCCGCCTATCCGGTGCAGCTCCATGCTCGGGATGATCCCTGGGCGGCGCTGAAGCGCTTGACGAAGGGGGCGGGCAAGACCGTCATGGGAGATCTTGCGACAGTCGCGAGATCGGCTGATATGATCAGCTCGGGGCTCTACGAACGCCTCGTGCGCAAGCGCGGCCTGCCGCATCGCTCGACGGAATTGCGCTTCGACGTCATGGTCGAGCAACAGCTCGATCCCGAAAGTCGTATCATGCTCGCCCAACGGCGCGATCGCTTCGACCAGCCATTGCCGCGGGTCAACTGGAAAATCGGCCAACGCGAAATAGCCAGTGTCAAACGGCTTGCAGGATTGATCTCGAAAGAATTCGTTCGCGTTGGATTACCGAAACCAATGCTGCCGGATTGGATCGCGGCGAGGGAGAACACCCAGCCCGTCTTCATGGATATGGCTCACCCTTCCTGCACCACCCGCATGGGAACCGATCCGCGAACGAGCGTCGTCGATACCAATGCCATGATTCACGGCATCGATGGCTTGTTTGTTGCCGGCAGCTCGGTCTTCCCGACGCCGGGCCACGCCAATCCGACGCTGATGCTACTCGCCTTGGCTATCCGCCTTGCCGATCACCTCAAGCAACGGCACGCGTCCAAGCAATCGCACAGACCGGATCATCGGAACGAAGCGGACCTATCGCTCCATCGCGGCTAAAACCTTCCGCTCGAATCGCGAAAATGCTCCGGCCTTTTTGCGCGATTCCCGACGGAAAACCGCTATGCACTTTTCCCGGAATTATCCTAGCCCAGCCGAAAATAGAAACCGGCGCTCTCGCTACGGCCGAGTTCCGGGTGCGTGTCTATGGAGTGGGACAGGGAGGGAATGGACCAGCGGTCGACCTGCTTGTAGCCGAGCTTTGCGATATCGTCGATGAAGTCCGCCTCGTTGCGCATGTGATAGGGGACATAGGACCTGCCGATGCGTTCCAGCGTGACGACCGTGCCGCCCTTGCGGAGCGCAACCTTGTTGAGGATCAGGTGCCGCGGCCGCGAACGCATTTGCGATAGCAGTCCGGATAGCGGCATATCGAGATACTGCATCAACCCCGATCCAAGCAACAACGGCATCTCGCCGGCGTCTGCGATCCGATCGACAAAGGACAGGCTCTTCAGGCCTTCCTTTTCGGCAAGGCTCTGCCCGGCGCGGACGATGGCCGGCAGATCGTAGACGACCCAGCGAAAGGCGCCGTCGAGCGGCAGCAGGGGACGGAAGGCGCGATATTTCGTGCCCATATGCCCACCGGCGTCGACGAGGCCATCGATCTCGTGCAGCAAATTGCGGACCCAGAACAGCACCGGATAATCCCAGGGGGCTACCTCACACATTTTGGCGAAGGCGACGGTCGCGATCTCATCGTGATCGTAGCCGGCCATGGTCTGCCTGCGGGCGGCGGCCATGGCGGCGTCATAGGTGTCATAGGCGCCGGTAAACCGCCGTGGAAAGGGCAAGAGATAATTCAGCCGTCCTCTGGCAAGGCGCAGTGGCGAAAGCCCTTGAGCGGCCGCCTGTGCGGCGCTCTTCAAGGCCGAGCGCGCATGTGCCGACCATGACACATTGGATTGCAACGAAGCCGTCATCCTGCATCCCCCTATCTCAATCCATCCTGTCGTTGCCGGTCACCGCCTGCCCGAGAGAATCGAAACCGCACCTCCGCTCATCTTCTCCAGAGCAAGTAACGTGCAGATATAGATTGCTCCGCCCGAGACCACCTGCAGCAGTACGGTCAGCACGCGCTGCATGCTGAGCGATCCGGCGAAATAGCCGAGCCCGTAAACCGCTGACGCCATCAACACGACGGCAATGGCAAGATAACCGCTCTTGCGCAGCACACGCCCCCACCGAAGGCCGCCATAGTTCTTTTGCAGGTGCATCGATGTTAAAAAGGAGATCAACGACGCCAGACACTGTCCCCAGGCGGCAGCGGCCACGCCGAAAGGCGCCAGAAGCAGGATCAGGGAGACGGAGACCACCGCATTCAACAGCAGGGTGGGAGGCATGCGCCTGATATTGCCCGACAGTGATAGCAGGGCTTCCGTGACGTAGCCCGGCATCAACAGGATCTGTTTTATCGACAGGATCGCGACCACAATCGCCGCTGGCGCCCATTTTTCGCCGAGGACGATGTCGATCAAATCGGACGATATGAGCGAAAGGCCGAGATAGATCGGCGTCGAAATTGCCATGAGAACCGTCATGAAGATCGTTGCGGAAGGACCGGCGTCGCGAATCTGCCTTCCGTCCGCTCCGATCACGATCGCGGCGCGGCGAAACAAGGTCCAGGCCAGCATTCGCGCTGGTTCGCCGATGAGTTCGGAAAATGCCGCGACGATACGTTCCGCGACACGATAATAACCTGCCTCCGCGAGGCCCAGAAAGCTGCCGATCGCTAGCGTCCCGGAATAGGATCGCAGAAAGAGGATCAGCCGGTTCGACAGGATATGGCTGGAAAATTCGAGAATCTCGCGCGCGAAAGGCCAGGTGAGATGCAGCTTGGGACGCCAGCCAAGCACGGCCACCGAGCCGGCAAGACAAACGAGCTGCGAAACGAGCCGGCCGGCCGCGAGCGAAAACACGTTCCAGCCGAGCCACAGCCCAAGCATCGTAGCGCCAAGCCCGGCAATTTCGCTTGCTATCCGGATGGTGGCCTGCTTGCGCAGCAGGCCACGTGCGACCAACAACCCATCATAAACCGCGTAAAGCGACGATGGCAAAAACCAGCAGCTGAAGAGAACGAGGAGAAGCGCTTCATGCGGCCTGCCGAAAAGGAGCCAGGCAATGGCGGAGGCAAGCAGCCCGACGATCGTCACGAGCACCCCGGCGACGATCGAAAGCGTGCCGATCTGGTCGAGCTCGCGCTCCGTACACTCGGCCTTCATGACGAACTCGCCCCATCCGCCTTCTGAGATCACGACGAGCATGACGACAATAGCGGAACTGAACGCGTAGAGACCGAATTCGGCCGATTCCAGCACACGGGCGGCGACGAGGAATATGAGAAGCTGGACGACCTGAGATACGACTTTCGAAACGAGCGTCGAGGCTCCATCGCCGACGATCGCGGGCATGCGGGCGCGTAGCCAGTAACGTATGCTCGTCCAGACGGCACGCTTGGGGCGAAGCGGAAAGTTATCCATCAGCGCACCGTCGCGGCAAGTAAATACGAGCATAGGCGGCCTTCGCATCGCCCGGTTGAGAAATCCCATTGAAGTGTAACATGATAATCCACAGTTGTTTCCAGCCTTGCACCAGATAAAGTCTATAGTGTTCCCATTCAGGACATGATTCCGTGCAATGAAGCGCTGCCTGCAAGCGGGGTGCGCCGGAATTATTCGATTTTGCATCAGAGAAATTATTACCCTGAACGTCAGGGCCCGATGAAAGTTCTCGGCAATAGAAGAGGGGCTTGCCGGCAATCGTCATGAAACACCACGCAGAGCCGCTTATGAAAGACGAAAACCATGATCGCATCGCCCCGGAACGGCCGGGTGGATTGCGCCAGAAACTTTTACTTCGTTGGATTCTGGTGATTTTCTGCCTTGTCGTCTGGATTGCCGTAGCCGCTTTTTTCATTTGGTGAGACGTTCTTTTTCGTTGCGTGCGAGCAGCACGACGCCAACCGTTTTTACGAGAATTGCAAAATCGGTGCGCAAGGAACGGCTATGGAAGTAATCCAGATCGAACTGGATACGCTCCTCGTAAGTCGTATCGGCATGGCGGTTGACCTGCCAGAGGCCCGTGATCCCCGGCCGCAGCCCCAGATAACAATAGAGATTGGCTCCATAGCGATCGAGCTCCGCGGCAACGACAGGTCGAGGTCCGACCAGGCTCATCTCACCGCGCTGAACGTTCACCAGTTGTGGTAGCTCGTCGGCGCTGCTCATGCGCAGGTATTTCCCGAGCCAGTGCACGCGAGGGTCGTTCGTCAGCTTCTGTGTCGATAGCCACTCCTGCTTTCGCGTTTCGTCACGTGCCAGCAGCTCCGCCAGCTGCCGATCGGCATCCTTGCGCATCGTGCGGAATTTCAGGCAGTCGAACGGGCGTCCATCGCGGCCGACGCGCGTATGGCGATAGATGACGGGGCGGCCGTCGACCAGAAGCAATGCAATCGCGATGACAAGCAGCGCCGGCGCCAGAAACAACAGCCCGAGCCCAGAAAGAACAAGGTCGACAATACGCTTGGCGCGTCCCCTTCGTTCCGCCCGCTTCGCCTCGCGGCGAGATCGCTCGCGATGGGCAATGCTGTCAAAAGTCGATAACATCTTCCGGACCCCTCACCACCATCATGCTTCCTTCAAAGGCTGCCAGCTGCCCCAATCCTTGACAATTGACCCTGCGGACATTGGGTTAGTCCCATTGGCGTAGGACGCCGGACACAGAGCTACCCACAAGCCTCAGCCCGCTTCGTCGATCAGTCGATGAGCGGCTGAAAAGTCGTCGTTCAAGGTCGACCGCAAGTTCGTTCTGGCAGCGTTTGCGCGGTCGAGAACACGATCGTACAGGGTAAGCAATGCGTCGCGCCATGAGACAGGTGTGTGCGCCAGCTCGCCTGATCGGCGGAGGCAATTCACGCTCATCCGTCGAAGAAGTATGTCATCGATGGCAAGCCGGCGCATTCCGCTTGCCAGCGTTTCCACCTTGCCGCCCTGAAAGGTCAGTCCGCATCCGAGCATCGCAAGTTCGTCGCCGAGAAGCGCGGTATCCGGCAAGATCACCGGTATGCCGCTCGTCACGGCCTCGAGCGCCGCCAATCCGAAAGGTTCCGGCACCCGGGAGGAAATGACGAGGGCGCGCGCGTCGCAAAGGATGTTCCGCATCTCACTCTTGGATTTCCAGCCGTGAATGACGACTTCGGGAAAGTCCCGCTCCAGCCGACCGCGGCCGGCGCCATCGCCTATGATCTGCAGCTTTCCACCGGCAAGCCGCGCCGCGATCGCGGCATCTTCAAATCCCTTTTCCGGCTCCAGCCGACCAACAAAGAAGAAATCGCGCTTCTTCCATGGCTTCGTAGGATGATCGAGGAAGGGTTCGACCGGATTGCGGATTGTCTCGATATTGCCCATGTTGATCCGGCCGCGGGCGAAGTATTCGCGCATACGTTGATGTACGACGATGATATTGGCGGCAAATTGCTGGATGGGGTAATAATGCTCCCTCACCATCTGGCGGGCCGATCTCCAGATCTTCTCGTGATAGCCGCGCTTGTCGCAGTTTGTCGCCAGACAGCCGAGCGACATCGGCGTCAGAGGGCAGACCTGGCTTCTCCGGTAATTGGCAAATCCTCCGTTCGGGCACGAGAGGAAATAGTCATGAGCGTGCAGGACGACTCGGTCCCGAACCGGCCATAGGGCGCGGAAAATCGACGGCGATAGGATCTTCGACCAGCCGTGGACATGATAAATAGTGCCCTTGGTATCGACGCGCGACATGAGAGCGCTCAAGCCTTCATAGGCCCGATGGCTATAAAGACCGCTGGCAAGTGCGCTGAGACGCGGCTGCTGCGTTAGCGGCTGTGCGGCCAGATTGATGGTGTCGGCCGCTGGCTGTTCGGAGCCGGCGCCATCGCCGGCGAAGTAGGTCACGGCCACCCCGGCTTCCTGCAGCAAAGTGGCCGAGAGCATCGCCAGATTCGATGCTCCGCCTATCTTGGCGGAGCGGTCGTTGATGATGACGACACGATCGAGGTCGGATGAGCGTGCCACCGGATTATTCCAGCGCTTCGATGTTTTGGGGCGCCAACCTGCCCTTGAGGAGATCGCGAAGCGCGATGACATTGCCCTTAAGGCGGCCCTTACGGTCGACCCACGGCTCCGGTCGCCAGACCTTGACGAGGTTAGCCGCGAGATTGCGGCCGATCTGCATTGTTGCCTGCGGCACGCTCATCGTGCGCTTGCGCATGAGATAGAGCGGGTTGGCTATTTGCGAATAGCCGAGACGAACACCACCCGGTCGGCCACCTTTCGTGCCGAGATGAACGCCTTCGAGTTGCTTGACGCTCACGACCTGGCCGTAATGGGCCACGAGTCTGCTGAAATCGACATCCTCGAGCCAGCCATAGAAGGGCAGGTTCTCGTCGAAACGCAGGGCCGCGGCTTTGACGATGGCCATGCGGATCGCCATGTTGCAGCCATAGGCATTGTAAACAGATCGGATTTGCATCGAGGGCTCGGAGCGGCGGCGGCGCTCCGTGCCCACCAATCGTAAGCCGTCACGAACGGAAATGCCCGGTCCGGTAATGCCGTCGGCCAGGACCGTGCCGGTGCACATGGCGACATCCGGCTGCAGCTGAAACAGTCGTTCCGTTTCCTCGATATAGGCAGGCGTCATCAGAAAATCGTCATCGAGGAAAAGGACGATATCCGCGTCCTGAACGCTGTCGAGAATGCGATTGCGTTGACGGCAGAGCCCGCGCTCGCTGATAAGCACCCGCACGGGAATGTCGAGATTTCTGAGGCAGCTCGGATCGATGTCTTCCGGCGAGGAAAGGCAGACGACGATCTCGTCCGGCTTCCGGGTTTGGCTGCCAACATGGGGGAGGATGGACGACAGGATATCGCGGCGGCCGGAGCTTGCGACACCGAGCGTGATCTTCAAGGGCCGGCCCGTTACGCTGCCCCTAAGTCGTCGCGCCGACGCGCGCACCTGGCGACGATCCTGACGGCGGCGCCAAAGACGCTTGTCCTGACGGTGGCGCCTCTCATGGCTGCGGTTGGCGATGATGCCGAGAATATTGATCGTTGTCGTGCCAAAGCTTGCCAGCGCGTCCGATAACCTCTCCACCGTCATCTTGTTCGTCTGCCCGACGACGACGACAATGCCCTCGAGATAGGTGCAGATGACGCGGGTATCGGCAGAATCCTCGAAGGCAGACATATCGACGATGACGACCTTGTATCGCCGGCGCAACAAGTCGATCTCAGCCTTTAGCGCGGGCAGATGCCCATAGCGCTGAAAAGCGGTCACGGATTTTTCGGTCTCGTCGACGGTGACGACCGGGACGCCACCATGGGCCTGCATGACTTCCGCCTCGGGCTCATGCTCGGCCTTCGCGACAAGCAGGCCGCCTTCATGGGCGACGGCATATCGGCGCGGCGCATCGTTGATGCTCAAGGCCTCCATGCCGAAATCCGTGCCGGCTTCGGTGACCACGCAGCTCAGTCTCGCATTGAGAAAGTCGGCGTCGACGAGCACAACGGATGCACCTTCATGCTGATAGAGCTGCGCGAGATTGGTCGCGATCGTGGTCTTGCCTTCGCCGGTGCCGACCGAGGTGATGCCGATCACCATGGGTGCGTTCGGCGGAAATGCGGAATCGATCGAGTGCTTGACGCCACGCAAGGCTTCCGAAAATTGTGAATAGGGCGTATCGAGCACGGATCTCAACGGCAGCATCGTTCGTCGCCAGCCGGCGTTGGCGGCCGCCATTCTTCCCGGCAGGAAGGACGGGCTCATGTAGACGGGCACGTGGCCAAGAGAGCTGATCCCCAATTCCCGCCGCAGCTTTTCACTGGAGCTGACGCGGCGATCCAGGCCGTCCCGCAAGAGCGCCGCCATGACACCGGCCGCAAGGCCGAGCATGGCCGTGAAGGGCAGGACGAAGGAGGACTTCGGCCAGCTCTTTGCTAGCGGCACGGCGGCCGCGGTCACGACACGAACATTGCCAAGTGGAAACGATTCCTTTTGCAGCGCGCCAATCAGCTGCTGCAGGATGCTTTCATACATCCGTCGGTAGGTGGTGGCGCGGCTTTCCATCTCCGACAGCTCCACCCTTGCCAGATTCTTGTCCGTTCCGGCGTCCTTAAGCGACGCCAATTCATCGCTGAGCAGCTTCTCGCGGGTTTGGGCGACTTCCAGATTTACCTTGTAGACTGCCTGGATACGCTCGAACTCCTTGCGCATATCTCCCTTTATTCGATCGATTTCCTGCTGCGCGGCAATGATGGCGGGATTATCGGCATCATATCTGCCGGTAAGGTTGTTCAATTTGATTGTCGCAGCTCCGAGATCCTCCTGCAGCTTCTGTATGCGCGGATTGTTCATCGTCTCATCGACATCGCCTTCGACTTTACCACCCGACATCAGCTGGTTGAGTGTCGCGAGCTTGGCTGATTCGGCCGCCGTCTGTGCCTTGGCCGCGACTGCCTGACTACTGATCTCCGATAATTGCTGCTGATCGAGGGAGGACGACGTGCTGATCTCCATGATGCCGTTTTTAGCGCGAAACTCCTCGACATTCATCGCCGCCTCGCGAGCCTGTCGTCCGACTTCGATCAAACGTGTCTCCAGCCATTTGGCCCCACTTTGCGCTGCCGATGCCCGTTCCGACAGGCCGGTGCTGATATAGGCCTCTGCAATCGCGTTCGCCGCCAGAGCCGCCTTTTGCGGATCGACCGAACTATATCCGATCTCAAGAATGTAGGACTGGCCAACGCGGGTAACCTCGACCCTGGAGAGGAAGGAGGCCATGGTGCGGCGCATGAGATCATCCTCCGTGGTTTCTACTTTCGCGCTGCCATCATCGCCGTGCTTGAAGTAGCTGAAGAGTGCGCGCAGCTTGTCATGCAGCGTCGCCTGCCAGGACATGCCGCCGACTATTTCCGGATCTTCCGTGAGATTGAGTTTCTGCACGACCGCGCGCGCGATCGCCTCGGATTTGACGATCTCGACCTGGCTCGCGATTTCCGCCGCCTCGATGATGACCGTTCCGGTGAAGGCGTCCTGCGAGACGATGCGTCCCTGGTCTGGATCCATGACGAGCCGCGTGGTCGCCAAATAGACCGGCTGGGTGGTCGCCATGTAGAAGCCGCCGATGCCGAGACCCGCCCCCGTAAACAGTGCGAAGATCATCCAGTGGCGCTGCAGGAAACGCCAGACGTCACGAAAGGAGATATATTCGCTGCCCCCTGTCCCCTTGGCGCTCGAAGGAATGCTGCGCAAGCCCTTACCGATCTCGTGAATTGCCATGATTGTCGCCCCACATTGCTCGCTTATCACTATTGAGATTGGCCGGTATCGGCAGACGAAAGCGCCGTGCCGTCCAGGCTTCCGGAAATATTGTAGCGCACATCCAGAACGTCCCCCGGCTGCAGCACGGTCGCTTCCGATGCCTTGATCGCATTGGCCTCGTCGCCGTTGCGGGTGATCCAGTATTCCATCGGCTGGAGATCGAGCGCCTTCATGCTCTGACTCCTCGAAAGCGAAGCGCCCGAAAGCTGCAGAAGTTGCAGCGTCGTGTTTCGCTTTAGTTTGGTATCCTCGATTTCGGTCTCGGTAGTCTGCAGCAGTTGGCCGGCATCGGTCTTGCGCTGACCCTTGAGATTGAGCGCGTCACGTTCGGTCTCGCTCAGCTTCTGCTTTGCCTGCATCGAAGCAACGACAAGATCCAGCTTGCCTGCCTGCATCTCGGCGACGATCCGCTCCAGCGAGGTTTTCCGCGAGGTGGTCAAAATCTTCGTGTCGACCAGCTTGGAAATGTCGCTCAACTCGTCCTGCGCGATCTTCACCTGCTCGTCCTGCGACGACATTTTCTCATCAAGGATGTTGATTTCGTTGCGCAGCAGCACTTCCAGATCGGCGGCGGCGGCGAGTTGCTGACGCAGAGCATCCGCCCTGGCATTGAACAGGTCTACTTCGCTCGTCATGATCTGCCAGATGGCCGATCCCTCGGGAGCGGCCTTGATCTCCGGCGGGAATGTGATCGCCGGCTGATCGTTGAGTTCGGCCATCAGGCGGGCCCGCCGGGCGCCGAGCTGCTTCAGCTGCAGCTCCATCCGGCTGATCTCGCCGGCATAGCTGACCTGCTGCGCCTCCGAGTAGTCACCGGTCTGGCTGGACCGACGCTCACGCCCACCCGCCATGGCAACCGCCTGCTTCACCGTCAGGCCGGGCCTGAACTCCAGCTCGCTCGGCTTTTCGACAGCGCCGGACACGTAGATCATCGGATATTTGACCACCTCGACCGAAGCGGTCGGTGCAAGCGCCAGACCGGTGATCTGCTTCAGCTTGTCGCCGATTTCGGCGCTGATGTCCTCGACGGTCTTGTCGCCGACCCGCATTTCTCCGATCATCGGAATTGAGATCGAACCCGATTGCGACACGACATATTCGCCGTTCAGCGCCGTCCATTCCTTGTATTCGCCGGTTGCGGCGATCCATTCGACGATGGCGACCTTGATCCGCGCCTGAGGTCCAACACGATAGGCGTCGGCGGCCGCAGCACTCGCCATGCCATGCATCGCCACGCCGGAAAGAAGCAACGCCATCAACCAGGGCGCCATCAATCGAGATGGCCTGGAGATGGAATAGTAAGCCGAAGCGCACACTCTGGACATGAGTCGAAATCTCGCTTTCTTGATCGCTTGCGCCATCACACGGAAAAGGCGCCATGGAGCGAGATCAGCAGCTGAACGCATAACGTGTAAATCCCCTACCGAAGCAACAGGGCTTATCATTTCTGGCAGGGAGGTAGGCGACGCAGCCGTCTCTTGGTCGGATGGGCATATCCTTGTGTGCAGGCACATACCGGCAGCTAAATCTTTTGGTCACTCGCTTCGGCCATTTGTATGCCGCGCTGAACCGATGTAGGCCCTGTCGCAAAAGTTGCCGGCTGCCCAATGTTGTTTCGACCCATGGAGGGAAGAGCAATGCGGGTAGCGATCGTGCATTATTGGCTGGTATCGATGCGCGGCGGAGAAAAAGTGGTCGAGGCGCTCTGCGACATGTATCCGGACGCCGATATCTTCACTCTCGTCTATGATGAAAGCCGTGTCTCCGAGAAGATTCGCAGGCACAAGATTTTCACCTCCTTCCTTCAGCGGATTCCGGGTGCCGCCAAGACCTACCAATCGCTCTTGCCGCTGATGCCCTTCGCGTTGGAGAGCTTCGACCTCACGGGCTATGATCTGATCATTTCCAGCGAATCCGGCCCGGCCAAGGGTATCATCCCGTCGCCGCGGGCAACGCATATCTGCTATTGCCATTCCCCCATGCGTTATCTTTGGGATCACTATCACTTCTATCGATCCCATGCGGGCCTCGCATCCCGGCTCATGTTGCCGATGCTGGCGCCGATGCTGCGCTCCTGGGACGTCAATACGAGCATGCGCGTCGACCGCTTCGTCGCCAACTCGCATCATGTCTGCGACCGCATCGGCAAGTATTATCGGCGGCCCGCGACCGTGGTCTATCCACCCGTCAATGTCGATGACTTCACGCCGGCGCCATCGACCGAGGATTTTTATCTCTGCGCCGGCCAGTTGGTTCCCTACAAGCGGATTGATCTGGCGGTGAAGGCTTTTACCCGGATGAATCGCCAATTGGTCGTCATCGGCGAAGGCAGCGAAGCGGAGGGGCTCAGACGTATCGCCGGTCCCTCGATCACTTTTCTCGGCCGGACCCCATTTCCAATATTGAGAGAAAAGCTCGCGCGCTGCCGTGCGCTGGTCTTTCCCGGCGAGGAGGACTTTGGCATGGTTCCGGTGGAAGCGATGGCCAGCGGGCGACCCGTTATCGCTTACGGAAGTGGCGGAGCGCTGGAAACGGTCGCGCCGGGAGTGACTGGCATTCTCTTCGACCAGCAGTCCGTCGATGCGCTGATCAAGGCCGTGATCGATTTCGAGGCCATGCAGCACCGCTTTCACCCGGAAACACTGCAAGCGCATGCGGAACAGTTCAGTCCCCGCAAATTCACCGCGAGCATGCAAGCGATCATCAATGAGGAGTTGCTTATTCGCAAGGCCGCAAGGCTTCGCAGCCACCCTGCCGTTCAAGGGGGCCGCGAAGCGCAATTGCCGGTCCTTGCGATGGAGCCGCAAAGCAGGACACTTCAGTAGAAGGCGGCGGGACTGCGACCACTGGCGTCGATCGGAAAAGAGGACGCTCCATGAATCAACCATGGAGCCATCGAAATCACCCGATGGAAGCACTGCAATCTAAACGCATCGTGCGATCTGGGAGTACAATCTTCTAGCAGTCAAAATGAAACAGATAATATCGCCGCGGTCGATTTAATCTGCACCTGTTTTAGCAGTCATTGCTAAATATGAAGACCTCGTAATATATTCGCTTAAAGCGGCTGTCACGTTCTGGTAAGTTACGACTTGCGCCCGCATGATCGATGAGACTGCGATTGTTGATGCGCACGCTCCGATGCGAACGGACCAGTTGAAACTGAACAATGGCCGGATTTTGTTTGACCGGCTTGGGGAGGACGAGGCCATATGCCTGAGAACCGAGTGGATCGGTCGCAGCAAATTCCATATGAGTCCGAATCCGACAACGGTTTAGAGGCGGTTATTTCGCTTTGGAACCTCGATCTCAAACTGCTCGACTCCTCTAAGGGATTCAAAGAGCATATCGGCCTTCCCACCCGGAACAAGGTGACATTGTGGGAGGCCTATCCGGCACTTGCAAAACCGGCGCTTGCCGAGCTCATTCGTCAGGTAATCGATACAGGTGAAGCTCGCACGATCGCGCTCGACGATCCGAGGCGAGGAAAACGCAACGTTGTCGTCTCCTACATTCGAGTGGGCCTCCTGATCATCGAAACCAATGAGGCAATTTCGAATGGAAACCTGCCATCCGACGATGGTGAAAAAGCGCGGCTGATCCATCAGGCAACACACGACGCGTTGACCGGATTGCCCAATCGCCGCCAATTCAGTGCCGCGCTCGCGCAGCTCCTTCCGGCGAGCGGCAAGATCGGGCCGGCGCTGATGCAGCTCGATCTCGATGACTTCAAGCCCGTCAACGACACGCTCGGCCACGGTGCCGGCGACATCGTGCTGAAACTCGCCGCCGAACGAATCAAGGAAGCGCTCGGCGAGGGCGGAACGGTCTACCGTCTCGCCGGCGACGAATTCGCCATCATCCAGGTCGGACCGCAGCGTGCCTTCGAGGCGGAACGATTGGCAGACGCGCTGGTGAGCGAATTCAAGAAGCCGTTCACGGTCAACGGCATCTCTCTGTTCGTCGGCGTGAGCGTCGGCATTGCAATTGCGCCGCGCGACGGCAACGAGGGCGAACAGCTGATGAAGGCTGCCGATGTCGCCCTTTATGCCGCCAAGAAAGAGGGACGAAGGCGGGCGCGGACTTTCGATCCGGCCATGCTGATCGTGGTCGAACAAAGGGAGCTGCTGCGACGAAGCCTGCGCGTGGCACTGCAACGTGACGAGTTCTTCATCGAATATCAGCCGCTGGTGGAGTCTTCGTCCCATATAGTCGGCTTCGAGGCGCTGCTGCGCTGGCGGCATCCGACCCTCGGGATCATTCCGCCGGCCGCTTTCATTCCCATGGCCGAAGCCGACGGCCTGATGCGCGAAATCGGTCAGTGGATGCTGGAAGAAGCCTGCCGCGAGGCCTTGGCATGGCCGGCGCACTATACGCTCGCAGTCAACCTTTCTCCGGCGGAATTCCTGACGCCGGGCCTGACCGATCGCATCTCCCAAACGCTCGATATCGTCGGATTTCCAGCCGAGCGCCTGGAGCTGGAAATCACCGAAGGCGTGCTTCTGGAACGCACGACCAACAATCTGGATACGCTGAACACGCTGAACGTGCTCGGCATCCAGATTTCCCTCGATGACTTCGGCACGGAATATTCCTCGCTCAGCTATCTCAAGAATTTTCCCTTCGATACGATCAAGATCGATCGCTACTTCATCAGGGATATTTTGCAGGACGGCAAAAGCCAAGCCATTGTGCGCTCCGTGATCGGGCTCGCCCACGGTCTGGACATGCGGGTGACCGCGGAAGGCGTCGAAACGCAGCAACAGGCCGCCTGGCTCCGGGAAGAAGGCTGCGACCGCCTGCAAGGCTATAGCATCAGCCCTCCGCTCAGCGCCGATAAGCTCGATGATTTCATAAGGCGGGGTGCGCGCACTCAACCGGCCACCACATTCGACGAATATCACGCCAGCCCGTGAATTTCGCATTTCATTCGGGAATTTCTCGAGGGGGTACCATGGAGGAGGTGCAAGTGGACGCGGCTTTCGAGCCATTGCTTGAGCTGGAGATGGAGATGGCGACCCTGGTGGCGGACTGGTCGCATTGCGACCAATGCGCCGCTTATGTGGCACGCATGGTCAGCCACGATCGCCACGATCCCATCCGCCATGCCAACCTGCTTTCGTCAGCCCTGAATGAACTCTTCGAGATGTCGTTCCATACCAGGGAAAGCGGCGGTACCCTTACCTGCCGCTTCTACCGAAACGGCTTGATCGAGCGAATCGAACTGACCTTTCCCTGCTCGGCCGAACAACGCGATTCATATCAGGCAATCCTCGAGCGCATCGGAAACGGCCAGGCGCTTGCAAACTATCTCGATGTCATCACCGATGACGCCGCGCCTGCCGAGCATGCGATCCTTCTTGGCCTTGCCGTCAATTACGATGCCGATATCGAGCTGTCCGATCAGGATACAGGCGTGATGACTTTCGTGGTGGATCTCGCACTCGAAAGGCTACTCAATTGAACAACCCCTCCTCAAGCCGTTTCACAGCGCAATTCGATGCCAACAATCAGGAATTCTCCCTGTCAGGAGTCCTCAGACCGCATTCGGTTGCCGAGCTCGCCGATGATCTCGCCCTGCTGCGAAACGGTATCGAGACGGTGAACGGTGTCTGCTACATCAATCTGAAGCGCGTCATCCATATGAACAATACGGCGTTCCGCGCCCTGACACATGCACTCCTCGATGCCACCCGATCGAGGCCGGATCTCAAACTGACGGTCGTCGCTTCGAGCGTCGTTGCATGGGCATCGCGGCTGTTTCGCCATTTGAGCGATCTGTCGCCCAACATCGTCGTCGAGATCTACGATTCAGCCTTCTATCCCGGGCAGACATTCGTGGAGAACCAGAGCTTCATCCCGATCCTCCGAACCCAGACGAAAATGACCTGGCGGCACGAACGCGAGATATTGCCGCGACACGGCCTTCGTGAGGGTTTGCATGTTGCCGACATCTGCTGCGGCATCGGCGATTTCGCCATGCTGCTGCGAAAGGATTTCAAGCCGGCGCGGATCGTTGCCCTCGATCACTCGGTACCGAGCCTGGAATATGCCCGCAGGGTCGCGGACGATTTCGACGTCCAGGACATCGAATATACCTATGGCGATGCATCCCAGATGCTGTTCGAGAGCGACCAGTTCGATTTCGTGACCTGCAGGCATTCGCTGCAGATCTTCGACCGTCCGGATATTCTGTTGCGCGAACTCTATCGCATATGCAAGCCAGGCGGCAGGGTCTACATCACCAACGAGAAGAACTCCCATTGTCTTGGCGAGCCCAGAGCCGACAGCATCCAATGGACCTATAACGAGGTCGCGAAGCTGTTTGCCCACTTCGACATGGATGTCGAAATGGGTCCCAAGGGCCGCCGCATGCTGCTGGATGCCGGCTTCAAGGATGTGCGGATGGAAAGCTTCATGGTCACCAATCTCGACGGCGATCCCCAGGATTTCGCCGACATCATCACGGCGTGGCGGAATGTCTACGCAGATGAGATGGCGGTCCGAAGAGGGGATTCGGCCGCATTCATCGAGCGATTCAAACAAGGTTTCGCCGATCATATTTTTGCCGCGCTCCACCCAAGAGGCTATGCCGGCTGGCCGATCTGGGCTTCCTCGGGACAGAAACCGCTATGACAGACGCGTCAACCGCCAAGCAACGGCTCGGACTGCGGTCCTTTCGCGCCAAATTTCTACTCGTGGTCGGCGGAGCCGTTCTTTTCGACCTGCTCGTCAGCGGCGGCCTTGCGCTATGGAACGTCCAGCGTCTTTCGCGCAACGCCACGACGGAAGTGGGACAAGGCCTGGAGAAGGCGAGCCAGGATTACATTCGCTCCTATGCGGATTCGACCGCCGCGGAGGTCGGCCTGCTGATCGACCAAGTCCATTCCGACGTGAAGGCGCTGGCGGGCGTGCTGCAGGGACAGATCGACAACCCCGCGCGAAGCGTGGATGTGGGGGCCGCCATGAGCAGGGCGTCCCCGGGTGCCGTAACGGTGTCCTACGACCCGGTTGGCCAGTGGTCACAGAACTTGCCCGGCACGCCCTCCGTCATCAGTGTCTGGGGGTACCTGCTCGATAAGGATCACCATCCCCTGCCCCAGGTACAGGCAGACATAGAGTGGAGCGCGGTGCTCGATTTGGTCGCCCCTTCATTGCTGCATAACGGCGCGTCGAAGCTGCAGATGTATTATATCGGCCCCAGGGAGCGTCCGATTTTCCGGACCGCTCCCTATACGACGCAGGCACAGACCTTCGACCGGCTCTATCCCGGCCATAACAGCGCCGATTTTTGGACATTCTTCTTTCCAGGCCTCTACGAATCCTGGCAGCAATGGGCTTCCAACCCGTCATCACGGCCGGTTGCCGATTACATCACCCAGACCGCTCCCTATACCGACGCCATCACCGGCAAGCTGATCGTCAGCTTTTTTCATCCGCTCTGGACGCCGGATCGGCATCAGGTGGCCGGTGCCGCTGGCGCTGATATCACGCTCACGCAACTTGCCGAAATCGTTGAACATGTGAAAGTCGCCCAGACCGGCTTCGGCTTCCTTGCCATGTCGAATGGAAATGTCGTCGCGATCAATCCCGTGGGCGAGAAGGTCATCGGCTTGCGTGCCGCCAATGATGCCGCCGCCAAGGGCGTCACCGGCGTCGATCGATCCTTGCGCAACAGCACGCAAACGGCAATCACCACGCTGCCACTCGAGGCCGACGGCGTGATCCAGCATATTACGCTTAGCCAGCAGGGAGAGGATGTTCCCTACCTCGTGGTCGTCAAGCAATTGCACCCGACCAATCTTTGGGTGGATGGACCGGTGCAACGCGAGGTCATGTCGCTCGGGATAGTCGTGCCCGAGCGCGAGATCTACGCCTCGCTCATTGCCGCCAAGGATGAGATATCGCGGGCGACCAACCGCATCCTGCTTTATCAGATCATGGCGGTCCTTGTGTCGCTGATGATCGTCACAGCGGCGGTCTTCGCTGCTTCGAAACGCGTCACCAGCGGCATCAGCGCGCTGGCGAGCGCCGCCAAACGCATACAGGCGAAGGATTATTCGGTCCGGGTCGATATCTCGACCAGGGACGAGGTGGCTGAGGCCGGCATCGCATTCAACCGGATGGCGGAGGATATCAGCTTCCACACCGAAAACCTCGAAAAGCTCGTCTCGGACCGGACCAAGGAGATCGAGGCGGCCAAGGAAGAGATTTCGACCCTCAACAGCCAATTGAAGAACGAAAATCTGCGGCTGGGTGCCGAGCTCAATGTCGCCCGGCAGATCCAGCTCATGGTCCTGCCGCGGGCCAAGGAGCTGACCGCGATCAAGCATCTGGAGATCGCCGCCTACATGCGCCCGGCCGACGAAGTCGGCGGCGATTACTATGATGTTCTGCAGAATGGGAACAACCTCAAGATCGGCATCGGCGACGTAACCGGCCACGGGCTGGAGAGCGGCGTGCTGATGCTGATGGTGCAATCGATCGCCCGCGCCCTGCAGGAAGCAGGCGAGATGGACCCGGCAAAATTCCTGACCGATCTCAACCGCGCGATCTTCAAGAACATCGAACGGACACGGACGGACAAGCATCTCACCTTGTCGTTCCTCGACTATGACGGCGAGAGATTGACCATATCCGGCCAGCACGAGGACATGATCATCATTCGCCAGGACGGCAAGGTGGAGCGGATAGATACAGGCGATCTCGGTCTTCCTGTTGGCCTCGAGCCCGACATAGCTCCCTTTATCGATACGCGGCAAGTATCCTTCGAGAAGGGCGACATGGTAGTCCTGCATACAGACGGTGTCACCGAAGCGGAGAATTCGAAGGGCGAACTGTTCGGCTTCGACAGGCTTTTGGAGGATGCCCGCCGGCTACATGGCGGGACTGCGGAAGAAGTCGTCGAGGGCATACTCGACGATTTGATGGCTTACATCGGGACCCACAAGATCCATGACGATATTACCCTTGTGGTGATGCGGCACAGGTGAGGAGATGACAACAGCAATTTTCGGCAAGGAACATCTGGTTTCGTTCGACGGCACCAATGCCCTTCGCATTCGCCTGTTCGACGGACCTCTTCACCTGGCGTGGCGCCATTCGGCCATGACATCCGACTTTATCGCGGAAACGATGGCGCTCGATTTCCGTGCTTCCGAGCGCCAATACAAGACGGTACGGCACGATATCGGTTATTTGACCAACGAGCTCATCGAAAACTCCATCAAGTTCCGCGCCACGGGCGAGATCCTGATCGAGGCCCTGAGGGATGACCATCATTTCAGGATGCGGATCGGAAACTTTATCGACCGTGACACGACTGAACGCTTCCAGGAATTATTGCTGAGGGTTACGGCCGGCGATCCCGGCGATCTCCTGATAGAACAGATCGAGGCAAGCGTTCTTGCCGGCGACGATGCATCCGGGTTAGGACTGTTGACATTGATGAGCGACTACCAGGTTCAGCTGGCCTGGCATTTCGACGAGGATGGTCCGCACAAGCGGATCAAGCTGCAAACCTATGCCGCAATGGCGATTTCATCGGCGTGAACCAGCGAGAGGCCTTTTATGGAAATCAAAGAAGAAGCATTCCGCGTCTGGTCCGAAGGCAGCACTCTGTATTTTGACGGAACCATGCGTCTGGCGGGTCCCGACGCCTATGCACCGGTCTATGATCTGGCCAGGACGATCCTTCATGGGGGTGGAGGCAAGGCGACTTTCGATCTCACCGGTCTGCAATTCTTGAATTCCTCGGGCATCAACCTGCTAGCAAAACTGACGATAGAAGCGCGCAAGCATCCGGACGTTCATCTTACCGTCTGTGGCTCGTCGCAAATTCCCTGGCAGATGAAATCATTGCCAAACCTGAAAAAGCTGCATCCGCGCCTGGATCTGCGCCTAACCTAGCCATCAAGCGCCCGCGCCCCTATCCTTGCCGCTCCCTCGGGGTGTCAGAACGCTCATGGTTCGGGCATTCGGCCTTATGGAATTATCCGCTTACAAGATCTCAGATGAGCCACGGTGTTGCTGTCGCGCAGGGCGCGGACACGAAAACTTGCTGGAGAAGAGGCGCATCGTGGCACAACATATTGCGCGAATTTATTTGAAGCCGAATTTCGGTCCACTCGCCCTTACGCCTATCGGCTTCGCCATCTGGGGCGGAGATAAATAACAATACTCACTGATATCTTGAAATATCTTATGATACTAATGTATATCTGAATTATATAGTAAAAACTTCAGTTTAAATCGCACGTTCAATGTAAATTATTGCGAATGAATACATCCGTGCTGATAGATACAAAAATGGACAGAATGTAAAACTTCTGCATTCCCTGATAACGACAGCATAGTTAAACATTAGTAAACTATAACTGTAAATTGCAGCAATAATTCCCAGTTGTAAAAGCCTTGCACTGGGGCGGAAGTATTACTTCGCCCTGAATACTCGGCTGCGTGTCTAAATTACCGGGAGGGTTTGATGGGCATAGCGTTCAAATCTGCAGGCATAGCTCCAAAAAATACCAAGAGACGTACGATTCTTGTTGCGGGAGGCGCGGGGTTCCTCGGCTCGCACCTTTGCGACCGGCTTCTACAGGATGGTCATGAAGTTATCTGCGTGGATGATTTTTCAACCGGGCGGATGGACAATTTATGGCATCTGCTTCGCTACGACACGTTCAGCTTTATCCGCCATGACGTTATAGCGCCACTCGATCTGCCTGTCAGCGAGATCTACAATCTGGCCTGCCCGGCATCTCCGCCGCATTATCAGGCCGATCCGATCCACACCATGAAAACATGCGTTTTCGGCTCGCTCAACCTGCTGGAGCTAGCCGCGCATCACCAGGCGCGCATCTTCCAGGCCTCCACCTCAGAGATCTATGGAGATCCCCAGGTACATCCGCAGCCTGAGAACTATTGGGGCAACGTCAATTCCTTCGGCCCCCGCTCGTGCTACGACGAAGGCAAGCGTTCCGCCGAAACGCTTTTCCGTGACTTTCACGCTAAGCACGGCGTCGACATCAGAATTGCCCGCATCTTCAACACCTATGGGCCGCGTATGCGCCCCGACGACGGCCGCGTCGTTTCCAATTTCATCGTCCAGGCACTCAGGGGTCAGGACATCACGGTCTATGGCGATGGCTCCCAGACGCGCTCGTTCTGCTATGTCGCCGACCTGATCGATGGTTTCGTCCGCCTTATGGCCGACCAAACGGTCATCCATACGCCTGTCAATCTCGGTAATCCGGCGGAATTTACCGTGCGTGATCTTGCCGAACAGGTGATCGCGATCACCGGCTCCAGCTCAAAGATCGTCCATAAGCCCTTGCCGGTCGACGATCCGCGTCAGCGCCGACCCGACATCAGCGTCGCGAAACGCGAACTGGGATGGGAACCGTCGGTCGCGCTAGCGGATGGGCTGAAGTCCACCATCGCCTACTTCGAACGGCAGCTGGTTCGTCCAAGCAGCGAGCTTTTCGAGGTTGCGTGATGGCCAGGCAAAAAATACTCGTCGTGGGTGGCGCCGGCTTCATCGGCAGCCACACCGCGAAACTCCTCCATCGCCAGGGCTTCGAGCCCGTCGTCTATGACAATCTCTCGACGGGCCACCTGACCTCCGTGCGCTGGGGGCCCTTCGTCCAAGGCGATATTCTCGATACGCCCCGCCTTGCCGAGGCGATCGATTGCCACAGGCCTGCGGCAGTCATACATTTCGCCGCCTCGGCCTATGTCGGCGAGTCCGTTGAAAATCCTGCGAAATACTACGCCAACAATGTCACCGGCACGCTGTCGGTTCTAGAGGCGTGCCGCCGCGCGCAAGCCAATAGGCTGATCTTTTCATCGAGCTGCGCGATATACGGAATTCCCGCCCATCTGCCGATCCGCGAATGCGAGACGCCTCGACCCATCAATCCCTATGGCAGAACGAAGCTGATTGCCGAACACATGCTCGCCGACTATTCAGCCGCATACGGACTTTCCTATGTGGCACTACGCTACTTTAACGCCTCGGGCGCCGATCCGGAACGGGAACTGGGCGAATGGCATGATCCCGAAACGCATCTCATTCCACGCGCGTTGCTGGCGGCGGCCGGCGCGATCGAAACCTTGGAGGTCTATGGAGACGATTACGACACGCCGGATGGTACCTGTGTGCGCGACTATATCCACGTGCTGGATCTCGCCAGGGCGCATGTCCTGGCAGTCGAGTATCTATTGGCTGGTGGTGACAATCTTGCCGTCAATCTGGGAACAGGGCACGGCACGTCGATCAAGGAGATCGTCGGGGAGATCGAACGCGTTTGCGGACGCAAGGTTCCCGTCGCCATGCACAGGCAGCGACCGGGCGATCCGCCCGTCCTTTATGCCGCTTCCGAACTCGCCGCCGAGAAACTCGGCTTCCACGCTCTGCATTCGAATATCGAAACAATCATCCGGACCGCGGCTCCCTTCTTCGGATTGGAGATGCGAGGATGACATCGATCCGGACACGAGCTGAAGCAATGAAGGAAAGGGCGTTGATGACGCCGGTCCTGCAGGATCGCCAGCGCGCGGAATACGTCGTTTGCGCCACGCTATGGCTTGCGGCGCTTGTCTATTTCTGGAGCTGGTGGCTTACACCCGCACACCATGTCGACCCGATGGGATCGGTCTTGCTGACCCTGGTGCTTGCCTGGGTGACGATCATTCCAGCCTATTTCATCATCGTCTTCTTTCGCGCCGAAAAGCCGACGGGGCAATTGCGGCTTCCCGCCGGCAGCCGCATCGCCATGGTCGTCACCAAGGCACCATCGGAGCCCTTCGCGGTGGTGGCTCGGACATTGGCTGCCATGCTGATGCAGAATGTGCCGCACGACACCTGGCTCGCGGATGAAGATCCGTCACCCTCGACGCTGGATTGGTGCTGCAAACATGGCGTCCAGGTATCCACCCGCAGGGGCCGCGAAGATTATCACCGTCAGACCTGGCCGCGGCGCACCCGCTGCAAGGAAGGCAATCTCGCCTTCTTCTACGATCACTACGGCTATGAAGGCTATGATTTCGTCGTGCAGCTCGATGCCGATCATGTGCCCGAGCAAGGCTATCTTTTTCAGATGCTTCGCCCCTTCGCCGATCCGGCGGTCGGCTATGTATCCGCGCCGAGCATTTGCGATCAGAATGCCGGTGAAAGCTGGTCGGCACGCGGCCGTCTCTATGCGGAAGCCAGCATGCACGGATCGCTTCAGGTGGGGTTCAATCACGGGCTGTCGCCGCTTTGCATCGGCTCGCACTACGCCGTTCGCGCCAAGGCCCTGAAGAGCATTGGCGGTCTAGGCCCAGAGCTGGCGGAAGACCACTCCACCACGCTGATGATGAATGCGCACGGCTGGCGTGGCATTCATGCGCTCGATGCCATTGCGCATGGCGATGGCCCGCGCACCTTTGCCGATCTCATCACCCAGGAGTTTCAGTGGTCGCGCAGCCTGATGATGATCCTGTTGCAATATTCACCAAGCTTGATCAAACGGCTGCCGCTGCGTCTCAAGATCCAGTTCCTGTTTTCGCAGCTCTGGTATTCTCTTTTCTCGCTCTTCATGGCGCTGATGTTCGTCATGCCCGTCATCGCGCTTGTTAGAGGCAGGACCTTCGTCGATGTCTCCTATCCCGACTTTCTGCTGCACTTCGTGCCGCAATCCGTTCTGCTGATCCTGTTCGCTTATCGCTGGCGCAGTACGCATACGTTCAGGCCGGTCAATGCCAAGATCCTGAGCTGGGAGATGACATTGTTCCTGTTTGCCCGCTGGCCGTGGGCACTCGTTGGCGCTCTGGCTGCCATTCACGATCGGGCGACCGGATCGTTCGTGGATTTCCGCGTCACGCCGAAAGGCACATCGGAGGTCGATCCGCTGCCGTTCCGGGTCCTTGCACCCTATGCCCTTCTCTCTCTCGCATCCATCTTGCCGGTGCTGTCCGTCAGCGCGGAGGAGAGCAGCGGCTTTTATATCTTCGCAACGATGAATGCCGCCATCTACACCTTGCTGCTGCTGGTCATCATCGTCCAGCATGCGCGTGAAAACACGCTCGGCGCGAACAAACGCTTTTATCGGCCAGCGCTCGCCAGCGCTCTGCTTGCTCTGACGGCGCTGCCATTTGTCGGCATCATGGAGCACGGCCGCGCCGGAGTACAATCACTGATTTGGGACACCGACGGCTACGTGCTGTTCGACAATCGCTTTTCGGTGGCGGGCGCCGGAATTGGCGGGCGTGGACTGCATAGAATGGTGCTCAATCCGCACTGGCACGTGAGTGACACGGACAATTGAGGTTCATGACGGGAAGGACGCTATTGGCGGGAACGCACATGAAGATAGCTGTTATTGGAACCGGATATGTGGGCTTGGTCAGCGGCACATGCTTCGCCGAATGGGGCAATCGTGTCGTCTGTGTGGACAAGAATGCCGATAAGATCGCCGCCCTTCGTCACGGCAGGATGCCGATCTACGAACCGGATCTCGACGAGCTGGTGGAACGAAACTATGCCGCGGGACGGCTGGACTTCACCTGCGACATCGCAAAGGCGGTCGAAGGAGCAGCCATCGTCTTCATAGCGATCGCCGCGCCTCCGCATCCAGGACAAGCGGATGTCGACCTTTCCTTCATTTACCAGGCAGCGCGCGAGCTCGCGGCGCTTATCTCGGCTGATAGTATCGTGGTGATAAGATCGACGGTGCCGGTCGGAACCGGCGACGCCGTACACAGGATCATCAGCTCGGTCCGGACGCCTGGCACCTTCGCCGTCGCCTCCAATCCGGAATTTCTGCGCGAAGGCGTTGCGGTGCAGGATTTTCTCGCTCCGGACCGTATCGTCCTGGGCGTGGAGGAGGAATGGGCCTGCAAACGGCTTGTCGAGCTCTATGATGTCCCGATCGAGCGCCAGAATACGCCTGTCATCATCACGATGCGTCGGACGGCTGAGCTGATCAAGCATGCCGCCAATGCCTTTCTCGCCACGAAGATCACCTTCATCAACGAACTTGCCGATCTTTGCGAGGAGATGGGCAGCGATGTCGCAGAGCTGGCGCTCGGCATGGGGCTCGACAAGCGCATCGGGGCAAGCCTCCTTGCCGCCGGCCCCGGCTATGGCGGCTCATGCTTCCCCAAAAGCGCGCTGGCGCTGTTGCAGACGGCGCAGGACCATGGCGTGGCGCTGCGCATCGTCGAGGAAACCCTTGCCGTCAACGAGATGCGCAAACGGCGCATGGCACGGAAGGTCAGCAAGGCACTTGGCGGCGATATTGACGGTCTGACCATCGCCATTCTCGGCCTGACCTTCAGACCCGATACCGACGACATGCGCGACGCGCCCTCCGTGCCGCTCATCGAAACCCTGCAGCGCCTGGGTGCCCGCATCCGGGCATATGACCCCGTCGGCATCGAGAATGCAGCAAAAGTCCTCAGCAGCGTCGATTTCCACGAGGATCTTTATGAATGCGCGAGAAACGCGGATGCCGTCGTGGTCATGACGGAATGGGACGCCATCCGAAAGATCGACCTGGCCCAGCTCAAGAAGAAACTGCGCCAGCCTGTTCTCATAGATCTGCGAAATGCGCTGGATGCGGAAGCCGCCCGCCGGATTGGCTTTCACGTCTGCTCCATAGGTAAGTCGGCAAGCACACATAGCAGCTTGCGCGATATCGCCAAACGACGAAACCGGCAGCGAGCCGTAAAGGCGGCAACCCCAAGGCTCGTTCCAATCCACGATACGGGAGAAGCAATATGAAGCCATCAAGGACACAGACCTCCCTGGTCCCCGCCGCATCGCTGGCATGTGCGATCGTGCTTGGACTTGCAGCGGGAAGCAATACGGCCTTAGCCGCAACGACCACCAAGGTGCCGGATGGAGCAAGACCCATGACGGCGGTTGAACTTTACATGCTCTATCACGACAAGAGCTGGCGCTGGCCCGATGGTGCTGGCCGATTGCAGGATACCGATCGTCGGTTTTCGGCCTGGGTCGACGGGACCAACGGACAATCCTGGGCTGAAGGCCGCTGGGCTGTGACGGACACCGGCCGTCTGTGTCTCGAGGCAACCTGGCACGCCACGAACGGCCAGTTTCCCGCCAAGACCTGCTTCATCCATCGCATTCTCGATGGAACGATCTATCAGAAACGCGAGACTGGCGGAGCATGGTTCGTGTTTCGCCATCCCGTCACCAAGAAAACCGACGAGGCGACAAACTTGATCGCCGATGATCTGGTCTCACAACGACTGGAGGCCTTGAAGACCTCTTTGACCGTCCACAAGACCGAATAGAGGAAGGAGGCAATGCTATGAAAACTCTATCAAAACTAACGACAGCCTTGCTTGCGGCTGGCGCCCTGTGTGGGGGCGTATACGCTGCCAGCAACGGCCTGGACGCAAAGGCCGAGACCCGGCCTCTCTTCAACGACAAGAGGCCGATCATCACACCCCAATCGCTGCCAGGGGGTGCCTATGATCCCAACGGGGACTTTTCCAGTGACCCCAATCCGAAGATCGAGCATCTTTTCCTGCCTTGGGAAGACGTCGATCTGTCGACGCTGAGCACGGCAGACGATTATGCCCGCAAGCGTGGGCGTTCGCTGCTGATCACCATCGAGCCCTGGTCATGGGCCCGCGACTGGCGCGTCACGCCTACCGATCTACTCAATGGAATTCTGGCGGGCCACTACGATTCCAACATGACGGCGATCTGCTCGGCGGCCGCGAAGCTCAATGCACCCGTCACCATTCGCTGGGCGCAGGAAATGGATGAGAAGAACGGGCAGTTCACCTGGGCCTACTGGAATGCGGAGGAGTATGTGAAGGCCTACAGGCACGCCGTCACCGTCTGCCGCAAGAGCCTTCCCTCGGCGAAGTATATGTGGTCGCCGATGGGCAAGGATGGGCTTGAAGCCTATTATCCCGGCGATTCATTCGTCGACGTCGTCGGGCTGTCGGTCTTCGGTTACCAGCCGTTCGATCAGCGCAAGCTCGGGCGAGATTCGACCTTCGTGGAAGCGACCAAACCCGGCTACGACCGTGTGAAACGCTTCAAGAAGCCGATCGTGATCGCGGAACTGGGCTACCAGGGCAACGAGGCCTACGTTCACGCGTGGGCCGAGGAAGCCAACAAGCCGCATTCCGAATTCCCTGACCTGAAAGCGGTGGTCTACTTCAACGACCGTGAAGTCTATCCCTGGCCGGATGGTCTGGGCAGGCCGGATTGGCGCGTCGCCACGCCGCCCCTCTTGAATTGACCGCGATGATGAAAGATTGAGGAGAAACCCATGTCTTGGTTCCGTTTCATCATCCTGAACGCCATGTTCGCGATGCTGCTGGCCGGCACCGCGAACGCTGCGACACAGCATCAAATCGATCGAATGACGGCGCGTGCGGCACATCAAGCCATGCCAATGAGCGCCAAGGAACTGAAAAAGCTCTACTCGGGACGTTCCTGGATATGGAAGGACGGGGCCGGCTTCTTCTCGCGTCATCATCGTCGATTTACAGCTTGGTCGCATACGGGCGCTCAAAAATCCTACGCAAGGGGCATCTGGTATGCGACCGATCGCGGTAGGCTCTGCATGAGCGCTGTCTGGTACAGCAAGAAAAGTGCCGCACCCAACGTGTCCTGCTTCCTGCATCGCAAGAAGGCCGGGATCATCTATCAGAAACGAGCATCAGGCGGAAAATGGTATGTGTTCCGTCATAATCCGATCAAACATGATGACGAAGTTCTGAAACTGCGGCCGGGCGACTATGTTCGCAGACATCTGCCCGGTTGAAGTCGAATACTCACATAGGGGCTTTCTTTTGGATAGCGGGCGGCATGCGTCTCACCTGTTCCGTCGAACCGCCATCCGGGAAATGCCCCTATTCTTTGCCGCGCGCAGTGCGTGGCATCAGCTGGCTCAACTCAAAATGCGCTGCGATTGTAGCAATGCGACGTTCTTCCAAATCCACTTGGTGTGCAGATATAAGGAGAACCTTTGAAGTAATTCTCGGCGGAAACCGAAGTCGTCCTGGTAAGTGAACTTCCGCTATAGAAGACGACATTGTCCTTTTGATACTTCTTCATGTACAACTGCACAGTCTTATTCTTCACGTGCACATTCTCGGCAGCATTTGCAGTTTCATGCATGACCACCGAAGATGCAATCGCAAGTATTATCGATAAAGAGACGCCGACCTTTCGATTACCTGCGGATAGATTGCAAGAGTTCTTCCAAAAACTCATAAGTTTACTCTCCTTGACAAGTTTCCTTCGTGTATTTCAGCGGAAAATATTTAAGCAACTTCTATAAATATCTTGAAAATATTAATGAAATCTGCTTAATTTCCCCTTACAGCCTTCGGGCGGGGACCTGCGACAATGCTGCCTGCGATGATAATAACTTGGCGCGACATTCGGCGGATGCACAGAGCCTCGGCTCAGACATCCACAGACTTCTTTGGTTTGCCGGCCAAGGCGCACCGCAAGGCGGAATTCTTTGCTCAAGAGATGAAGCGATCACTTTCCTTATGTCCGTCCGCCAATCGGCGGGCGCCCGGATGGACTGAAATTCAGGCTGTTTTGCGACAATTGGGAAAGATCGTAACCGGACAAGGCCTGTACTTTCCGCGCGCGACCCATTTTGGGCGTCCATCACCTATAGGTGCCCATCCCCTCCATCCGCCCGCGGTAAGGATACCGCGGCGACTGCCAGCCGATTTGGCACGTTTTGTCGAAAGGCCGCCACGATGATGTGGAACAAGACCGAGACTACAGCCGGACAACCAGCTTTTGTCGAAAGGCGCCGGTGGCCCCGCATTTCCGAAGCTCCAATTTGCGGCAAGACCACGGATGTGCCAGAGCTCGTGTCACTGCCATTCTCCACATCCCATGAGGCTCCCAGTCAGCAATTCCCGGCTTGGCAGAAGCATATGGCGCCGTTGATAGACGCGTATCTTCCCGAAAGCGGCCAAGCCGGAGAAGGTTTCGCGGCATCTCAAACCGTCTGGAATCTTGAAGGGGCGCTTCTCATCCAGCAGCAAACGCCAGCCTTCAGCTATGAACGCTCTCCGGAGAAACTACGCTTCAGCGCCATAGATCATTGGCAAATCACATTCCTGCGCACGGGCAAGACATGGACCAGCGTCAATGGGCATGTGGTCGAAAACGAGCCCGGGATGATGGAAATCCGGGCACTTGGCTGCCCGTTTTATGGCCGCACCATAAGCGCGCAATCCGTTACCCTCATTCTACCTTGCGATTTGTTCGCCGATCATGGCGGACTGCCTGGAGCAAGCAACAACATCGTCCTGGGGGGCGCGCGCGTCAAGCTGCTGGCCGACTACATCGCTTTTCTCGAAGCGAACCTCAACCGTTTGACGAGGGATGATCTGCACAGTGTACGCAACCAGCTGCAAGAGATGATATTTCATAGCGTCACGCCGCTGGTGGATGGCCATGCGATCGGCGATCGCAGCTCCGAGATCGGACTGATGACGAAAGCGCGTCGCTTTATTCAGAGCAATCTCGGATCAGCGGAGCTCACGCCGGAAGCGTTGAGCCGTGAATTGGCAATCTCCCGAACCAGACTGTACGAATTGTTCCAGGCATCGGGTGGCGTCCTGAACTACGTGCGCAGAAGGCGCCTTCTGGCCGCACGCGCAGCACTAGCCGACCTGAACAATGGTCAGAAAATTGCAGATATCGCAAGTAATCTTGGCTTCGAATCGGCAGCCAACTTCAGCAGGGCCTTCACACATGAATTCGGCTACAGCCCAAGCGAAGTCCGCAGACATAGCGGGGAATGCAAGGTAGAGCACCTACCACACATGACGAAGACATCCAGCTTCAGCGACTGGCTTAATACACTGGGTATTTGACGGGTACAAACAATGCAGTGGTAAGACAATTCCGACGCAGTTCGGACGCTGTTGAACACATGTCTCACTGACAATAGCGGATAAAGACATGCATGTAGTTCATCAATATTTAGGTGTAGTGTCATCCACAACCACGGCATCATCTTTTAATCCGGTTGTGGTGAGGACGTTGTTTCCCCCTGAGTAATCTCACAAGCCAGCAGGAGTGGTTTGCCGAGCGCCGGGGCATCCTGCTTGCCCAACAAAACGGCGACCGCCGCTGCCGCTATTTCCTGAATCGGCTGCTTCACTGTGGTCAGGCGTGGTATTGTCATGCTCGCGAGCGGAATACCATCAAAGCCGACGATGGAAAGGGCAGCCGGGATTGGGATCCCCAAATCATGGGCTGCACGCATGCAACCGATCGCCTGTTGGTCGGAACTTGCGAAGATGGCGGTTGGGCGCTCGTGGCGGGCGCGCGCGAGAAGATAGTTTCCGGCAGACCGCCCGCTTTCATAATCGAAAGCCGCTTCCGCGATCAGCGGCGCCGCGTTCTGCTCGCCATCGCCGGCCAACTTCATCGCATCGAGATAGCCCCGGAGGCGATCATTGGCTGGGACGGAATCTTTGGGACCCGAAATGAAGCCAATGCGGCGATGGCCAAGCTTCACAAGATGCTCGACGCCGAGGCGCACGCCGCTGCGATGATCGGCGGCAATGCCGGAATATCCCGGCAGGAGGCGGTCGACGATGACGATTGGCAGGCCCTTCGGCGGCTTGAGCGCATGGAAATCATTGCTCGGAACAAGGATAATGCCGTCCACCTTCCGACTTGTCAGCTGGCCGATGCGATCCGCTTCCTTGGCCGCGTGATCGAAAGAGGTCATGACGATGATGTTATAGCCATGCTTCGCCGCCGCTTGCTCCGCGGACTGGACGAGTTCCGAGAAGAAGGGATTGGTGAGATCGGGAATGATGATGCCGATGAGACGGCTGACCTTGCCGCGCATGCTTCTGGCAGAAGGATCGGGCGTATAACCGAGCTCTTCGATGATGCTTCTGACCCGTGTTCTCAATTCATCCGTCACGGAAGGGTGGTCATTCAAAACCCTTGAGACCGTCCCGGTGGAGACCCCCGCCAGCTTGGCAACGTCTCGAATTCCAACCTTCGGCATAACGGAACCAATATCCCTTCATTTCACCTTCCGGACCATGGAGGCGCCTGAGCAGCCTCTCAGCTGATGGTCTCTGCCGCCTTAGTCAAAGGGCTTCATGTCAAGCCGATCCTCCACCGCGAAAGCAACGCCAGCCCGATGGAAACGGTTCATCATACCTATCTTCCGAGACAGGTAAAGCTCCAATTTCACCTGTTTTTCACCGCAAAATCGGTGCCTTGACAATTCCTGGCGGCATGATACCCAATATACGTGGAAACGGTTCATTGTCGCAGACAACTCAGGTGGAGCTGAGCCCAGGACCGTTCGGGAGGAAAGAAATGACCAATTCTACAAAACGCGAATCCGTCTTGATCAACACGAAGCGGCGTACGGCGCTGAAATTGGGGCTTGCCGGCACTCTGGCGCTTGCGCTGTCCTGCGGCGTGTCGCCCGCCTTTGCCGCCAGCAAGCCGAAAGTCGGGCTGATCATGAAGTCTCTATCCAATGAGTTCTTCAAACAGATGAAGGCCGGCGCCGACAAATATGCGGCCGAAAACAAGGATAAGTTCGACTTCAAGGCCGTCGGCATGAAGGACGAACGGGACTTCGCGGCCCAGGTCGATGCCGTCGAGAACTTCGTGACGCAGAAATACGACATCATCGTCGTCGCGCCGGCCGATTCCAAGGCCATGGCCACGCCGCTCGCAAAGGCGGTGAAAGCTGGCGTGAAAGTCATCAACATCGACGTGCCGCTCGATGCCGATGCCAAGAAGGCGGCCGGTATCGATCTCGCCTTCTTCGGGCCGGATAACACGGCCGGCGCCAAGCTTGCAGGCGATGCGCTCGCCAAGGATCTTGGTCCCGGCGCGAAGGTGGTGATCCTCGAAGGCAATCCCGAGGCCGACAATGCCAAGGAGCGCAAGGCAGGCTTCATGGACTCCATCAAGAACGGCAAGCTCGAGCTTCTCGACAGCAAGACCGCGCATTGGGAGACGGAAGAAGCCAACACCGTGATGACGAATTTCCTCACCAAGTACAAGGATATTCAGGGCGTCATGGCCGCCAACGACTCCATGGCGCTTGGCGTGGTCAAGGCTCTCGACGCGTCGGGCCAGGCAGGCAAGATCAAGGTCGTCGGCTTCGACAATATTCCGTCCGTCAAGCCGTTGCTCAAGGATGGCAAGATGCTGGCCACCGTCGAGCAGTACGGCGCGGAAATGGCGGCCATGGGCATCAAGTATGGCCTTCGCGAATATGCCGGCGAAAAATTCACCGGCTGGGTCAAGACGGATGTGACACTCGTCACCGCCAAGGATCTCAAATAGTCGATAAACCAGCCTTGCGGGTAAGGATGTGCTGGTATTTGCCGGCACATCCACTTTCCGATCGATCTTCTGGTCGGCCTTTGAGCGCGAGGCGTTAGGCCCAGCGGAAGGCGGCGCGAGGAAGATCGCCATCTCCGATTCAAAAACGGAAACGCTGATGAGGTGGACGTGCCAGAGACTGTAGATGACGCCATCCTTAAGTTGGAAGGAATAGGCAAGCGCTTCCCGGGCGTCGTCGCCCTGAAGGATGTCTCGATAGAGATCCGTCGTGGCAAGGGTCACATTCTTCTTGGTGAAAACGGCGCCGGCAAATCGACCCTGATCAATCTGCTTGGCGGCGTCTTCAAGCCGGATGATGGCCGCATCCTGTTTGACGGCAAAGCCTATCATCCGTCCTCTCCGCTGGAAGCGTTCCAGGCGGGCATCCGGGTCATTCACCAGGAGCTGCACCCGCTTTCCAATCTTACCGTCGCCGAAAACCTGCTCTTTGAGCATCTGCCGCGCCGATACGGCCTGGTAAATTATAAGCAGATGAATGCCAGGGCGACGGAACTGCTGGCGGAAGTCGGCCTCAACGTGGCGCCGACGACGCTTGCTGGCAGCTTGAGCGTCGCTCAGCTTCAGCTTCTCGAAATCGCCAAGGCGCTCTCCAACGAAAGCAAGCTTCTCGTCCTCGATGAGCCGACGGCAACCCTAACCTCGAAGGAAGTCGACCGGCTCTTTGAAATTCTGAAGCGGCTGAAGGCGCGCGGTGTCACCACGCTTTACATATCGCACAGGCTCGAAGAGATCTTCGAGGTGGGCGATGACGTGACCATCCTGCGCGATGGGCAGCATGTGATGACGCGGCCGCTCGAAGGGCTTGGAATTCCGAAAATCGTCGAACTCATGGTCGGGCGCGAACTCGCGCAGCATGACGCCTTTCGCGGCGACAGCGCCATCTCCGGCGAGGCGCTCGGCGTCTCCGGCCTCAAAGTGACGAACCATAGCCCGGAGCTGTCATTTTCCGTCGCCAAGGGAGAGATCGTCGGCATTGCCGGGCTTGTCGGCAGCGGCCGCACCGAGGCGGTCCGGGCCATATTCGGCGCCGATATCAAGGTGGCGGGCGAAATCCGCATAGACGGCGAGCCGGTCGAGATTGCCTCGCCCAGGGACGCCGTAACCGCTGGACTATGTCTCGCGACCGAAGACCGCAAGATTCAAGGTCTCATGCTCGACATGAGCTGCGCGCAAAACAGCACCATCACCAATCTCGGTAAGATCTCCCGCAACGGATTGATTTTGCGCAAGGCGGAGGATGATTCCGCCCAGCGCCTCGTGCGTGAATTGCGGATAAAGACACCATCCATCCATCAGGCCGTCAGGACATTTTCGGGTGGCAACCAGCAGAAAGTCGTCATCGCCAAATGGCTGTTTCGCGGCCCCAAGGTGCTGATCTTCGACGAGCCGACCCGAGGCATCGATGTCGGCGCCAAGGCGGAGATCTACGAGCTCCTGTGGAAATTTGCCGCCGAGGGGAAAGGCGTGCTCGTCGTATCTTCGGACCTGCCGGAACTGATGAGCATTTGCCATCGCATCATCGTCTTCTCGGACGGCAAGATAGCCGGGGAAATACCCCGAGAGCAATTTGACGAGAGCAGGATCCTCTCGCTCGCTTATAAGGAGTACAGTCGTGTCCGGCAACATTGAAAAGACGACCGAGGCGAAAGAGGCCAGCGTCTGGGACAAGCTCATCCGGATCTCGATGAAAGAGGCCGGCGTCGCTATCGCCCTGGTCCTGATCTTGATCTTCTTCTCGCTGACGGCGCCTTATTTCGCAACGCCGGAGAACTTCCTGAAGATCTTCGTGCAGATCGCCATCAACACGGTGCTCGCCGCCGGCATGACCTTCGTCATCCTCACGGGCGGCATCGATCTTTCCGTCGGATCGCTGCTGGCGCTTTGCACGGTCATCGGCGCGACGATCATGATCGACCCGCGGTTCTCTCCCTGGCAGGCGATCGCTCTCGCATCGCTCGCCTCGATGGGGGCCGGCGCGATCCTGGGCGCCATCAACGGATGGATCTGCGAGAAATGGAAACTTCCATCCTTCATCGTCACGCTCGGCATGCTCAACGTCGCGAGCGGCCTTGCCCGTGTCGTCAGCGACAACTCCACCATCACCGGCCTGCCGCAGCCCTTCGTCGATTTCGGCAATCTGATTTTCTGGGGTGTCCTTCCGTCGATCTTCCTGATCGCGATCGTCGTCGTCCTCATCGGCTGGTTCGTGCTGCGCTACACCGTATTCGGACGTTTCGTCTTCGCGATCGGCACCAATGAGGAGGCGGTCCGCCTCTCGGGCCATGAACCGAAAAAATACAAGATAGCGGTCTTCACCATCTCCGGACTGACCGCCGGCATTGCCGCCATGGTATATCTGCTACGCCTCAATGTCGGCAGCCCGGTCGCCGGGATCGGCTACGAATTGAACGCGATCGCGGCCGTCATCATTGGCGGCACCAGCCTTTCCGGCGGCAAGGGCTCGATCATCGGGACACTGGTTGGCGCCTGTATTCTGCAGGTGCTGTCGACGGGGTTGCAGCTCTTGGGCGCCGACGACAACATCAAGCCGATCGTCATCGGCGCCGTCATCGTGCTCGCGGTCATTCTCGACAGCTATCGCGGCCGGCTCATGCGGATACTGGAGAGCCGCTGACAGGGCGGCTCTTTGGAGCAGGTAGGCGCCGAATTAATCTGTCGTCAGGTCCGCTGCAACTTCCATGTCCGGATTTCGAACGGCATGATATCGGCTGGACCGGTGCGTTCGATCGGCTCCTCCAAAATGTTCAGCGACCCCGAAGCCTGCCATCCCGACGGCAGCGTCAGAGAGAGACGGCCGCGCCGACCGGCCGGTTCGTAAAGCCGCAGGATAAGGCCCTCGCCTTCCTCGGCCGGCTTCAGGCCTGAGAAGGCAACCGGCGTGCCTTCGATGTCAATTGGCGACAGAGTGCCTGCCGCAAGACCGCTTGCCTCCATGCTGACCAACGGCTGGTTGAGATCGATCGCCTCCGATAGAACTCCGCCTTCATACCAGGCGCCCTCATGCGGCATCAGCGCATAGGTGAAGCGCTGCTCGCCTTCGTCGGCGAGTGGGTCGGGATAGATCGGCGAGCGCACGAGGCTCATGCCGATGACATTGCCGCGGGCGCTATGACCGTATTTGGCATTATTGAGCAAGGCAACGCCGAAACCGGGCTCGCTCAGATCGACGAAGCGGTGTGCCGCCGCCTCGAACATTGCCTGCTCCCACGAGGTGTTGGTATGCGTCTGCCGCTCGACGACGCCAAAGGCGCATTCGAAAGTCGCGGTGCGTGACCGCACGGCGACCGGATTCAGGGTTCTGAGCAGCGTTCGCCGATCATGCCAATCGATGGCCGTCTCGATATCCAGCCTACGGGCATTGGCCGTCAGAACATACAATTGGGTCACGGTCGAGTTGCGATGTCGATAGACAACTTGGATCGCTGCGCGATGCGGCCCCTCCTCGACCAAGGTAATGCTCTCCGGCTGTTCGAGCCGGATGCCTTTCTCGGCATAATCGGCATCCACGTCCCACGCATCCCAGTTGCGTGGCTTGTCGGCGGGATAGACCCAGAGCTGGTTGGCTGCCCCTTCGATCGCCTCCCGCCCCGTTGCCTTGTGAACAAGACTCGAGACGGCTCCGTCCTGACCGATGACGATAGACAAATGCTCGTTTTCGATGTGATTGCTATCGGCTTTCAGCGGCCCGGCCGGCTTGATCGCCTTGCGATCGAAGACTGCGACGGAAAGAGGCGCGATGGGATCGGCGGAGGCCAGAACCGTTCCATCAGACAGCACTGCGGTGAGCGGGCGCGCCGACAAAGACGGGTTAACGACGACAAGCGCATCGGCGACTCCGCCAAGAGGAAGATGGGCCGATAGCGTCTTCAGGGCACTTGCCTGCTCCGACTTGGCCTTGCCGATTACGTCGTCAAGTTCCCGCTCGGCATCCACGTAGACCTCGCGAATACTCGATCCGGGAAGGATATCGTGAAACTCGTTTTTCAGAACGACGCGCCAATCGGCCTCAAGACTTTGAGGTTTGGCAGCGCCCAGCATATGGGCGAACGAGGCAAGCGTCTCCGCCGTGATCAGGGCGCGTTCGGCCTGGCGATGCTTGCGCTTGACGCCGCTTTGCGTCGTCAGCGTTGCGCGATGGAGTTCGAGGTAGATTTCGCCATCCCAGACCGGAAGTTCCTTGTCCTTAGCGGTGAGGTGCGCCTTTTCGTAAAAACTCTTTACCGTCCCCCAGCGCGCCTTCGGGATCGCCGGGAAGTCGCGCAGCTGTACCTCGCGCTCAACCATCTCCGGCGTGACGCCTCCACCGCCATCGCCATAGCCGACGGCCAGCAACGAGGTATCGTGCTGCGTCTTGCCGCGGAAATTCTTCCAGGTCGGCACGAAGCAATCCGGCTGCACGAAGCCGTTGTAGCCTTGCATGGGATTGTCGAATGTATGGGTTAACACCTTGCTGCCATCGAGCCCCTTCCACCAGAAGAGATCGGACGGAATGTGATTGGTTTCGCTCCAGTTCACCTTAATCGTGAAGAAGCTGTCGATGCCCCCAAGCCGCAGGATTTGCGGCAAGGCACCTGAAAAGCCGAAACAATCCGGCAGCCAGCAGACGCTATGACGCAGGCCGAAATGCTTTTCGAAATAGCGCTGGCCATAGAGAACCTGGCGCACGAGGCTCTCGCCTGTCGGCATGTTGGTATCCGGCTCGACCCACATGCCGCCGACGGTTTCCCATTTTCCCTCGGCAACTTTCTTCTTGATGCGCTCGAGCAGTTCCGGATCATCTTCCTCGATTTGCGCATAATATTGGGCGGTCGATTGATTGAAGCGGAAGTCGTCGGAGCGTTCCATCAGTGAAAGCGCTGTGTTGAAGGTGCGGCGCATCTTGCGGCGTGTTTCGTCATAGGGCCAAAGCCAGGCCAGATCGATATGGGCATGGCCGGTCAGCAGCAGCTCGCCATTTTGCGGGAAACGCGTCTGAAGCTCTTTCAGCTGAGCCAGCAGGCGATCATAAGCAGCGGCGGCGGAAGCGCTCTGCGCGTCGCTGAGACCGGCCGGATCGCCCTGAAGTTCCGGCAGCTCCCAGATCTTCTGCTGCATTGCCGCCCCCGCGGTGCGCGAGATATAGGCTGATGTGTCCGATGGCCAGTCGAGGCTTCGCAGCGCCCGTTCGGCGGCATCGATCAGATGCGGCACGGCTTCATGGCCATCGAGAATATCGGCAGCTTCGCCGATCTGCTGCAGCAGAAGATGCAACCGGTGGACGGCCTCATCCAGCCAGATCAATCGCGCCTTGTTCAGCTTCGGCGCCCTGTTCGGCTCGCCGAAGGGAAAACGCGCGACGCTCTCGGTTGTGATCTGGAAGTCGCGACCCTTGATCGGAAACTCCTGGTGATACGGGTCCAGACCGAAGGTCTCCACTTCGCCATCGGGGTAACGCAGTGTCAGCAGGCTCTCGCCGCCAAGATCGAGCTGCAGGCGGGTTTGTTCAAGCGGCCAGTCCCGCGGCCCCGTTGCCTTGGCGGCAAAGCGAACCGTCCCTTCACGATGCGGCCAGTCCTGATGATGCGCAATCGGCTCCCCATCGAAGGTCCAGCCGTCGATCGCGAGACTTTTCCTGTCACGCCAATGCGCAAGCTCCGTAGTGCGGACTTTCAGGCGATCAAGGCGTTGGGCAATAGTGAGAGACATTGGCGGGTCCTATCGGGAAATCGGCAACTGACGACGGGGGGAAAATAAATCAGCGCGAGTTGATCGCCGGCCCCGCGCCCCTCTCCCTCCCAGCGGATCGCATAGCCCGGATTTAGATTAAGTAACTTTGTTTTGGCGTCAAGGCGTACGGAAATAAGTTGCAAGAGTTTTGTGTGCCTCGACCCGGATACGTTCGAACTGCACCGAGCCGCTACCAGCGCTTGACCTTAACACGCGGAATAGAGAAGTGCCCTAAATCTGTCGCCACGCCCCGATCAGCATGCGCATGAAATGCTCTGCGGCGGGGGACAAGGTGCCCCCGCGACGGCGCACAATTCCGATGGTGCGCGAGATCTCGGGGTTTCTGATCGGACGCGTGATCAGGAAGGGATGCTCCCCCTGCGGCGTCGCCATTTTCGGCAGCACGGAAATCCCGAGCCCCGCCTCCACTAGGCCGAGCGATGTGGAAAGATGGGTCACTTCGTAAAACCAGTTGAGCTTGATGTTCGATCTGGCAAGAGCGGCATCGAGCAATGTCCTGTTCGCGCTCGAGCGATGAACCGTAATGAGGGGGTAAGGCTCGAGATCCTGCCATCGGACCTCTTTCTTTTCCGCTAGCGGATGGTCCCGCTTGGCCGCCAGGACAAACGGATCTTCCGCCAGCCTCTCGAAGACCAGATCGCTGTCCGAGCTTCCCATGATATTGATTCCGAATTCGACTTCGCCGCGCGCCACAGCCTGAAGTGCGTCGGTCGCAGTCAGATCGAGGATCCGAAGCCGAATATTTGGATATTCATGGTTGAACTGGCGGATGACGGAAGGCAGGAAATAAAAGGCTGCCGTCGGCAGGCATGCGATCGTTACCAGGCCTCCGCGCTTGGCTCCCAGTTCCCGCATCGAAAACAGCGAACCGTCGAATTCTTCGAGCATACGCTGCACCAGGGGCACGAGTTCGGTTCCAAGAGCCGTGGCCGCGACATGGCGCGTCGTCCTTTCCAGCAGCGGCGCGCCGATCGCCTGCTCCAGCTTTTGAATGCGGCGACTGAGCGCCGGTTGCGACATGTTTAGCTGATCGGCCGCGCGATGAAAGCCCTGCAGCTCGACCACGGCGAGGAAGGCTCTAAGGTCAAGGATCTCACAATTGATGTTCATTTCGTATCAATGTCCTCGATTTTAGCATTTCACATATCAATCATTAATTCCATAATAGCAATAACAAGGCGGATTAATACGATAATCACATCATCTGGCGAGAAAAATGCATGAATGATTTACTCTCCATACCGTGTGTCCTGATGCGGGGTGGCACCTCGAAAGGCCCGTTCTTTCTGGCGTCGGACCTGCCACAGGACCCGGCCGAGCGGGATCAAGTGCTTTTGTCCGTGATGGGCTCAGGCCATCCGCTTCAGATCGATGGTATCGGAGGGGGAAATCCGGTCACCAGCAAAGTTGCCATCTGCGGACCGGGAACGGTGCCCGGCGCGGATGTGGACTATCTGTTCGCACAGGTTCGCGTCGACAGGCAGATCGTCGATACCTCACCCAATTGCGGGAACATGCTGGCGGCTGTTGGGCCTTTCGCGATAGAAGCGGGGCTTGTGCCGGTCGCGGGAGACACCACCCTCGTCAAGATCTTCAACGTCAACACCGGCAAAATGATCGAAGCCGAGGTGCCGACGCCGAATGGTGCGGTCGCCTATCTCGGCGACGCAAGAATTGATGGCGTACCCGGCCAGGCCGCTCCGATCGCGCTCACGTTCAAGGATGCGGCGGGTGCGCGAACGGGTGAGCTTTTTCCAAGCGGCAAATCAATAGAGATGATCGCCGGCATCGATGTGACCTGTATCGATTGCGCGATGCCGATGCTCCTGATCGAGGCAGCCTCGCTTGGCGTGACCGGATACGAGAGCGCTGCCGAACTGAACAGCAATCATTCGTTGATCGAACGGCTGGAAGACCTTCGCATCCTCGCCGGCGAAAAAATGGGAATGGGTGACGTTCGCGGTCAGGTCACTCCGAAACCGGTCCTCATCTCTCCCGCCCGACAAGGTGGTGCATTGAACGTTCGCTACTTCATGCCGAATGAATGCCATCCGTCACTGGCGACGACAGGCGCTGTCGGGATCGCAACGGCCTGTGTAAGCGAAAACACCGTGGCATCCCGCCTTATCGGCGTTCAAACACCGCCTATCGTGCTTTCCATCGAACATCCCAGCGGCCATCTGGACGTGAAGTTGCAGTTGCGGGATGGGAAGCTCGTCGCCGGGATTCTTCGCACGGCGCGGAGGCTGTTCGAGGGCCATGTCTTTGCAAAGCCTGCCAAAACGCTGGTTTGTGCAGCATAATCAATCAACCTATGGTGCCGGGAGGGTGCCAAAATGGAGGAGATCAAATGAAAAAGCTTATTCTCGCACTCGCGGCAGCGGTAGCGCTGTCCGGAACGGCTTTGGCGGAACCTGTTCGCATAAGCGTCGGTTCCTACAACCTCAACAACCTGCCTTTCCCGGTCGCGCAGGGCTTGGGTCTTTATGAGAAAGAGGGGCTGGAGGTCACCGTCGAAAACTTCGCGTCGGGTGGTTCGAAGACCTTGCAGGCGCTGGTTGCCGGCTCGACGGACGTTGCTGTCGGCTTTTACGACCATACGATTCAGATGCAGTCGCAGAACAAGCACGTTGTCGCCTTCGTGGAGCTTGGGCGCAATTCCGGGCTCGTTCTGGCCGGCGGCAAGGACGCGAAATTCGATCCGAAAAATCCGGAAACGATCAAGGGCGCCAAGATCGGAATCACCGCTCCGGGCTCATCCTCGGATTTCTTCATTCGCTACTATCTTCAGCGGCATAAGCTCTCGGCCAACGACGTTTCGATCATCGGCGTCGGATCGGGCGCCGCGGCAGTGGCGGCTCTTCAGCAGGGCAAGATCGATCTGCTCGTCAATTATGATCCCGCGGCGACGTTCGTTGTCGAGAAAGGCGTCGGAAAGATCCTGATCGATGCCCGCAATGACGATGGCGCCAAGGAAATCTATGGCGGCATCTATCCGACATCGGTCCTTTACGCCACGCAGGACTACATCTCGAAAAATCCGGAGACCATTCAGAAGGTCACCAATGCAACGGTAAAGGCGCTTCAATGGATGAAGACGCACAGTGCCGCGGAAATCGTCGAAAAGCTTCCGCCGGAATTCATTTCGGGCGACAAGGAGACCTATATCAAGGCGGTTGAAAACGCGCGGCAGATCTTTTCCACGGACGGGCTGCTCGACGAAAAGGATATCAAGACGCCTCTCGATGTCCTGACATCGTTCAACGACAAGGTCAAGGCTGCCAAGATCGACCTTTCCAAGACCTATACCAACGAATTTGTAGCTAAGGTGCCGGCGACGGCATCGAACTAAGGGAGGTTAAGATGTCCGTGACAGCCTTAAAGCCGGCAACACAGACACCTCATGCTGCGGCGGCGTCCAAGGCGATGGTGGCAATCGAAAATGTCACCATGTCCTTTGGCTCCTTCGTCGCGGTCCAGGATGTAAATCTGACGGTGGCCGATGGTGAATTCGTCGCCATCGTGGGGCCGACAGGCTGTGGCAAAAGCACGATCCTGAATGCGATCGCCGGACTTCTGAAGCCGGCAAAGGGCTCGGTATCGATTGATGGCGGCGTGGTCTCGGGCGTCCAGAATAACATCGGCTATCTATTTCAGCAGGACGCGCTGTTCCCTTGGAAAACCGCGATCGAGAACGTGGAATTGGGGCCCTTGTTCCAAGGTGTCGGCGCTGGCGAGCGCCGGGAGCGGGCCCTCAAATGGCTGGCCAAGGTCGGTCTTAAAGGCTTCGAGGACCGCTATCCGCATCAGCTTTCCGGCGGCCAGCGTAAGCGTGTGCAAATGGCGCAGGCGCTGATAACGGGGCCGAAAGTCATCCTCATGGACGAGCCATTCTCCGCCTTGGACATTCATACCCGGCATCTCATGCAAAATGAACTGCTTCGCCTGTGGCAGGAAGAGCGGCGGGCTGTGGTTCTGATTACGCATGATCTCGAGGAAGCGATTGCCCTGGGGGATCGTGTCGTGGTTCTGGCATCAGGTCCCCGGTCGCACGTCATCGACAGTTTCCCTGTCGATCTGGAGCGTCCTCGCGATGTCGCGGAGATCAAGCTCGATCCCCGCTTTACTGACCTCTATCGTAATATTTGGGCTTCCCTGCGCGGTGAAGTGGAGAAAAGCTATGAACGCCATGACTGAGAGACTTACCCAACTGGCATTGCTGCTGGTGATCGTCGGCGGTTGGGAGATCGGCGTGAACCTCGGCGTGGTCGATGTCTTCTTCTTTCCCTCGCCCGTCGATATCATAAAGCAGGTGTTCGCATGGGTTGCCGATCCCAGCTTCTTCAAGCATGTGACCATTACCTTGACCGAAACAGTGCTCGGCTACGTTATCGGCACGGCTCTCGGCGTGGCCGCAGGCGTATGGCTCGGCCTGTCGCGCTCGGCTGCCCGGATCCTCGACCCATTCATCAAAGGCCTGAACGCCATTCCGCGCGTGGTCCTTGCTCCGATCTTTGTCCTTTGGCTCGGTCTGGGGCTCTGGTCCAAGGTGGCGCTCGCCGTCACGCTCGTATTCTTCGTAACCTTTTTCAACGCGATGCAGGGCGTGCGTGAAGTCAACCCCGTCGTGCTGTCGAATGCCCGCATCCTCGGCGCGAAGAAGTCCGAGCTGCTGCGTCACGTCTATTTCCCGGCCGCGGCGACCTGGATTCTATCTTCGCTTCGAACATCCGTGGGGTTCGCGGTCGTCGGCGCCATCATCGGTGAATATCTGGGTGCGTCGGCTGGCCTGGGATACCTCATCGCGCAGGCGGAAGGTAACTTCGATGCCGTCGGCGTCTTCGCGGGCATCTTCATCCTGGCGGTGTTCGTCCTATTGATCGATCTCGTCCTGGATTTCGTCGAAGCTCGCCTGATCAAGTGGCGTCCGCGCGCGGCGGAACGGACCACCTAATTGCGCCACGGTCGGAGAGAGAAGGAAACCGGCGAGCATGTATCCGCACATGTTCGCGGTTCGCCGCAACGAAGCCGGATACGGAAATCGGCAAGAGGGTCTCTGAGACGATTGTCAACGTCGGACGAGACCGGGGCGTGGCGAACATCGGACTCTATTGCTCGCTCTCTCCAACTTAAGGCTGATTGCGCATTCGCGGAACGGCTTTGTTTTCGTCGGACTCCATTCATGAGCGGCAAAATGATGAAGCTCGTGGGCGCCCATTACGGGACAACGGTCCGAGCAGTTTCTGGTAGGGTTCGCGAGCCACTGAGATGGCGTATGGCTCCGAGTTCATCCCGCCTTTAAAGCGCGTCGGTGAGCTTCTATCGCCAGCCCGTCGTTTAGGGCAAGCGCTGATACGGAGAACCAACCGCGAGGATTATATTGCAGGCGTGGGAAAAGGGTCCTTACTTGTAAAAGACCGCAAATGTGGGCCGGAGCCCGATGCCACAGGCTGCAAAGGCCGATTGGATACATGATCGAGCTGGCGGCCCGGCCAGCGAGCTATAAGCCGCGCAATCGATGGCTCATAGAAGAAAATCGAAATACAACGACCTCTTGCTGCGGCTGAATTAAGCTCAGGCTCTAAGCCGCGGGCGGGTCGGACTGGAGGGAGGGCAGCGCTTCAACTCCCTTCGCTCTTGGGATGCTGATACGCAACGTCCGCTGGAACCAGCACTCCACGGCGCACGCTAGGATATCTGCTCGAACGTATCGGCGTTGGTTTGCACGGAATGAGCCCAGCCGAGCTTTCGTACCCTACCGGATTGCTCGGGCTTCTTGCTAGTCACAACATGCCAGATCGTCTGGAGCTTTTTCTCGCGCAACATTCCGGTGAATGAGCAGATGGAGGTCGAATCTTCGCCCGCCATTCCAAAAGCGAAATTTATGCAATCGTCGAACCAAACGCCAGCCACCGGCAACTCGGAGCCAAAAAAGACACTGTCTTGCAGCGCGGTCTTGAATGTCCCTCTGATTAAACCATCCTGCTCGTCGGTGATCTTGACCGTCGAGCCATATTGATTGCGCCAAATTCCAGTCCAGCTCATGATGGCTGTCTCCTTGACGTTGTCGTGGGCGGCAAGTCGATCAGGCGTTGCGGGCCTGTTCCGGACGTCTGGTCAACCGAATTCCTCGACAATTCTCACACAGACGCCGGCGGACTTACGGAGCGTTATTCACGAATAGGACGCCCGTAGGCTACTTTTTTCGCTTTGCCTTTAGAGACCGGAGATGTCTCAGCTTCGCGTTCCGTCTCTTGGTGCTGCTCTTCGGCCCGTTGCCAATGATCGAGATCGCGTCCGTCGGGCCGCCCTTCTTCCTCCCAGATCCTATAAGCTCGCTCGCGGCGCTTGGCTTCATCATCATCCATTGACTTGCTCCTTGATGTTGAATGCGGATTTCTAAAGCTTGGACGGCGTCGGCGATCTAATCGACCAGGAAATCGAAAGTTCCCTCTGGATAATTTATTGCGGAGGAGCGCGTGCAGGTTGAGCGCGCGGTGGTGCCTCGCCGAAGATGGCGCATATGGCGCAAGCTCAGGAGGCATGGCTGAAAGTTCCGCTTTGGCAGTCGGCGATGCATTTTTCAGCTGCTTTTGCTCCGATGAAGGAACTCTGGACGCCTACGTGAGTTTGGGTCTTTCTTTCAAGGAGGGCAGAGACATGCAAGTGAACGCAGCAATGACGCGCGACGTGCGCGTCGCAAATCCTAATCATTCCATTCGCGACGCCGCGGTCATGATGGCCGATCTTGATGCCGGCGTTCTTCCTGTCGGCGAGAACGACAAGCTCGTGGGCATGATCACGGATCGCGACATTACAGTCCGCGCGGTCGCACGCGGCAAGGGACCCGACACCAGGATCGGTGACGTGATGTCGGCAGAAGTTAAATACTGCTTCGAAGACGATGATGTCGGCGACGTGATGACAAACCTGGGGAACATCCAGGTGCGGCGGCTGCCGGTGCTCAACCGAGACAAGCGGCTGGTCGGCATACTCTCGCTCGGAGATCTCGCCGTTTCCATGGCTGATGGGTCCGCCGGTCCCGCGCTCGCCGAAATCTCCAGACCCGGTGGAGCGCATTCGCAGACCTGAACCAGCAATTATCGAAGGAACGACGCCATGTCCGCATCGAAAACAACCATGGACCATGAAACAATCCGTAAATGGGTGGAAGCAAGAGACGGCCGTCCATCACGTGTGAAAAGCGCCGGCGGAAATGGCGGCCTTTTGCGGATCGATTTTGGTGAGCCCGAGCAAAACTTCGAAGAAATCGGCTGGGACGAATTCTTCCGGATCTTCGACGATAACAAGTTGGCGTTCCTCCATCAGGAAGAGACGGAGGACGGTCGCGAAAGTCGCTTCAATAAATTCGTCAATCGGTCGTGATGTCGGCGGCGGTCTTACGCCGGCGACAGCCATAATCCTGGAAAGGCGGTTTAAAATGCCCAAGATGATGGCCATTAGAATGCATGAGTTCGGCGATGCAGATGTCTTGCGGCTTGACCAGATCGAACGTCCCTCCCCCAGTGAAAACGAGATTTTGGTCAGGGTCGCGGCGGCAAGTGTCAATCCCGTCGATTGGAAGATCCGCAAGGGTGGCTATCCCGCGGTCAAGCAAGATGACCTGCCGATCGTTCCCGGACGCGATCTCGCGGGCACTGTCGAGGCTCTTGGTCACAAAGCAACCGGCTTTGCCAGCGGCGATCGCGTGATCGCGTTCCTCGACATGAAGCGGGGCGGCTACGAGGAATATGTCGCCGTTCCGGCCGCGTTACTCACGAAAATGCCATCCTCGATCAGTTTCGAGGAAGCCGCGGCCATTCCGCTCGCCGCCATGACCGCATGGCAGGGATTGTTTGATCATGGCCGCCTTCGAAGCGATCAGCGGGTTCTGATCCATGGAGGGGGTGGAGGCGTGGGCCATTTCGCGATCCAGTTCGCGAAGGCCAAGGGGGCGTGGGTCGCAACGACTGTTTCGGGGCTGGACATCGATCTTGCCCGGCGCCTTGGAGCGGATCAGGTCATCGACTACAAGTCCGAACGTTTCGAGGATATGCTCGATCCCGTCGATATGGTCTTCGACCTTGTCGGCGGTGAAACACAAAAGCGCTCGTTCGAAGTTATCAAGAACGGAGGCGTTCTGGTGTCGACCCTAGGCGAGCCGGAACGACCGGACACCGTATCCGGTAATATTCGGGTTGCCGGCTATATGGCCACGCCGAATGCGGGCCAGCTTCATGAAATCGTCGATCTGATAGAACAAGGGCAGGTCAAAGTCCTGCTTCACAAGGTTTTTCCGCTTGATATGGCCGCAGACGCTCAACGAACCCTGGAAAACGAGCACGTCCAAGGAAAAATCGTTCTGAGCGTGGACTGATCGGCGAAGATAGATGGATTGCCGACACCGGACTTATTTCAACCGATCGGAAGAGTGATGGTAGACCAAGCTGTCCGGTGTGGTTGCACAGCAGTCGTGCAATTCTGGAATTCCATTCCGTCAATGCGAGGACGATCGAGAACGCCTAGCTCGATACGACTGCAACAACGCCGCCTGACGGCCAAATAATCGCCTTGGCATTCGGGCAAATCTCGCCGACGCGCCTGAGCCGGCCATCCAGGTCATCCCGATGACCGGCGCGTCATCGGGATGACAGGTTTGAAAGAGCATTTCGCTGCCGTTGCCCGGCGCGATCAAAGGCCATGCAACGGTGGCGACCGTTTAGCTTCGTTCTGGATTTACTTCGGGGTCACGTCGAAGCCGAACCATTTCTGAGACAGCTTCGCGATCGTGCCGTCGGCTTTTGCCGCCGCGATCGCATCGTTGAACATCGCCTTCAGCTGGGTGTCGTCCTTGCGCAGACCGACGGAACTGCCACGGCCAAGGAGGCCGCCTTGGAAACGCGGTCCGGTCACGATCATATCTTCATTGCCGGGTTTTGCCGCCGCCGTCGACAGATAGGCCATCGACGCCATGATGAGATCGACGCGGCCGGCCTTCAGGTCGAGGTCATGCTGCTCGGTCGTCTTGTATTCGCGAATATCGGCGACGCCCTTCAGATATTTGTCGAGGAAGGTTGCCGCGATCGATGCCGTCTGCACGCCGATCGTCTTGCCCTTGAGCATCGGTTCGAGTTCCTTCAGCGCCTTGGCCGCGCCGGCTTCATCCGTCGCGAGGGAAAACACCTGGCCCTTCATGGGGAGATCGGCAAGCGTGGAATCCTTCAGGGTTGCGAAAGTCTGGCCGGTGGTGCCGTAGGAATCGCTAAAGGCAATGACCTCCTCCCGCTTTGCGGTTGCCGACATGCCGGAAATGATCGCGTCGAATTTACCCGCATTGAGTGCCGGGATCATGCCGTCGAAGGGCTGGATGACGGTCGTGCATTCGACTTTCATGTGATCGCAGAGATATTTGATCAGTTCGATCTCATATCCGTCCAGGCTGCCGTCCGCCTTGGTGAAATTCCATGGACGAAAAGCGCCTTCGGTCGCGATGGTGACATGCGTCCACTTTTTGTCCTCGGCGCGCACGACGCTCGCCGTAGCGAACGTGGCGACCATCATGAGCGCGGTTAGAAGTCCGGTCAGGTATTTCATGATCGAGTTCCCCATTGTGATTGAACTTGAAATTATTGGCTGATGAACTGGCGGAAGCGCTCGGAACGTGAACCGGCAAAGACATCCTGCGGCTTGCCGTCTTCCTCGACGACGCCCTTGTGCAGGAAGATGAGGCGGCTCGAGACATCGCGCGCAAAGCCCATCTCATGCGTAACGACGAGCATGGTACGTCCCTCCTCGGCGAGCGCGCGCATGACCCTCAGGACCTCGCCCACGAGCTCGGGGTCGAGCGCCGATGTCGGTTCGTCGAACAGCATGACCTTCGGATGCATGGCGAGGGCGCGCGCGATGGCCGCGCGCTGTTGCTGGCCCCCCGAAAGATGAGCCGGGTAGAAATTGCGCTTGTCGGCGATGCCGACCTTGGCGAGCAGCGCTTCCGCTTCCTCGATGCATTCGGCGCGCGAACGGCCCTGGACGTGGACGGGCGCCTCGATCACGTTCTCGAGCACCGTCTTGTGGGACCAGAGATTGAAGCTCTGGAACACCATGCCGAGTTGGGAACGGATGCGATCGACCTGCCTTCCATCGGCTGGGCGATGGGCGCCGCGGGCTGTGCGCTGCATGCGGATCGTTTCGCCCGCCACGGTCACCTCACCGGAATCGGGCGTCTCCAGCAAATTGATGCATCGCAGGAATGTCGATTTTCCGGAACCTGACGAGCCGAGAATCGAGACGACGTCGCCTTCCAGCGCATCGAGCGAGATACCCTTGAGCACCTCGACCTGTCCAAAGCTCTTATGCATGTCGCGCACGCTGAGTGCGATTGGCGTGGCAGTCATCGCGGATCTCCTACGGGGGCCGCCCCGGCGGCGGTATCGTGCGTCACCGGCACGGGCGGGCGCAGATGCGGGCTCAGCCGATACTCGGCAAACTGGATGAGGCGTGTCAGCACGAAGTTGATCGCCAGGTAGATGGCACCTGAAACGACGAAGACCTCGATAGCGCGGTAGGTCTCCGAAATGATCTTCGCCGCGACGCCCGTGACTTCCATCAGCGTGATGATCGAGGCAAGCGATGTCGCCTTCACTATCGAGATCATTTCGTTGCCGTAGCCCGGCAGCGCCTGACGGATGGCAAGCGGCAGGATGATGCGCCGGAACATCATGAGACGATGCATGCCGCAGGCGCGCGCGGCCTCCACCTGCCCATGCGGCACCGAGAGCAGACCGCCGCGGATGATTTCGCTGGCATAGGCCGCGGTATTCAGTGTCAGCGCCAGGACGGCGCACCAATAGGGATCGCGCAGAAATGGCCAGAAAATGCTGTGACGGATGACGGGGAACTGGCCGAGACCGTAGTAGATCAGGAAGATCTGGACGAGCAACGGCGTGCCGCGAAAGACGAAAACGTAGAGCCGGGCAAACCAGTCGAGGACGGTGACGCCCGACAGGCGAGCGAGCGCCAGAAGCAATGCGAGGATGGCGCCGAGGCAGATCGACGTCACCGCGAGTTCGATCGTCAACGGGATCGCCGCGACAAGGCTCACGAAAGTCTCTTCAAGGAATTGCCAATCCATCAGCGTTTCCTCACACCGCGCGACAGATGGCGCTCTGCTTGCTGGATGATCAGGCTGGATAGGGTCGAGATCATCAGATAGATCACCCCTGCGATCAGGTAGAAATCGAACGGCAGTCCCGTGGAGCCCGCGCCGACCTGCGCCTGACGCAGCAATTCGGCGACGCCGGTGATCGAGACCAGCGCCGACTCCTTGAGAACAACCTGCCAGACGTTACCGAGCCCCGGCAGCGCATGACGCAAGGTCAGCGGCGCGATAATCCGGCGCAGGCGCAGCCAGCGCGGCATTCCGCAGGCGATGGCGGCCTCGATCTCACCGGGATGCACGGCCTTGAACCCGCCGCGCAGCACCTCCGTGAACTGCGCGCCGGACGTGACACCGACGGCCAGGGAACCAGCGAGGAAACCCGGAAAACCGAGGAAGCCCTCCGCTCCGAACATCTTGCCGATGGCCGTGACGACCGCGCTGCCGCCGAAGTAAAAAAGATAGATGACCAACAGATCGGGGATGCCGCGAAGAACCGTCGTATAGGCATCCGCCGTGGCGCGTGCAATCCGGTTGCCGGCGATCTTGCCCCACGCGCCGAGCGTTCCGATGCAGGCGCCGACTGCATAGCCGGAAATCGCGACAAGAATGGTCATCCAGGCGCCGGCCAGGAGAGCATGACCCCAGCCATCCGGACCGAAGCCAGCAAGCTCGAATAGGGTTGGCTGGTTCATCCGCTTGACCTGAAAGAATGGATGCGGGCAGGGGAAGTCATGGTCTTATCCTCGGCCGGGAACGATGGATGCGGGACGCGCTCAATTGGCCTCGAAGGTCGGCGTCAGGTCGATCTTGCTCCATTTTTCCGAGAGCTGCTTGATCGTGCCATCCTTGGCCGCCTGCTTGATGGCATCGTCGAATTTCGCCTTCAGATCGGTCTCGCCCTTGCGCATGCCGAGAGCGACCTCCGTTGCCAACATCGCACCCTTCACCAGGGGGCCGGACATCATCAGATCGTCGTTGCCGGGTTTGGCGAGTACGGAGGTTTCATAGACGCCGCTGTCGAAGCCGGCATCGATGCGGCCTGCCTTGAGATCAAGATCGCGCTCTCCGGAGCTCTTATAGGCACGCACCGTCACATCGGATCCGAAATAGGAATTGATCAGCTGCTCCTGGCTGGTCGACTGGACGACACCGACCGTCTTGCCCTTCAAGGCCTTGCCGATCTCCGCCATCACCGGATCCGCTTTCGCCTTGTCGTTGAGATTGAGCCGCTCACCCGTCATCGGGAGAGGTGAAACCGATCCATCCTTCACGAGCAGGAAGCTTGCGACACCGCTCGCATAGGGTACGGTGAAATCGACCACCTGTTTGCGCTTATCGTTGATGCCGAGCGTCATCACCAGATCGAATTTGCCGGCGTTCAGGCTTGGGATCATCGCGTTCCATTCGCCGGCGATCAACTCGCAATCGACCTTGGCGCGCTTGCAGAGATCGTTGATGAGATCGACGTCGAAGCCGGCAAGCTTGCCGCTTGAATCCATCAGGTTCCACGGCGGGAATGCGCCTTCGATGCCGACCTTGACCTGCGTCCAGTCTTTGGCGCCGGCGGTCAGCGGAGCAAGGGAGGCAATCATGCCGAATACGGCGGCAAGCATTTTTCTGTTTTTCATGTTCGTTCCCCTTTTCGGCCGCTTAAGCGGCCTTTTGTCAGATCCGGTATTCTCGGCGTCAGTTCTCCAGAGCCGCTCGCAGGGCGGCATTGGCCTCCCGCAGCGCGTGAGCGATGCGATTTCTCGTCTGACGCGCGTGAACGACGTAAAAGGCGGTATCCGGCGAGCCCTCATCCAGTCTCGCCAGCGCGCGCAGCCCTTCCAGAGAGGGCCAGGCGACGTGCGGGAGCGCGGAGTCGGGATGGAAGCGTTCGCCGCTCGTATAGTTCAGCGGCACCAGATGCCGCCCGGCATGCATCAGCGAGGCATCGATCCGCGCCGCTCGTTCCGGCGTGGGATCCCTCACCTGCAAAAGCGAATTGGCGTTGACGCGCAAGTCATCGATGGCCCGGAACAAGCCGGAGATATCGAGACGGCCGGCAAGCGCTGCCTGCAATTGCCCAATCTGCTCGTCGAGGGAGGCGGCATATTGAGTGTAATCCAGCGGCAGGACGGGCAAAGTCAGCAGCCGCCAGAGAGCCTCGAGAACAATCGCCGTGTCCCGGCAAAGATTGTCCGGATCGATGTGTTCGGCGGTGTCGTGCGGCGTATGCCACCACCATCCAAGCGCCGTCAGCATCTTGACAGGCCCCGGCGGCTGATGGCTGAGGCTGCCGAACATCGAGGGAATACCGATGCCCCAGAAGGACTGATCCGCGGCGCGGCCATGACGCCTGCCGGCGTGTTTCTGCCCGGTCACACGCTCGATCACATCCGCAGCCAAGGGCCTGAGTTCGTCGATCACACCGGAATTGGTGAGGACGGTAGCACCCTCGCCGCCGGTGGAATCGACATTGACATGGACGGCGCAGCGGCGATCGAGTTCGTCGAAATACTCGTCGGCGTACCAAGCTGAGCCGGAGTAGCGGCCATGGGAATGACCTGACCAGAAGCATATGCGCAAGCCCCGGCGCCATTCCGAGGCACGAAGCGCGAGCAGGCGCGCCGCCTCGAGCATCGTCGCATTGGCGCCGCCATTGTCCATGACCCCGAAATGCCAGGTATCATGATGGCCGGAAAACAGGACGAAAGGTCCATCGTCGCCTTTCGGTTGAAGCTCGGCAACAAGCAACGGCGTCTTGCGCCAACCCGTGTCGACCTCCGCGCAAAACGTTGCAGTCACCGCCTCTCCGCGCGCAAGCCTTTCACGCAGGCGGCCGCCATCGTCCTTAGCGATCGAGCAGATGACGGTCGTCGGCAGCCTGTCGCGCGTGTGTTGCGACGGGCTGCCCCAGACCGGGGAGACGCACATCTCATAGAGATGCTCGTTCGGACTGATGTGAAGTTCGCCGAGCGCGCCGAAAGCACTCGCAAGCGCGGCCACTTCTTCGGTCGCGATACCATCGACCAGGACGATCTTGCCGGCGATATCCTTGCCGGCGAAATCGGCTTCGGTTCCCTCGCCGACATGGATGAGATTGCCGGTTACTCCCGCGGCTGGTGTCGAGATCGACATGGAATGCGTGATGCAACGAAGGTTCTCGCCATCGATCTCAACCGTGGCGGCACGTGGCAAGCTGATGAAGGCATCGTGCGACAGAAGCCGCGTGCGATAGCCAAAGCCGTCCATCTCAGCCTGGAGATAGCGGAAGCTTTCCAGCTCTTCGGCCGTGCCCGAAAGCTTTACCCGGCGCGCGAATTCGCCGATATGCGCCATCAAGCGCGCGCGATCGGGCTTCAGACCGGCCTCAGCCATTGGCCTTCTCCGGCAGCGGCGGCTCGACATCGTCCGGGATCGGGTTGACGAAGGGCGTACCTTCGAGGCGTGCCTTGTGATCTTCCTTGGCGGCCGCGATGAGCGCGGGATTGCGGATGAGTTCGACGGCCGTGCTCGCCATCACCTTGGCGGCATGTTCGGTGCCCTTGTGAGCGACAGGCAGCTTGCCCTGCGCGACGAGCTGCCAGGAGTGGCCGGGCGTGCCGATCGCATAGGTGGCGCCGCGCATCTGCACGGTCGGGACGACCCAGCTGACCGTTCCGACATCGGTCGAGCCGACCAGGGTGCCATCGCCAGCGTTCAACGGAAAGATTTCCTCACAGAGCGCCTGGCCCTTCTTCGGCTTCAATGCAAATCGGCCGTAGGAAGCGGCAATATCCTCCGCGCTGAAGGTCTGCTGAAACTTCAGCGCGGTCTCGCGATCCGCGTCGTCAAACACGGGCGGCCCGAGCCGATTCAGCTGCGCGAACATGCATTCCTCGAGCGGTGTATTGCCAACGAGATTGGCGTCGCCGCTGATGATCTCGCTGCGAACCGTCGTCTCTGTCATTAAGGCGGCACCCTCGGCCACCTTCTTGACCCGGGCGACCAGCGAAAGGAGTTCCGGCAGGGTCCGCGCCCGCACGAGATAACGCACGGTGGCGCGCGCCTGCACGACATTGGGGGCCGCGCCGCCAGTATCGGTGACGGCATAGTGGATGCGCGCCGTCGACGGCATGTGTTCGCGCATGTAGTTGACACCGACATTCATCAGCTCGACCGCATCCAGCGCGCTGCGGCCAAGATGAGGCGTGGCCGAAGCGTGCGAGGCACGGCCGGAAAAATGGAAATTGATCTCGTTGCAGGCGAGCGAAATGGGATTGTTGACGCCGGCGAAGGCCGCCGGATGCCAGGAGATCGCGATATCGACATCATCGAAAACGCCAGCACGAACCATGAAGCCCTTGGAGGATCCACCCTCCTCGGCCGGGCAACCGTAATAGCGCACCCTGCCCTTCAGGCCGTTTTCCGCGAGGAAATCCTTGACCGCGGCCGCCGCGAGCATCGAGCCGGCGCCCAGCATGTTATGGCCGCAGCCATGGCCATTGCCGCCATCGACCAGCGGCCGCTCTTCCGCGACACCGGCTTCCTGGCTCAATCCGGGCAGCGCATCGAACTCGCCGAGGATCGCGATGACCGGACCATCCTCGCCCGCTTCGCCCATGACAGCCGTCGGCAGGCCGGCGATGCCGCGCTCGACACGAAACCCCTGACGCCCAAGCATCGCGGCATGTTCTTCGGCGGATCTGTATTCCAGGTAGTTCGTTTCAGGAATGTCCCAGATCCGATCGCTGAGCGCGAAGAATTCCGCGCTTTTCCTCTCGACAATGTCCCAGACCGCATCCGAATTTTGCATGGACTTGCCATCCGCCTCATATAATGGATACTAAATTGGTACCAATTTATGTGCCAATAAGAGCGGATGCGCAAGAGATGAGCATGAATATTTTTTCGGCAGCCATAGCGCGCGCCGTGTTGAAAAATGTGGACCTATGATAGTCATCGCCAACTTGGGAAGGTCTGGGAGAGCTGCATGAACTCGCTGGAAGCTGAAGCGGCGGCGCCGTCGCACGGAGGAGAGGCGCCCGACGTGACCGAGCTCATTCTCCAGGACATCCTCGCGGGCAGGCTCCCACCGGGAACATGGCTGAAGCAGATCGATCTGGAGCGTCGGTACAGCTGTACGAGGCCGCAGGTGCGGCGGGCGCTCGACCGCCTCGTGCAGAAGCGGCTTGTCGAGCACATTCCCAATCGCGGCTATCACGTGCACGAGCAGGACGGGCGCCGCGCCCAGGAAGTAAGCGATATCCGCGTGATCCTCGAAGTGGCGATCAGCGATCGCATCGTCGCCAATGCCGGCGATGCGGATATTGCCAATTTGCGCGCGCTGGCTTCGCGCTTCGATGATCTGGTGCTCAATGGCACCATGCTCGAGCTTTACGAAGCCAATCTCGCTTTTCACCGGTACCTGCTGGTACTTGCAGGAAATCAGGAGCTTGTCGAACTCATCACCGAAATCCGGCAACGCACCTCATCGGCGCCGGTCTCGCAATGGCGAACCCGAGCCCGCATCGAGCAGTCCGGCCGCGAGCACCAGCAGATGATCGACGCAATAGAGAAGCGCGACGTCGATATGCTCAAGGCACTGACCCGCAGGCATATTTTGCAGACATGATTGATATCGACCACAGCCCTGGGGCATGCCCGGCGAGGCTATCGGCCGGGGCCGCGATCCCATTTCACATCGCGAGCCGATCCGCGCCTGGATCTGTCCCAGATCATTCGGTCCGTCTTGCGGTGAACGCAATGATGGCGGCCGCCAGAAACAGAACACCGCTATAGGCGAATGGGCTCCACCACCCGACGCCGTCGAACAGCAGCCCGCCTGTGAAGGCACCGGCGGTGATTGCCGCCTGGATCAGCGCCACCAGCAGCCCGCCGCCGGCCTCGAGTTTGTCTGGGATGACGCGGGTCATCCATGTGTTCCAGGCAACAGGAATGGGCGTGGCGAAGAACCCGAACAGGCAGAGGAGCGCGGCGACCGCAATACCCGAAGGTGCGAGCGGGATCAGCAGCAGAGCGATCGCGGCGAGCGCCGCGGGGAATCCGGCGAGGACGGCATCCAGATGCGCTCGCAGCAGGAAGCCGATCAAGGACGTGCCTAGCAGGCCGAACAGGCCGATGCCGAGGAGCACGACCGACAGCTCGTTCACATCAAGCCGCGTCACATCTCCAAGGAGCGGTCGAAGATAGGTCGATAGCGCGAATTGGCCCATGAAGAAGAAGGACATGGCGGCCATGCTGGTTGCCAAGACGCGGTTTCGCAGCAACCCGAGCGGACCGCCCCCGTCATTCTTCGAACCGCCGGGTATTCGCGGCAAGGCGAAGATTTGCCAGACGAAGGCGATGATGCCGACCGGAACGACGATGAAGAAGGCACCGCGCCAGCCTATCAATCCGCCGAGGAAGCTTCCCAACGGCTGAGCGATGACCGTGGCCAAAGCAGTACCACCCTGCAGCATGGCGAGGGCCTTTGGAATGTCCTGTTCGGCAGCGATGCGCGCGACGATAGAGGTGGACAGCGACCAGAAACCGCCGATCGCGATGCCGATCAGCGCGCGGCCGAGCATGAAGACGAGATAGTTGGGCGCGAATGTGATCGCCAGACCCGACAGCACCATCACGATCGTATAGGACAGGACCACCGTTCGCCGATCCAGCCGCCACAGCACCATGTTGCTGAACAGGCTGGTGACGACCGCGAAAAATCCGGAAACGGAAATCGCCTGCCCCGCCTGCCCCGCGGTAATGCCAAGCTCCTCTGCGATCGGGGTTAGCAGACTGACGGGAAGAAACTCGGAAGCGACGAGGGTAAAGGTCATCAGCGTCATGCAGGTGATCGCGGCCCATGGGCTGGCCGTACGCTCGACGGCGCGGTCATAGGTGGTTTCCATAACAATTGTCCAAAGTTGCCTGAACGCGCTGTTCAGCGGAAAGTCTTGATGGTGGCGGGGGTGCTCGTCGCGGCGATGAATTGCCTTTTCTTCATGGCCTGCTCCTCACATCCCGAGCAGTGCCTTGATGGCCCGGCGCTCATCCATGGCCTTGTAACCATGCGCGACATCGGCAAGCGGAACCGCCAGATCGAAGACTTTCCGGGATTGATGAAGGATTGTCGCGAGCATGGCCTGGCCTCCCGTCGGGGCGCGTTGCACCTGTCCGTTTCGCATTCGGGAGAACACATACCATCGCTCGATAAATCGGATTAGATGGGGTAATTTGCATGAACCTATCGAAAATTGATATTAATTCGGCCCGCGAATATGGGATAGGACAAGCTTATGCCACGGGAAAATTTCAACGAACTGCTGGTGTTCCTGGCCGTCGCCGAGGAACGGAGCTTCACGAAAGCGGCCGCGAAGCTGGGCACATCCCAATCGACGCTCAGTCATGCGGTGAAGAAACTTGAAGAACGTCTGGGCATGCGCCTGCTGGCGCGCACGACGAGAAGCGTCGGACTGACCGAGGCGGGCGAACGGCTGCAACAGTCTCTGTCGCCTCGCATCGCCGAGATCGAAGCGGACATCGAAGCCTTGACCGTCTACCGGGAACGCCCGGCAGGAACCGTCAGGATCACGCTTTCCAACCACGCCATGGAAAGTGTCGTGTGGCCGAAATTGTCGTCCATCCTTGCCGATTACCCTGATATCAAGCTTGAACTCAGCGTCGATGGCAGCTTCCGCAACATCGTCGAGGACGGGTTCGATGCCGGCGTCAGGCTTGGCGAAAGCCTTGAGAAGGACATGATCGCGGTACGCATCGGCCCCGACTGGAGGCTGGTGGCGGTCGGCTCGCCAGAGTATTTTAGAACCCGATCAGCACCGCTGACCCCACAGGAGCTGATGCGTCACAACTGCATTCGTCGACGCCTCGGCCGCATCGGCGGTCTCTATGCCTGGGAGTTCGAGAAGGACGGAGAGGAGATCCGGGTCAGGGTCGAGGGCCAGCTCACGTTTAATACCGACCGCGAGATGATATCGGCCGCTCTCGACGGACACGGAATTGCCTACGTTCCGGAAAGCTATGTCGAGCACCATCTGGAGGCGGGGCGACTTCAACTTGTCCTCGACGACTGGTGTCCGAAATTCGCGGGCTACTACCTCTATTATCCCAGCCGCCGACAGAATCTTCGCGCATTCTCCGTCATCATCGATGCCCTTCGCGAAAGAGGCTGAAGTCAGACACCAACGATCCGACCAAGGCGCTGTTATCGGTGCCGGGGGACGGTCAGGCCAATCGAGAAGCCGCAGCGGACTTGGGAGGCGGCTCGGATGCTGCTCAGCCCGCTAAAATCAATCAGCCGCAGCGGTAGCAACTCCTGTGATTGACCCGAGCTTTAGGGCGGGATCAGATTGGGATAGGTTGAGCAGCCTGCCGGATGCATCCTGAGATCCGGACAGGTTGCGCGACGGTGGAATCGTTCGGCTGTTCATTCCGCTGCCTCGTCGATTTCCATGTAGCGCGCCAATGCCAAGGCCGCATTCAGCATATGTTCGCGCATGACTAGGGCCGCTTCCGTCGCATCGCCCCGGATCATGGCGCGCAGGATCGCCTCGTGCTCAAGGAATGAAGCCGTCAATCGCCTCGGTTGCCGCAGCTGAGTCCTGCGGAATGGCAGCAGTCTTGCCCTTAGCCTCATCAATTCATCAAACAGAAACTCGTTATGCGCACCGCGATATAGCGTTTCGTGGAAGGACAAATTGAGCTTGTCATACTGTTCAAAGTCGTCTGCCTTCGCCGCGAGTTCGGAACGCTCATGAATTTCGGTCATAACCGCGCGCTCCACGCCCGTTATCCGATGGGTCGCCAGACGGACGCACATGCATTCCATCTCGGCGGTCACTTCGAACATCTCCATCAGCCGCGGCAAGGTCAGCGGCAGGACGGTTGCGCCGCGCCGCGGACGAATCTCGACGAGTCCGATCGCCTCCAACTGACGTAACGCATCCCTTACCGGCGTGCGGGAAGCGCCGAAGCGGCTGCTAAGCGTAGCCTCGTCCAGGCTTGTGCCGGGCCTTATGGCGCCGGAGGAAATCTCATCCATCAGCACCAGTTTAATGCGCTGACCGATCGATCCAGCTTCGTCAAATTCCGTCATGTCAAACCTTGTTTCCGATTTGGCGGGCAACCATTCAGTTTTACACCATCCAATTCGACAGATAGCAATCGATATGAAGCATGGTGCCGCACCCGGCCCGTTTTGCCTGTTGGCGCGGAGGCCATCGACGACGGCTGGATCGGCAAGCGTCGAGGTATAGCCGGGCGCCGAAACCGTACCGGCGATCCCGTGCAGGATGCGGCGTCTAAAAGCCTTTTCCTGCACCGGTTCGACCGGCTTTCCCCATTTTTTTCAGCCCCCTGCAATCGCCCTGACGGCGAGATAAAGGATCGAAGGCGCTACAAGGCAGCCCAGCCCCGTGTGAAACGTCGCCGTCAGTGCGCCATAGGGGACGAGACGGCGATCGGTCGCCGCCAGGCCGCCGGACACGCCGCTGACGGTTCCCATCAGCCCACCGAACACCATGGCGCTGCGGGGATTGTCGAGACCGATCGCCTTGGCCACGATCGGGGTTCCGACCATGACAAGGACCGCCTTGAAAACACCGGTCGCAATCGACAGCGCGATCACGGCCGAGCTTGCGCCCAGAGCGGCACCCGTCACAGGTCCCACGATGTAGGTAACGGCACCGGCGCCGATCGTCGTTATGGATACCGCATCCGTATAGCCGAAAGCGACGGCGAGCAACGAGCCGACAATGAACGGAAGAACCGTGCCGAGGCCAAGGGCAAGCGCACCGACAGCGCCAGCCTTGCGTGCTTGGCCGACATCGACCTCGAAGGCCGTGGCGACGATGGCGAAATCGCGCAGCATGGCTCCGCCCATGAGGCCGATGCCACTAAGGATTGGAATATCCACCACCCCTTTCTCGCCTCCGGTCCACAGACCAGCCGCGAAGGCGGCGGCGAGCCCCAGAACGATCGCGATGGCCGAGCCGTGGACGCGGCCGAACAGGACATGTTTCGAAATGGCGTTCGACAGCCACATGACCAATCCGACGATGGCGAATGCGGTAAGCAGGCTGTTGGCGGTCAAGTCATGTTTCAGGATCTCCATGGCGGCCTCCCTCAGACCGGATTGCCGGAGGTGGCAAGCTCACCCCTGGCCCTCGCTTCGATTTCGTCCATCGTTTCGCCTCTCTCGCCGATGCGACTCATTAGGGCGACGGTCGCGAAACAAACGAAAACCGTCACGATACCGGCGATCAGCACCAGCGGACCGCTGCGCGCGGCCACCAACACGTTTTGCTGCGCCGCCATGGCGACGACGATCGGGATGTAGAGAGCACCCCAGAACTCGACACCGAGTTTGAGTGGCAGCGTCAACAAGCCCCGCCTACTCAGCCAAAGCCGCGTGGCGATAAGCAGGATCATGGCAATGCCGACACCGCCGACATTCGCCTTCACGCCAAGCGCTACCCCCAGGAGATCACCGAGGATGCTTCCCAAGAGGGTGCAAAGGGCAAGCATCGCGACACCAGAGATCATCATGAGCGATCCTCCCCGCATGCGCTTCGATAGAAATACGAGTTCACCATTTTTCCTCCTCCAATGCATACGGATAGACCGCACGACGATTTTAAAATACACTTTGTTGCAGTTTTCGCAATTGTGTGTACATTATATTTCCAGAAACACGCTCTTGCGCATACATAGGGCTATCAAATGCTTGATTGGAATACGAAAGGTCGCGACAGGCTGGCGCGTATCGAGGCCGGCCAGCGTTTCTCTGCCGGCAAGCTCGTCGACCCGCAGCAGCTCGTCGCTTTCCTGGAAGCGATCCTGAAGCCTGGAGATCGCGTCTGCCTCGAGGGCGACAACCAGAAGCAGGCGGACCTTTTGGCCAAGGCGCTGTCCAAGGTCGATGTCGCCAAGATACACGACCTGCATATGGTACAGTCGGGCGTGGTCCTGCCGGAGCATCTCGACATTTTCGAAAGCGGCATCGCCCGAAGGCTCGATTTTTCCTATTCCGGCCCGCAGTCGGCTCGCATCGCGCGCATGATGTTCGGCGGCCAGATCGAACTGGGTGCGGTCCATACCTATCTGGAACTCTTCGCCCGCTATTTTATTGATCTGACGCCAAAGGTGGCGCTCATCGCCGCCGTCAGCGCGGACAGAGAGGGAAATCTCTATACCGGGCCGAATACGGAAGATACGCCAACGGTCGTGGAGGCGACGAGCTTCGGCAAGGGGCTGGTCGTCGCGCAGGTGGGCGAGATCGTCGACCGCGTGCCGCGCGTCGACATTCCCGCCGACCAGGTTCATTTCGTCGTGGATGCCAAGCGACCCTTCTATGTGGAGCCACTGTTCACCCGCGATCCGGCGGCGATTACCGAAACGCAAATCCTGACCGCAATGCTGGCGATCAAGGGGCTCTATATGCCCTATGGCGTGCGCCGCCTGAACCATGGCATCGGCTTTAATACGGCGGCCATCGAGCTGCTGCTGCCGACTTACGGTGAGCGGCTGGGATTGAAGGGCAAGGTCTGCACGCATTGGGCACTGAACCCTCATCCCACCTTGATCCCCGCCATCGAAGCCGGATGGGTGGAGCAGATCCATTCCTTCGGCTCCGAAGTGGGTATGGAAGACTATATGCGTGCTCGCCCCGACATTTTTTTCACCGGGCCTGACGGCTCGCTGCGTTCCAACCGCGCCTTCTGCCAGACCGCCGGACTCTATGCCTGCGACATGTTCATCGGCTCGACCTTGCAGATCGACCTTGCGGGCAACAGTTCGACCGTGACCGGCAGCAGGGTCGCCGGTTTCGGCGGCGCCCCCAATATGGGATCGGACGCACGAGGTCGGCGCCATCCGAGCGAAGCCTGGCTGCGTGCCGGTCGGGAAGCCGATCCCTCCGCCGCCACCCCTGCCCTGCGCCGAGGCCGCAAGCTGGTCGTCCAGATCGGCGAAACCTTCGGCGATGGCATGGTGCCGATGTTCGTCGAGCGCCTGGCCGCCCTGGATCTGGCCGACAAGCTACAGCTCGATCTGGCTCCCGTGATGGTTTACGGTGATGACGTGACCCATATCGTGACGGAAGAGGGGATCGCCAATCTGCTGTTGTGTCGCGACAGAGACGAGCGGGAACAGGCGATCCGTGGCGTGGCCGGTTACACCGAGGTCGGTCGCGCCCGAGACCGCAAGATGGTGGAGCACTTACGTCAGCGCAAAGTCATCCAGCGTCCCGAAGACCTTGGAATTGATCCCCTGGATGCCGATCGCAGTCTGCTGGCCGCGCATTCCATCAAGGATCTGATGCTCGCCTCTGGCGGCCTCTACAGGCCGCCTTCCCGGTTCCGCAATTGGTAGGCCACCCCTATGGAAAATCTGCTTTACGAATTGAAATCCGCACGGACCGGCGGGACCCGCGCCCTCGCTCTGGTGGGTGTCGTCGCGTCGGGCAACCTCGAAGTATTGCTTGAACGACGGGAGGCGCCGGACCGTTGCGTCATCGAGATCGCGACGCCGGCGCATGGTTTCGCCGAGCTGTGGGCAGCGGTTACCGAGGATTTCGCGGCACGCTCCGCCGCCGGCGGCCTGCGCATCACGATCAATGACGGCGGCGCCCGGCCGGATATGGTGGCGCTGCGCCTGGCCCAGGGTGTGCGGCTGATGGAGAAGCCAGAATGACCGATCCTCGCACGCCGCGCCGAAGCTGGTATGAAGAATCCGCCCGTGGCCGGCTGCTGCATCTGCTCGATGCCGACAGCTTCACCGAATTCCTAGGCCCGGAACGGCGGGAGACGAGCCCTCACCTCTCGCTCTTCGATTTGCCCCGGCAGTTCGACGATGGCATCATCGTCGGAGCCGGCCGCATCGACGGCCGCCCCGTGCTGGTGGCCGCCCAGGAGGGGCGCTTCATGGGCGGTGCTATTGGCGAGGTGCACGGCGCCAAGCTGACAGGCCTGCTGCATGCCTCGGCTAAGATGCGGCGGGATATCGTCATTCTCTTCGACACGGGCGGCGTGCGCCTCCAAGAAGCCAACGCCGGTGAATTGGCGATCTCCGAGATCATGCGCGCCGTGCTGGAGGCACGGTCCGAGGGCGCGCGCGTCATCGGTCTTCTTGGCGGCCGGGCGGGCTGCTATGGCGGCGGCAGCCTGATTGCCGGCTGCTGCTCGGCACTCGTCATCTCCGAGCAGGGTCGTCTATCCGTGTCCGGGCCGGAGGTCATCGAGACGAACAAGGGCGTGGAAGAATTCGACTCGCGCGATCGGGCGCTCGTTTGGCGAACCATGGGCGGCAAGCATCGCTACCTGATCGGCGGGGCCGATGTCTTCGTCGAGGACGATATCGCCGCCTTCCGCGCCGGCGCGATTGCCGCGCTGCAACGGCCGGCCACTTTAGACCCGACGGTACTGCAAGCGGAACAGACGCGGCTCGAACATCGATTGCGCCATTTTGGCGATGCCCATGATGCCACCGAGATATGGGCGCGGCTGCAGATCGAGGGCTCCGGGCAAATACCGGAGCGGGACATCGGGGCTTTCCTCACCACGGCCAATATCCATCGGGAGAGCGCCGATGCAGCTCGCTGACATCCTGTCCTCACTCTTTCCCGCCGGCCATGAGATAACGCTGGTGGATGGGCTTGTTACCGGCTGGGGCCGGTTGGACCGACAAAACCGGATCGACCTGATCGGCATTGCCGACAAGACCTATCCCGGCGTCGACGAGGCGATAGAGCTAGCCGGGCATATCCTGTCGGTCGCCCGGCGGCCGGACAGTTCACCCCTTTTATTCCTGGTCGACTCCGGCAGCCAACGCATGAGCCGGCGTGACGAACTGCTGGGTCTCAGCGAGGCGCTGGCGCATTTGGCAAAGGCGCTGTGGCAGGCTGAGCATGCGGGACACCGCACGGTCGGCCTTCTCTATGGCGGAAGTGCTGCCGGCGCCTTCATTGCCACCGCGCTGGCCTGCGGATCGCTGGCAGCCCTGCCCACCGCCTGGCCCGAAGTCATGGATCTGCCATCCATGGCCCGGGTAACCAAGCTGCCGCTCGCTACGCTGAAAGAAAAGGCCGCGACAACGCCTGTTTTCGCGCCCGGTCTCGATAATCTTCTCGCAACCGGCGCCATAGCGGAAGTGTGGGATCCGGCGTCCTCCTTGAACGCCCAGCTCGCCGCGCTTCTCGCCAAGCCCATTTCGCGCGATCCGCGCGCGCAATGGGGCGCGGAGCGCGGCGGTCGGCCGAAGGCCGCCATGATCGCGGCCGAAGTAGAACGGCTGGCTTTGCTCCATGGTTGATGTCGCCGCCCTCCGCCGTCACGATCTCGCCTATGTGCGCTCCGAAGCATGGCCGAGCTTGCTGCAGGGACAAGTCCAGGACGAAATGGAGCCCGATCTGCTGGCATGGGCGGAATTGGGACGACCAGCAATCTTCCGTCGTCGGACCTGCGGCGACGCGGCGGATATCGTACCCTTGGGGCTGCCCCTTCCTTCACGCATGGGGCGCAAACGGCTCGCTCTCGCATGCCCGCCAGCTGCCGTCATGCGGACGGCATATCCTCCTCTATTGAGGGACGCGCTGCCCGCGGCGCCGGCGCGATGGTGTCAGGCCATTGGCGCGCTTCTGGAGTCAGCCCCCTCTTGTCGCTGTTTCGGAAGTCTGGCTTGGCAATACCTGACCGGCCTTTCCTATCTGACCGATACTTCCGATCTCGATCTTCTGGTCGAGTGTCGCTCGGACGCAGATGCAAGGCGAGTGACGGCTTTACTGACCGATGTTGCCGAACACGCGCCCATGCGGATCGACGCGGAATTGATCACGCCCTACGGCACGGCCGTTCAGTGGCGGGAATGGCTGTCGGGAAATCCGGAGATCTTAATCAAATCCCATACCGGATCGGCCCTTATTGCTCGGGAGGCGCTCTTCGCATGACGTTTCCATTGCTGGCCGAACCATGTCCCGTCGCCGTCAAGCATCGCGATCCCGAGCTGATTGGACGGCATGCCGCCCAAGCGCTCGTCCTGGAGGTGGAAACCTGGCCCAAACCCGGATTGGTCAGCCACATCGACAACGGCGCTCACGCCGACATGGACGCGGATCTTCTGCGCCTGAGCGCTCGGACGCTGGAGCCGTTCTTCGTCGCGCTTGCGGAGGCGGGCGCGATGAACGCCGGCATGGATCGCCTGCGGCAAATCGGCATTGAGGCGGAAAAGGCAATGCGGGATGCGACCGGCGGAGTAAACACCCATCGCGGCGCCATCTTCGGCCTTGGCCTTCTGGCGGCGGCGGCCGGCCTGGCGGCGACCCGCGCCTGGCAGGCGCCGCTCGGCACCCTTGTCGCACAGCGTTGGGGACGTGACATCCTTAACCATGCGCCGGAGCACGACACTCACGGCAGCGTGGTGGCGCGACGCTACCAGGTCGGCGGCGCGCGGGCCGAGGCTGCCACCGGCATGCCATCCGTCTACGATGTCGCCCGCCCAGCGCTTGCCGAAGGACGGCGCCTGGCCATGGGTGACGAGGAAGCCGCGAGGGTCCATGCCTGCATGGCCCTGATCGCTGTGGTGGACGACAGCAATCTGCTTTATCGCGCCGGCCCCGAAGGGTTGAATTTCGCGCGTGAGAAGGCCCGCGCCTTCCTGGCGGATGGCGGGATCGGACGCGCGAGTTGGCGATGGGATGCCAAGGCCATTCACGAGGCGTTCGTGGCGCGCAACCTCAGCCCGGGCGGGTGCGCCGATCTCCTTGCCATGGCGCTGTTTACCGAGGTGTTGGAATCGTGACCCTCGCGCTGCTTTGTTCGGGCCAAGGCCACCAGAGCCGGGAAATGTTCCGGCTGCTGGCAGCGGAACCCGACGCGCAGCTCATCTTCGAGGGCGCGGCCGCGGTGCTTGGGGCGCATCCAACGGACTTCTGCCGGACCGCACCCGAAGCCGCGTTGCATGCGAACCGCGAAGGTCAGATCCTGTGCGTGATACGTGCGCTTGCGATTGCTCGCGTCCTTTTTCCGGCCGGAGCGCCAAGCGAAACGATGGTGGCTGGCTACAGCGTCGGTGAAATGGCGGCGTGGGGGGTGGCTGGGATCTGGTCACCCATGGACACTTTGAGGCTGGTCGATCAGCGGGCGCGGGAAATGGACGCCGCCGGCGGCCCAGATGACGGACTTGGCTATGTGCGTGGTTTGCCAATGGCGGCGGTGCGGGAGCTTGCCGATCGTTTCGGCTGCGCAATCGCCATCGTGAACCCCGATCTCCTGTTCATCCTCGGCGGCGCCAGACAATCGATCAATGCGCTATGCACCGCCGCGCTTGAAGAAGGCGCGGCACGCGCGGCGCCGATGCCAGTGCATGTCGCCTCCCATACACCGCGGCTCGCCGGTGCGGTGGCACCGTTTGATAAAGCCCTTGCCTCGGCAGCTGTCAACCGCCCAGCGCTGCGCCTCATGACCGCCACCACTGCCACGATTGTCGTCGATCCGGAACGCGCCCGCGGAGGGCTCGCGCGGCAATTGGCCGAAAGGATCGATTGGGCAGGCGTGATCGAAGCCATGGCCGAACGTGGCGTGACGACGATCCTCGAACTGGGGCCGGGTCGAGCCCTGGCGGAGATGGCAGCTCTTGCGCTACCCGGAAGAAGAGTGCGTGCGGTCGACGAGTTTCATAGCCTCACAGGGATCAAAGCCTGGCTAGCTGCCGACTGAAACCAAGGTCTTCTCGCTGCCGATTTGTATTACCTGTCCTCGGATGCCGCGATGCAACCGATCTTGAGGCCGGTGGCGGCGAGCAATGGCGAATGAGCTTACTCCAACCGCCGGCCGCTCCCCGCGTCGAAAAGATGCAGCCTTCCAAGATCAGGTATCAACGAAAGACGGCCGCCAGCCTGCGTTGCCACCCGCTCGCGCAGCGCTATGACGAGATCGTCGGACCCGATACGACAAACAATCAGGGTCTCCGCTCCGGTCGGCTCCACCACCACGACTTCGGCATCGATGCCGCCCTCGCCCATGGCAATGTTTTCGGGCCGCATGCCGTAGACAACCTCCGCGCCACGCGTGACGTCGAGCCCTGCAGGCAATGGAAGGCGCGCTCCGCCATCGGCGAGGAATTCCAGCGGGCCAGCGCTGCTGATCGTGCCGCGGATGAGATTCATCCCCGGGGAACCGATGAAGCCAGCAACGAACAGGTTGGCGGGTCGGTCGTACAGTTCCAGAGGCGAGCCGATCTGCTCGACATAGCCGTCGCGCATGACGACGATCCGGTCCGCCATCGTCATGGCTTCGATCTGGTCATGGGTAACGTAGATCGTGGTCGTGCGTAAACGTTGGTGCAGTTGCTTGATTTCCGAGCGCATCTGCACGCGCAGCTTGGCGTCCAGATTGGACAGCGGTTCGTCGAAGAGAAATACCTGTGGCTGACGCACGATCGCGCGGCCCATGGCAACGCGTTGGCGCTGACCGCCGGACAGATTGCGCGGATAGCGCTCGAGCAGGTTTTCCAAGCCGAGGATCTGCGCCGCATCGCGCACGCGCTGCCGGATCTCTTCCTTCGGTGCCTTGGCCAGCCGAAGCGAAAAGCCCATATTCGCCTCGACGGTCATATGCGGATAAAGCGCGTAGGATTGGAACACCATGGCGATGTCGCGGCTCTTGGCTTCGACATCGTTGACCACCCGACCGCCGATCGCGACCTCACCGCCACTGATCTCCTCCAGTCCGGCGATCATGCGAAGAAGCGTCGATTTTCCGCAGCCCGAAGGGCCGACAAGAATGACGAATTCGCCATCCTCGATATCGATATCCACTCCATGCAGAACTTCGAAGTGACCGTAGCTCTTGCGGACACTCGTCACGCTGACCGATGCCATTATGATCTCCAGTTAGAAAAGCGTGTGTCTGATCGCCAACGCCCTTGCCGACCGCCATGGCCGGAAAGCGCGCTAGGGCGACTATGCGAGCGTGGCCGCGGAATAGGGTTCCAGGGCCGCATCGATAGCGGCGATGCAGAGATCGCGCGCCCGAGGCGGAACCCTCCTTGCGACCACTGCCGGATCGACCCGGCCGAGATACTGGCTGATGAGCGTTTCCGGAATATCGCCTTCGAAGCGCGCGAACAGGGTCTCGACTGCCGCGGCCGCCTTCTCGTTCGGCCAATAGTAGCGGATGCGATCGCTATAGCTGAAATGGCGCTGCAGGCGCTGTTCCTCGGTCGAGCCGCCATAATGGGAATTCCAATGACCTGGATTTTCGAGCATGAGGGCCTCCATTGTCGGATAGATCGCATCAGGCGGAGCCCTTCCGGCGAGAACCGATGCGATGGCATCGAGGCCATAGAGCGCCTCCCGCAACGCAAAGGTCAGGCCCGGGCCGACCTTGAGGATCGCAAAACCGCCCTGCACGAGGGCGGCGAGCGCGTCCCGGGGCTGATAGTCCGTGGAATGCGCCTCAAAGAGCAAGCCGGGCATTTGGTCGAGAGCGCCAATCAAGCCATCCGCGCGATCGGGTCTGTAAAGGACGACATTGGCATTGCCGAACTCGACGCCGGGCTGGACGACGATGGCGATCACCCGCTCCAGGGCGCTTTCGACACCGGCCTTGGCGAAGGCGGCACGATGCACCGCCAGCGTGTTTATCGCCGCCTCTGCTCGCGTCACCTCAAGCTCGTCGAGGGCGTGGGTGGCGCCGCCCGGCGGCGGGACCTCGGTTCCGATAATATAGACCGGTGGTCGGAGGCCGGAGCGACGAGCGGCCTCTTCCGCCACGCGGGCGAGCCGCGCAGCACGCTCCGCCGTCAGTTCGTCGGCCAAGGCGACGGGCTCGCCCGCGCAGCCCATCGAGGTATCGAGATGGATCTTTTCGAAGCCCGCCTCGATATAGGTGGCAATCATCGCTTCGGCCTTGGCCATTGCTTCCTCCGCGGGAAGCTTCCTCCACGGGTTCGGCCCGAGATGGTCGCCGCCCAGGATGAGGCGATCGATGGGAAGGCCGACCGCGACGGCGATCTCCTCGACGAAACGGCGGAAATCGCGGGGCGTCATCCCGGTATAGCCGCCGTCCTGATTGACCTGATTGCAGGTCGCTTCGATCAGCGCGACCGCCCCTTCCGAAGCCGCACGCTTGAGCGCCGCCTCGATAACGAGCGGATGCGCGGAGCAAACGGAGGTGATACCGTGCGGCAGTGTCTTGACTCGATCGCCGAGAAGCTTTTTCAGCGCCGCACGGCGATTATGTTCGACGGAGGCGTTCATCCGAGCATCACGACCTTGGTCAGATGACGGGGCGATACCGTATCGACGCCCTTCGACTGTGCTGCCCGTTCGCCGAGAATCTGCAGAGCCGGCAGCACGCAGAGGCCAGCGAGCGCCGGATCGCAATCGACAGCCAGTTCTAGATCGCCTGGACCGCCAAAGCCGATGACGGCCGCTCCCTTTTGCCGCAACTCCTCGATCAGCAGCGCTTCCGCCGCCTTCTGATCGGCGCTGTAGAGCATGACAACAGCGGTATTTTCATCGACGAGGCTGATCGGTCCATGGCGGTATTCGAGCGGATGGAAGCCTTGGGTGACGATCTGGCTCATTTCCATCAGCTTCAGCGCACCCTCCAAGGCAATGCCATAGAGCGATCCGCTGCCGAGGAAGACGAAATGCGAGCGACCTTTGATGATCTTCGGAAGAGCCGCGTCCAGCTGATCAGCCAGACGGCGTGCCGATTGGGCGATCGATGGCGGGATCTCCATGCCGACCATCTGCATGCCCAGAAGCAGCATCAGGCTCGCAGAAACCGTCATGACGATGCCCTCATCGCCGTGGGTCGCCGCTTCGATCAGCCGGTCGCAGTTCTTGGCAAGCGAGCTTTCGGGCTCGACCGTTATGGCAGTGACGAAAACGCCGGCCTTGCGGCTTGCCTTGGCGGCGGCAACGGTTTCCGTCGTTTCGCCGCTGCGCGAAAGGGCCACCAGATGGGCCTTCTGCCAGCGCGGCCAGAAGGCGGCTGGCCGGTTCAGCCATTCCGCACCCGGTACGGCAATCGCCGGATGGCCGGCAAGATTGGCGTGAGCCGCAAGCGACAAGGCAAGATTGTAGGATGTGCCGCAGCCCAGAAAAACCGTCAGTTCGGCATCATGCGGGGCGGAGACCGGTCCGATCGCCTTTTCCCAATAAGGGAATTGTTCGAAGATCACCTTTTCCGTCGTATTCATATCAGCTCCGATTTACTTGACCGATCCGGCCAGCAGACCGCTGACGAGGTATCGATTGAGAAAGATGACGACCATGGCGGGAATGATGATGGCGATCGATCCGCTTGCCGTGATCAGCCCATAGTCGATGAAGTTCTTGGTGACGAATTCCGGGATCAGCACCGTCAGGGGCTTCGTCGCCTGCGGCGAGAAGATGAGGGGGACGAGATACTGCCCCCATGCGCCAAGAAAGGTTAGAATTGCCGCCGCCGTCAGGCCGGGACCGGCAAGCGGCAGGACGATGTTGAAGAAGATGTAGAGCCTGCCGGCGCCATCGAGCTGTGCCGCCTCCTCAAGCGCGATCGGCAATGCCTCGAAGACGCTGCGCAAGAGCCAGAGCGACAGGGGCAGGTAAGCCGAGACATAGATCAGCGCCACGCCCACATAGGTATCGACCAGATGTAGGCCGATCATGATCCGATAAAGCGGAATGAGCACCGCATAGCCAGGAATTGCGAGCGTCGCGACGACGGCGGCAAACAGAAAGCCCCGGCCGGGAAACTGGATCCGCGTGAAGGCATAGGCGCCGAGCGCGGATATCGCCACACAAAGTAAAGTGGCCGCAACCGAAGTCACGATGCTGTTGATCAGCGCCGCACGAAACTGCGACCAGACCTGAACGCCGCCAATTCGCGCGATATCGATACCGAACAAGCGCGAGAAATGATCCAGCGTGAAATGCTGCGGAAAGAAATGGATCGGTCTTGCCGAGAAGTCCTCGGTCGGCGTGATGGAGCTTGCGAGCGTCCAGTAGATCGGACCGAGCGACCAGATCAGGAGAACCGCGACACCGGCCCAGATCAGCAAACGATGGGAAAGGCTCTGTTTCATCAATCAAACCTGATGTTGCGATAGACCCGCAGGACATAGACGAGCGAAACCAGCAGCGAGACCAACGTGATCACGAGAGACAAGGCCATGCCGTAAGAGAAACGCAGGTTCTGGAAGGTCTCGAGATAGATCTGGACAAGAACCGGTCGCGTCTCGAGGCTAGAACCCGCCAAGACCCAGGCCTCATCGAAGAGGTTGAATGCATTGACGGTCGCGTTGGTCATGGCAACGGCAATGGCGCTGCGCACCAGCGGAAGCGTGACCAAGGCGAACATCTGCGTGCGCGTGGCACCATCGATGCGCGCGGCCTCATAGAGATGAGCGGGTATGCTCTGCATGGCAGCCAGTACGATGACGACGGTCAATGGCATCATGCGCCAGACATGAACCACCGTGACGGCGATGATGGCGCTGGTGCGATCGTTGAACCAGACGTGGTTTTCAAATGGCAACCCCACGGCCGATAGAATGCCGTTCAGCAATCCCGCGCCGGGCTGATAGATCCAGAGCCAGATCACCGCGTTGACGACACCGGGCAACGCCCAGGGCAGGACGACAGCCGCGAGCAGCCATTGCCGGCCAACCTTGACCTGATTGATGAGAGCGGCGGCCAGCACGCCGAACACCGTTTCAGCGATGACCGCAAGCACGACATAGAGAAATGTGTTGATCCATGTCGTACCAAGCGCCGCGTCGGAGAACATGCGGGTGTAGTTCTCCAGCCCGACGAAAGGTGTTCCCGCCTGCATCGGATTGACCCTGTGCAGGCTGTCCCACACCGTTCTTCCGATCGGGTAGAAAACAAGGGCCGCCATCGTGATCAGGATCGGCGAGACAAGCAGGATACCCAGCATGGTGTCGGCCTTGACGCCGGCACCACGCCTGCTCCCGCCATCGGCGGAGACTGCGATTGTCATTGCGCCGATGCCTGCTTTGCCGCTTCGGCGATGTTCTGCATGGCCTGATCGACGGTGACCTGGCCCTTCGCCGCGCTATTGATGGCCGTATTTACCGCGCTGGAGAATTCCGGATACCAAGGAGGCGTACCCTGCGGGAACAGCGGCTCGACGGTCTTCGATTGCGCGACCAGCGTATCGCCACTCAGCAGCTGGCCGGCGGCGTTGAGCTCGGACAATGCCGAGGTGCGGGTCGGCAATGCGCCGTTGGCCGCGTTCTTCTTCTGGAAGTCCTTGCTGGTGAACCATTTGACGAAGGCGATGGCGGCGTCCCTATTTTGTGAAACGCGGGGAATCGCGAGTGCTTCGGGAAGGCCGAAGCTGCGGGTCTCGCCGCTTGCGGTTGGCACCAGGATCGCGTCGATCTGACCGGCCACTTTCGACTGCTTGGGATCGTTCATCTGACCGATCCTGCCCGGCTCGCCCGAGATCATGATGCTCGTGACGCCCTGGGCAAACATGCTCTCATTGATCTGGCTGTCCTTGAGGCCGGTAGACGCCGGATCGACGAGCCCCTCCTTCAGCAGCAACAGCTCGAAAGCGAGTGCCTTGTAGCCGGCCGAATCCTTCGAGACGAAAAGCGGCTTGAAATCCTTGTCGAACAGTTCGCCGCCGAAGGCCTTGGTTAGCAGGTACCAGCTTGTAGACGCGCCTTCGGTCGCTGAAAGCGGCAGGCCGATCGGATAGGTCGCGATCTTCTTTTCCTTGATCTGCTTGGCGGCGGCGACAAGTTCGTCGAGTGTCCTCGGCATTGTCGTGATGCCCGCGTCGGCGAAATGCTTCTTGTTGATCAGCATGACGCGGAAGTCGTTGGTATAGGGCACGCCGAGCAGATTGCCGTTGACCGTGAAGATCTTGGAGACACCGATATCCTTGACCGTATCGGCGTCGATCACGTCGTTGAGCGGCAGATACCAGTCCGCGGCGCTGAACTGGCCGGTCCATGACCAATCGAATTCCGTGACATCGGCCGGCGCTGTTCCCGCGATCAGCGAGGTGACGAGCTTGGGACGGATATCGTCCCACGAGAGTGTCTGCATATTGACGTGAATGCCGGTCTCGGCTTCGAAGTCGCCGGGAATGTTCGGCGCCTGCGGCGAAGGCATCAGCACTGTGATCGATTGACCGGCAAGCGGTTTCGCATCCTGAGCGAGAGCCGGAACGGCGGCAACGAGCGCCGCCAGAGCGACGAATGGCAAAGTAAATTTACGCATGTTCCCTTCTTTCCTTGTTATTGAGGTCTGCTTCACCTGAATGCACCGGCGCGGTCTTTACCGTTGCGGCGATTTGCGTGATCCAGCCGTCATCCACCGGCCAGTCGAGGAGTCGGGCGGCCGCCAGGAGAGCGCCGCCGATGGGAGGAAGCTTCGGGCTCACGGCCGGGCGACCGATGCGCCGCTCGAGCGCGGCTAGCAGGGCGCGGCTTGCAAATGTTCCGCCGGCATGGGTCCAGTCTGCCGACGGATCGCAATGCGGCGCTATGGCGTCGATATGCTTTGCCAGTTCGGATGCGGCCTGATCGATCAGTCGTTTGGCTGCTGCGTCACCAGCGCGCGCAACGCGATCGACGAGAACTGAGAGGGCAGCGATCTCGGCGCGAGGGTTTTCGAGTTCGCTCACCCATCCTCCCAGCGCATTGACCGGGTCGATGCTGTCGAGGCTCAGGAATTCGAACATGGCCTTCGCCAGCGCGGTCGGACCTGCCCGCCCGTCGAGACTCTGGCTGACGAGGCTGAGAGCTGCCCGCCCGATCCAATAGCTGCTGCCCTCGTCGCCGATGACATCGCCCCATCCGCCGACGCGCGCAGATGCGCCAGCACTGTTACGTGCCCAGGCCATGGAACCCGTTCCGGACAGGATCAGAATACCAGGCTTTCCGGCGAAGGCGCCGATATGAGCCGCGTCGACATCGTTGAGAATATGCCGCTTGGCCTTGGGGAAGCTGGTCTCAATCGCCTCGCGCTGCCGTTCCGACAGGTGGGCGACCTCACCATAGGCCGGCAGCGCGGCGGCGACGGCGGCCGGCTGCTCCCGCCCCAGGAAGGGGCGCAGGGCAAGATCCAGTTCGCGCCGCCAGTTCGGATTGTCCATCGGATTGACGCCGCCGCTCCGCGTCATCTGGAGTACGTTGCCGGCTCTATCAGCGAGCGCGACCAGCACCTTGCTGCCGCCGCCATCGATGCCGAGGATCAGCTCGTCGCTCATTCCGGCGCTCCGAGATCCGCGATTGTCATCTCGACGCCGAGATTGACGAGTTCGCCGCGCCAATGAGCGGAAAGACCCGCATCGGTTATCACCTTGGCGGCACTCAGGGGAGCGACCTTATAGGTCGCCATCGTGCCGAATTTGGAGGAATCGGCGAGCACGAAACGGTGCGCCGAGCGGCTGAGCATGCATTTATTGAGGCTCGCTTCGGCGCTGTCGACACTATAGATCGCGCCATCCGGGCTGATGGCGCTCGCGCCGAGGAAGAGCTGATCGAACCATATGCTCTCGAGCATCGCTTCGGCCTGCGGCCCGACGAGCGAAGCATTTTCGCTGCGAAGCTGGCCACCGAGCAAGACGACGTCCAGATTGGGAATATTAAGGAATTCCTGCGCCACCGTCAGGCCATTGGTGAAGATGCGAAGTGGGATCGGGTTGAGGCGGATAAGACGCGCGAGCTGCAAGACGGTGGTTCCGGCGTCGAGAAAGATCGCCGTGCGCGGGCTCAGCAAATTGTAGGCAGCTGTTGCAATTGCACGTTTGGCCGACAAATGCCGCTTGGCTCGCTCCTGAAAGGCAAGCTCCACCGAGGAGCCCTCGGCGATGCGAGCGCCGCCATGCACCCGGTCGATGGCGCCTTCCCGTTCGAGGACCTGCAGGTCCCTGCGCACCGTTGCCAGGGACGCGCCGATGGCGTCCGCGAGCGCCTGGATGGTCGAAAATCCGTTCGCATAGAGATGACTGCGAATAGCATCGAGACGATCGACTTTCACCCCACCGGCCTGGCTCAACGAAGGTTCCTCTTTCGCAATTGCTTCTATTTCGCTCAAACTTTCACCCAATAAGATCAATGTCAATCAGGATTTTGATCTTTTTTGATTTAATCTTGCGATCACCTCAAACCAAAAAATGCAAACGCGCGGCCTCGTCTGTTGAGGAGGCCGCGCTTGGGAATTACCGTCGCTGAAGACGTGGTGGGCTAGTGATAGGCGGGCAAAAGACTGCCGTGCTGCTCGATCATATCGTCGACAAGCGTCCATATTTGATCGGGTGACAGTTCCGCCGAGGTGTGCGGATCAAGTAGGGCCGCCTGATAGATGCGATCTCGCTTCTTCGTCAGTGCCGCCTCGACCGTCAGCTCCTGCACGGAAACGCTTAAGCGCATGACGGCTGCGAGCTGCGAAGGTATCCGCCCGATGCGCATCGGCTGAATGCCGTTGTGATCGACATGGCATGGAACTTCGACGATACACTCGTCAGGCAGATTTTGGATCAGTCCATTGTTCGGGACATTTCCGTAGATCAGCGCGGGCTGCCCGGTGACTGCCGCGTGCATGATGCCGGCCGCGTATTCGTTGCTCCGGCAGACATCGATCGGCTTGCCGCCTTCAAGGTCGCGACGCAACTCGTGCCACTCGGCGATCTGGACCTCGCAACGGCGGATATATTCATCCAGGGGAATATTGAGCCGCTCTATCAGATCGCTACGGCCCTCCTTGATGTACCAGGATGTATATTCCGAGAAATGCTCGCTCGATTCCGTGACGAAGTGGCCAAGTCTTTTTAGAACGTCGAAACGCACCCGATCGTCAGCGGGAATGCGTCCTTCTTCGGCCAGAGCGCGCAGACGCGGATAGAGGTCCTCGCGGCTGCCGTCGGCGTGCAGCTTTTCATATTTGAGAAAGAAGGCGACATGGTTGATGCCGGCCGAGAGATAGTTGATATTGGCGACATTCTCGCCGAGGCAATCGGCAAGATGGGCGGCCGTGTGCTGCACGCTGTGGCAAAGCCCGACGGTGCGGATGTAGGGCGCGATCTCCTTGATCGCCCAGCAATTGATCGCCATCGGGTTGACGTATTGCATCAGCAGGGCGTTGGGGCACATGTCTTCCATGTCACGGCAGATTTCTTCGAGAACAGGAATGGTGCGAAGCCCGCGGAAAATACCACCGATCCCGAGCGTATCGGCTATGGTCTGCCGGAGACCATGCCGTTTCGGGATCTCGAAGTCAGTCACCGTGGCCGGCTCATAGCCGCCGACCTGCATCATCAGGATGACGAAATCCGAACCTTTCAGCGCTTGTCGGCGATCAAGCGACGCCTCGACGCGTACCTTGTCGAGATGAAGCGCCTCGCAGAGCCGGCGGGCAACGATTTCGGACGTTTTCAGGCGCTCCGGATCGATGTCGAAGAGGCTGATGACGTAATCGTCACCCCTCTGACTGGAAAGGACGTCGCCCAGAATATTCTGGGCAAAGACGGTGCTGCCGGCACCGATCAGGCAGATCTTTGGCATGAAGGGATCTCCGCATGGAATAACTTTGAGCCTCAATGCCTCGTTCAATTCGGAATTTCCTCCTGCTATCAATGAAATTATTCCCGGATTCGCGCCACCAGATAGGTCCCATGCCGAAACCCAGCCATTCCGTCGAGCGCGAAGCTCTCATCACATCCGCCGGCGGCTTTGTGATCGAGCGGCACATCGCCGATGCCATGAGCGCTGCGCATTGGCACGACCATGTCGAGCTGAACTTCCTCATGGAAGGGCAGATGACCTATATCTTCAATGGGAGGCAGGAGCAGGTCGAAGCGGGGCGACTGGTGCTTTTCTGGGCCGCCATTCCGCACAGGACGATTGCGGTCACCCCTGGTGCGCCACTCATCTGCATCTATCTTCCGCTCGTCGATTTCCTGAGTTTGCCGATCGAGCGTAGCGTGCGGCAGTCGATCATGCAGGGACGGTTTTCGGCCGACAGCCGCCCCTACCCCGCCGACGCGATGCTCCTGCCGCAATGGGTGGCCGATTGGGAGCATGGCGACATGGCTCGGCGTCGGCTGATCCTCGACGAGGTCAAGCTCAGAATACGGCGTTTCGTTCTCGATGCTCCCAACGACAACCATGACTACGCCCGACGGCGCTCGGTGCCGGCCGTCAGCATCGCCGTGCAGCGCACCGAAATATTGACCGACCTTATTCATACCCGTTATTGCGAACCGGTAAGCCTGCCGATGCTGGCGGGGCTCGCCGGCATCCATCCCAGTACGGCCAACAAGCTATTCCGCAGCGTATTGGGCATCTCGGTCAACGAATATCTGACGCGTTATCGCCTGGCCCGGGCGATGCAGCAGCTCGCAGAAACCAACAGCCCGATCCTTCAGGTCGCCTATGACTGCGGCTTCGGGTCCAGCAGCCGGTTCTACGACATCTTCAAACGGCGGACAGGAACGACGCCGAGACTGTTCCGTTCGTCGCTCGGACGGGATGGAGGCACCGATGATAGCGATGCAATGCCGTTCCTAACCATCTGACGGCGCCGGACCAAAGCTCTCGCGCCGAATGAGCTTGCTTTCGATGACATGACGCAGGGCCGTTGCCTTATCCGGCGCATCGATCCGCTCCATCAGCAAGCTCACGGCCATCTGGCCCATTTCCTCCACCGGCTGTTCGATGGTCGATAATGGCGGCATCGAATATTCGCAGACCGGAGCGCCGTCGAAGGATACGATGGAAAGATCTGTCGGAATTTTCCAGCCCATGCGTTGAACGCAACTCATGAAGGAAATCGCCATGTCGTCGCTGGTGGCGATGACGGCCGTCGGCTTCAAGATGAGATCGGCAAATTCCGCCGCCGCGGCGACGCCGATCTGGAAACCATGCTGATAGTCGAGGCTGCCGCCGGACCTGACGATCGCGGTCTCCGGCAGCCCCGCGGCGGCAAGCGCTTCAACGGCGCCCTGATAGCGTTCTCTATCGTGATAATTGCCCTCCGGGCCGGCAAGATAAAGGAAACGCCGGTGGCCGAGAGCGATCAATTCGGCCGTGGTCTCGCGAACGGCCTGCCGATCATTGGTCACGACGCTCGGCAGGGCCGCGGGGCTCATATCGAACAAAAGCGAGACGATCGGCAGGGCCGAATCCTTCAGTGACCGACCACCGTGCACCGGCAGATCCGAGGAGAGGATGATGGCGCCACGCACCGTGCCGCCGAAAGCCAGATCGAGGATATGGCGCTCGGAAGCCTCGTCGCGATCAAGGTTGGCAATCATCAGGTGATAGCCGTTCTGGCTCAACGATCGATTTATCCCCTGCAGGACGAGGGGAATGACCTGCGAGACACCGTAATAAAGCGAGCCCGGCAGAATAATCATGACCACATTGGACTTGCCGACACGAAGCCCCCTCGCCATAGCATTGGGCGTGTAGCCGAGCTGCTTGGCAGCGGCATCGATTTTGGCACGCGTCTTTTCGTTCACGCGGCCGGGATTGGCAAGCGCCCGGCTCACCGTCGAGATCGCGACGCCTGCCAGCCGAGCGACGTCGGCCATCAAAGGGCCGGAATGCTCTTCTGCCGGCAGATCCTTGTTATTCTTCACTTTTTGGCGTCCTTCCCAATGCCTGTAGCGCGGGATGCTACGGCAATCCCAACCGTTTAGCAAACGTTTGCCAAAAATCGCTTGCATATAAAAACGACTTGTCTACTATCTAGGCACGGCAAACGTTTGCCACTTGCAGTGCATTGAAATCATTATGGATTATTTGCCGTGGATCGTGGTTCCGCGAGCGATCTTCCATGTCTTAAGAACGGATAATCTCATGACCTCTGAGGAACGGCTGCGTTTTGGTGTCGATCTCGTCACCTTTTTCCACCCCGGATTTTGGGGCGTAGGGGATTATGACGGCATCATCGCGCTATCGCGCAATGAGCCACGTGCCTTCTGGGACAAGATACTGGATGCCGTGCAAGCCTCCGGCGTCACCGGCGTGGAACTGACCTTCTCGCCCTTCAACTGGCAGGATGCGACGAAGACCTATGGTTCGGTCGAGAACTTCGCCGCAGAGCTTTCCAGGCGTGGCCTGACGCTTGCGAGCGGCTTCTTCGCGGAACTCGAAGCCGCCGGCGATTTCACCGACGCATCCGCCCAGGCCGCCATCATCGACAAGGCAGAAAGATATGCCGAATTCCTCAAGGCGTGCGGCAGCGATATCATGGTCATCGGTGCGCCGCTTCGCCAGACACTCGGCGCTCATCCGGTGCGGTTCTTCGATTTCGAGCAGGCGCGCAAGATTGCCGATTTCCTCAATCGCCTCGGCGCCGCTCTCTACGCCAAGGGTGTGCGGCTCGCGCTCCACACCGAGGCGCATTCGATTTTCGCGGCAGCGCGCGATGTCGATCTGCTGATGCTGCTGACCGATCCCGCCTACGTGCATATGTGCCCGGATACGGCGCATATCATCGTTGCCGGCTCCGATCCGCTGCAGCTTGTCGATCGTCACCATGAGCGCGTCATCATCGCCCATTGGAAGGATGCGCTTGGCCCGATGCCGGCCGATACGGTCATCGACGAGCATATCCATGATCGCCATCGTCCCTATTTCTGCGGCTTCGGTCTCGGCCGGGTCGACTGGCCGGGCTGGGCCAGGCTGCTGCGCGACCGCAGCTATGAAGGCTGGGCGATACTCGAGCTGGATGCCGCGCCCGATCCGGTCGGCGATATCGCCAACGGCCTGACGCTGGTCAGACAGGCGCTCTTGCCGATTTATCGCTGATACCAACGATCCGAAAACGAATAGCCCCGCCAAGAGGGCTTTCCTGAAGAGGTGGAACGATGAAAGACATAGTGAAAATGCTACTGATGGGAGCCGCGCTCGTTACGGCTTCCATTCCTGCCCATGCGGAAGACAAGCCGCAGGCCGAGGTGATGACCTCCTGGACATCAGGCAGCGAAGCCGCCGCCCTCAACGTCGTCAAGCAGGAGTTCGAAAAGCGCGGCGGCACCTGGAAAGACTCTTCCATCGCCGGTTTCGGCGCGGCCGATGCCGCTTTCCAGAACCGTCTGGTCGCCGGCGATCCGCCGACCGCAAAACAGGCCGTGCTCGGCCTTGCCAATGCCGATTTCGTCAATCAGGGGCTTATGAACCCGATCGACGATGTGGCGAAAGCCGGCAAATGGGCCGACGTCCTGCCGAAATCGATCTATGATCTCATCACCTATAACGGCAAGGTCTACCTCTCCCCGACCGGCGCCCATGGTGAGAGCTGGGTGTTCTATTCCAAGGATGCCTTCGCCAAGGCCGGCCTCACCGGCGAGCCGAAGAGCTGGGACGAATTCTTCTCGGCACTCGATAAGCTCAAGGCCGCCGGCATTGAGCCCGTCGCCTGGGGCGGCCAATCCTGGCAGGAGGCCAAGGTCTTCAACATGATCCTGCTAACGCAGGTCGGCATCGACGGCTTCCTCAAGATCTATGTCGACAAGGACAAGGGCGACGCTTCGCTAGCGGCCGTGAAGAAGACGCTCGATATTCTCGGCAAGCTTCGCGCCTATGTCGACGAGGGTGCCGCGGGCCGCAACTGGAACGACGCGACCGCCATGGTCATTACCGGCAAGGCCGGCGTGCAATTCATGGGCGATTGGGCCAAGGGCGAATTCGTTGCCGCCGGCAAGAAATTGGGCAAGGATTATGGCTGCATGCTCGTGCCGCAATCGCCGGGCATGGTCTATGTCGCCGATTCCTTTTCCTTCCCGAAGATCGCCGATGCGGCCGCGCAAAAGGGCCAGACCCTGCTTGCAGAGGTCGCCATGGATCCGGCCGTGCAGGTCGAATTCTCGTTGAAGAAGGGCTCGGTGCCGATGCGCACCGACGTCGACAAATCCAAGCTCGACGTCTGCGCGCAAAAAGGCCTTGAGCTGATGAGCGCCGGCAAGATCGTGCCGGATCAGGCGCTGATCCTTTCGCCGCAGCAGGCCGGCGCACTCAACGACTTCGTCGACGAATTCTGGAGCAATCCGTCCGAGGACAGCGCCTCGGGTGCGGAGAAGTTCTTCGCGATCTTCGAATAGCCTTCCAGCGAGCCAATCGTCGGGTTTCCCGGTCGATCGGCTCCGCCCATCCTTTCGAGAAAGTTTGCCTATGCAAACCAAGCGCAGACGTCCCCTTGCTGCGACCTTTGCCCTGCTGCCGACATGGATTGCCGCGATCGTCGTCTATATCGGCACCATGGTCTGGTCGGTGCGCCTGTCCTTTACGGATTCGACCATTTTCCCCTCGTCCAACTATGTCGGCTTTGCCCAATATGCCAAGCTATTCCGGACATCACGGTGGCTCGCGTCCCTGGAAAATGTGCTGATCTTCGGCGTTCTCTACGTCGCCGGCTGCCTCGCTCTCGGCTTCGTGCTCGCCGCAGCGCTCGATCGCAAGGTTCGCTTCGAAAGCCTATTTCGCACCATCTTCCTCTATCCCTATGCGATGTCCTTCGTGGTTACCGGCCTCATCTGGCAGTGGATGCTGAACCCGACCTTCGGCATTCAGGCGACCGTCAGGGCGCTCGGCTGGCAGAGCTTCGTCTTCGACTGGATCGTCAACCGCGACATGGCGATCTATACGGTGGTCTTCGCCGGTGTCTGGCAGGGAGCAGGTCTCGTTATGGTCATCGCACTGTCAGGCATGCGCGGGATTGGCGAGGAGCAATGGAAAGCCGCCCAGATCGATGGCATTCCGGTCTGGCGCATCTATACCTCGATCATCCTGCCGCAGCTTGGGCCGGCGCTTGCCGCATCGGGCATGCTGCTCTCCATGGGCGTGATCAAAACCTATGACCTCATCGTCGCGCAGACCGGCGGCGGCCCCGGCTATTCGACCGAGGTGCCGGCAAAATTCATCATGGACAATCTGTTCGAGCGCCAGAACCTCGGCCTTGCGAGCGCCGGCGCCACCGTGCTCGTGCTCTCGGTCGTCATGGCCGTCGCGCCGTTTCGCTACGCTCTCCACATGCGCGCCAGAAGAAGGGGAGCACATTGATGGCGGCTCTTCATCCCCGTGGTCCCAAGCCATCACGGCTCACGGCAGGTCAGATCGGGCTCTATGCCTTCCTCATCCTGTCCGCGCTCTTCTTCCTGCTGCCACTCTATACGATGCTCGTCACCTCGCTAAAGACGATGGAAGAGATCCGCCAGGGCCGCATCTTCGCCTTCCCCGATACCATCGATTTCACCGCCTGGAAGACAGCGTGGTCGGGAGCCTGCATGGGCACCCAATGTCTGGGTGTGCGCATCGGCTTCTGGAATTCGGTCAGGATCACGGTGCCGGCAGTCGCGATTTCCGTCTTCATTGGCGCGATCAACGGTTATGCCCTGTCCTTCTGGCGGCCGAGGGGCTCGAACCTGCTATTCGGCCTTCTGATGGCCGGCGGCCTCATCCCCTACCAGATCTTCCTCTATCCGCTGGTGCGGCTGCTCGCCAACCTCAGCCTTTATAACTCAGTGGCAGGCGTGGTCCTCGTCCACGTGATCTTCGGCCTGCCGCTGGTGACGCTGCTGTTTCGCAACTATTTCGTCGCCATTCCCGAGGAGCTCTGCAAAGCGGCTCGCGTCGACGGCGCCGGCTTCTGGCGGATCTTCATCGAGATCATGCTGCCCATGTCGGTGCCGATGATCGTCGTCGCCTCGATCTTCCAGTTCACCGGAATCTGGAACGACTTCCTGATCGGCCTGGTCTTCGCCGGACGCGACAACCTGCCGATGACGGTGCAGCTCAACAACATCGTCAACACCACCATGGGCGAGCGCGCCTACAATGTGAACATGGCTGCCACCATTCTGACCGCCGTCGTCCCGCTCGCCATCTATTTCTTCTCCGGCCGCTGGTTCCTGCGTGGTGTCGCCGCCGGCGCCGTCAAGGGGTAATGCCATGCAGCCTGCCGTCTCGGTCAAGGATCTCAAGATCGCCTATGGTGATCACACCGTCATCGACAACCTGTCGATCGACATCGCTCCGCGCGAATTTCTCGTGCTGCTCGGCCCTTCCGGCTGCGGAAAGTCGACCCTGCTCAACTCGATCGCCGGCCTGCAAGACATCCGCGACGGCGAGATCTGGATCTCGGACAAGAATGTCACCTGGGCCGAGCCGAAGGATCGCGGCATCGGCATGGTCTTCCAATCCTATGCGCTCTATCCCCGCATGTCGGTGCGCAAGAATCTCTCCTTCGGCCTGCGCGTGGCGGGTCTTCCCAAGGCCGAGATCGAGGCGCGCATCGCCCGCACGACGTCGCTTCTCCACCTCGACAAACTGCTCGACCGCCGACCCTCGGAATTATCGGGCGGCCAGCGCCAGCGCGTCGCGATCGGCCGCGCCCTTGTGCGTGAGGTCAATGTTTTCCTGTTCGACGAACCGCTATCCAATCTCGACGCCAAGCTGCGCAACGAGCTGCGCGTCGAGATCAAGAAGCTGCATCAGAGCCTCGGCAACACGATGATCTATGTCACGCATGATCAGGTCGAGGCGCTGACGCTTGCCGATCGCATCGCCATCATGAAGGACGGCGTGATCCAGCAGCTCGCCAGCCCTTCCGAGATCTACCATCGCCCGGCCAATCTCTTCGTCGCCGGCTTCATAGGGGCGCCGGCGATGAACTTCATCGAGGGCGAGATCATTTCGAAGGCGGACGCGCCGGTCTTCGAAAGCAACGGACTTGCGATCCCCCTCGCCGGCTACCCTTTCCTCAGCGCCGTCAACGCAGGTCCCGCCACGCTTGGCATCCGGCCGGAGCATATCGCGCCGAATGGCGCGGACGTGGGTTGGCCTACCCTTCCGGGCACTGTCTCGGTCGTCGAGCCGATGGGCGCCGATACCGTGCTGTGGTTCGACTGGGCAGGCCAAAGCCTCTCCTACCGTATCATGGGAGATGCCGCCCTTCAGCCGGGTACGGCGATCACGCCCGGCCTCGACATCGCCAAGGTCTCCATCTTCGGCGCTGACGGTGCCCGCCTCTAAGACCACTTCCACAGCATACGGAAATTATCCATGTCTCAGACTGTCTATGACGCGCTGGTGATCGGCTCCGGCGCCGCCGGCTCCTTCGCCGCCAAGGAATTGACTGCCCAAGGGCTATCGGTGCTGCTGCTCGAGGCCGGGCCGGCGGTGACCCAGAAGGATTTCGATCCGAACCGCAAGAAGGCGCCGGCCAGCAGCATCAATATCTGGGAGCGCGCCCGCGCCACACTGAAGGGTCAGCCGATCCAGGCGCGCGCCGCCTTCTTTACCGAGCGCTTCAGCCATTTCTTCGTCAACGATCGCAGGAACCCTTATACGACCCCCAAGGACGCACCGTTCCTGTGGATACGCGGCCGTCAGGGCGGTGGCCGCCTGCACAGCTTCGGCCGGGTGCTGCTGCGCTGGACGGACGATGATTTCAAGATCCGCTCGAAGACAGGCAAGGGCGTCGACTGGCCGGTTTCCTACGACGAGCTCGCGCCCTATTATGCCGAGGTCGAAGCAAGCCTCGGTTTGTATGGCAATGAGGATGGCGTGGAGACATTGCCCGACGGCGTCTACGCCCATCCGGCGAAGCTGACGCCGGCCGAAGAAATCTTCAAGACGGAAGTCGAAGGACGCTGGCCGAAGCGGCATGTCGTTTCCTGGCGCTATATCGCGCCCGACGCGGAGCGGACGCCGAAGCCGCTGCGCGAGGCGTTGGCGACAGGACGGCTGACCATCCGCCATGACGCGATCGTGCGGCGTATCACCACCGACGATGCCGGCGGCCGGGCGACGGGTGCCGAGTTCATCGACCGCGCGACCGGCAATGTCGAAGCCGCGCGCGCTGCCCTCGTCGTGCTCTCCGCATCGCCGATTGAAAGCGTGCGGCTGCTTCTCAATTCGGCCACGGCTCGCCACCCTCATGGGCTCGCCAACAGCTCGGGTGCGCTCGGGCGCTATTTCATGGATCAGCTTCCATGCCTTGCCTTCGGCTCCTTCTCCAAGGCGAAAGGATGGGCGACCGATGATTCCGCGCCTGTCGATCCCTTCTACAATCCATCCGGCGGCATTTTCGTGCCGCGCTTTGGAGAGGGCGACACAGGCCGCGGTGATTTCGACTATCAGGGAAGCATCGGTCGGGCGCCGACACCGGATGACGAGCCTTCGCGGCTGGCCTTCTTCGGCTTCGGCCGCATGCTGCCCTATGCCGACAATCGCATCACGCTCGATGCAGGGCGCAGGGATGCCTGGGGAATTCCGGTGCCCCATATTCGATGCGTCATGGGCGAGGAGGAACATGCCCTGCTGCGCCGTCAGGAAGAGGTATTGATCGACATGGTGCGCGGCGTCGGCGGCGAGCTGGAATTCATCGGCTCGCCCACCGGTCTTAGGGAAATGGGCCGTGGCGCCTTCCCCGATGCCGATCCGTTCAGCCGCTTCATGTTCCGCAGATGGTTCCGCAAGACCATGTGCATGGGCGCCGCAATCCATGAAACCGGCGGCGCGCGCATGGGGGCATCGAACAACGACTCCGTCCTCAATGCCCATAACCAAAGCTGGGATATCCCCAACCTGCTCGTGACGGATGCTTCCGCCTTTCCGGGCAGCGGCATTGCCGGCACCACGCTGACCGTGATGGCGCTGACCATCCGCGCCTGCAGGAACATCGCCGATCGATATCGCGGCGGACAATTATGATCGGGCGCTTCGTTCCGATTGGAATTCACACCTTCGGTCGACCTCCATTTTAGATATGGAGGCTCGCCGCACTCCTCCATGGCCGCCGTCCGTGTAACCTTCGCGGTTTCGCGATCTGATGGAAATAATTTGGCTTTGTCACCTTGCCGCTGTAAATAACGAGCATATCTTTTTGCTGATCTGCATTGAGCGATTGTGCAGGATGAAGGGATGGGTTCGATCACCCCCTAACGGCGCCCAACTCAGAAGAAATTCGCGCCGAAATAGCTTGAAAAATTAGAATGTCTTTCGCCAATTGCGGGGAAATCCGGCTCTAGCGCGCAGCGCCATTAAAAGCGCACAATCCCCCCTCGCCACGAAGCGTCGAAAGCCGCTTCTCGCGCCAGCATCTGGAGGAGATGCGGGACAAGCCCCATGATTTGACGAGCGTCGGGAACGCTTAGGGAGGAACAATGCTTGAACGACTTTTCAAATTGAGTGAGCACGGCACGTCCGCGCGCACCGAACTCATCGCCGGCGTGACGACGTTCCTGACGATGTCCTATATCATCTTCGTCAATCCCGACATTCTGTCGACAACCGGCATGGACCGCAACGCGGTCTTTGTCGCCACCTGTCTCGCAGCCGCGCTGGGTTCGATCGTCATGGGCCTCGTCGCCAATTGGCCGATCGGCATGGCACCGGGCATGGGGCTCAATGCCTTCTTCGCCTTCACCGTGGTTTCGGCTCTCGGCTTTACCTGGCAGCAGGCGCTCGGCGCGGTCTTCATTTCGGGCTGTATTTTCGTCCTGTTGACGGTAACCGGCGTGCGCAGCTGGCTGATTGCCGGCATCCCGCATTCGCTCAGAAGCGCGATTGCCGCGGGTATCGGTCTCTTCCTGGCGATCATCGCGCTCAAGAGCGCCGGCATCGTCGTCGCCAACAAGGCGACCCTCATTGGCCTCGGCGACCTCAAACAGACCGGCCCCCTTCTCGCGATCTTCGGCTTCTTCGTCATCGCCGTTCTCGATGCGCTGAAAATAAGAGGTTCGATCCTCATCGGTATTCTCGCCGTCACCATTCTCTCCTGGATCTTCGGCGTCAGCGAGTTTCACGGCATTGTTTCGGCGCCGCCGTCGATCATGCCGACCTTTTTGCAGCTCGACATCGTCGGCGCTCTCCATGGCGGCCTGGTCCATATCATCCTCGTCTTCGTGCTTGTCGAGGTTTTCGACGCCACCGGGACGCTGATCGGCATCGCCAAGCGGGCGAACCTGATCCAGGAAGGAAAGCCGAACAGGCTGAGCCGGGCTCTGCTTGCCGATAGCGCGGCCATCGTCGCCGGCTCGCTGATGGGCACGAGCAGCACGACGGCCTTCGTCGAAAGCGCGTCGGGCGTCCAGGCCGGTGGTCGCACGGGTCTGACCGCGATCACCATCGCCGCCCTCTTCATCGCCGCCCTCTTCTTCTCGCCGCTCGCGGCCTCCGTGCCAGCCTATGCGACGGCTCCGGCGCTGCTCTATGTCGCGGGCCTGATGATGCGCGAGCTGACCGAGATAGAATGGGACGACCTGACCGAAGCGGCACCCGCTGCAATCACCGCGCTTGCGATGCCCTTCACCTACTCGATCGCCAACGGTCTTGCTTTTGGCTTCATCACCTATGTGGCCGTGAAAGTCTTCACCGGCCGCTGGTCGATGCTGCATCCGGCAACACAGATCGTCGCGGCCCTGTTCGTCGTACGCTTCGCCTTCTTCGCGGATTGACGGCGGAATGATTTCAAGGCCGGGTCGTTCGCTGGAATGACCCGGCCTTTTGGCATTCCGCAGATCGCGAGGAACGGGAACCACTTTGACAAATAAGGGGCGCTGCAACCGCAGCGCCCCTTATTTGTCTGCACCGATCGAGATCCGATCAGCGGATCAGGAACACCTCGTCATAGAAATGCTCCTCGAGATTGACGCCTTTGCCGCCGCGATCCACAACGATGAAATCCGAGATGCCGTCGAGGGGCGTCAGGATGCCGTGCCAGACGTTGCGCCAGATATTGACGCCTTGTCCGGGCCTGGTTCGGAAAGCCATGGGCTCGCCCGGACCATTGTCCGTCTCCGGCGCCGCAACGACGAGGAACGGATTGCCGGTCAGCGGCACGAAGGCCTGGCTGCCGAGAGGGTGCCGCTCGACCATCTTCAGTTCCAGCGGCAGCGCATAGGGTTCGCCGCGCAGCCAACTGATCATCGTGCGTGCCTCCTCACCAATCGCTTCGACCTTTGCGAGATCATGATAACGAACGCATTTCCCGGCGTTGATGGGGAAACTTTGAGTCCCCTCCATTTCGATGACATCGCCAAAGGGCGCGAATGCGGCTCTCGTCAGCGGCTGAATTTCGATCACTTTCATTCATGGGTCTCCCGTTTCCATTCTCCGAAATCATCTCTTCCTCGATCGACGATATGTTCGCTTGGGTTTGATACCTGACCCGCTGTGCGGACAGCGGAAATCGACCGGAGCGCGGCTGGCAACCCGGCGGCCGCCATGCCGCGGCCATTTCCATGGTCAATCACTACCGACGCTGATCACGAAGACCGCGGCATCGGATTCTCCTGCCGCAAGCGCCTCTACCCGATACCCATCAGGCTCGGCCGAACATCGGCGTGCTCATCACGTCCGCCATGCAACGCGGAAACCTGCATTTTCATGAAATGCATATCGCGATACCGGCACGTATTTCGCGGCCTCAGCGCATACAAAGCGCGCAAGCCGATTCATCCATCCCGCCGCGACATCGTATGAAACGCTCCTCCAAACGTTTCGATATCCAATGTCTAACCGCAAATCACGCGTGCCATTCCCCTTGGAAATTTTGAAAGTCTCGAACGTTACAGCTGCTTTTCATGGGAATGAGCCTAGCGGATAGTAGAGAAAGGAGCGCTACGTTCGGGAGAAGAATATGCAGTCTCATTCGCCAGGAGCCGGACGGCTCACGACCCACGTCCTGGATACGGCGCTCGGCAAACCTGCTGAAGGCTTGCGCATCGAACTCTACCGGATCGAGGGCGATGTACTGCACCTCCTGACGTCCGCCGAAACCAACGACGACGGTCGCTGCGATGCGCCGCTGCTATCAGGCGAAACCATGCAGGCCGGCACCTACGAACTGCGCTTCCATGCCGGTGACTATCTTGGCCGCACATCGGCGAGCCCGATGTTTCTAGACATCATTCCGATCCGCTTCGGTCTCGCTGATGAACAAGCGCACTACCATGTGCCGCTGCTCCTCTCGCCTTACAGCTACTCCACCTACCGCGGGAGCTGAAAATGACATCGACGACAATCCGCTCCGAACTTCGTTTCCTTCTCAACGGCCGGGACATCATTCTTACCGACGTGGCACCGGACCAGACGCTGCTCGACTGGCTGCGCCTTTCCCGTTCGCTGAAGGGCACCAAGGAAGGCTGCGCCGAAGGCGACTGCGGCGCCTGCACGGTTCTTGTGGGTCGGCTGACGCCCGCGGGTGGCCTCGTCTATGAGGGCGTCAACGCCTGCATCCGCTTCCTCGGTTCGCTGGATGGCTGTCATGTGGTCACCGTCGAGCATCTCGCCCCCAACGACGAACACCTGCATCCGGTGCAGCAAGCGATGGTCGACTTTCACGGATCGCAATGCGGCTTCTGCACGCCTGGTTTCGTCATGTCGCTCTACGGACTTTGGATGCAGACGCCGAATCCCACGGATCAACAGATCGAAACAGCGCTCCAGGGCAATCTCTGTCGCTGCACCGGCTATGAACCGATCTTGCGCGCCGCCCGCTCCATCTCCCACTATGGCGGTACGCAAGACGACCCGCTGCTGATCGAACGCGAAACCATGATCGCGCGCCTGCAGGCCCTTCGCGATGGCGCCCGCGTCGAAATCGGCGAGGGTCGAAATCAGCTGATCGTGCCGGCGAACCTTGATGATTTCGCCTCGGTTCTGGAGGCGTCGCCGACGGCGACCGTGGTGGCTGGTTCGACCGATGTCGGCCTCTGGGTCACCAAGCAGATGCGCGACATCACGCCGGTCATCTTCATTGCCGGGCTGCAGGAGTTGAAATCGATCGTGGTGAAAGACGGGCTCGTCACCATCGGCGCCGGCGTCACCTATTCGGAGGCGATCGCGACGCTGTCGCAGCATGTCCCGGCGCTTGGGCCGTTGATTACCCGCATCGGCGGCCAGCAGGTGCGCAACATGGGCACGATCGGCGGCAACATCGCCAACGGCTCGCCGATCGGCGATACGCCGCCGGCGCTGATCGCACTTGGGGCATCCCTGACCTTGCGCAAGGGCAAAACCCGACGCATCATAGCACTCGAAGACTTCTTCATTGCCTATGGCAAGCAGGACCGCCAGCCTGGCGAATTCGTCGAAGCCATCCATATTCCGGTTCCTGCAGCCGCGGCGAAATTCGCCATCTACAAGGTGACGAAGCGCCGGGACGAGGACATTACCGCCACGCTCGGCGCCTTCCGGCTGGTACTTGGCGAAGATGGCACCGTTGCCGAAATCCGGATCGCCTATGGCGGCATGGCCGCGACACCGAAACGGGCCTTCGCCGTCGAAAGGGCGCTGCTCGGCCAGCCCTGGAGCGAGAAGACCGTGGAGACGGCAATGGAGAAATATGCCGAGGATTACGCGCCACTGACCGACATGCGCGCCACGGCGGAATATCGCGCGCTGGCTGCCAGAAACCTGCTGCTGCGCTTCTACCTGGAAACGACGTCCATCGCGGCGCCGGCGCAGGTATCGAGATACGAGGCCGCGTAAGACATGAACAAGCACACTCCCGATCTCAAACCCGAAGCCATCATTGGCGGCGTCCATTCCAGCCCGCGCCATGATTCCGCCCACAAGCATGTCTCCGGTGCCGCCGTCTATATCGACGACATCACCGAACCCACGGGCACCCTTCACGCCGGCCTCGGCCTGTCCACCGTGGCGCACGGCATCCTGAAATCCGTCGATCTCTCAGCCGTGCGGGCCGCCCCCGGCGTCGTTGCCGTCCTCACCCATGAGGATGTGCCCGGCGTCAACGATATCTCGCCCTCTTACATGAACGATGACCCCGTGCTTGCCGCCGGCAAGGTCGAGTTTCACGGCCAGCCGATCTTTTGCGTGATCGCCGAAACGCGCGAGCAGGCGCGCCGCGCCGCAAGGCTGGCAAAGATCGAGTACGAGGAATTGCCTGCTGATATTGACATCTGGGATCTGGATGTTTCCACTCATAAGCAGGTCGTCACGCCGCTAACGCTGAAGCGTGGCGATGCATCGGCCGCCCTTGCGAATGCTCCGCGGCGCGTGACGGGCCGCATGCGGCTCGGCGGCCAGGATCATTTCTATCTCGAAGGCCAAGTCTCGCTCGCTGTTCCCGGTGAGGACGACGAGGTGGTTGTCTATTGCTCTACCCAAGGCCCGAGCGAGACGCAGCACATGGTCGCTCATGCGCTTGGCGTGCCGAGCAATGCTGTTACGATCGAGGTTCGGCGCATGGGTGGCGGCTTCGGCGGCAAGGAAACCCAGGCGAACCAATGCGCCGCGATCGCTGCCATCGCCGCCAAGAAGCTGAAGCGCGCCGTCAAGATCCGGCTCGACCGCGACGAAGACATGATCGCGACCGGCAAGCGGCATGATTTCGCCATCGACTACGATGTGGGCTTTGACGACGAAGGCCGCATCCTTGCCGTCGACTATACCTTCGCGCTTCGCGCCGGCTTCTCAGCCGATCTGTCCGGTCCGGTCGGCGACCGTGCGCTGTTTCACTGCGACAATGCCTATTTCTTTCCGCATGTTCATGCGAAATCGGCGCCGCTCTATACCAATACCGTCTCCAACACGGCCTTTCGCGGCTTCGGCGGTCCGCAGGGAATGGTCGGCGCCGAACGGGTCATCGACGAGGTGGCCTTCGCCGTCGGCAAGGACCCGCTCGAAATTCGCAAACTGAATTTCTATGACGCGATGGGCGTCGATGGTGAGCGCAACCTTACCCCCTACCACCAGAAGGTCGAGGACTGCATCATTCAGCGCATCGTCGCCGAACTGGAGGAAAGCGCTGACTATGCCGGACGCCGCAAGGCGATCGCCGAGTTCAATGCCAAGAGCCGCATCGTCAAGCGCGGCATCGCGCTGACTCCAGTGAAATTCGGCATCTCCTTCACCAAGACGGAGTCGAACCAGGCCGGCGCGCTGGTGCATGTCTATAGCGATGGCTCCGTGCACATGAACCATGGCGGCACCGAGATGGGACAAGGCTTGCACCTGAAGGTGGCGCAGGTCGTGGCGGAAGAATTCCAGATCGATCTCGACCGGGTGAAGATCACCGCGACGACCACGGCCAAGGTGCCGAACACCTCACCGACCGCGGCCTCCTCGGGTGCCGATCTCAACGGCATGGCGGCCCAGAATGCCGCGCGCCAGATCAAGGAGCGACTGATCGCCTTTGCCGCGGAAAGCCACCAGGTGCCGCGCGACAAGGTTCTCTTCCTGCCCAACCGGGTGCGCATCGGCGACATCGAGATGCCGTTCGACGATCTCGTCAAGAAGGCCTATATGGCCCGCGTCCAGCTTTCGGCGGCCGGCTTCTACAAGACGCCGAAGATCCATTGGGACCGCAAGACGGGCCGCGGTCATGCCTTCTACTACTATGCCTATGGCGCGGCGTGCTCGGAGGTGTCGATCGACACGCTGACCGGCGAATATGTCGTCGAACGCGCCGATATCCTGCACGATACCGGCCGTTCACTGAATAAAGCCATCGATATCGGCCAGGTCGAAGGCGGCTTCATCCAGGGCATGGGCTGGCTGACGACGGAAGAGCTCTGGTGGGACGGCAAGGGGCGGCTTCGAACGCACGCGCCCTCGACTTACAAGATCCCGCTTGCATCCGACCGGCCAAAGATTTTCAATGTGGCCCTAACCGATTGGTCGGAGGCCCATGAGCCGACGATCCATCGGTCCAAGGCGGTCGGCGAGCCGCCGCTGCCGCTCGGCCTCTCCGTCTTGCATGCCCTTTCGGATGCCGTGGCGAGCGTCGCCGACCACAAGATCTGCCCGCGTCTCGACGCGCCGGCGACACCCGAACGGGTGCTGATGGCGATCGAGCGTCTCAAGGCGGCGAAGAAGGAGTAAGATCATGCCTGCCGCCCGTGAAGATATCCGGGATTTCCTACGCCGCGAACCGGCATCGATTCTCGTTGAGGTGACGGGGGTCGCAGGTTCCGCGCCGCGCGACGCGGATGCCTGGATGCTGGTTTCGGAGCGGGCAATCTTTGCGACAATCGGCGGCGGAACACTGGAATATATGGCGATCGACCAGGCACGACGGGCATTGCGCTCCGGCCTTGCGGCGGAGCCGATGAACGTACCGCTCGGCCCGGAGATCGGCCAATGCTGCGGCGGTCGGGTGGGCCTCGCCTTCACCGCCCTCAGTCCAGCGCTTGCGAATGATCTCATAGCTCGGAGCGACCGCGAGATGGCCACACGCCCACATGTCTATGTTTTCGGCGCCGGTCATGTCGGCGATGCGCTTGCCATGGCGCTTTCGCTCGCGCCATTACGCGTGGTACTTGTCGATACGCGAGAGGAAGAGCTTGTCGCCAGCTCCGTGCCAGGCATTGAAACCTGTCTCACGGCCATGCCTGAGGCTGTCGTGCGCGATGCGCCGGCCGGCAGCAGCTTCGTCATTCTCACCCATGATCACGCGCTCGATTTCCTGATTGCCGCCGAGGCGCTCAAACGTAACGATGCAGCCTATGTCGGCATGATCGGCTCCAAGACGAAGCGCGCCACCTTCCGCAACTGGCTGTCGCGTGAAAGCGGGCATGCGGAGCTTTTCGATCGCCTCGTCTGCCCAATCGGCGGAACGGCGGTGAAAGACAAGCGTCCCACGGTCATCGCCACACTTGCCGCCGCCGAGATCATGACAGCGGCGCTGACTTGGACGGCCGCGGCACAGCTAGCCGCGGCAAAACCTGTTATCGGATAACGGGCAACTGCTTGAAGGGATTGGCGAACGGCACGCCGAGCGGCGCGAAATGCCGCTCATTGGCCGTCAAAACCGTGAGGCCGCATGCAGCGGCGATGGCGGCGATGGCAATGTCCTCGAAGCCGGGGGCGTGAGCACGCGCCCGGTCAAGCATCAGGCCAGCATGCTGCGCCTCCTCAACTCCGAAGGGCAGGATACGGCCGGCATAGAAATGTTCCACCGCGGCGAGCCAGCGGCGCAGGTGCTTCGCTTTCGTCGTCGCCCCAATCCTAACGATGCGGGCGATGCCTGCCTCGATCTCGGCGATGGTGATGGCCGAAAGATAAAGCCGGTCACTATTGGCACGCAGCCAGGCCGCGAATGCATCAACGCCGACTTGGCGTTTGGTTGGTGCATCGGCTGATACGATATTGGTATCCAGAAGATACAAGATCAGAAGCCGTTTCCACGCAATGAGCGCGCGGGCTTTCGCGATCGCTCTGGAATATCGGCGGGCTCGCCGGGAAAGGCGAGAAGCAGATCGGGGAAATCAGGTACTTTGGAGACCCTTTGCCATTCCTCGAAGGAAACCAGCACCGCTTCCTTCCGGCCATGGCGGGTAATAACGGTCGGCTCACCGGCCACCGCTTGATCGACCACGGCCGAAAGCCTCGCCTTCGCATCCTTGAGCTGGATTTCCTTCATGCCGCCTCTCCATATGACCACCGATAGTCATATGTGATTTCACTGAATTGAGCCAAGTGGAGATCAATCTGTCGCGTTCGATTCACGAGGCTGCGGCCACTGGCTCGTCCTCGAGCAGCTTGCCGATGAGCCGCTGACAGCGCTCCGCCATGAAATCGATCATCAGGCGGACCTTCGGATCCTGGAAACGCTTGTGCGGATAGATGGCGGCGAGCTGAACCGGAGCTGGCGGACTTTCCTTCAGGATCTCCACCAATCGCCCTTCCCTGAGATAGGTCTTCACTTCAAATAGCGGCTTGTTGATGATGCCGCGGTCTTCCAGCGCCCATTGTGTCAGCACATCGCCATCGTCGCTGTCATAAGGGCCCGCGACCTCGAACTTGCGGGTACCTTCCGCCGTCATCAGCGTCCAGTAATATTCCTTCGATCCCGGATAGCGCAGCAAGAGACAGTCATGCTTGTCGGCGATCAACGCATCCGCGCTCGCCGGCACGCCACGACTTGCAAGGTAGGCAGGTGATGCGCAAAGCACCCGCTCGCAATTGAGGATACCGCGCATGCGCAGGTTCGAATCCTCCAGCACGCCAAGCTTGAAGGCGACGTCGACGCCTTCGGCGAGGATGTCGACATTGTGGTCCGACAGGCGCAAGCGTACTTCGATATCCGGATATTTGTCATGAAATTCCGGAATGCCCGAGGCGATCAGCCTTCGGCCGATGCCGAGCGGCGCGGTGATCCTCAGCGATCCCTTCGGGTTTCGCGAAAGATCGGCGATCGCCGCTTCCGCCTCATTGACAGCCTCGATGATCTTCACCGCTTTTTCGTAGAAAACGCGGCCATGCTCGGTCGGCGAGAGCTTACGCGTGGTGCGGTTGAAGAGGCGCACGCCAAGGTGACGCTCGAGTTCCTTGATGCGGTTGCTCGCCACCGCAGGCGTGACGCGCTGGTCGCGGCCTGCCGCCGAAAGGGTACCGAGTTCGACCACGCGAACGAAGACACGCACATTATCAAGATAGGACATGGCTCTTTCTACCACATTGGCGCGCGGAACAAACCAGGGTTCATCTTATAGATTTTTTTGAAAGTGTTGGCGGATTCACCGGGATTTTCGAGAAAATCGCCCGATGGCAAACAGTCCCGTGAAGATCAGGCCCATGAAGGCCGGGAGGAGTTCCCATGTATGAATATGCCATCGCCTGGGACTGGCTGACATTCGCCGTCCGCTGGCTGCACGTCATCACCGCCATCGCCTGGATTGGCTCGTCATTCTATTTCGTGGCACTCGACCTCGGCCTCAAGAAACATCCGGCCCTGCCGCCTGGCGCCTATGGCGAGGAGTGGCAGGTGCATGGCGGCGGCTTTTACCATATCCAGAAGTATCTGGTGGCGCCGGCCAACATGCCGGACCACCTCGTCTGGTTCAAATGGGAAAGCTACGTCACCTGGCTATCGGGCTTCGGCATGCTCTGTCTCGTCTATTACGCCGGCGCCGATCTCTACATGATCGACCCGGCCGTGCTTGACGTCTCCAAGCCGGTGGCGATCGCCATTTCGCTCTGCTCGATCGCCGGCGGCTGGCTCCTATACGACCTGATCTGCAAGTCGCCCTTCGGCAACGACAATACGCGGCTGATGGTGGCGCTCTATTTCATCCTGGTGGCGGTGGCCTGGGGCTATACCCATCTCTTTACCGGCCGCGCCGCCTTCCTGCATCTCGGCGCCTTCACCGCGACGATCATGTCGGCGAACGTCTTCTTCATCATCATTCCGAACCAGAAGATCGTCGTCGCCGACCTTCTTGCCGGGCGTACGCCAGATGCGAAATACGGCAGGATCGCCAAGCAGCGGTCAACCCACAATAACTACCTGACGCTGCCGGTGCTGTTCCTGATGCTGTCGAACCACTATCCGCTGGCTTTCGGCACACAATTCAACTGGATCATCGCCTCGCTCGTCTTCCTGATGGGCGTCACCATCCGCCACTGGTTCAACACCCGCCACGCCAATGCCGGCAACCCGACCTGGACCTGGCTGATCACCGTCGTGCTCTTCATCATTATCATGTGGCTCTCCACGGTACCGAAGATCCTGACCGGCGAACCCGCAACGAAGGTCTCTGCCATCCAGCAGCCCTTCATAACGGCGCAGGACTTTCCAAAGGTCCGCGATACCGTGATGGGACGCTGCTCCATGTGCCATGCGAAGGAGCCGAGCTGGGAGGGCATCGTCGCTCCGCCGAAGGGCGTGATGTTCGAGACCGATCGCGATATCGCCGCCCATGCGCGCGAGATCTACCTGCAGGCCGGCCGCAGCCACGCCATGCCGCCCGCCAACGCCTCTCACATAACCGACGAGGAGCGCCGCCTGCTCGTCTCCTGGTATGAAAGTGCCGTCAATGGGGAGAAGACCCAATGAACGAAGTCCTGATCCGTGGCCGCGTGCTGACCTTCCTTGCCGAGCCACAAGGCATCGATGATACCGCCTCCTATCGCTATATCGAGGACGGCGCCGTCTTCGTCCACGACGGCAAGATCGTGGAAATCGGCATCTATGGCGACGTGAGAAAGCTGGCGGATGCCGGCATCAGGATCGCGGATCACCGCCCGAACCTCATCCTGCCGGGCTTTATCGACACGCATCTTCATTTTCCGCAAACGCAGGCGATCGCCTCCTATGGCGCGCAGCTGCTCGAATGGCTGAACACCTATATTTTCGTCGAGGAACAGAAGTTCGCCCGCGCCGCCCATGCGGCCGAAGTGGCCGACCGCTTCATGAACGAACTCCTGTCGAACGGCACGACGACGGCGGTTGCCTATTGTTCGGTGCATCCGGAAAGCGTCGACGCCTATTTCGCGGCGGCGGAAGCGCGCGGCATGTGTATGATCGGCGGTAAGGTGATGATGGACCGCAACGCGCCGGAGGCGCTGCGCGATACGCCGCAGCGCGGCTATGACGAAACAAAGCGGCTGATTGCGAAGTGGCACGGCCGCGGCCGCGCGCATTATGCCATCAGCCCTCGCTTTGCGATTACCTCGACGCCCGAGCAGATGGAAATGAGCAAGGCGCTCGTCGCCGAGCATCCGGACTGCTATGTCCAGACGCATCTCTCGGAAAATCGGGATGAGATTGCCTTTGCCACCTCTCTCTACCCCGAGGCCAAGGATTATACGGATATCTATGCTCGCTACGGTCTGCTCAACGACCGCATGCTGCTCGGCCATTGTATCCATATGAGCGAACGGGAAGTCGCGGTGCTTGCGGAGACCGGCGCGGTGGGTGTCTTCTGCCCGACCTCGAACCTCTTTCTCGGCTCGGGACTTTTCAACGCCGCACAGTTCGACAGGCTTGGCGCGCGCTGGTCGGTCGCAACCGATGTCGGCGCCGGGACCAGCTTCTCCATGCTGGAAACAATGGATGAAGCCTACAAGGTGTTGCATCTGCAGGGGCAGCGGCTGACGCCGTTCAACTCCTTCTATCGCATGACGCGCGGCAACGCCCTGGCGCTCGGTCTCGAAAAGCAGATCGGCTCGCTGCAGGCGGGCGCGGACGCCGATATCGTCGTGCTGGATTCCAGCGCCAAGTCGGCCATGGAATTCCGCATGCGCACGACAACCTCATTGGCGGAGGAGCTCTTTATCCTTCAGACCATGGGTGATGACCGTTGCGTTGCCGAAGTCTATGTCGCCGGCAAGGCGATGAAGACCAAGGGTAAGAAGACAGATACGACGCTACGCGAACAACTGCAGCTCGCCTGACCAAGTAAATGTGGCGGACCGGCAACGCCGTCGTCTCGGGAGAGACGGCGGCGAAGACGTTCAGGTCCGCTTCGAGCGTCCACCCATTGCCTTCGTCAATTCTTCCGCTGCGGCCCGCACGACAGGGCCGAGCGCAGCAACCCTTTCATCCGGCAACCGCACAGCCGGGCCTGAAATCGAAATTCCGGCAATAGCCTCGCCATATTCATCGAAGATTGGCGCCGCCACGCATCGCATGCCGAGCGTATGTTCCTCATCGTCGATCGACCAGCCGCGCGAGCGGATCTCGTCCATATCCGCGAGCAGCATAGGCAGAGTGTCGCGGGTTTTGTCGGTGAAATGCTGCAACGGACGCTCCTGGAGCAAAGTCTTTATCTCGCTGTCCGCCCAGGTGGAGAGGATTGCCTTGCCTATGCCCGATGCATGGATCGGCCCGCGGCGGCCAGGGCGGAAGAAGGCGCGCATCGGCGCGTGGCTTTCCGCTTGCGAGATGAAGACGACGTCACCGTCCTCCTCGATGGCGATATTGGCGGTCTCACCGGATGCCTCCATCAACTGCTTGAGGAAAGGTCGGCTGATCGTGCCAAGCTTGCGGAAGCGCAAGTAGGCGGTTCCGATTTCGAAGGCTTTCACCCCGATCGTCCATGCGCCGGTCTCATCGTCATGCGCCACCATGCCGTGCTGAGCAAGAGACGTCAGTAGCCGGTGGACGGTGGAAGGCGCCATGGCCGACCGGTCAGCGAGATCGGTCAAAACCGCGCCGTCGGCTTGCGCCACCAACTCCAAGAGTTTCAGACTGCGATCGAGCACTTGGACGGATGAAGCCGCCGCGTTCCCTGCCGGTTTCCGGCCCGGTCTGCCCCTCGTCTTTTCCCGATTTTCCGCCATGACGCTCACTCTAGACCAAACGCATGCCGCACAATTTGGCGCGACCCGCTTGGGCTTCATGACATATCCGCTTCGCCGCGATTGTTCCAGATTCGTTGAAAATGTTTATTTCCATATGATGGGATTAATTTCCATTTTTAGATTGCGCTTGTTCACCCATGCGGTACCTTCGATCCAGAAACGGAGGAAATCTCATGGCGAAGATGCGCGCAGTCGATGCCGCGGTGCTGGTTCTGGAAAAGGAAGGCGTCAATTGCGCCTTCGGCGTTCCCGGCGCTGCGATCAACCCCTTCTATTCCGCAATGAAGGCACGTGGTTCGATCCGCCATGTACTTGCCCGCCATGTCGAGGGTGCAAGCCATATGGCCGAGGGCTACACCCGCGCTCGCGCCGGCAATATCGGTGTCTGCATCGGAACGTCCGGACCTGCCGGCACCGACATGATCACCGGCCTTTATTCGGCTTCCGCCGATTCCATCCCGATCCTCTGCATTACCGGCCAGGCGCCGCGCGCCCGTCTGGACAAGGAGGATTTCCAGGCCGTCGATATCGCCAAGATCGCAGCCCCCGTCACCAAGTGGGCCGTGACCGTCATGGAACCGGCGCTGGTTCCTTACGCCTTCCAGAAGGCATTCCATACGATGCGCTCGGGTCGCCCTGGCCCTGTGCTCATCGATCTGCCCGTTGACGTCCAGCTCGCCGAGATCGAGTTCGATATCGACACCTATGCGCCGCTTGCCCCCTACAAGCCCTCGGCGACGCGGGCACAGGCGGAAAAGGCGCTTGCCATGCTGAACGCGGCCGAGCGGCCGCTGATCGTCGCGGGCGGCGGCATCATCAATGCCGATGCTTCCGACCTGCTCGTCGAATTCGCCGAAATCACAGGCGTCCCGGTCATCCCGACGCTGATGGGCTGGGGGACGATCCCGGACGATCATCCCCTGATGGCCGGCATGTGCGGGCTGCAGACCTCGCATCGCTACGGCAATGCGACGCTGCTTGCCTCCGATTTCGTCTTCGGCATCGGCAATCGCTGGGCGAACCGCCATACAGGAAATGTTTCGACCTATACGGAAGGGCGAACCTTCGTTCATGTCGATATCGAGCCGACTCAGATCGGCCGTGTCTTTGCTCCTGATTTCGGCATCGTCTCGGACGCGGGTGCCGCCCTGAAGCTCCTCCTCGACGTCGCGACCGAATGGAAGACCGGAGGCAAGCTGCGCGACTGGTCGGCCTGGGCCGAGGAGTGCCGCGAGCGCAAGCGGACCATGCTGCGCAAGACGCATTTCGACCAGACGCCGCTGAAGCCACAGCGTGTCTACGAGGAGATGAACAAGGCTTTCGATCGCGATACCTGCTATGTCTCGACCATCGGGCTTAGCCAGATCGCCGGCGCGCAGTTCCTGCACGTCTACAAGCCGCGTAACTGGATCAATTGCGGCCAGGCCGGCCCGCTCGGCTGGACGCTGCCGGCAGCACTTGGCGTGCGCGCCGCCGATCCGGATCGCCCGATCGTCGCGCTGTCGGGCGACTACGACTTCCAATTCCTCATCGAGGAGCTGGCCGTCGGCGCGCAGCACAAGCTCCCTTACCTGCATGTGGTCGTGAACAATTCTTATCTTGGCCTCATCCGCCAGGCCCAGCGCGGCTTCAACATGGATTTCGAGGTCAGCCTCGCCTTCGAGAACATCAATGCCACTGATAATGCGGAACCGGGCTATGGCGTCGACCATGTCGCCGTTGCCGAAGGCCTCGGCTGCAAGGCGATCCGCGTGCGCAGCCCGAACGAGTTCCAGGAAGCGTTCACGACAGCAAAGCAACTTATGGCGGAGCATCGGGTTCCCGTCGTCATCGAATTCATTCTGGAGCGCGTCACCAACATCGCCATGGGCGCCGACATCAATGCGGTCGTCGAGTTCGAGGAGCTTGCCGAACGCGGCGAGGATGCACCGACCGCAATCCTCGCATTGCTAGACTGAAGGAGGAACACAATGCCGAAATTTGCGGCCAATCTCACCATGCTCTTCACCGAGGCGCCGTTTCTGGATCGCTTCGCGCTGGCCGCCAGGGCGGGCTTCGAGGGCGTCGAATATCTGTTTCCGTACGATTTTACGAAGGAAACGCTGCGCGCCGAACTCGATCGCCATGGCCTGACGCAGGTGCTGCACAATCTGCCAGCTGGTAATTGGGCCGGCGGCGAACGCGGGATTGCGATCCTGCCCGATCGTATCGACGAATTCCGCCGCGGCGTTGCTTCCGCGATCGACTATGCGACGACCCTCGGCTGCAGCCAGATCAATTGCCTCTCAGGCATTGCGCCGGCCGGCGTGCCCGATGAGGTGCTGCGGACTACCTTCATCGTCAACCTCAAATATGCGGCGGAAGAGCTCGGCAAGCACGGGATCCGGCTACTGATCGAGCCGATCAACCGGTTCGACATTCCCGGCTTCTATCTCAACACGCCGGATCAGGCAGCCTCGATCATCGGCGAGGTCGGCAGCGACAACCTGTTCATTCAGTACGACCTCTATCATCAGCAGCGCACCGAGGGCGAATTGATCGGCACCTTTAGGAAGCATCAGACACGGATTGCCCATGTGCAGCTCGCCGACAATCCGGGTCGCAACGAACCGGGCACCGGCGAGATCGCCTACCCCTTTGTTTTCGAAGCGCTTGATGCACTCGGCTATGACGGCTGGATCGGCTGCGAATACAAGCCCCGCACCACGACCGCGGCGGGGCTCGGCTGGTTTGCCGCAGCAGGCCGCCACGCCGAAAGCGCAGCCATTCTCAATATCAGGAGCTAAACAGCATGGCACATATCGGATTTATCGGCCTCGGCATCATGGGCACTCCCATGGCGCGTCATCTGCAAAATGCCGGCCACATCGTCGTCACATCAAAGTTTTCCATTCCGCCGCGCCAGGAGCTGCTCGACAACGGCCTGCAATTCGTCGAAACGCCGAAGGCGCTCGCAGAAACCGTCGACACCATCATCCTGATGCTGCCGGATACACCTGAAGTGAAGGACGTGCTCTTCGGCGAGAACGGCGTCGCCTACGGCCTGTCCAAGGGCAAACTCGTCATCGACATGAGCTCGATCTCGCCGATCGAGACCAAGGAATTCGCCAGAAAGATTCGCGAGACCGGCGCCGAATATATCGACGCGCCCGTCTCCGGCGGCGAAGTCGGCGCCAAGAACGCCTCGCTTTCCATCATGGCCGGCGGTTCCGAAGCCAGTTTCGAGCGGGCGCTGCCGCTCTTCCAACTGATGGGCAAGAACATCACCCTCGTTGGCGATTGCGGCGATGGCCAGGTTACCAAGGTCGCCAACCAGATCATCGTCGCATTGACGATCGAGGCCGTGTCCGAGGCGCTTGTCTTCGCCTCCAAGGCCGGCGCCGATCCGGCTCGCGTGCGCTCGGCCTTGATGGGCGGTTTTGCCTCCTCGCGCATCCTCGAAGTACATGGCGAACGCATGATCAAGCGCACTTTCGAACCCGGATTCCGCATCTCGCTGCATCAGAAGGATTTGAACCTCGCCCTGCAGGGTGCCAAGGCGCTCGGCGTCTCGCTGCCGAACACCGCGGCGACGCAGGAGCTTTTCAACCAATGCGCCGCCAATGGCGATAGCGGACTCGACCATTCCGGTCTCGTCAAGGCGCTGGAGCGCATGGCGAACCATCCCGTCGCGTAACATGTGAGAAATCCGATGCCTGATATCGCCGATCCCCGCGCCTTTCTGGAAAAGCTGTTCTATGCGGCGGTCGCAGCCGCCGATCCGGATAAGGCACTGGTTCCCCATCTGCCTGAAAAGCCGAAAGGTCGGACAGTGGTGGTCGGTGCCGGCAAGGGGGCGGCGCAGATGGCGCGTGCCTTCGAGCGTCTTTGGGACGCACCGCTCTCCGGTGTCGTCGTCACGCGTTATGGCTATGCCGTGCCGTGTGAGCGCATCGAGGTTCTCGAGGCCGCGCATCCCGTGCCGGACGAAAGCGGTCTGCATGCATCAGATCGATTGATGGCAGCGGTAAATGGTCTTACGGAAGACGATCTGGTCGTCGCCCTGATCTGCGGCGGCGGCTCGGCACTGTTGCCTGCGCCGGCCGGCGATCTCACGCTTGCCGACGAGATCGCCGTCAATCGGGCCCTGCTTGCCTCCGGAGCGCCGATCGGCGCCATGAATGCCGTTCGCAAGCAGGTCTCGCGCATCAAGGGAGGGAGGCTGGCGGCCTTTGCCCATCCGGCAAGGGTCGTCTCCCTCGTCGTTTCCGATATCCCCGGCGACAACCCAGCCTTGGTCGCCTCCGGCCCGACCATCGCCGACGAGACGACCCGTGTAGATGCACTTGCGATCATAGAACATTACGGTCTCGACTTGCCCGACGCGGTGATGCGTCATCTCGAAGAGGGCAGGGATGAGCCGCCCCTGCCCTCGGACCCTCGTTTCGCTCGCAACGAGGTGAAGCTCGTTGCTTCGGCGGCCATCGCGCTGGATGCCGCCGCCGATGTCGCCCGCAAGGCCGGCGTCGAGACCATCGTGTTGTCCGATGCCATCGAGGGCGAGGCATCGGAGGTCGGTCGCCAACATGCGGCGATCGTCGCCAAGATCCTGCAGCGAGGTCTGGCGTCGCAAGACCCCATGCTTCTTCTGTCTGGCGGGGAAACCACGGTAACGATCAAGGGCCAGGGCAAAGGTGGCCGCAACAGCGAGTTCCTCCTGTCCTTCGCCTGCGCCATTTCCGGCCAGAAGGGCATCTCAGCGCTCGCCGCCGACACGGACGGCATCGACGGCTCGGAGGACAATGCCGGCGCCTTCGCCGATGGCACCACCGTTGCCCGGCTTGCCGATCGAAAGAGGGATGCGGCCGACTTCCTTCAGCGCAACGACAGCTGGTCGGCCTTCGCCGCTATCGACGACCTCTTTGTGAGCGGCCCGACCGGCACGAACGTCAACGACTTCCGCGCGATCCTGCTGCAATAGATCATCGCCGCCCGCCAATCGAGCGACTCGGAGTTATGCAGCCGGTGGCGTGACGCATTCTGTATTGAGCGGCGCAGTTGGAAAGCGTATGAGTTCAACAAAAAGCTGAACTATTTTTCTTGCTGGCAACGCCAACCGTTGCGGGCAAGCCGGGGGACCGTATCTATCATGAATTTGTTGCACTTGCTCACTATCGAGGAGTAGCAAGGAGAAGTGCTGTCGCGCCAGTCACTTTTTGGTTTGGTCACTGCACGTCTTCGGGATGATTGATGGGGAGATGAAATCGCAACGTCCTTAAAGCCGCCGAAGCTGCCGAGAAAATCCATATCGGCATCCGTCGACTTCATAGCAAAAGTGCAGATCAGTGGCACGTAACCGGGATCTTACCGAGCTGAAAATAGATCAGCGAATTCCGACAAATGCTACGCTAAATCTTGAGCTGTTAAGTTTGTTTCCATCGCCCTGTGGAACTTAACCGATCTTTAACAGCCAGTTGTGCAGGCTGGAGATAGAACGGGCAAGGCCCATACCCCGAAAGCATCGGACCCTCAATGCGTCTTCTCGCCTCAGTTATTTTTGCAGTCCTTGCTTTGTTCGTCGCGCCCGCCCTGGCGCAGGACGTGCCGTCGGTGACGATTACCGGTTCCTCGGGCTCGGTGACCTTCGATCGCAATCAGCTTGAGGCGATGGGCCTCGTGTCGATCAAGACTTCGACGCCTTGGAACGAAGGTGTCGTCAACTTCGAAGGCGTGCCAATGGCGCTGTTGCTTGAAAAGGCCAAGGCCCAAGGTTCGACGGCCACCGTCATCGCCCTCAATGATTATAGCGTCGATATCCCGACCAGCGATTTCACCAAGTTCGGCACGATCCTTGCCGTCAAGCGCAATGGCGCATATATGCCTATCGACGATCAGGGCCCGTTCTTTGTTATGTATCCATTCGACAGCAACCCCATCCTGCAGGGACAGCCCTATCACGGTCGTGCCGTCTGGCAGGTCAAGGCAATCTCCGTGAAATAGCCCCGGGGCCGCATGCGCTATCTCCGCACAGCGCTGATCATTGTGATCCTGGGTTTCATCACCTCGGCGATCTATATTTCCGCCTTGGTTTTCCAGCGCCAGACCGCCCTGCAAGATGTCGGCCTGGGCAACATCACCTGGACGATAGCCCAAGCTCCGAGTGAGTTCACCAGGCTCGAACAGCGCGTCAGTGCCATGGGCATGAACGATGGCCAGGTCGATGCACACGAAGTCAGGCTGCGCTTCGATATCGTCGTCAATCGCCTCAAGACCCTGCGATCCAACGGGGTCGAGAAGTTCGTACAATCCAACCCTCATATCGGCGAGACCCTCGACGACCTCGAAGAGGCGCTCAACCAGACCCGCCCACTGCTTAGCCAGCTTTCTGTGCCTGGCACACCGGCGCGGATCCTTGCGATCCTGGAGCCGATCTATCCGAAGCTGGCGCGGCTCTCCAGCGACAGCAACATGTGGTATTCGGCGCGCATTGCCGAAGACCGGCGCGGCCTCCTCGCGCTGCAACTGGCCCTGACATGGGTCACCGTCGGCATGCTCATAGGCGGTTGCCTGCTGATTCTGCTGCTGCTCATCCACAATGGCCTTCTGGGCCGGGCGCAGAAGATCCTGCAGGCCAAGGAGCAGACCCTGGCGATCCAGAATGCCCGGTTCGATGCGGCAATGGAGGCCATGTCGCTGGGCCTCTGCCTGCTCGACGACCAATATCGCGTCGTCGTTCACAATCCCCGTTTCCTGGCCCTGTTCGGTCTGGACGAAGTCCGGGCGAAGCTGGGCACACCCTTGGCTGATCTCATCGCGCCCGAATTGCTGCCTCCTGGATTATCAACCAGCGGGCCGCCTAGCGTTGCTGGCGATAAGGCGCGTGTCCGGAACGACATCGCCGTGCTCAGCGACCATATCCATCATCTCGCGAACGGCATGGTGCTGGCCGTATCGCACGAGCCGACGGCTGAGGGCGGTTGGGTCTGCACTTTCGAGGATGTCAGCGAGCGTCACCGCGCGCAGGATCGTGTGGTGCACATGGCCCATCACGACGCACTCACTGATATGCCCAATCGGCTGCTGTTCTGGGAAAGCGTCAGTCACGCACTGCGCGGATTGGCGGCCGGCGGCCAGTTATTCACCATACTCTATCTCGATCTCGACCGCTTCAAGGAAGTCAACGACACGCTGGGCCACCCCGTCGGCGACGTGTTGCTGCGCAAGGTCGCTAGGCGGCTGCGCAACACCGCGTCACAACATGACATCGTGGCACGATTGGGCGGTGACGAATTCGCCGTGCTGCATCGGTGCCTGGACTCCACCCTCGACAGCGCCCGCGATTTGTCGGAGCGCCTCATTGCCAGCATCAGCCGGCCTTATCGTGTCGATGGCAACGAGATCGTTGTCAGCACCTGCATCGGCATCGCGGTAGCACCGCGCGCTGGCGGTGATACCGGCCAACTGATGAAGAACGCCGACCTGGCGCTATACCAGGCCAAGGCCGATGGTAAGGGAGTCTACCGCATCTTCTCCCCGCAGATGGAGGAGGATCTCCAGAACCGGCGCAATCTGGAGGCGGATATGCGTCATGGCATCAAGCTTGGGCAATTCGAGATTCACTATCAGCCGCAGATTTCGCACAAGACCCGCAAGATCGTCGCCAGCGAAGCACTGGTGCGCTGGCGCCATCCCGAGCGCGGGCTGATCCCGCCGGCCGAATTCATCCCGCTGGCGGAGGAAACCGGCTTCATCGATACGCTCGGCAAATGGGTGCTGCAACGGGCATGCGAGGATGCCCTGAACTGGCCCGAGGACGTGCGCGTTTCGGTCAACCTCTCTCCGGTTCAGTTCCGTCAGACGGATCTGGTCGATATGGTCAAGAGTGTGCTGGAGTTCACGGAATTCGATGCACGGCGGCTGGAGCTGGAAATCACCGAGTCGGTGCTCTTGCGGGACAATGCGGCGAACATCGAGGTACTGAACCGGCTGCGTTCGCTCGGCTTGACCATCGCGCTTGACGATTTCGGCACCGGCTATTCTTCGCTGAACTATCTGCAGCGCTTCCCCTTCGATAAATTGAAAATCGATCGCAGTTTCGTGCGCGATCTAGAAAACCGGCCCGACAGCTTTGCCATCGTCCAGTCCATCGCTACGCTCGGTCGCAATCTCAAGATGCTGACCACGGCGGAGGGCGTCGAGACGCAAACCCAACTCGACATGGTCATCAAGGCCGGTTGCTCGGAGAGTCAGGGTTATTACTTCAGCCCGCCTGTCCCGGAAGCCGAATTCCGCGCCATGGTCGACCGGAAGAACAGCGATACCGGCGGAACCTCAAATGGTCGAAGCCCCAAACCTGGCAGAGACAAAAGTCCTGAGAAGACCGCAGACGCTGATTCCGCGGACGGGCAGTATTAGCCCATCCCCGACTGCACGGCACTGACCTAATGAGTGGATGACAAGTTCTCGGGGAAAGCGACCTGCCGTTCAAAGCTGACGCCAATATTGAGGGGTGCGTCCGACGACAAAGGATGGGGGCAGTCGTCGGACGCTGCACTGTCCGGCCCGAGGGTGGCATTCAGGCCGGCAATTAGAATATTAGCATCTACCGTAGATTTAGGTGAGCTACCCAATTGGATTGGAAGGCGGATAGGATGACCCCGATCGAATTGGCACGTTGCTCGAGTGAAAACCGTTCTTCGCAGCTTTGCCGTCCGAGACTTCATTCATGCGATTGCTGAATTCCGCCTCTATTGGCGAGAATATTATTCCAAAATCGTTTCGGAAATTAGCAAATCACTATAGGCTCGATTTCGACTCGGCTGCGCTTGCGCTTTGAGCAAGCCCGCTGCGCCGCCGAGCAAGATAATCCTGCGAAGAAAAGCCCACATGCCCAATAGACCCTCTCCGCTCGTCGCGTTCCAATCGAAGACTTTCCGCTCTCTCTGGTCGGCAACGCTCATCTCCAATCTCGGCGGATTGGTCGAAGGCGTCGGTGCCGCGTGGCTGATGACCAGCCTTGCGACATCACATGGCATGGTGGCGCTCGTTCAGTCCTCCACCACCCTGCCCGTCATGATCTTCTCGCTTGCTGCCGGAGCGCTGGCTGACAATTACGACCGCAGGCGGATCATGCTGATTGCACAGACGCTGATGCTCTCGGTCTCGGCGACGCTGGCGATCCTGTCCTACAGCAATGCGTTAACCCCTTGGCTTTTGCTCTGCTTCACCTTCCTGATTGGCTGCGGCGGCGCGCTTCACAATCCATCATGGCAGGCGTCGATGGGCGATGTCGTGCCACGCGAGCACCTGCCGGGTGCGGTCGCGCTGAACAGCATGAGCTACAACCTCATGCGCAGTATCGGGCCGGCGATCGGCGGCGTCATCGTCGCGGCAGCCGGTGCGGCCTTCGCGTTCCTCTTCAATGTCTTCTGTTACTTCGCGCTCATCATCACCCTATGGCGCTGGAAGACCGCGCCCGCCCGCAACACGCTGCCGCGCGAGCCGTTCGGCAGCGCGATGTCGGCAGGCTTTCGCTATGTGCTGATGTCGCCGAACCTTCTCAAGGTCATGTGCCGCAGTTTCGTCTTCGGCTTGACCGCGATCGTCATCCTGGCGCTCCTGCCTCTCGTGGCACGCGACCATGTCCACGGCACGGCGATCACCTACGGCATCATGCTCGGCTTCTTCGGCTTTGGCGCCATCTGCGGCGCGATGCTGATCGGCCGCATCCGCGATATCCTGAGCAATGAATGGGTGATCCGCGGTGCCTTCTTCACATTGGCGGTGAGCTGTTTCCTGCTTGCGCTAAGCAATCAGGTATGGCTGAGCTGCCTTATTCTCATGCCGGCCGGCGTCGCCTGGGTGCAGGCCTTCTCGCTCTTCAATGTCACGGTCCAGCTTTCCACGCCACGCTGGGTGGTCGGCCGCGCTCTGTCGCTCTATCAGACCGCGACCTTTGGCGGTATGGCGGTCGGAAGCTGGCTGTGGGGTGCACTGGCCGACGCCCACGGCGTCACGGGCGCGCTTTTCATCGCAAGCGTCGGCCTGGCAATAGGCGGGCTGCTTGGCCTGCTGCTGCGCCAGCCGGATTTCGAATCGCTTAATCTCGATCCGACGAACACCTTCAGCGAACCACAATTGCAGCTCGACCTGCGTTCCAGAAGCGGCCCCATCCTGGTCATGGTGGACTACGACATCGATCAGGAGGATGTGGCGGAATTTCTAGCCGTCATGGCCCAGCGTCGCCGGATGAGAATCCGCGACGGGGTAAAGCAATGGTCGCTGTTGCGCGATCTGGAAAAGCCGAACACCTGGACGGAAAGCTACCATCTGCCGACCTGGATCGATTATGTTCGCCACAGCCAGCGCCAGACGCATGCCGATGTCGAGGTCGCCGAACGCCTGGACAGATTGCATCGCGGCAACCGCCCGCCCGTCATCCACCACATGATTGAACGGCAGACGGTGCCCAGGCACGACGACATGCCATTGAAGCCCTATCTCGACGCGACATGATGGTCATGGCTGGGGACTCGCAACGGCGGAGCCGCTTCCAGCGTGCTGGCGCGCCATTTCGCGTGGCGAACAACCGAAGGCGCGCTTGAACATGGTCGTGAAGGCGGCCGGGTTCTTATAGCCAAGGTCAATCGCGATCGTCGTCACCGGCACGCCGGCGACAAGCCGCGGAAGCGCGGCATGCAGACAGGCCTGCTCGCGCCATTTGACGAAGCTCAGCCCCGTCTCCAGGCGAAACATGCGGGTAAACGCGCGGCGGCTCATGCGCATGTGGCTGGCCCATAGATCGATCGTATCATGCGTTGCCGGCCGCCTGAGGAAATCCTGGCATTTCTCAGCCAGCGTCCCGTTGCGCGGGATCGGCAGGGATAAGGGCAACGGCCTCAACCTTGCCAGTTCGTGCAGAAGCAATGCCATCAGGGCGCCGGCCCGATCATTGACGTCGTAATCGACCGGAATATCGACGGCTTCGGCGATGAGCGTGCGCAGCAGGGGCGAGATTTCGACCACCTGACAGTGATCCGGCATCGTCTTGATCGCTTCCGACTCAATGTAGAGACTGCGCATGCTGACCTTTCCGAGCATGCGAACGCTGTGGATCACGCCCGGAGGGATCCACATCCCACGCTCCGGCGGCATGACGAGCGTGCCGTCAGGCGTGGTCACGACCACGACGCCGGAAAACCCGTAGAGCAGTTGGGCACGGCGATGCTGGTGCGGTTCGACGCGGTGGCCGTCGCCATACTCGTTGCCGAGGGCGATGAGTGGCCGGTCGACATCGATGAATGGATCTATGCGGCTGTTCCTGACCATTCTGGCCCAGTCTCGTAAGAATTACGCCCTGTCGCGGTAGCGGGCAATTTTGTTTTCTAATATCAGCGCGACGAAACATTGAAAAGTGACGATCATGAGCCAGGTGATGAATCCGCCCCGCGCGGCTACGACGATATATCCGGTCATTATGGTGGCGAGCCTTGGCCACTTCATCAACGACGTCACCCAGGCATTGCTGCCGGCAAGCTATCCGGTGCTCAAGACTGGCTTTGACCTGAGCTTCGCCCAGCTCGGCGTGCTGACATTCGTCTACCAGATCACGGCCTCGATCCTGCAACCCTTCGTCGGCTGGTACACGGATGGACGGCCCCAGCCCTATTCATTGCCATTCGGCATGATCTGCAGCTGCGCCGGCATGATCACGCTCGGCATGGCGCCCAATTACCCAGCGCTACTCATGGGTGCGATACTGCTCGGCTTCGGCTCCTCGATCTTCCATCCGGAAGCCTCCCGCATCGCCCGCCTGGCATCAGGGGGAAAGCATGGCTTCGCCCAGTCCCTGTTCCAGGTCGGCGGTAATTTCGGCACCTCACTCGGCCCGCTGCTCGCAGCCTTCTTCATCCTTCCGCATGGCCAGCATGGAATGGCGGCGCTTGCGAGCCTGGCTTTTGCCGGCATTCTTATTCTTGCTGGCCTCGGCCGCTGGTATCAGCTGAATGGCAGCCATCTGCGCGCGCCGGCGAAATCTGGCAAGCCCCATAAGGCGCTGAGCCTGTCGCGCACCCGCGTCGGTCTTGCCATTGCCGTCCTGATCGCGCTGATCTTCTCGAAGTATTTCTATCTGGCGAGTTTCACCAGCTACTACAATTTCTATCTCATGGCACGGTTCGGCGTGACGGAACGGACGGCTCAGCTCTGCCAGTTCGTGTTCTTCGCCGCGGTCGCCGTCGGCACGATGGTCGGCGGCCCCGTGGGCGACCGCATCGGCCGCAAGAAGGTCATATGGGGTTCGATCCTCGGCATCCTGCCCTTCACCGTCGTTCTGCCCCATGCCAATCTCGAAACGACGATCATTCTCAGCGCGATCATCGGCACCGTCATTGCGTCGGCCTTTTCCGCGATCGTCGTCTACGCGCAGGAATTGCTACCGGGTCGTGTCGGCATGGTGTCCGGCCTGTTCTTCGGCTTCGCCTTCGGCATGGGCGGCATCGGCGCTGCCGCGCTTGGCGTGCTTGCCGACCACACCAGCATCGAGTTCGTATTCGAGCTTTGCGCCTTCCTGCCGCTGATCGGACTTTTGACGATCCTGCTGCCGAACGTCGAAGACTAAGGGCCCTCTGGAGCGAGGGCCCATGGAGGAAACATCGGCGCCTTGCCCTCTGGCTTTCACGAGGCGGAGATTCTCTTCACCCAGGCTTCGACGTCATCGCCGCTGCTCATGTCGGTCTGCACCAGTCCGTCGATCATGAAGGTCGGGGAAACGTGAATGCCGTTCTGCCGGGCATATTTGCAGTGCCACTTGATCTCCCGATCAAGATCCGGGATGGCAAAAGCCTCCTTCAACTTGATACCGCTGTAGCGCTCCAGCCGCTCGATCAGTTCATTCGGCGTCACATCCATATTCGGCCCGCCCGCGTGATGGGCGAATTCAAACTCCTCGCGGTGCGCCCCGATCGCGGCCATCACCTTCCTTGCGGTTTCCCTGCCGCCGGCAAGCGTCGACGCGGCAAGGATGCAGCGCACCAGAACACCCGAATACATATGCCAGGGCTGCGATTGCAGGCGGATCCTGATGGTGATCCTGTCCTCGCCCGCCAGCGCCAGCAAGGCATCGAGCTTGTTGAAGGCCCGGACCGAGAATGGGCAGGTCGGTTCCAGGAAAACCTCGAATATACGAGGTCCGTGACCCCAACTTAGCGGCTCTGCATGCCAGGCGGCATTGGTCATATTGATATCCTTCTTCGGTCTGGAAAATCCATATGGATGCGGAAGCTAAAGCATGACGCGCAAAAATGCGCAGCGTTTTTGTGACACCGACATGCGCGAGATCAGAAGTCTTAAGGGCGAGAAACGAATCTGAGAGATCGCGATGCGCTCCCGACGGACTCGTCCGTACCGGTCAAGGTTGCGGTACAAAAAGGTCACACCCAGACGGGTTTACTCTAGCATCACCATGAATTCGTCGAATGGCCTACAACCGGGTATTGAGTCATTGGGTAGAGTGTCTATTTCTTCGCGCCGCAGCTGTGGGCGCAAAGTGGGACTCCCGAAATTTTGCGAGGCCTCTGCTTCGCTTCCTGCTTTGCGGATGCCCACACAATCACTCGGAGTTTCAGGCAGACAATGACATTCCCGACAATCAAACTTCCAGAGAGAGCCCTGAGGCTTGGCCAGAACCTTATTTCAATGCCGAAAGCCGTCTATTTCTCCCTGCCGATCCTGATCGGCCTGACGGTTTTCATGGCTGTTTCCGAAGTGCCGGGCATATTGAGGGATTGGACGATCAGCCAAAATCCCGTCAAGCTGGCCAACGGCGATATCCGCGATGGGAAATGCTCGACCCGGAAGGGCTTCTTCACAACCTGCGAGGCGCATCTCAACTACGTCTACGATGGCCAGGCCTATGACAAGGATGTGGAGATCATGTTCGTCGATATCCATGTCGGTGACTATGACACGGACCTGGTCATCTCCGGCGACCATCCGGACCTGGCGACCCTCAGCCTCGGGCTGGATATGCTGTGGAACCGGATCATAACGCTTGCCGTGTTCGTCGCCCTTCTTGAGGGCGCCTGCATCGCCATGATCTTCCAGATCCTGCGTGTCTGGCGTGTTCGTGGGCAATTGCGCCGGGCTGCTCAGCTCGAGCCGGTCCCGGTGGAAATCACAGCCTTCCAGCGGCGAGGCAAGCGGCTGACGGTGACCTATACCGACAAGATCGCCGGCAGAAAAACCGGGCGCGTGGCCCATACGAACCTCGAGCCAGGACAGGAACCCCTGGTCGTCGGTGCAAAGGACGGCAAGGCCGTGGCGCTCGCCGTCTGGCATGGAAATACGGCTCTCCCAGTACTTTTGGACAGCCGACTGGAGCGGATCGACATGCCGGCGGAGGAACGTGCCGGTATTCTCGCGCCCCTGACAGCGGAACTTGGCGGTCATCCGCCGCAGCTCGTGGCACAAGGGAAGAAAAGGCCGTCCGTCATGGCGCGGCTTGCCAGGGTTTTCCTGGTCGTACTTCTCTTCATCGCCGGCATTTTCGGCTACTGGGTCTGGTATGTGACCAGTGCCAGTTCGCAATTCACCTCGCCCGCCATGGATCTCAACAATATGATGCCGACGCCCCTCAACCGCTGGGGCTGCGATCAGCTAAAGAAGCGCTTCGGTGATCAACGCGCGCCCTTTGGCTGTACCGCCTCGGACTATACGAGCTGGAAGTGACGTTCGACCGACAGAGATGGACGCGGCCTCCAACGAGTCCGCGTCCACTTGCCATGCGTTAGACCGTTACTCGACGATCTCGGCGACAATTGGCGATGGGCCGCGCAACGGCCGGCGGAAAAGCCCGACGCAGGCGACACCCACCAGAGCGGCGCCGCCGCCGATGACGTGGTAGGCGTGCACCGGCTCGCCGAGCATCACGATGGCGCCGAGCGCGGTGAAGACCGGCAAGAGGTTCATGAAAGCCGCGCAACGATTGGGTCCGAGAATGTGGACGCCGCGCACCCACAGGAACGGAAGAACGACGGAGGCAAGGCCCCCGGCATAGGCAATCAGCGGCAAGGTCTCGGCATTCAGCGAACGCAAGGGCGCAGGCGTTGCCAGGAACGCCGGAAACATGATGACCAGAGCGCAGATCGCCTGCATATAGGTCGATTGCCAGCCAGCGACTGGGAGGCTCCAGCGCTTGAGCAGAACCCCATACACGGCATAGCTCAGCGCCGCTATGAACATCAGCGGATCACCGAGATGCACGCCATCGCGAGCAAGCGCCGTCGGATCGCCGGCACTCACCAGATAGACAAGCCCGGCAAGCGACAGAACGCCGCCGCCGACCATGCCGACGGTCGGCGTATCCTTCAGCACAAAGGCGCTCAAGGCCACCGTAAGCAGTGGCGTCAAGGCCGTGAACACCGCCATGTTTGTCGCCGTGGTCGTTTCCGCCGCCAGATAGGACAGGCTCTGGAAGAAGCACATGGCAAGGAAGCCGAGAATGGCGAATTGCCCGAGATGCGGCCAGATGACGAAGCGGTTTCGCCAGGCGGGGATGGCGACGAAGGTGCTCATCAAGCAGACGGCGAGAAGCAGCCGATAAAAGGTGATTGCCTCCGGTCCGATCGTGTGCGCTGACAGCCGGGAGACAATGACGTTTCCGGACCAGAGGACGATGGCGACGAGGGGATAGAGGAATGCGAGGTTGTTTTTCATGTGCGATAACCATGGACCAATTCGAAGGCCATGGCTTATCGTCTTGAAGCCGGTCCGTATCGCTCTATGAGGACCATGATTGTAGAAATTGGGACATGCAAAGCGATCCGACGCGCAAACATCTTGAGTTTCATAATACCCATCGCGCCATGGCGGCCATGGACGTCAACTATCCTGACGGCGCCTCCACCGGCTGGCATTCGCATCCGCGCGGCCAGTTGCTCCATGCGATCGAGGGGGTGATGATCGTGCGGTCGGCGGAAGGATCATGGGTGGTGCCGCCGAACCGGGCGCTGTGGCTCGCCGCCGGGCTGGAGCATGACGTGAAGATGTCCGGCGAGGTCAAGATCCGAACCGTTTTCATCGATGCGACGGCAATCCGCCATATGCCGGCGGAAAGCTGTGTCATCGAGGTTTCGCCGCTGTTGCGCGAGCTGATCGTTGCCGCCGTCCAAGTTCCGCTCGACTATGGGGAAGGCAGTCGAGACGACCGTCTCATGCAATTGCTCCTAGATGAAGTGCGTGTCTCCGATGTCTTGCCCCTTCATCTTCCCATGCCGGAGGATGAACGTATCAAACGGATATGCGAGGCGATGACCGCGTATCCTGCCGACACGTCGACCGTGGGGCAATGGGCCGAACGTTTGAATGTAACGGCCAAGACGGTGCACCGCCTCTTCGCCAGGGAAACGGGCATGAGCTTCGCGCGATGGCGCGAACAGGCACGCCTCCTGTCCGCGTTGAGCAAACTGGCGAATGGCGAACGCATCATCGACGTCGCCTTCGATTGCGGCTACGCCAGCCAGAGCGCTTTTACCGCCATGTTCCGCCGGCACTTCGGCAAGCCGCCGTCGGAGTTTTATCGTTAGGCGCGCTTTGCCGGCGACTTCAACGAGAACCCGAGAATCGGCGAGCGGCTCTTCGAGTTCGGGCCACGCGAAGTCAGACCGCTACTCGTAGGCCATTTTGAAACGCGCTACGAAATTCAGCAATCGACGATCTACATTCCGCGACTGTGGCACACGAGGCAAGATCGGTGACAGGCTCGAACATCGACATCGGCTCTTCCTGAGCCGAATATTGGATCATTGGCGTAGGCGTGATCCGAAGATGGCTCGACCGAAAGCATCGGCCTAACTATATTCCCGGGATCGTCCTCCATTCCGGACGTGGGATTTGGCGGAAGCACACAATCATGGACCAGTTCAGCAGCACCGCCGCGACCCTCCTCTCCAGCAAGGATCGCGGCTGGAAGGGCTTGGAGGCGAATTTCCTTCATATCAAGGCCGGCCGTACCCATGTGCCGGGGTCGCAGACGCATCGGCTCGGCATTCATTTCGGACGGGCCGTGAATGCTTTTTGCGAATGCGACGGCCGCCAATACCACCGTCGTCAATCGCACGGAGATATCGATATCGTCCCTGCCGGGCTGGATGGCTGGTGGGAGGACGACGGGGACTGCACCATTCTGCGCCTGAATATCCAGCAGGAACTCCTTCAATCGGCTGCGGAAGCACTCGGCGGAAATCCGGATACCATCTCCCTGTCGCCAAAATTCCAGCTTCGGGATTCTCGGATCGAATCGATCGCCTGGGCGATCAAGGCTGAAATCGAGGCGCCGGTTCCGTCGGACAGGACATACGCGGAAGCGCTGGGATTGGCGCTGGCGATCCGCCTGATGGAAGGCGGCGAACAGTCTTCGGTCAGTACAGTCGCGACAGGCGCAACTTTGACAATCCGTCATCAAAGACACCTGAGGGATTTCATCGAAGCCCATATAGATCAGTCGCTGTCCCTTGGCGATCTCGCCGCGACGGTCGGTCTCAGCGTATCGCATTTGAAGCCACTCTTTCGCGCCACTTTCGGCATGCCGGCTCATCACTATATACTGACGCGCCGGATCGAGCGCGCCAAACTGCTCATCCTGTCTACCGACATGTCGCTCGCAGAAATCGCTTTGGCGACGGGGTTTGCCCATCAGAGCCACATGACGCATTGGATGCGGCGCATCCTCGGACTTACTCCCGGCATGCTGAGCCGAATGCATTCGTGATTTCGATTGTTGTCCAAACCTGCAATCGACCGTCCGAACCTGCACGATCCGATGCGCCCACATGGTTAGGCTGCGGCACAATCGACAGGAGAAGATGCAATGCACGCAATTCTGGGCGCTACCGGCAAGGTTGGCCGCACGACCATCGCCGCCCTTCGCAAGGCAGGTGTTCCGGTTCGCGCGATTCTGCGCGACGGCTCGAAAGCACAGCCTTTTTCGGATCTCGGCTGCGAGATCGCCATTGCCGATGTGGATGATGATCGGGCGCTGACGGCCGCATTCGAAGGGGCGAGCACCGTCCAGATCATCTGTCCGGTCGATGTTCGGGCCGCCGAGGCCTATTCCGACATGAGACGATTGGTGGACCGCATTGGCGAGGCACTGTCAGCCGCCAAGCCACAAACCATTCTCGCGATTTCCGACTATGGCGCGCAGCATAGTTCCGGCACGGGCGTCACCTTGATCTTCCACGCGCTTGAAGCGCGGCTACGTCGGCTGAAGACCGAAAGACTTATCCTGCTGCGATCGGCCGAGCACATGGAGAATTGGGCGCGCCTGGCAAAGGTAGCGGCAGAGAGCGGCCGATTGCCGAGCTTCTATCATCCGCTGACCAAGCTTCTTCCGACCATTTCCGCTTATGACGTGGGTTCGATCGCGGCCGAACTGCTTCTGGAGAAGCAGAACACAGCGCTAAGGATTGTTCATGCCGAAGGGCCTCGGCGCTATACGCCGAACGACGTTGCGGCGGCCATCGGCTCACTGACCGGTCGCAATGTCGTTGCCCAATCGCTTCCCGAGACCGAATGGCAGGCCGCCCTCATGCGGGCAGGCCTTTCCGAAGATTATGCACGCCTGCTGGTTGAACTTTATACCGCCCATAATGCGGGCCGTATAGACGCAGAGAAGGGTGTCGGCGAGATCCGTCGAGGCACAACCGAATTGGTGGAGGCGTTGCGGCGGATTCTCAGCGCATGAGAATTGCCGCGCGCCTGCAACACGCGTTTGCTGCCTTCACATGGTTTCAGCTGCGCGGGATCATCAGCACGACGGTCGTGCCGCCACCCTTGCGGCTGTCGATCGTCGCGTGGCCGCCATGTGCCTCGGCTATGGCCTTGACAACGGCAAGGCCGAGGCCTGACCCACCGCCTCTTCGTGTTCTGGCATCGTCAGCTCTCCAGAACCGTTCGAAGGCCCGTTCGCTTTCCGCAGCCGTCATGCCCGGACCGTCATCCGAGATCATGATGACGCACAGATTGTCGACTGCCTGCGACGTCACCTGTAGCATCGAGCCTGGAGCGTAGCGCGCGACATTGTCGATGAGGGCAAGCACGGCCTGCCGGATACGCGCCCGGTCGGCAATGACAGGCATCTCCTGCAAGTCGGATTCGATCCTGATGTTGAGGTTGGAAAGCGTCGGCATTACGGATTCGAGGATGTCGCCGATTTCCTCTCCGAGGTCGAAGCGCGATTGCTGCAGCTCCATGCGCCCGGCATTCATCAGCGAAAGCGTCCTTAGGTCGTCGACGATGCGCGTCAGGGCATCTATATGCCCTATCAAACCGCGAAACACCTCCTGGCTCGGTTCGAACACCCCATCCGCCAGCCCCTGCATGCGGCCGCGCAGGATCGTCAGAGGCGTGCGCAGTTCGTGCGCGATCGCCGAATTTGAATATTGGAGTTCCTTTTCCGCTCTTTGCAGCTCCTCCGCCATGCGGTTGAAGTCGTTGATCAGACGGTCGGCTTCGCCAAAACTGCCTTCGCCGGTCGCCCGGCCGGCAAAGTCTCCCTCCGCGATGAGACGCGCAGCCTCCGTCACGGCCGTCAGGGGCTTCACAAGGCGCCTGGCGAGCCGCCATCCAACATAGGCGCCGACGGCCTGGCCGATCGCCACGTTGATGCCGAGCACGGCGAAATCGCTGACTGCCCAATCATCCGGCGGAGCGGAGTCCTTGAATAGCCATTCGTAGGCATAGCCGTAGATCAGGAATCCGAAAAACATCACCGACAGGGCGACGAAAGCCACGATCGTCGTCGACCAGATGATTTGCCTGTTAAGGCTGTTGCTAACCGAAGTCGCCAAGGCGGTAACCCACTCCCCTGACGCCATTGAGAAGATCGCCGACACCTGCGGCATCCAGCTTGCGGCGAAGTTTGCTCATGTGGCTGTCCACGGTGCGGTCGAGCGCATCTCCCTCGGGAAGGCAGGCATCGACGATTTCGCCGCGTTCGAAGGCCCTGTTCGGGAAGCCGGCCATGTATTCGAGGATGCGGAATTCGGTGCGCGTCAGGTTCAACGGGATGCGGCTTTCGCCGTCCTCCACCACCGCCATATGGGCTACCGGATCTATGGCGAGCCTGCCGACCCGCAGCACCTTATTCGCAGCGCTTCCCGTCGCCCTCCTTAGAACCGCCCGCGCCCGGGCGACCACCTCGACAGGGTTGAACGGCTTGACCACATAGTCGTCGGCGCCCGAGCGCAGCCCATGCAGCTTGTCGAGGTCGTCGGCGAGCGCGGTGACCATGATGACGGGCGTATCGCTTCTTTGGCGAATGGTGGCAAGCACGGTGTGACCATCGAGTTTGGGCAGCTTGATATCGAGCACCACGAGATCCGGCCTCAGCCGCTGGTGATGGGAAAGCCCGATCTCGCCATCCGAGGCCGTCAGCACCCGAAATCCCTCGCGCTCGAAATAGCGTTCAAGGATATCGGAAATCTCCGGCTCATCTTCCACGATCAATATCAGCGCGTTTTCCATCCAGGGCTCCTTTGCCGGGAAGAAACGTCAGACGGGCCTGCACGTCAATATTCCTCCGCCCTCCTCCATGAAACCTCCACAAAACGTCGACCAAAGAACAACAATCCCGATGTTTGCTTAGGCTCGGACGAAAGTGCCACTCGCGCCCGGCGTTGAAGCGGCTCCTTTCGGATAGTTCATGCCGGCAAGACGCGGAGCGACGATCTCGGCGCGTCACGGCCAATTGGGAATACATTCATGCGATCTGCATTCGAACTGCCTTGCTGGAAGGCAATATTGGCGGCGGCGGCGATGCTCGCGCTGGTTTCCGGCCACGCGTACGCACAGGGGAGCGGCGAAACGCCCCCGCCCGCCGTCGGTGTCCTGGAAATCAAGGCGCATCCGGTCCCTGTCATGAGCGAGCTTCCCGGACGCATAGCCGCGACCAGGATCTCCGAAGTGCGTGCTCGGGTCTCGGGCATCCTCCAGGAGCGCGTCTTTCAACAAGGCAGCCTCGTCCATCAGGGCGACGTCCTTTACCGGATCGACCCGAAACTGTTTCAGGTGCGGGTGGCGAGCGCCAAGGCGGCCTTGCAGAAGGCAAAGGCCGTGCAGGCCAATGCCAAGCAGCAACTGGAACGCCAACGCTCGCTCCGTGAGCGCAATGTCTCGACGGCCGTCGACTACGATACCGCCGCCGTCAATCTTGCACAGGCCGACGCCGATGTCGCAGCCCAGGAAGCGGTACTCGACGAGGCTGAGCTCAATCTCGACTATACTGAGGTGCGAGCACCCATCACCGGCATCATCGGTGGCGCCCTCGTGACCGAGGGTACACTCGTGACTGCCGAAGGCGCCTCCAATCTCGCGCTTATCCAGCAGATCGATCCGGTCTATGCCGATTTCACGCAATCCGCGCAGGACCTCCTGGCCCTGAAGCGCGCCGTCAGCGAAGGCAAGCTGCAGAGCCCGGCGCACGGACAGGCATCCGTCGAGCTCATGTTCGACGGTGGAAAGAGCTATTCCAAGCCAGGCAAACTGCTGTTTTCGAACGCGAATGTGGACCCCAACACGGGGCAGGTCACATTGCGTGCGGAATTTCCCAATCCCGATGGCGATCTTCTGCCGGGCATGTATGTGCGCGTGCGCATAGAACAGGCCGTCCAGAAGAGCGGCATCACCATTCCTCAAAGGGCGGTGACGCGGGACTCCGAAGGCAATCCCCAGGTTTTCGTGCTCTCCGCCGATCAGACGGCGCAGGTACGCAATATCGCCCTCGGTGCATCCCTCGGCGCCGAATGGATCGTCCTTTCGGGCCTGAAGGACGGCGAAACCATCATCGCCGAAGGGGTCCAGAAGGTCACGCCCGGCGGCAAGGTCGCCGCCGAACCATGGACGCCACAAAACGCGGAGCCGAACACCGCAGACCAGGCCGCAAAGTAATTAAATCATGGCACAGTTCTTTATCAGGCGACCCGTCCTCGCATGGGTCTTTGCTTTCTTCATCATGATCGCGGGGATCATTACGATTCCTGTATTACCGGTGGCGCAATATCCCGCCGTCGCTCCGCCGCAGCTCTCCATTTCCGCCTCCTACCCCGGCGCTTCCCCGCAGGAAATCTATCAGGGGGTTACCCGCCTGATCGAGGAGGAGCTGAACGGCGTCCATGGCATCGCCTATTTCGAATCGACCTCCGACAATTCCGGCTCGGTGAGCATCAATGCGACCTTCGTCTCCGGAACCGATATCGGCAAGGCGACCGTCGACGTCCAAAACGCCGTTCGACGCGTCGAGGCGCGGCTGCCGCAGGCGGTCCGCACGCAGGGCATTCAGGTTGAGGAAGCGAGCGCCGGCTTCCTGTTGATCGCCGCCCTGACCTCGACCGACGGGAAGATGGACGAGATCGCGCTTGGCGATTACATCAACCGCAATATCCTTGGAGAGCTGCGCCGTTTGCCGGGCGTAGGCCGGGCTCAGGTCTTCGCCTCACAGCGGGCGCTACGCGTCTGGATCGACCCGGATAAGATGGTGGGTCTTCACTTGACGGCGGCAGACATCGGTGCGGCAATCGCAGCCCAGAATGCGCAGGTCGCGGCCGGCCAGATCGGCGCCACGCCCAATCCGATCGGCCAGGATTTGACCGCGACCGTGATCGTCGAAGGCCAGCTCGACAGTGCGAAGCAATTCGGCGACGTCATCCTCCGCGCCAATCCCGATGGCTCGACCGTGCGCCTGCGCGACGTCGCGCGCGTCGAGGACGGCGCGGAAACCTATTCGACCGCAAGTCGGCTCAACGGCAATCCGAGCGCTGGCCTTGCCATCCAACTTTCCTCGACCGGCAATGCCGTCGCCGTGTCGGGCGCCGTCAAGGCGAAAATGGACGAACTATCGAAATTCTTCCCGAAGGGCGTCGAGTACTCGATACCCTACGACACCAGCCCCTTCGTCAATGCCTCGATCGAGAAGGTCGTGCACACGCTCATCGAGGCGATCGTGCTCGTCTTCATTGTGATGTTCGTCTTCTTGCAGAACTTCCGCTACACGGTCATCCCGACACTCGTCGTACCGGTCGCGCTGCTGGGCACCTGCGCCATCATGTATGCGACAGGCTTCTCCATCAACGTGCTGACCATGTTTGCCATGGTTTTGGCGATCGGCATCCTTGTCGACGACGCGATCGTCGTGGTCGAGAATGTCGAGCGCATCATGGCCGAAGAAGGTTTGCCCCCGAAAGCCGCGACGCAGAAGGCGATGAAGCAGATCACCGGCGCCATCCTCGGCATTACATTGGTGCTGTCCTGTGTCTTCATTCCAATGGCATTCTTCCCAGGAGCCTCGGGCATCATCTACCGCCAGTTCTCGCTGACCATGGTCGTCTCGATCATGTTCTCGGCCTTTCTGGCGCTGTCGCTGACGCCAGCGCTCTGCGCCACCTTCCTGAAGCCGATCAACGGAAATCACCATGAGAAGAAGGGTCTCGGCGGCTGGTTCAATCGCAAGTTCGATGGAATGACGGCGAGCTACACCGAGATCGCGGCTGGACTGGCGCGGCGGCCGGGACGCGTGATGGGCGTCTATCTCACGCTCGTCGTCGGCCTCGGCTATCTTTTCGTCAACCTGCCTGGTTCCTTCGTGCCGGAGGAAGATCAGGGCATCCTCATCGTCGACATCCAGGGACCGCCGGAAGCGAGCGCCAACCGCACGATCGCGTCATTAAAGCAGATCGAAGCGATTTTCAGGGCAGAACCGGCTGTCGAGAACGTCTTCGCCGTCCAGGGCTTCAGCTTCTCCGGAAACGGCCCGAACTCGGCCATCGCCTTCGTGACGCTCAAGGACTGGGCCGTGCGGCCGGCAGGCAGTTCGGTGCCTGAAATCGCCGAGCGCGTCAACGCACAGCTCGCCGGATTGAAGGATGCCACCTCCTATGCGCTGTCGCCGCCGCCGATCGACGGCTTCGGCACGACAAGCGGTTTCTCCTTCAGGCTCCAGGATCGCTCCGGGCGCGGGCAAAAGGCGCTGAAGCAGGCCGGAGACGAGTTGATGGCAAAGGCGGCCAAGAGCAGCGTGGTGACGAATGTCCGCATCGAGGGGATGCAGGAGGCTGCGCAGATCATGCTGGCGATCGACCGCGAAAAGGCAAACACTTTCGGCGTCGGCTTCTCCGACATCAACGATGCGATCACCACAAGCCTCGGCTCTTCCTATATCAACGACTATCCGAATGCCGGCCGCATGCAGCAGGTCATCGTGCAGGCGGACGGCCGCAGCCGCATGCAGGTGGAAGACATGATGAAGCTGAACGTTCGCAACGCAAGCGGCGGGATGGTGCCGCTCTCGTCGTTCGCGACCGCCGACTGGCGCAAGGGCGATCCGCAGATCGTCGGCTACAATGGTTATCCGACGATCCGCATCACCGGCGAGGCAGCGGTAGGCAAGTCTTCGGGTGCTGCGATTGCCGAGATGGAACGCCTCGCATCCGAACTTCCCGACGGCTTCGGCTACGAGTGGTCCGGCCAGTCGCGCGAGGAAATCGCCTCCGGCAGCCAGGCGCCGATCCTCTTCGCCTTCAGTATCCTCTTCGTCTTCCTGCTGCTTGCGGGCCTTTATGAGAGCTGGTCGATCCCGCTATCGGTCATGCTTGTCGTCCCACTCGGCATTATCGGCTGCGTGCTGGCGGCGATCCTGCGCGAAATGCCGAACGACCTTTATTTCAAGGTTGGGCTCATCGCGATCATCGGCCTGTCGGCGAAGAACGCCATCCTGATCGTCGAGTTCGCAAGGGATTACTATGCTCAAGGCAAGTCCCTGCTCGACTCGGCGATCGAGGCGGCCCGTGTCCGCTTCCGCCCGATCGTGATGACGTCACTTGCCTTCACCCTCGGCGTCGTACCGCTCGCCATCGCCACGGGTCCCAGTGCCGCCAGCCAGAACGCGATCGGCACCGGCGTCCTCGGCGGCATGATCTCCGCGACAATCCTCGCCGTCTTCTTCGTCCCGGTCTTCTTCGTCTTTGTGCTGTCCCTCCTCCGGACCAAAAGACCGGCCGAAGAGAAGGGTGCGGGCGCCGACGTCCCGCCCGCACCCACTGCTCACTCCGGTTCCGGATAAGGTGTGAAGGGGATAAGAGTGGAAGCGGCCTGAAATGTTCGAGGCCTCTCCGTTCATGACCAATCAGGTCTGTTAGAAGCCGGGCTGGAGCGCTGGATGCCGGCCCACTGATCCTGCGTTAGAGAATCGAGGCCGCGAGAGACGGATTGTAGGTTGGAGATCGAACATGATGATCGTCATTCTTGCGATCCGGCCTTTGGCGATTTCAATCGCTTCACGTCGCGCGCAATTCCTGACATATATGCGGAGAGGCGACTTGCCGTCGTGGATATGGCGTCATGAACGGGTCAACACCGGAGAAAAGCAAGTTGCGGGCACCCGCGGGCTCCGTCACGGGGCTTTGCTCAGCGTCCGCGACGATGTTTGCAGTGGGAATGGCCTTTCTGGGCTATTGGGGAGTGTATGATCAGGGGCCCTGGCGTATATCCGATTATTTCGTCGTGGCCTTAGCCATTATCGGATTCGCGGCTCTCGGCTCCGTGCCCTGGATCGTAACGACGCCGGTAGCGGAAGAAGAGGCGGAGAAAGTTATTGGTGCCAGGCGCGCGTTGGCACTTGGAGTCGCCTTGATCTGGCTGTCCGTGTGCATCGCGGTATGCACCTGATCCATTCTGCCAACTTGTCGCATAGCTGATTTCAAAACTCCCCCGGCAGCAAAGGATACCGGCCTGCTGGGCTACGCGAACACCCGTGAAAGGATGGAGCTTTTATCCTCCCGCTTCCTCGATATACATGACATACTCGACGGCCATGTGCAGTTGGAGCATTTTTCGATGCAGCGCGAAGCGGTGTGGACGCTGGCTTTGTTTATTCTCCTCGTGTTTAGCGCCGCGGTCGGTTCGATATTGCGCGCAAGATTACCCGCCCCACATCGCGGCAACGAGACGATGGACTTCCTCCGGGTCGTTACAGCCCTTCTTGTCACTTTTGCCGCACTCGTCATGAGCTTGCTCTTGGCATCGGAGCTGAACGCATTCACAACGGCGTCTCACGATCGCAACCGCTACGCCGCTAGCCTGGCAGAGATGGACCGCTGTCTGAGGAATTACGGCCCTGCATTGGATCATGAGCGACAACTTCTGCGCGGCTACACAACCGCCGTCATTGCCAGCACATGGCCAGGTGAGCCAATTCCAGCGGGGGTGACATATCCCGACATATCAAAATTGCCTTTGACTGGCGAAGCGCCCGTTCTTGGAGCAATTCTCAATGATATGGGTCTCGGCATTGCCCGCGAGCGGCCCACCGATCCCTTGCATCAGTTGCTCGTGACCCGTTGCAATCAGCTCTTCAGTGATCTCCTGGCGGCGCGATGGACCGTGATCGAGGACGCGCACGGCTCGCTTTCGGCACCGTTTCTTGGTGTCCTGATCTTCTGGCTTATGCTGGTATTCCTAAGCTTTGGTCTTCAGGCCCCCAGAAACCCGCTCACCGGCTCCATTGTCACCGTCGCCATCGTCTCGGTGGCGAGCGTCATGTTTGTCATCTTGGATCTCGACCTTCCCTATGGCGGTCTCTTCGGCATTTCGAGCGAATCCATGCGGCATGCGCTCGCCGATATGCTGGCGCCATAGCAGTCGACAAAGCCGTGTACATCACTCCATCGACGCGTGGACGCGAAATCATCGGATCGACACTCGATAGCTGGCGAACGTGCGCGTCTTGCAGCTATGATATGGCGCACAGGATCCTGGAGAAGGCAGGCGTGAGGGTCGCATCGGGCTCGGTTTTCGGGCCTGGGGGGAAGAATTGCGACATATGTGTTTTGCCGTTGATCCTGGCGCTCATCGAGGAAGATGCGAAGCGACTGAAAGCGCTTCCGTGCAGGCAGCAATAGGATGAAGGATAATGAAGAAACTTATCAATCGACCCGCTGACGTGGTGCGGGAAATGCTGGAAGGCATTGTCGCCCTCGCGCCCGGCCTTGCGCTGCTCGACACGGAGAATGTCGTCCTGCGCGCCGACCTACCCGCGATCGCGGACCGGGCGGTCGCCCTGATCTCGGGCGGCGGCGCCGGCCATGAACCGGCCCATGCCGGGTATGTCGGGCCTGGCATGTTGACCGCGGCTGTTACCGGCGAGGTCTTCACCTCGCCGAGTGTCGATGCCGTGCTTGCCGCCATTCGCGCCAGCGCCGGCCCCGCGGGCGCACTTCTGATCGTGAAGAATTATACCGGCGACCGCTTGAATTTCGGTCTTGCCGGAGAACTCGCCGCTATCGAGGGAATCCCGACCGAACTCGTCGTCGTGGCGGACGATGTGGCGCTTTCCGGTCTCGTGCCGCGTGAGCGCCGCCGCGGCATCGCCGGAACGGTACTTGTCCATAAGATCGCGGGCGCAGCCGCGGCGAGCGGCAAGAGCCTGAAGGAGGTTGCCGCCATCGCTCGGTCGGCCGCGTCGCGCCTCGGCACAATGGGCGTAGCGCTCGGTGCCTGCATCGTGCCGGCCGCCGGCAAGGCCGGTTTCACGCTCGCTGATGACGAAATCGAACTTGGCCTCGGCATCCATGGCGAAAAGGGCGTCGAGCGCACGAAACATCTGCCTGCGGACGCCATCACCGACAGGATCATCGGGCAGATCGTCACGGACATGCAGCTTGCGTTAGGTTCCAGGGTCGCATTGCTCATCAATGGGCTCGGAGCAACGCCGCCCATGGAGCTGGCGGTCGTCGCCCGTTGCGCGATCGCATCGCTGCGTTCTCGTGGTCTCAGGATCGAACGGGCCTGGAGCGGCAATTTCCTCACGGCGCTCGAAATGCCGGGTTGCTCGATTTCACTCCTGAACCTGGACGAGGGCGATATCGAACTGCTGGATGCCGATACGTCCGCGACCGCGTGGCCGCGGGGCGGCGCGATCTCGGAGGCACCTCATATCGTGCGGGTGCCGAACATGCCGGAGAGCGAAGCTCCGCTCGGCGATACGGGCAGGTTCGACCCTCACGATTTGCGCCGCATCGGTCTCGCCGTCTGTGATGCGCTGGAGGCGGCCGAAGCCCATCTGACCGAGCTCGACAGCAAGGCAGGCGACGGCGATCTCGGCGCGAGCATGCTTCGTGGCGCCGAAGCCATTCGCGCCCTGCCCGAAAGCGCCTGGATCAACCCCGCCAACGCGCTGGTCGCAATCGGCAATGCGCTACGGCGGGCGATCGCCGGAAGCTCCGGGCCTTTCTATGCGATCGCGTTGACGCGGGCTGGGCGCCATCTCGGCGAGCACAATCGCTTCTCGCCTGAAGATTTTCGCGCCGCCCTCGCGATCGGTATCGCTGCCATCAGCGAGATCGGAGGAGCAAAGCCGGGTGACCGCACCATGCTCGATGCGCTTGATCCGGCCTTGCGAGCGCTCGAGGCAACCGGCGTCAAGGTGCCCGCCGCCGAGGCCTGGAGGCAGGCAGCCTCCGCCGCGGCCGAAGGCGCACGCCGCACGGCGGATATGGTACCGAAGCTCGGCCGCGCGAGCTATCTCGGCGAAAGAGCTCTCGGCACCCAAGATGGTGGCGCAGCAGCCGTCGCGATCTGGATGGAGGCACTGGCGACAAGTCTCTGATTTCGCTGGCGTGGCGCCAAACCCGACATTCGAACCGCCTCGACTGCCATCCATGTGGCACTTATGGCCATCTTCTCGGCTGTATGAGCATTCGCATCGCGCGCTGCAGGATCGGACAGTTAGAGGAACGCCATATAATCGGTTTCGCTGTATCGCCAACTACGGCAGCCAATCCTTTTTCGTGAGAGGTTGCCGATACGGATCGACCAATCGGTCCACCCTGCCCCCGTACGCCAGCAGCATGAGTCAGCCGTGGAAACGAAATACATTCTCGTCCCACTCACTTTCCGGAGGAATCCAAGGTCGCCCGCAGCGATTGACGAGCTTCCGACAGCACGGGAACGTAGAGCGAGCTCAAGGTCGCTGCGAACGTCGCTGTGAGATGATCGGCATCCTTATAAAGCGGCAGACCGTTTCGCACGGCATCGCAACGATCGCCGCCGCAGATGGCTGGAAGCGGATCGATGATCGTTGCACCATATTTCGCAGCCACACGGCTCAGGATCACATGCGAGAGGGCCTGCCTCTTCTCGATATACTCCAAGGGGGGAGCAACCTCCGTTGACGTGCCTTGCATCATCGCCTTGGCGACGGCCTCCGGCATATAGCGCCCCATTTCGGGAACATCCGAGACCAGCACGACCTTGATGCCCTGACTAGTCAGATCGGCAATCAGGCGGTCCATCGATTGGACGACCGACGCCGACCGATCCTCCACTGGAGGCTGCACGGAAGCATCGAAATACGGTCCCTCATTGGGCATTTCGGCATCGTGGACATATTTGGGCCAATAGGCCACCAGGAAAACCAGTGGAATATGCTGGGCCTTAATCAGATCGCGCACCGCGCCGTTGAAATCGCCGCAAAGCTCGGTATCACCGCGCGGTGTGAGCTGAACATCTGGCAAAGGTGGGCACGACGAATGGCCTGCGAAGAGACCGCTGATCCCAACCTGCCTCGCCGCCGCATCGATGGCGGGCGCCATGGCGCCGGAATGGGAATCGCCCCAAACGAGAAAAGTGGGTTTCGCCGCCTCCTCCGGCCCAAGCGGACAAAGCTTGCCCGCACGAATATCCGCAGCAGGACGCCCTGCCGTGTCGGATTCAGCAAAGCACGGCGGTAGGCTGAAGCGGCTCTGATCGTAAGTGGAAGCATAAACCCGCTGCACATCCGCCGGCAGTCGACCGGGTACACCGCCGTGATGGGCGACATAGTCTCCCAATCCGGCAGCGGCGATCACGACGGTCAGTGCCCCAGCAAATAACGGCGAGCGCTTTACCAGGCTGCCGCGTCCACGGAACGGCCGCTCGATGAAGCGCCATGAGATGATGGACATGGCGAGCGACGCCAGCACGATCAGGCCGCCCTGCAGCGGCGAAAGCTCCCGTCCCGTCACCTCCCGGCTGAAGACGATGAGCGGCCAATGCCAGAGATAAAGCGAGTAGGAGATCAACCCAACGAAAACCATCGGCCGCGATCGCAGAACTCTGCTCGCTGGCCCGAGCTCGTCTCGCGCATGGATCACCAGCGCCGCGCCAAGGCAGGGTAGCAGAGCTGCCGGGCCGGGGAAGAGTGTCCGCTCGCTAAAGCCGAAGACGGCGATCGCGATCAAAAGCACGCCGGCGGAGGCCAATCCGGCTCGCACCTGGGGTCGCCTTGGCATCGGTAGGACACCGAGGGCCAGCATCGCTCCAAGGAGCAGCTCCCAGGCGCGAAATTGCAGCAGATAAAATGCGTCGGGCTGCGACCGGAACAACGTCCATGTGCCCGCTGCGAAAGACACGGTCAGCAATCCAGCCAGGATCGATGCGATATACCGTCGCGCAAATCGGTTTAGGACCAATAGCAGCAAGGGAAACAGAATGTAGAACTGCTCCTCGACCGCCAGGGACCAGGTGTGCAGCAGCGGCTTCATTTGCGCGCCGATATCGAAGTATCCGCTCTCCTTGTCGAATTGGATATTCGATGTGAACAGGGCAGCCGCCTTCAAGCTACGCGCGAAATAGGCAAATTCGGCTGGCATCAGCAGGAACCATGCCGCGACCAAAGACGTGGCCAGGACAGCGAACAATGCCGGAAAAATCCGCCGGATACGGCGCTCATAGAATCGGACGAGACTGAATTCGCCCGTCGCGATTTCCTTGGAGATCAGTGATGCCATCAGGAAGCCGGAAATGACGAAGAATATGTCAACGCCGACGAAGCCGCCGCCAAACCCCGGGATGCTGGTATGATAGAGAACGACCGGAAGGATCGCCAGGGCGCGCAGGCCGTCGATATCGCGGCGATAGGTGAAGCCGCCAGGCTCGTATCCGGGAACGGGCGCCACGGACAACGAGCGCCTGAGAACAAGATTCAAATTCAACTCTCCAAATGCCAACGCTCGCATATAGCTGCAACGTGTCGTTTTTGGGAAATAGCCTCATTGACTGACGTAGAGCTGAAAACCCGTGGCTTCAAATGCCTGCCCATGGCGTCGGGTTGTGGAACCGCTAGGATGGCGCCATCCATACCATCTAAACTCGATAATCATGACGCGTCCGGACCATGAACCTCTGGATATGCATCGCCTGCCCCGCCCGCCGACCATTTGGCTGCAGTCATATGCAGGGCGGGCGGCGTCAATCTTCTACGGAACAGTGCTCCTGAAAGTTCGATTGAAGGTTCCATTTCATAGCCGATATGGTATGTGTGAAATGTAACGGCCGTAACATCAAAGAGAAACGTCTTGGGTCAATGGATTCTGCTCACCTACAAGGTGCCTTCGGAGCCTGCAGCTCGAAGGGTCGCATTGTGGCGGCGCCTTAAGGGCTTGGGAGCTATCTATCTTCAGAACGGGGTTTGCCTCCTCCCCCGCAGCGACGAAAACCTGCGACGGCTGAAGATGTCGGAATTGGATATCTCCGAGATGGGTGGCGAATCCGTGCTGCTAGAGTCAACACCTCTCGATGACGCTCAACTCAACAAAGTGATCGAACGCTTCAATGCAGATCGTGATGAACTCTACCAAGAATTCATCGGACGCTGCAACGATTTCGAGAAGGAAATCGCGAAGGAGATATCGAAGCAGAAGTTCACCTATGCCGAACTCGAAGAAGAAGACACGGATCTTAGGAAGCTTCAGGAATGGTTCGAGCGGATCAAGAAGCTCGATTTCTACGGCGCGCAATTAGCAACGTTTGCTGCCGAAAAGCTGAAAGCCTGCGAGGCCCTGCTCGACGATTATGCGCGCCAGGTTTTCGAAGCCAACGAAGAGAACAAAAACGGCTGAACAAGATGCGCCGAAAGGATCCGCCAGTGGTCGATGTCAACGCAAAAGGCCGGCGACCGGCAGCAGCCATACCCGGTGGCGTCTGGGCGCTAGGCTTCGTCTCGCTTTTTATGGACATCTCCTCCGAGATGATCCACGCTCTGCTTCCTATCTACATGGTGACCGTTCTTGGGGCCTCGACGCTTTCCGTCGGCGTCATCGAGGGCATCGCGGAAGCCACCGCTGCGATCACGAAAGTATTCTCCGGGGCCATAAGCGATTGGCTTGGCAAGCGAAAACTCCTGGTCCTGCTGGGATATGGGATGGCCGCACTGACCAAACCGATTTTTCCGATTGCGCCGTCGATCGGCTGGCTTGTAGCAGCACGTTTCATCGACCGTATCGGCAAGGGCATTCGCGGTGCGCCGCGAGATGCCCTGATTGCAGATATTTCGCCTCCCGAAGTGCGCGGCGCAAGCTTCGGACTGCGGCAATCTTTGGATACGGTCGGCGCCTTCCTCGGCCCAGCGCTCGCGTTGTTGCTCATGTGGTGGACTTCGGATCAGTTCGGCACGGTTTTCTGGATCGCCGTCATCCCTGCCTTCCTTGCGGTCGGCCTCATTCTTTTCTTCGTCAAGGAGCCTTCAAAGGCGCTCAGCAACAAAAGCGCGAGATTTCCGTTACGAAAATCCGATCTCCTGCGTCTTCCAAGCACATACTGGCTTGTGACGGGGGTTGCGGCGATTTTTACGCTTGCGCGCTTCAGCGAAGCCTTTCTGTTGCTCGATGCCCAAAGCCTCGACATGCCAGTCATGCTAATTCCGCTTGTGCTGATCGGCATGAATTTCATCTACTCGATATCCGCATACCCGGTCGGAGTTCTTGCCGACCGGGTCGACCGCGTCACTTTGCTTTTGATCGGCGTCGGGCTCCTGGTCGCAGCTGATCTGACGCTGGCTTTCGTTCCTGGGCTAGCCGGGCTGGCTCTTGGCGTGTTGCTCTGGGGTTTGCATATGGGCTTCACCCAAGGCATCTTTGCAACGCTGGTTGCGGACGCCTCTCCAAGCAATCTGCGAGGAACGGCTTTCGGAGTCTTCAATCTCGTTTCCGGAATTGCCCTGCTATGCGCCAGCATCCTCGCCGGTGGACTCTGGGAATGGATCGGACCTGACAGCACCTTTGTCGCCGGCGCGGCTTTTGCGTCCATGGCCGGGCTGATCCTGGTTGCTTTCAGAGAGCGTCTCAAGAGGGCTTGAACCGCACGCCTGCCTATGGCTCGGCTCAAGCATCGTCGATGTTTTGAACTGATTCAAACTGGCGGCGCACGCCAAAAAGCCAGCTTCACACAAGTCATTATCGCTACCATTCCCGCATCAGCAACGTGCGAGGAACCAATGAGCATCTTTGGTAGCATGAAAACGGCAGTTTCCGGCATGAACGCGCAGGCAAATAAGCTTAGCACCGTGTCGGACAACATCGCGAACGTCAATACAACGGGCTACAAGTCGGCGAGCACCAGCTTTTCGTCGTTGATTCTCCCTTCGGGCGGCGGCAACTATAACTCCGGCAGCGTCGAAACCAACGTCAGCTATTCGGTCTCGCAGCAGGGCGACACGGTCTCCACCTCGTCGAGCAGCGACTTGTCGATCCAGGGCGCCGGCTTCTTCGTCGTGCAGGGCGCCGACGGCAAGACCGTCCTGACCCGCGCGGGCGACTTTACGCCGGACGCAAACGGCAACCTCGTGAACTCCGCTGGCTATACGCTGATGGGCTACTCCTATGCTTCTGGAGCGCCGGCTGTCGTCGTCAACGGCTTCGACGGCCTGGTGCCGATCAACGTCAATCAGAGCGGTCTTGCCAACGAAGCTTCGACATCCGGCAGCTTCACAGGCAACCTCAATTCGAATGCAACCACCGTCACAGCCAGCTCGACCGTGGCGCTGCCGAGCACCGGTTACACCGGTAGCTCGAATACCGCAACAGTTACGACCGACACCCAGAAGAGCTCGGTTGTTGCCTATGACAAGCTCGGTAACAGCGTCATGTATGACGTTTATTACACCAAAATAGCGGATGCGGATTCCACCGCAACCCCACCAACATCGGGCCAATGGGAAGTAACGGTTTATCGCCACGACGATGCAAATACATCGGGCAGCAGCTCATTCCCTTACTCATCGGCGCCCGTCGGGACCACTCAGCTGACATTCGATGCGAATGGAAATCAGTCGATCGATAATAAGGGTGTGTTTAATATCGTTGATCCGAAGACGGGCGGAACGATCTCGATGGATCTGACCAAGATGACCCAAAAGGCATCCGATTTCGCTTCCACCGGCTCGACCAACGGGCAGGCGGCAGCCGCAGTCACCGGCGTTACCATCGACAAGAACGGCGTCGTCTACGCGAACTACGCGAAAGGGGATCCGAAGGCGATCTACCAGATCCCGCTCGCAACCGTTGCAAGCCCGGACAAGCTGACGCTCTTGAGCGGCAACGTCTATCAGGCCAACGCCGACTCCGGCGTGACCGTCACCAGCTTCGCCAACAGCAACGGTCTCGGCTACATCCAGTCGAACTCGCTGGAAGCTTCCAACGTCGATCTGGCGGGCCAGCTCACCGACATGATCCAGGCACAAAAGAGCTATACGGCCAACTCCAAGGTGTTCCAGACGGGCTCCGACCTGCTGGACGTGCTGGTCAACCTCCAGCGCTGATTTTCCGCCTGCGTAATCAAAAGGGTCCTCCGGGACCCTTTTTCGTAAAATTCGGCGAGCGAAGCCTGTTGCTAAACACTGCCCCGACCTAGGCGTGTAGATCTGCGAGCGTAGCCGACGCTCGGCTCGGCGCGTAGATTTCGGAATCGGACAGGGCGAGAAAAATGTGGCAGATAGAGCAGTCGGAAAGCGGCTTGCCTCACGGGCGGCCAGCCGCTTTCCGGTTCATGAAGCTCAGGGCGAGCACGGTGAAGATCAGTGTTCCCGTACCGACCTGCTGCCAGTAGAAATTCAGATCGGTCAATAAAAGTCCATTGGCCACGATACTGAGCAGCAGCACACCCAGCACGGTACCAGCGACGTTCGGCCGCCCGAGCGGACTGAGCGTCGTGCCGATGAAGGTTGCGCCGATGGCATTCAGCAGAAATGCATTACCGGAAGACGGGATATAGACGGTGACGGTCGCGGTCAGAATCAGGCCAGCGACGGCTGCGATCAATCCGACCAATACGAAGGTGGCCGCTATATAGGCGGGAGCCGCAATACCGGAATAGCGCACGACACCCGGCTGGATACCGATCGACAGCACGACGCGGCCGAAGCGCGTGCGGGCAAGAATGACCGCGGCGACCGCGATGATGAGTATGGCGGCAACGAGCGGCACAGGGCCCCCCCCGATCGTGCCGTGGCCAAGGAAACGGAAAGCCTCTGGCACGCCGTTCGGCGGCAGATAGACGGGATTGCCGCCATTGGTCAGCAGCTGCTGGATGCTGCGGCCGATGAACAGCGTGCCGAGCGTCGCAAGGAACGGCGAGACGCCAATCCCTGAGATCAGCAGCGCATTGAAAGCACCGACAAGCGCCCCGGCCCCCAATCCGGTAAGCGCAGCAAATGCCACCGGCTGTCCGGCAAGGACAAGCGAGACGAAGGCAAAGCTTGCGAAATCCATCGCCGTTCCCACCGAAAGATCGATGCCGCCAGAGGCGACCGCGAAGGTCATGGCGATGGAAACGATGGCAAGCAACGTGAAATTGTTAACCAGGATGCTCTGCAGGTTGGCAAGGGTCAGGAATGTCGGTGTGATCAGGGAAAAGACGGCGAAGACCGCAACCAGGGCAAGTATCAGCCCATAGCGCACTAGGTTGGCGGCGATCAGCCGCGTCAAGCCAACCGTGGCGTGTGCGGAAACATGGAGCGACATGTTCAGGTCTCCTGCCGACGCAACAGGGTGGTCGCGGAGACCACGATGAGAATGAGCAAGCCCTGCACGCCGCTGACCAGCGTGCTCGAAATATTGAGCAGCTGGAAACCGTTGGTGAGGAAGCCGACCAGCAGAGCTGAAAGCAACGTTCCAGTCACTGTTGGAACCAGCCTGCGTGAAAAGACCGAACCGAGCAAAGCGGTGACAACGACGGGCAACAGCATCTCGCCGGAACCCGTCGTGCTGCCGCTCAGGTAGGAAACCGAGAGGACGCCGGCGATGCCGCCAGATAGGCCGCTGGCGACGAATGCGCCGGCAAGCAGGCGACGAAGCGGAAGGCCGGCGGCGCGCGCGGCATCCGGAAACTCGCCGACAGCGTAAAGGCGCAGACCAAGCGGCGTATGTTGCACGATCGCCGTCGCAATCGCCGTGAAGCCGATGAGCACATAGGCGAGGATCGGCATGCCGAGGGAGTCCGAAGCAGAAAGCGCCGAGAGGAATGGCGTGGAAGCCGGAAGGACGGTATTTCCCGTCAGCACCAGTTCCAGGCCGGCAACGACGTTCATGACGGCAAGCGTGGCGAGTAGCGGCACGATACCGGCATAGACGACGGCGATGGCATTAACCGCGCCGATCAGTGTACCAGTCAGGATCGATGCCAGGATCGCCGTGACATCACCAAAGCCGAGTTGCGTGAGGCTGGCATAGACGGCGGCGCTGAGGCCCATATTGGCGGCAAGCGACAGGTCGATGCCGCCGGTGACGACATTGGAGCCGCCGGCGATGAGGACGATCGTCAGTCCGATCGCGAGCACGCCGGAGATGGCTGATTGGCCGAGCACATTGCCGATATTGCCGATGCTGAGGAAATAAGGCGCGGTCAGCGAAAAGACGATCAGGATGACCCCAAAGGCGATCAGCGACCCAAAGCGTAATGCCGTGGCCGCTATATTGCCGGCCGGCCGGGCAGGTTCTTCTAAGGTCGAAAATCCGGAAGGCGCGAATTCTACCTCAGCCGACATGGCGCTGTCTTTCCGACGATCCGGTGGCTTCGGCGAGCACGGCATCCGCCGTCGTCTCCGACGATATGAATTCCCGCACCACCCGGCCACGGAAGAGCACAAGGATGCGATCCGTGATGCCAAGGAGTTCCGGCAGGTCGGAAGACAGGACTATGACACCGGCGCCGCGCGCCGCGAGTTCGCCGATCAGCGTATAGATCTCGACCTTGGAGCCGATGTCGACGCCGACCGTCGGCTCGTCGAGGAGGTAGACCTCGGACTGGCGACTGAGCCATTTGGCTATCGCCACCTTCTGCTGATTGCCGCCCGAAAGCGTGCGCAGCAAGGCGTTACGCCCGTTGGTCTTTACCTGCAGGCGTTCAATCAGGGAATCGATTTCCCGCCTTTCGCCCTCGCGGTCGAGAAAGCCGAGGCGCGTGAAGCGATCGAGGCTGGAAAGACTGATATTTTCCGCGACGCTGAGGTCGAGCGCGATGCCATGGCGGCGCCTATCCTCGGGCACCAGGGCGATCCTGTTATCCGTCGCGTGACTGGGATTGGCGAAACGGACAGCCTTGCCGCCGATTTCGATACGGCCGAAGGCCGGCTTATCCAGACCGAAGAGAGAGCGGACCAGCTCCTTTGCCCCGGAACCGAGCAAACCAGTGAGGCCCAGCACCTCGCCGCGACGAAGGGTGAAGCTGACATCCTCGTATTTTCCGGGCGCAGAAAGCCGTTCGACCTTGAGGATTTCATCGCCGGGCGCAACAACCAGCTTCGGAAACATGTCCTTGATGTCGCGCTCGACCATCAGCCGCGCGATCGCCGCGGCCGATGTTTCCAGGATCGGCACCGAAGCGACGTCCAGCCCGTTGCGCAGCACGGTGACATGGTCGCAGAGTTCCTCGATTTCGTTCAGGTAATGCGAGATGTAAATGACGGTCACGCCTTCATCGCGCAGGCGACGGATCAGGCGGAAGAGGATATCGGCCTCGCGACGCACCAATGCCGCCGTCGGTTCGTCGAAGACAAGCACCTTAGGCTGGTTCAGAAGCGCGCGGGTGATCTGGACGATCTGCTTTTCGGCCGTCGACAATTCACCGATCAGCGCGCTGTTCGGCAACCGCACATCGAAATAATCCTTGAGGATATCGGATGCACGGCGCTGCATCAGCCGGCGATCGAGAAATGGCGTGCCTGGTATGCGCGGCTCCCGGCCGAGAAACAGGGCTTCGCCGACCGTAAAAGTCGGCACGAGAAGCCGATCCTGATGAATGAAGTGAATGCCGAGCTCTTCCGCGAGATGCGGGGTCAGCCTATCGAAAGCTTGCCCTTCGATCTCGATCCTCCCGTCATCCGGCTGATGAAGACCGGCAAGCAGCTTGATCAATGTCGACTTGCCCGCGCCGTTCTGGCCGACGAGACCATGGATGGTCCCACGTCTGACGCCAAGCGACGCACCCGCCAGCGCCTGCGCTCCGCCGAAGCGCTTGACGATGCCTTCAAAGCGGATGATGTCGTCTTTTGCCGTCACCGGCTGCTTGAAAGAAATGGCGCTCATCTCGGTCTCCAGCGGACATGTTCCGGGCGATCCAGCCATGGCGGCATCGCCCGGAGCGGACTATCAGCCAATGCCGAGCTTCTTGGTGACCTCGCCGACATTGGCCTTGTTGGCCAGAAGCGCTGGAACGTAGGTCTCGCGCGGCACCGTCTGACCGGCAAGAAGCTTCGCGACATTGCGGATGGCGGTGCGGCCGATTTCCGCGGGCTGTTGAGCGACGTCGGCGCCAGCGGGCGATTTCGGATCGGCGATGAGCTGCAGCACTTCCGGACTGCCATCGACGCCGTAGGTGCGGATTTCGGTGCGGCCAGCGGCGGCAAGCGCCTGGGTCGCGCCGAGCTGCGGGATGTCCCATGCCGACCAGATCGCCTTGATCGATCCTTTTTCCGGATATTTGTTCAAAATCGCGGTGATCTGGGTGAAAGCGTCCTGCACGGTATTCGGGATGACGTCGCGCAATTCCGGCTGGAGGATCTTCACCTTCGGGAAATATTTGACGACATTGACCAGCTGGTCATAGCGGATCGCGCAAGGCGTCACGCCGTAAAAGCCGTTGAAGACGACGATATTGCCTTCGCCGCCGATATCGGAGACGAGCTGCAGCGCCAGGTCCTTGCCGATGCCCCAGTTGTCGGAGGTGGTGTTGTTGATCGAATTGGTCGAGCCGACGTCGACCGTCAGAACCGGAATGCCGGCGTCGCGCGCCTTCTTCAGCCAGGGGTCGATGACGCTCAGAGTGCCGAGGATCTGAACGATGGCATCCGGCTTCTGGGCGATCAGCGTCTGCAATTGCGAGACCAGTTTGGCGTCGTTGCGCCCCGCGTCCACGGCGATCGGCTCGCCCCCGAGGCGCTTGACCTCTTCGATCTGGGCATTATAGGCCTGCAGGTCGAAGAAATGGTCGGTTCCGGTCGCGCTGATGGCGATGCGCTTACCCTTCAGGGACGGCTCTTCCTCGGCCGCGAAGGCGGGCTTTCGCCCGATCAGCGAAGCGCCGGCAACGGCAACTCCAGCCGCCGCGGATAATTTCAGCAGCTCCCGTCTTCCCAGACCGCTGTCGGACTTTTCGATGCTCATTGCCACTCTCTCCAATTTGACTTTAGTCTATAAATTAAGTGGACTAACGAGAATGGGGAGAAATGAATTTCCAAAAAGGCGGTCTGGAGAGGAAAGAGTGGACGGCGCGGGTGCTCGTCCCCGGCCGCGGTTTTCAAGGGCGATCAGTCGATGGAGACCGTCTTGTCTTGCCGCGTCGGAAGCGTTGGGTCGAGATCAAGTCCGCACCCTGAGCGCTCGCTCCGTCCTGTCCGCGATCTGGGTTACTGCATAGGCTATCACCATGTAGATCACGACCGCGACCAGGAACGCCTCGAGATAGTAGAAGTTCAGCGCTGCGGTCAGTTGCGACTGCGCGAAGATGTCGACCACCTCGATGGCGAACCCCAGGGAAAGCGCCTTCATGATGACCATGAAGGAATTAGCAAGATCCGGTATCGCCGCGACGATGACCTGCGGAAGCATGACCCGGCGGAAGAGCTGGCTCTTCTTGTAGCCGAGCGAATAGGCTGCATCCGCCTGGCCGGTGTCGAAAGAATTCAGCGCGCCCTTGACGACTTCCGCCTGGAAAGCGGCGACGCAGGCCGTCAGGGCGACGATGAGCGTGACCCAGTTTGGCGTCGAATGGCCGTTATAGTCCACGCCAATCAGCGATGTCAGGAATTGCAGGGTCGAGGGAAGGCCATAGTAGGCGAGGAAGATCACCACGACCATCGGCACGCCCTTGAACGCGACCTTGTAGGCGACGACAAGCTGTCGCAGGACAGGGATGCGCCGATATTCCACCATGGCGAACAGGCTGCCTATGATCGTCGAGAAGACGAAGATCGCAAGCGCCATCGCGAGCGTGAGGGGTACCGCACCCAGGATATCCCAAAGATCGGGGAGAAGAACGTCGATATCGAACATGTAGTAACTCCTTCGATCAGACGCTTGCCATCAGCGTGGTTCTGCCGCGCTTCGCGCCTGGAGAAAATCTCGCGGAACGAAGCTCGAAAAAGCGGACGACAGACCAGGCGACCAGGCAAAGCAGCGAATAGAGCACCGCCAGCACGAGGTATGTTTCGAACTGGTACTGGTTATAGTCGCGCTCCATCACAAGATGAGCGGTCGCCATGACATCGGCCGCGCCGATATACATGACGAGCGCAACGTTATGGATCAGATAAATGATCGAATTGCCGTAGCCGGGAAGCGCGATGTGAACCGCCTGTGGCCCGAGAACGCGCGTGAGCTTCTGGCGGAACGTATAGCCAAGACTGTCCGCCGCGTCATGCTGGCCGCGTTCGACGGCGAGATAGGCCGGCCGCATGACTTCGGACAGATAGCCGCCGTGATAGAGGCTCAAGCCCAGCATCGCCGCGATGGTCGGAGACACGAAGTCCGCGACGCCGAACACACCCACAAGCACGGGAAGCCCGTAGAAGGCGACGAACAATTGCAGGACGACGGGCACGCTCCGGGCATAAGATACGTAGAGATCCGCCAAATGGCTGATCACCGGGATCCTGCGAACCCGGAACGTCGTCGCGATCAACGCCAGCACGAAGCCGGCGATCATGGCCGTGAACGTGATCGCAAGCGTCAGCGGCAAGGCCGAGAGCAGCTCTGGGATCATGACGGAAAGGTCCACTTCGGAACACTCCTTCTCTCAGTCTTTGGGCCTGACCACCGGGGTCGGAGGGCGGCATTACTTCATATACGTGGTGATGTCTTCGCCGAACCACTTCTGCGAGAGCTTGGCAAGCGTGCCGTCGGCCTTGAGCTCCTTCAGAGCCTTGTCGATGCCATCGGAGAGGGCCTTGTTCTCCTCGGAGCGATGGATCAGCACGAAGGTCTGATTGATGGCGACCGGCTCGCTCGTCTTGATGTCGAGCTTCTGCTGGTCGATCACGGTCTGCTCGCCAAGGTTGGATGGCAGCACGAGCGCATCGTATTTGCCGTTCTGCACTTCCTTCAGCCGGTCCGGATAGGGAACGCCGGCGCTCGAGGCGGTGATCTCGATCTTGTAAGCCGGGTTTTGCTCCTGCCATGCCGTGGCGAACTTGTAGATGCCGCCGCCTGCGGTGACGGGCACGATCTTCTTGCCGACCAGATCCTTCATCTCGTTGATGCCGCTATCCTTGCGGCTATAGATCTTGATCAAGCTCGCACCGATCGGGGCCTCAGGAATGAGGAACTGCTTTTCACGGGCGGGCGCGCGGTAATAGCCGCCCGTCGCGATGTCGTACTTGCCGGTGGCAAGGCCGGTTTCCTGGGCGATATCGGCCGCACCTTCCATGACGAACTTGTACTGGGGCAGCTTCGCGTTGATCGCCCTCAGCACGTCGGGTTCGTAACCCTGCGGCTCGACGCCGATCGCGCCCCAGGAGAGCGGCTTCGATTCGGCCGCGGTGGCGATCTTGATCGTGCGGACGTCCTCGGCGAACGAGGCGGTTGCGAAGGCGATCGCGACGCCTGCTACGGCGAGACCGAGGCCACGGCGCGAGATTGAACTCATGGAAGTCATTTCAGGCATCCTTTCTACTGGATCGCGCGTTCGGAATTGAGAAACTGAGCGAGGCGCGGGTTGGAGGGTGTATCGAAGATTTCGGCCGGAGTGCCGTCCGCGGCGACGACGCCCCGGTCCATGAAGACGATGCGGTTCGAGATGTTCTTGGCGAACTGCATCTCATGGGTAACGAGGAGCGATGTGATGCCCGAGGACGTCACATCCTTGATCACCTTCAGGACCTCGTTCACCAGTTCGGGGTCAAGCGATGATGTCGGCTCGTCGAACAGCATCACGTCCGGCTTGACCGCCAAGGCGCGGGCGATGCCGGTCCGCTGGAGCTGACCACCGGAGAGCTGGGAGGGATAGTTGTCGAGCTTGTCGGCAAGTCCGACGCGCTCGAGTTCCCGCAGGGCAATCGCGCGGGCCTCTTCCTTCGGCTTGCGCTGAACGACCACCAGCGGGTCCATGACGTTCTGGATGACGGTCATGTTCTTGAAGACGTTGAACTGCTGGAAAACCATCGCCGTGCGAAGACGGATCGCCTGCACCGCGGCCTTGTCGGGGCGAGCGTAATCCATGCGGATGCCATCCAACGCGATCGAGCCGGAGGACGGCTTGGTCAGATGGTTGATGCACTTGAGAAGCGTCGTCTTGCCGGTGCCGCTCGGGCCGATGATCGACACCACGTCGCCCCGCTTCACCGACAGGTCCACACCATTTAGAATTTGCGTGCTTCCGTAAGACAGCTTTAGGTTCTTGATCTCAAGCATTGCGGGTTTCAGGTCCTTTCGGAAGAAAGTTCGGAAGGCTCCTTGGTATCGTCATCCGCCCACTCGTCACCGAGGAGTTCCGGCGTGTCGAAAGCCTGGAGGTTTTCAAAGTGTTTCTCGCGGTCGGCGACAAAGAGGGCGCGGACAATGCCGCGCGCCAGGCGATCGGCACCTTCGCTGATCGCGGGGATGTCGCCGGTGAGCTTGCCGTGACTGAGTGTCGCCGGAAAATTGAAGCAGTGAATCCTTGCCAGCGTCGGGCACGAGCCCGGCTCCCTTTCGAGGAATTCGAACGCCTCTCCGAGATCGGGGGATTCCTCGAGTTCGGCGTTGGGCATCTCCGTCGGCACCGGGAAGCGATCGCGCCACAAGCGTATATGTGGGCCGAAGGCGGCAAGCTCCGGTCGATTGCTCAGGTCGATCTTGAAGCCCGTTCCAAAGATCAGAAAGTCGACGGGATAGCTGGCCCTCGGCGTCGTCACGATGACGTGGTCGCCTTCTTGCTCCAGCCTGCTGATCGGGCTCTCAAGATGGAGATGGGCTTGCGGGAAGGAACTGACGCGCAAGACGCTCGGCCGCGGCGGCGGCGTCTGCTGGGCCATGGCATAATTGAGGAAGCGCCACTTCCACTCATCGGGAAGGCCGGCGAATCCGTGCACCACGCCCTGGCTGCCGATGCCCGTGAACTTGTTGATCCGCGGCAGCTCCCTGCGGCGCACGAACATGTCGAGGCGCGCCGCACCGGCTTCGAGAGCGGTCGCGGCATTGTCCATCGCCGAGGCGCCGGCACCGATCACGCCTATCCGCTTGCCGCGCAGCATCGCGAAATCGATGTCGTCAGCGGTATGCGCCCAGAACTTGCCACCGATGCTTTTCGCGATATCTGGCACGAACGGGCCGCCCAGACCATCGCGGCCGGTCGCCAACACCGCATGACGCGCAATGATCGTCTCCTTGAGGCCTTCCTCGATGCAGACAAGATCAAGCATTCCGTCCTCGCGTGGGAGGATCGCATCGACTGTCACGCCGTTGCGGACGGGAAGCTCGAGCACCTTGCGGTACCAGATCAGATATTCCATCCACGTCTCACGCGGCGCGCGGTCGAGCACGACCCACGCCTCCCGGCCGAAGCGCGCTTCGTAGTAGGCGCGAAACGTCAGGGCGGGCAGCCCCATCGCCGGACCGGTGAGCTGCTTGGGAGAGCGTAGCGTTCGCATTCGGGCGAAGGTGACCCAGGGCCCCTCGCGACCCGCGGGTGCCTTGTCGAGCACGACATGGTTGGCGACGCCCAGCCTCTTCAGCATCGCGGAGGCGACGAGCCCGGCCATGCCCGCGCCAATGATGACGACATCGACGACAGGCTGACCGTCGATCATGCGCGGCGGCACCCAGGATTTGGCCGGCAGTTCCAGCCAGGCGAGATCCTGCCGCAGCCGCGCCTCAAGAGCATCGAGACCGTCCGGCAAGATGGAAAGGTCGCTCATATCGACGCTCCCTCAGGTCTCGCGGTTTGCCCGTAAATGGTATCGGCCAGCGCTTCCGCGCCGCTCGAGTCGAATAGGCGGCAGCCTGGCATCGTTAAAGCCACCGCGCGCGCCGCCTCGATCACTGCCGTGATCGTCGATGTGAGCGGCAGCGCGGCGGGCGATATCGCACCGAAGAGAAAGGGGATGGTGTGATCGAGCACGCGCATCACGACACCGTCAAGCGGCACGCCGACGACGGTCGCCGGCTCGACGATGCCAATCCCTAGTCCTGCCCGAACCAACGACAGCGCCGTCAGTGAAGCATTGACGTCGATAATCCGGTCCGGCGAGACCCCCGCCCGTTCCAGTGCCTCATCGACTCGATGCCGCAAGCGATATGGATTTGCCAGGGTGATGATGCGGCGATCGGCGAGATCGGCAAGACGCACCACGTCACGGTCGGCGAGCGGATCGTTCGCGGCGATGGCGACGACACATGGCGCCTCCGCGATCCAGTGTATTTCGAGGCCCGGATGTTCGAGCGGCAGGCTTGCGATCCCCAAATCCGCCGAGCGGGCGAGCACTGCCTGGACGACGTTTTCGGCCGCAAGCGCCTGCACATGCAGATGACGCGGGATCAGATCCGGGGCAACGGCCGCGAGTGTCCGCGGCAGAACGCCCGCCGCAAGCGACGGCGTGGCCGCGATCGTCAGCGTGAGTGGTTCATCACGACCGATCGCCTCCGCGCGCTCACGGATATGTGTGAGACTGGCAAGATGGCGCTCGACCTCGGAATGAAACAGCACGCCTCGCGAGGTCGGCGTGATCCGTGGACCGCTTCGATGCAGGAGCGCATAGCCGATATCGGCTTCCAGATCCTGGATGAGCCTGGTGACCGCCGGTTGCGATCGGCCCAGCAAGCGCGCCGCCCCGGTCACGCTACCCGCGGAAATCACCGCCGCGAAGGCTTCAAGTTGACGAATATCGAAAGAGTTAGAATGCATAATTGACATGAAACACCCCTCTTAATGCGAGTAAAGCATAAGAATTCTCACTTGACGATCGGAATTAGATAATTATTTCGCATGAAAGTCGCTTAATCATTATCGTTTGACATAATGATGTGTCACGCCTACCTAGATGCTGCCCCCAAAGACGCACCCGAGGAGCCTGTTTTGACACTCATCGAAACCCTAGTCTCCGTGAAGCCTGGCTCCGCGCTCGCCGAAGCCATGGAAAAGCGCGCTGAGATCCTGCGCCTGAGCGAGGCAGCCCATGACGCGGTGCTGCTGCCACGCGATCCCGGCGGTCTGTCCCATGGACTTCGGGCGGCGCTTGCCGCCCGCATGGCCCGGCAAAATCACAACGAGGCGCTGGCGCGCCACTATGATGCTCTCGTGGAGCGGGCGGGCGAAACCGCGATTGCCCCGCTCTCCTCACCTGGCACGACCGCGGAGGACCCGCGCATCGCCGAGATCGTTCGTCACGCCGACCGGCTGACCGTCGCACCGAGGGAGGCGAGCCGGGCGGACATAGAGGCATTGCGCGCCAGCGGCGTGGCCGATGCCGACATCGTCCGCCTCTCCGAACTGGCAGCCTTCGTGAACTACCAGGTGCGCGTCATCGCGGGATTGGCATTGATCGGAGCAAGACAATGAGCGAAGTCGTCCATGCCTTCACCACCAAAATTCCGCGCTGGCAGCCCTATGTCGTTCCGGTCGACATCGAGACCGCGACCGAGGAACAGCGCGCTGCCATGCAGGTGACGCCGTCCAACAAGGGGATTTCGCCCTATGTCCTGACGCTCGCGCACGATCCGGAATCGCTGACCGTCCGCTCTCCCCTGTTCAATCTGATCATGTACGGAAAGGACGGGCTTGCTTCGAGCGAGCGCGAACTGGGCGCGACGGCCGCGTCCATCGTCAACCACTGCGTCTACTGCGCCGCGGTTCACGCCTCCCGCTTCATCAGCCAGACCAAAAGAACCGACGTGATCGAAGCAATCTTCACGGACGGCCTGGATGCGGAACTCGACGAGCACCTGCAGGCGATCTTTGATTTTTCCGCACGCCTCTCGCCAACGCCGCCCGAAGCCACGAAAGCCGATGCGCAGGCATTGGCCGATGTGGGCTTGTCTGAATTGGAATCCATCGATCTCGTCTTCTCGTCGGCAATTTTCGGCTGGGCGAACCGCCTGATGCATACGCTCGGCGAGCCGGTGACTGATTAGGTCGGATAGACCGAAATATGGACTATGAGACCCAGGACCGCATCCGCGGCTCTGGTGATCCGCTTGTCATCACCGTCTGCCGATACGGCCGCGGAGGTTGCCGGCAAGGCCTCCCATCATCTGACGAGACCAAGGGCAGCCGCCACGTGCCTCCAGCCGTTGTTTGCTTGCCGGACGATCGTAGATTCGGCGCATGCCCTCATGTGATTGCCCCTCGATCGAATGGACGATGGTGACCTATGGGCAACCTCTTCAGGAAGGCAGGTCACAAGGCAGACATACATTCCCGAGCGACCTGAAGACACAAGGCTGGACGGAGGCGATCCTATAAGCGGGAATGGCAAGAGCCTCGATTACGACGCCTTTCGAGCCTTAGGTGGCAATGATGAACGGAATATGCGGCAGGAGAGCCGTTTTCGGATCGGTCAGCCGGCTTGTCGGCACGCACGGGCGTATGTTTCGAGGACCCCACCGACAAATGTCTTGACGATAATGTCCACGCTGTCCTTTGCGCCGATCCTGTCTGCCATCCGCCCGAGGAACTGGCTTGCGAGCGTCGGCGGGATTTCGCGGCCATGAAGTGTATCGGTCAGCTTTTGAACGGCGCCAACAGCTTCCGGATAACCCCAGTAGTAACGGATGCGGTCACTGTAACTGTAGCGAAGTTGAAGCCGGATAGCCTCTTCGTTGCCATGATAATGTCCCGCCCAGTCGTCCGTATGTTTCAGCATGAGGCGCTCCATGGTGACGGCAAGGTCGCGGTCATAGTCCGGGTCAAGTTCCGTTGCGATCAAGTCGAGCGCGAAGAGGCCTTCTCGCAGCGCGAACGTCAATCCAGGCCCAACCTTCAGAATTGGAAATCCATCGCGTACCAGTGCGGTCAGCGCGCTTTCCGACTGGTAGTCTGTCGAATGCGCTTCGAAAACCAGACCCACTTCATGATCCAGCACGCTGGTTAGTTTCCTAGCGAGCTCAGGTCTGTAGCCAACGACGTTCTCATTGCCGAACTCCACGCCCGGCTGGACGACGAAGGCAATGCATCTGTCGAACGCCTCCGACAACCCTTCCCTCGCGAAAATCTCGCGATGGATCTCGATGGTGGCGGTGGCGGCTTCGGCGCCGGTCGGTTCGACGACGTCGAGCGCGTGGTCCGCGCCTCCCGGCACCGGGACTTCCGTCCCCAGCACGTAGAGCGGCTTGGCGCCCACTTCCCTCGCAACCTGTTCGGCAACTTTTGCCAGTCTCGCCGCCCTTTGAGCCACGATGCCATCGTCGAGGGCGGATGGGTCATCGGCGCATGCCATGGATGCATCGAGGTGGATTTTCGTGAAGCCCGCTCTCACATACTCAGCAACCATGACCTCGGCCTTGGCCATTGCCGCGGAGGAGGTCTCCCGCCGCCAAGGATTGGGTCCGAGATGGTCGCCACCGAGGATGATGTCGGAAATCGTTACCCCGTTGGCCTCGGCGAGCGCGAGAACATCTCCGGCAAAATCCGCCGGCGTTTTTCCGGTGTAGCCGCCAAACTGATTAACCTGGTTACAGGTAGCCTCTATCAGGACGGGACCACCCTCCCGCCGAGCCAGCGACATCGTCGCTTCAAGCACGAGCGGGTGCGCCGAGCACACCGATGTAATTCCGACCGGCTTGCCCGCGCGTCGCGCGTCTGCAAGGCTTTTGAGGAAGAGGTTCATGCGGCTCTCCAACCTTATCCGCTTCTGGAATAGCAATGCGGTTCCCATCACATGTACATGCCCGGCGCCTTCGCAATCAAGGTTTCCGCCGGAGGCTCAAGAATTATCAAGCCCGCCGCCGAACGCATGAAGGTTAGAACCGCCGCCAAACGTGTTTCGGGGGCGGCCGAAGAGCGCTGACCGCATGGGCCTGGATGTTTTCCTGCGAAATCTTGCGGCATGGGACGCGGCGGGATGGCCCCGTTTTCAAATCCGACAAGCCGCCGATTTTGCACCTTTTGATACTCCCCAGTGCTTTTTCACCGTCGCAACAAAACCGAACATGAAAGCACACACAGCAATCTTGCGGGACGACATAGTCACCCTATGAGCCGGGCCGATGCGACACGCGAACGCCTTTCCGCTGGTGCAAAACATGAGGCACTGCCATTATGCATATCAAGCTTTTCGTCGTCGGCGCCCTGGCGTCGTTCCTAGCCGTTCCGGCCCTCGCCGCCGACCTCACCTATGAGCGTTCCGCGCCAGCCGCCGAACAGGCTTATTCGGCCTATGACTGGTCCGGCTTCTATCTCGGCGGACAGGGCGGCTATGTCTGGAACAAAGGGACCGTTCTGGGCACCGACCGCAATCTCGACGGCGGCACGGCTGGCGTTCATGCCGGATATAATTTCCAATCCGGCAATATCGTCTACGGTATCGAAAACGACTTCAACTACAATTTCAAGGACAAGAAGGAAGCGGATCTCGAATGGGATGCGTCGGGCCGCGCTCGCGTCGGTTACGCCCTGGACCGGACGCTGCTCTTCGCGACAGCCGGTCTCGCTGCCGCTGGCGGCAAGGTTGATGTCCCCGGCGTTGGGAAAAAAGACGATATCCTGATCGGCTGGACGGCAGGCGGCGGCATCGAGCACGCCTTCACGGATAATGTCATCATTCGCGGCGAATACCGCTATTCCGATTTTGGAAACAAGGATTTCGGGTCGGCGATCGGGGAGTTCGGCGCCACTCAGAACAAGGTGCTTGTTGGCGCGAGCTATAAGTTCTGAAAGAACGAACAGCAAGCCGCGCTGGCCAAAGCCAGCAGACAAACCGGCAATCGGGCGGAGGAAAAAATCCTCGGCCCAATTGCCGGCACCGGCATGTTTCCCGTCTGCCTTTGCAAATAGCGGTTAGCTATCCGGCTGTCCCCATGCCGAGCAGGGGCGGCGGACACGGCCGGGTGCGTCTTACTACCTTTTCGTCCGGATCGCGCGTCAAGTGCTGCCGCGCAATTCCACGCGGGGTTCGATCAGCAGATGTCTGGCCTCGTGCCGGCCATCGATCCTCCCGAGCAGCACCTCCACAGCCGTCCGCCCGAGCTGCATCTGGTTTTGATCGACGCTCGTCAGGCCGACGAGCGGCATGGCGGCCATCGGAGAGTTGTCGTAGCCGATGATCGCAAGATCTTCAGGAACCCGAATAGCGCTTGTCCGCGCTGCATTGATCAAGGGGACGGCATCGAGATAGGGCGCCATATCGAGCGGCTCGGCGCCGACACGGTCGTTCATCTTGATGTTCCCGAACTGATATCACTTGTCGCACGCACCGACGGCGATCGACCGATCCAGATCGGCGAGGCTTTGTTCGCCACGCCCTTGACCGGGAAGGAACACAGATTTTCATAGCAGCGGGCCACATTGATCTTGATCCAAGGGAGGCGGGCCGCAGGGCTTCGCATGCACCAAGCCGTTGCATTGTTTTTTTAAGGCGACGAGCAGAAGCTCTTTACCTGCGATGTTTCCGACCTTCAGAGCAGACAATCGCCGGCCTATATCCATTTTCATCGTGCGGGTAGCTGCCAGCTCGCTACAAACCAATGAGCCACCATGACATTTCCTCGGAACGCTAATTGCGAGGGGCTGGCACCGATCTCCGCGAATGAACCCGGGCTGAATGGTGCTTTCAGCTTCTGTTCCGAAGGCGGCGTCTAAAAGAAAGACGTTCAACCGCGGTCTTATCCGCCTGAGGAGACACAGTCATGATCCGCACGTCTTTCATTGCAACCGCACTCGTCGCTCTCGTCGGCATCACCGCCGCGGCCCCCGCCATGGCCAACGATGTGCGTATCGAACAATATGGCTGGTCGAACTCCGCCGGCGGCGCTCAGGAAGGGTATGCAAACCGCATCAGAACCTACCAGAACGGCGGCTACAACCGGATCATCGGCCATCAATATGGTCGCCACAACCTTTCGGCTGTCGGTCAGGAAGGCAATGACAATTACGGCGCCACCTATCAGAACGGTGACCGCAACATAGCCGGCATCGGCCAATTTGGCTCCAACCACACGACCATCCTTACCCAGGACGGCAATGGCAACATCGCGGCTGGCGTCCAGGTCGGCCATGGCTGCAGCGCCAATGTCAGCCAGGGCGGCAACGGCAATGTCGCGGCCTTCGTCCAGGCCTGCCCTTAAGCGACCGCGCGATGACGTGAAAGAAGTCACAAACGCGACAGCAGACCATTTGGGGAGATGACCCATGCCAAATAGCATCAAGCATCCACGCCGTCTGATGACGATCCTCGCGCTGGTCCTGCTTCCCGTCGGTGCCGTTGCGGCCATGACGACTGCCAACCAATCTGACGATGCGGGGCTTTGCGAAATCAAAGCAACGCCTGGAGCAGGTATGGTGAGACTGGATGCGCTCGTCCACGCCGACACGCATGTCGGCGGGACTTACACGTTTCGCGTCGAAAAATCGGGAGACGGTGGAAGTTCCACCATCAACCAGAGTGGCGATTTTGATGCCACGGCGGGGCATGCGGCAATCCTCAGCTCCGTCTCGCTCGGCTCCAAAGGAACCGCGTACAAGGCAACGCTGGATATTGTGATCGGAGATAAGAGTTTCAGCTGCACGAAGCAGGTCGGCGACAACTAATCGGCCTCCAAACTCTGCAAATCCCTTTAAAAGGGCGCCGGCTCCTGGCGCCCTTTTGCTTTCGATCAGGTTTAGCGCGGTTCAGTTTTTCATGAGCCTCTGAACCGCTCTGTCTCTTTGGTTTCACGCAATTCCAGACGACTGAACCGCAACTGAACGGGCAGTTCCGACTGGGTTCAGCTTAAAGGTGCGAAAGTTGATCATCGGCTAAGGCAGCCGGCCAATGGAGATCAGGATGACCCGCAGCGTGTTTAAAATCCTTACCATCACTCTTCTTGCCGGGAGCCTGGGACAGGTCGCCTTGTCCGCGCCAGCCTATGCCGGCGGCCGGATCTCGTTCAACCTTGTGCCTGATAATGCCGAGGATGCGGACCTTTTCTCGACCGGACTGCGCGTCTATTCGCTGTACCGCGGCCTGAAAGACGCCGACATCCGGCAGCTGGGCCGGGGTAACGCGGCTGGCATTGCCCAGGCCGGCCGAGGCAATCTCGGCTTCATCCAGCAGCAGGGCAATGGTCATTCCGCAACCTTGCGGCAGAACGGCAACAACAATGCCTATGGCATTTTCCAGTACGGACGAAATACTGAAACCGATGTGGTGCAGGATGGGGATAATGGCAGTGGCGCTACCTTCAGCTACGGCTGGTAGACAGTTCACGGCAGTCCCGGAGGCGATGCCGGGCAAAAGATCTTCGCTTATTTTGGCGGAGAGAGAAAGCGCCGGCGAACGGCGCGCGGAATGATTTCTTCCTTGATACAGACGAAGGAAAAACCGTTCTTTCCCTTCGGCTGGGCTTTATCGCGGTTTGGTACGATCGGAACCAGGGCTGCCGACGGGGGTTATATCCATAGCAAAGGAGAAACCGTCATGATCCGCAAACTGAAATCCGGTGAATATCGTCTCTACTCACGCAAGCTCGATCCGAAGACACACAAGCGCAAGAATCTCGGGACGTTCAAGACCCGCGAGGCGGCCGAAAAGCACGAGCGCGAGGTGCAATATTTCAAGCACCACTAACAGATCGGCGGAGCCGGATGGGCGTCCGAGAAGCAAATCGGAGCTTAGCGTGTTTCTTGAGCTGAAGGGAAGGAGATTGGCTATGACACAGTTTCGAAAGAAGAAATCGCTGTCGCGAGAAGAAGATTATCGCGACTATCAAGATCGCGATGCCCGCGAAGGCTGGCCATATTCCGACGAAAGCGCGTTAGGTTCGACCGAACCGGAAAATCGAGAATATGGCACCACTCCAGCGAACTTTGACGAAGATACCCCCTCTGGCCTGATTGGAGATAACGCGGACACGAACGGGCTTGAGGAAGACACGACCCACACGATTGGGCCATTGCCATCCAGCCGTATCGATAACGATGAACTGGAAGCGGCGATTACCGAACGGTTCATCGAAAGCAAGGAAATCGATGCGGACAGCATCGAGGTTCATGCCGATGACGGTATCGTAACATTGGAAGGCAGTGTCGAAACGCAGGCGGCTGCCGAACAGGCGGAAGCGCTTGGGCTGTCTACGCCCGGTGTCATCAAGGTTCGCAACAATCTGAAAACGATCGGTGTCGATTCCCATATTCCCCCCGATGTGTGATACGCGGGCTCCACATGCCCTAGACGTTGGGAAGATGTTGCCCCCTTGCAACATCGGAATTCGATACCCATTTATTGGCTTGAGATATGCGGTTCCGCTCGCCCGTTGCATTGCAATGGCTGGTCCAGGCCTTAATCGCCCGACCCATCATGCGGTCCGTTCCTTGCCCTCCGTCCGATGACGTGACGGGCGCTTCCATCATCCATTGACATGAGCGCTGGCTTAGTGGCCGGCGCAGGAGATTTTATTGAAAAAATCAAACGCAATCGACGCGCTCGCGGCGGTGAAGCCGCGCGGATGCGATCAACCCATCAACCAGCTCCCCGACAAAAACTGGAAACCCTATCCCTGTTTGCTCACCCGCGAGGAGCTTCAGAAGCTGATAGCCGAGCAACTCGGCTGACGGCCGCCATTCATCACCAATAGTGAGGAGAACAAAATGCAGGTCCTGGTAAGAGACAACAATATCGAACAAGCAATCCGAGTTCTGAAACGAAAGATGCAGCGCGAAGGCTTATTCCGGGAAATGAAGGAGCGACGAGCCTACGAAAAACCATCCCAACGGCGTATTCGGGAAAAAGCGCAGGCCATCAGCAGACATCGCAAAGCCATGCGCAAAAGAATGAAGCGCGATGGCGGCTGATTAGGTCAGCCAGATCCGACATGAAATCGGATGAACACATCATAATGCATGCAAGTTGATTTCGTTCAGGGCGGCTTTGCCATGATGACCGCGACTATGCTGGCGCTTCAAGGCGCCTTTCGATCCGCCGGCATGCCACGAAACGCGGGCCAAGCACCGCTTTTTCGACAGCATCGGTAAAGGTTACGGCGCTGCCGAGCTAACGCGCCAAACCGTATTGCCGACGTCATCGGCGATTAGCAAGGCGCCAGGCTTGTCGACCGCCAACCCTACCGGCCGGCCCCTCGCCTCGTTGTCGCCATTCAAGAAGCCGGTCACGACGTCTTGCGGAAGGCCTTTTGGCCGACCGTCCGCGAATGGGACGAAGACCACCTTGTAGCCGTTGAATTGGTGTCGATTCCAACTCCCGTGCTCGCCGACGAAGGCACCGCCGCGATACGCTTCCGGCAAACTGGTACCGGTATAGAAGACCATCCCAAGGGGCGCCACGTGCGAACTCAGCGCGTAATCCGGAACGATTGCCTTCGCCACAAGGTCTGGTCTTTGCGGCATGACCCTGGGATCGATGTTCTTGCCAAAATAGCTGTACGGCCAACCATAGAAGCCGCCCTCCTTCACCGAAGTCATGTAGTCCGGCACGAGATTGGGTCCCAGTTCGTCGCGCTCGTTGACGACTGCCCAGAGGGCGTGCGTTTGCGGTTCCCAGGAAAGACCATTCGGATTTCTCAACCCATCCGCGAAGATGCGATGGCGCCCCGTTCCCCTGTCGACCTCCCAGATGGAGGCGCGGTCCATTTCAGCCTGTATGCCGTTTTCCGTGATATTGCTGTTCGAGCCGACACCGACATAAAGCAGCGTCCCATCGGGGCTCGCCACAAGGCTCTTGGTCCAATGGTGATCGATGGGTCCGCCGGGCAAATCGGTAAGTTTCGTTCCCGGATCGGGGATGCTCGTCTCTCCCGTCTTGTATGGATAACGCATGATCTTGTCCGTCTCCGCGACATACAGGTCGCTACCGACAAGAGCGACACCGAAAGGGGAGGCGAGATGATCGAGAAAAACGCTCTTCGTTTCCGCAACCCCATCCCCATCGGCGTCACGCAGCAAGGTTATACGGTTGCTTCCTTCATTGCTGCCGGCGGATGTCGCCATCGACTCGATCCAGCCCATGATCAAGTCCTTGGGACGCTTGATCGATGCCGCGGGCGGCGCGACGGATTCCACGGCAAGAACATCGCCATTCGGCAGCACGTAAACCGAACGCGGGTGCTTCAGTCCTGTCGCGAACGCCTTTATCTGCAACCCTTCCGCAACCTTCGGCTTGTCACCGTTTTGCCAGCCGATCACCTTCGCGACATGCATTGGTGGGATGAGATATTGTGTCTGGGCCGGCAATGTCGGATTTGGTCCGACCTGATCCTTCGGATCCTCTTCGTTCTGACCGCAGCCAGACAGGATAAGGATCGTGCCGCAGATAAGCGCGGCAAAGGGGGATGGCGCGGTCAATTTACCTACACCGATCTTCATCTCTCGGCTCCCGGATCTCTGCGGAAAATCAATACCCGCCTTATCCAGCCGCTCAAAAGGACGAGAACGACCACCACGGATGAAAGAATAAGCCCGGTCGGAACGACGGAAGTCCATGCATCCCGGCTATGCACGAGCGCGTTAAAGAAGGACAAGACGAGGATAAGAACGCCGCAGATCGAATAAAGCCAGACTGGTCCGCGCATCAAGGAAAGGCGCCTGCCGAGTGCATCAATTATCATGGCAATTATAGCAAGCAAGCCGAACAGCAAGCCAACCGCGAGCAGCCACGCGGAAGCATCCGCCCACATCATTTCGGCGGTTCCCCAATAGGCCAGGTCCGTTGCCAATGTGCCAAGGAAGCAAACCATCGGGATCGGAATGAGGAGCGAGTGAAGGGGGCGGGGCGGAAGAGGGTGTGCAGCGCGAAGGTCCTGTGCGACCATATCGGTGTCTCCAATATTCCTGAGAGCACCCAAACATTTATCGACTTGCTTTGTTCCAGGCGAACAATTGGGGTCTTATGGACTGCATCGGGCCTTCCGCTCGGCTTCTCGACACGAGCGGAATTCGGCCTCAGCTTGCGGAGTGGCCACCTTTCCGGCTGGGATCGTGGCCATGATGGCGATCTCGTTCGCCGCCGCCGCCGGAAACCTTGCTGCGGTCCCGCTTATCGGGCTCGGCCGGCGGCTTTGGAATGTTCAAGGGCGCCTTGGCATTTTCATGGGATGCTCCCGGGCCGCCTTGGCGAATACTGGCCGGTGTTTTCGTCGACGTGGACATTGACACCTCTCTATCGATCCTGTTGATGCCCCTGGTGACTGGTATTGATCCGGCTGTTTCCCTGCTGACCCTTCTTGTCGGGATCGACCGTCATGTCAGGCTTATGGGGGTCGGATATCGATGGCTTGGCGTGGTCACCCACACCTTTATCGCTTCGATTTTCCTCGGGAACCGGTGGTGGTCTGCTGTTCATCATCTCCTCCTGTCATTGCCTTGCCAGAAGCTTTGGACGATTTATCTTGGCCGTCTTTGCTGCATTCGTTGTCATGGCCAAACCAACTCCAGCCCGGAATGTTCCGAGAATGAGCGCCGTTCGCGGACATAAGCACATGATTTCGATCTGAGGAGCGCGGCACAGCTCCGTGTCGCGCAGATGCACCGAACTCAAAGGAGAGGCTTGCCCCCAGTAACCGCGACGGTCGTGCCGGAAACATAGCTGGAGAGTGGATCGGCAAGCATGACATAGGCCGTTGCCAGTTCAGCCGGCTGACCCGGTCGCTTCATCGGCACTTGCTTTCCGAAACTCTCGACTGCTTCCGACGTCATCGTCGAAGGGATCAATGGCGTCCAAATAGGTCCTGGCGCCACGGCATTGGCGCGAATGCCTTTTTCCGCGAGCAATTGCGCCAGCCCCGCGGTAAAATTCTGGATGGCCCCTTTGGTGGTGGCATAGGCAAGCAATGTGGGGTTTGGAGTGTCCGAGTTGATGGACGCCGTATTGATGATGGCGCTGCCCGGCTTCATGTGTGGTACGGCCGCCTTGGTCAGATAGAACATGGCATGGATATTGACCTTGAAGGTCAATTCCCATTCCTCGTCACTGATATCGCCGATATCTTGAAAGCTCGCCTGATGCGCGGCATTGTTGACAAGAATATCGATCCCTCCCAGTTCGGCGACGGCCTTGTCGATGATATCTCGACAATGTCTAGGATCCTGAATATCGCCGGCCATCAACACCGCCTTGCGGCCGGCCTCCTCGACCCATTTCTTGGTTTCGTGAGCATCGTCGTCTTCGCTCAGATAGGCGATCAAAACATCCGCGCCCTCGCGGGCAAAGGCGATCGCGACGGCGCGGCCAATGCCGCTGTCCCCGCCGGTGATGACAGCCCTTTTGCCGGCAAGCTTTCCTGATCCGTGATAGGTCACCTCTCCATGATCGGGTGCCGGATGCATGTCGGCGGTATAGCCGGGCATGGGCTGTTGCTGCGGCGGAAATGGTGGTCGTGGATGTGTCATGACTTTGCTTCCGGTGATGATTGCGTTGTCATTCCAAACCATTCACCTCGCTTTCGGTTCCATCCATGGCACACTATCCGCCGGGTGCATCGGGGAACATTCAAGTCCGGTCCTGGTTCCTATCGAAAGCTACGTTTCGATAGATCCCGTTTCGCCGATTTTGAAAGGTCAGCCCGATGCATCGCTTCGAAGAAAAGGTCGTCATCGTAACAGGTGCTGCATCGGGAATTGGAGAGGCGACGGCACGGCGCTTTTCCAAGGAAGGCGCCAATGTCGCTCTCGTCGACCGCCGCGAGGATGCGCTGGAAAAAGTCGTCGCGGATTTGCCAGCCGAACGCAGCCTTAAGCAGTTGGTGGATGTATCGGCATCGTCGGCGGTCGCCGCGATGGTAGCGGCGGTGGTGGAACGGTTCGGTCGCCTTGACGTCATCGTCAACAATGCTGGCATTCACGAGGGTGGCGAGCCCGCCGACATTTCCAACGAGCAATGGCGTGATGTCATGGCGACCGATCTGGACGGCGTGTTTTTCGGTTGTCGTGCGGCCATACCGCATCTTGAAAAGACCAAGGGGTCGATCATCAACACTGCCTCCGTCTCCGGCACCGGCGGCGATTGGGGTATGAGCCCCTACAACGCCGCCAAGGGCGCCATCGTCAATCTGACCCGCGCGCTGGCGCTCGATCTCGGCCGAAAGGGAGTTCGCGTCAATTCCGTATGCCCGAGCCTCACGCGCACTGGCATGACGGAGGACATGCTCAAGGATGAAGCCCTCGTTGCCAAGTTCAAGGAACGCATTCCACTTGGTCGTGTCTGCGAGCCGGACGAGGTCGCGGCCGTCATCGCCTTTCTGGCAAGCGACGATGCAAGTTTCGTGACCGGCGCCAACATCGCTGTCGATGGTGGCGTGTCGGCTTCCAACGGCCAGCCGGCACAGGATTGAAAGGGAGACGAGCGCGATGAATTTCAAGAAAGTTGACCTGCAGAACGGCCTCAAGACCTACGTCGTCGTGCTCGATGCGAATGAGGAAGCATTCTCCACGCTCGCCCGCTTCGCCACGGATCAGGACCTGAAGGCGGCTTCGATCACCGCGATAGGCGCGTTTGAACGCGCGACTGTCGGCTGGTTCGATTTTAGCGAGCGAAGCTACCGCAAGATCCCGATTACCGAGCAATGCGAGGTGCTGAGCCTGATCGGCGATATCGCGACAGGCGACGATGGCAAGGCGAGCCTCCATCTTCATGCCGTCCTCGGTCTGAAGGATGGCTCCACGCGCGGCGGCCACTTTCTCGACGGTATCGTGCATCCGACCTTGGAAGCGACCATCGTGGAAACACCGGCGGAATTGCAGCGTCGGCATCAAGAGGATCTCGGCATCGCGCTGATCGAACTTTGAGGTCACCAGCCGCCATCTCCGGCCAATCGGAACATTGCCCGTCGAACAAGGTTCGGTCAGCGGTTCCAACGGCAAAAAAGAGGATATCATGGCGAAGGACACGAGCTTCGAAACATCGCGCGGCGAAGGCGGGGAGACGCACCAGCATATTCCCGAAAGCGGCCCCCATGGCGACGCGGAGTATCTGACCACCAATCAGGGTATCCGGGTGTCGGACAATCAGAACAGCCTGAAGTCCGGGGTCCGTGGCCCGACGCTGCTTGAAGATTTCGTCCTGCGTGAAAAGATCTTCCATTTCGACCATGAGCGCATCCCTGAACGGATCGTGCATGCACGAGGTTCGGCCGCACACGGCTTCTTCGAGCTCTATGAATCGCTGTCCGATGTGACCAGCGCCGATCTGTTTCAGCGCAAGGGTGAAAAGACGCCGGTCTTCGTCCGCTTTTCGACCGTTGCCGGCGGTGCCGGCTCGGTGGATACGCCGCGTGACGTGCGCGGCTTCGCCGTGAAATTCTATACCAAGCAGGGTAATTGGGACCTTGTCGGCAACAACATCCCCGTCTTCTTCATTCAGGATGCGATGAAATTCCCCGATCTTGTGCATGCCGTGAAGATGGAGGCCGACCGCGCGTATCCGCAGGCGGCTACCGCCCATGATACGTTCTGGGACTGGGCGTCGCTGATGCCGGAATCCACGCATATGCTGATGTGGGCGATGTCCGATCGAGCTATTCCGCGCTCGCCGCGCATGATGCAAGGCTTCGGCGTCCACACGTTTCGCTTCGTCAACGATGCCGGTAAATCCACATTCGTGAAATTCCACTGGAAACCGAAGCTCGGCATTCAATCGCTTGTCTGGGACGAGGCATTGAAGCTGCAGGCGGCTGACAATGACTACCATCGCCGCGACCTCTTCGAGGCGATCGCGGCCGGGCATTTTCCGGAATGGGAACTGGGCCTGCAGCTCTTCGACGACGCCTTTGCCGAAAACCTTCCATACGACGTCCTCGATGCCACGAAGATTATCCCGGAAGAGGTACTGCCGGTAAAGATCGTCGGACGGCTGATTCTCGATCGCAATCCGGACAATTTCTTCGCGGAAACCGAGCAAGTGGCGTTCTGCCCGGCAAACATCGTCCCAGGCGTCGATTTCACCAACGATCCCCTGCTGCAGGGCCGGCTCTTCAGCTATCTCGACACGCAGAAGTCCCGCCTTGGAACCGCGAACTTCCATCAACTGCCGATCAATGCGCCCAAATGCCCCGTCATGAACTTCCAGCGCGACGGGCAGATGCAGATGCAAGTGCCGAAGGGCCGCGCGAACTACGAACCGAATAGCCTTGGCGACAACGGCGAAATCGGCGGTCCGCGCGAATGTCCGGTGACGGGCTTCCGCACCTATGAGCATCAAGCCGGGAAGGAAGAGCAGGGCGACAAGCTGCGCGTGCGCGGTGAGCTCTTTGCCGACCATTACAGTCAGGCTCGTCTTTTCTGGAAATCCCAGACACCGTCGGAACAGGCTCACATCGCATCGGCCTTCGTCTTCGAATTGTCGAAGGTTCAGCTTCAGCACGTGCCGCCCCGCATGGTCGGCAACCTCATGAATGTCGATGCGGGGCTTGCCAACAGGGTCGCCGCGGGCCTCGGGCTCGTCAACCCGACCAGGAATTTGCCGGCGCGTGAACCGATCGATCTCGCCCCCTCCCCCGCTCTTTCCATCCATAAGAACATGAAGGAGACGCTCGAAGGGCGGCAGATCGGCATATTGATCGCCGACGGAAGCGACGCCAAGGCGATCTCCGATCTCGTCGGAGCCCTCAACGACGCCAAGGCGAGGCCTTTCATCGTGGCTCCCAAGGTGGGGGAGACGAAGCTTTCCGACGGAAATACGATCCGTGCCGATGGGCAGCTCCTTGGTTCGCCTTCGCAGCTTTTCGATGCCGTTGCCGTCATCCTCGCGAAGGAAGGCGCCGCTGTGCTCCTCAACGAAGGGGCAGCCGTGCAATGGGTGATGGATGCTTTCGGACACCTAAAGGCGATCGGTCATGACGCCGCCGCCAAGGCGCTTCTCGACAAGGCGGGCATTCAACCCGACGCCGGTGTCGTGGATCTCGCCTCCTTCCTGAGTGCCGCGCCCAAGCGCTATTGGGACCGCGAGCCCCGTGTCCGCATGCTCGCCTGAGGGGCAAGCTCCCTTCACGTCGCTGCCTGCCTCCGTTGGCGATCAGCGGTGTCCACCGATTATCGCGCCATTCCCTGATCTGATTACCAGCGAGGAAATATCGGAAAATCTGGAAACAACTGCCCGCCATTGGAGTTGGAAGGTGGCAAATCCAAGGAAAGGAAATACCAATGTTGACGAGAATAATCGCAGTCTGTGCTCTTTCGATCGGCATGGCCACGGCAGCCATGGCTCAGCAATCAGGTTCCGGCGGAACAGGCAATTCCGGAAGTGGTAACGGCGCCGGCACCGGTTCGCAGAGCAATGGCACCTCCAACGGAAATGGAGGCGCCAATAGCAATACCACCGGAACCAACGGGACTCCGAATTCCAACGGTCAGTCCCAGGACTGCAATGCCATGAAAACCGGCAAGAACACGACGCAAGGTACGGATACGCAAAACAATAGCCAGTCGAGCGACAGCACGTCCAGCCAGAACTGCCCGCAATAATAATGGTAGAAATCCGAAATGCCTCCCGCATTTCGCACACCTCTTGGCTGTCGGTGTCCGTGACGTGGATCACCGGCAGCGGGAGGGCCAATCAAGGAGACAAATCATGATGAATGGCGCTCAGGAACTTGCCGAGGAATATCTAAGGCTCGGTGGAAAAAGACTTCTGGTAATGGATGACAACATCCTGTCGACCAACAGCTGGGAGGCTGATCCGCTCGAAGCTGAAGCCTTTTGGAAAAGGGAAATCGAGAGTTTGGCACCAAGACAACGCAACGAGGTCATGTCGTTCCTGCCGTCCATCAACGTTACCTGACGGGATCGACGGGCATTGAATTACGACATCGTCTCTTGCACAGGCAAGGTGATCCGGACGCGGTATGAACCATGGTAAAGGCTGGAACGATCCGCATCGGAATTTCCGGGTGGACGTACGCACCCTGGCGCGGCGTTTTCTATCCGAAGGGCGTGACCCAGAAACACGAATTGTCCTACGCCTCCTCGCAATTTCCATCCATTGAAATCAACGGCACATTCTACAGCCTGCAGACACCCGACACCTTCGCAAGATGGCGGGAGGCCACTCCAGACGACTTCGTTTTCGCGGTCAAGGGATCACGCTATATAACCCATCTACGAAGGCTTCGCGATATCGAGGTGCCGCTTGCCAATTTCATGGCCTCCGGCCTCTTGCGGCTGGGAGCAAAGCTGGGACCCATACTTTGGCAGTTTCCTCCCCGGCTGCGGTTCGATCGAGAACTGTTCTCCAATTTCATCCACCTGCTGCCAAAGGACACGGATGAGGCACTTTCCTTGGCCAAGCGGCATGACGAGCGCTTGAACGGCCGAGATTGGTTGATGGCGGACAAAAGGAGACCGATCCGGCATGCATTCGAAATCCGCAACGAGAGCTTCGTGGACGCCGATTTCATTGAACTCTTGCGGAAGCATCGGATCGGGCTCGTTTGCGCCGATACCGTCGAGTGGCCGTTGCTGATGGATGTCACCGCGGACTTTATCTATTGCCGCCTGCATGGCTCGGAAGAACTCTATGTCAGCGGCTACGATGATGAAGCGTTGAGCATATGGGCGGAGCGCATCGCCGATTGGGCGCATGGGCGCGAGCCGGATAATGCCAACCGTGTCCTGAAGCCATTGAAGCGGTCACGACGGGGTCGCGATGTCTATGTCTATTTCGATAATGACGTGAAGGTGCGGGCGCCGGCCGACGCGCGGCGGCTCAGCCAATATCTTGGGCTGGTCTGGCAAAAAGGTCCGTAAGGAGGAGCGTGCGGCGGCATCATGCTTATTCAAGCCGCCCCCAGGCCGGATTCCAGTTCACGCCTTCCGACAGTTCGACATAGATGGGCCGCATAACCTCATTCGACATCTTGTTGCGAGCGGCCCGAAAGGCGTCATCTGGCTCCATTTCCTCACCAGGAAAAACCGTGTCATCCTCTCCTGGCGACATGACCTTGCGCAGGAATCCTCGAATCTGATCGCCGGAATGGTAGAACTTGATGACGATGGAGCCTGGCGGCACATTGTTCTTACGATACCTATGATAGGTTTCCATCTTACACCTCCTGACGTTATAGCCTGTTGCCGCGTCCAGAGCACTTCGCCGTCTCGCGCTATGCTCTTTCATTCAGCCAAGGCTTAGTCGATTGACATCGGTCCAAACCACCCTTCCCAGCATTGGTTCCCGCAGCGCAGCCGACATTTGCCCGTCGTCACCTGTTGGCGCGACTAGGAAGGATGGCACTCAGCGCCTGTCTTAGCGTTCCCTTGATCACACCGCTTTCTTCCGGATCCCCTTTCAGCAGGACGGCGGTCAGGTTGCGCATCTGCTCGAAAGTCAGGTGCGGCGGTATCGGCGGCACTTCGGGATCTGTCTTGACCTCGAGAACAACGGGACGATCGGCGGCGAGCGCTTCATCCCAGACGGCGCCAAGCGCCTCGGGTCGATCAACGAAAATTCCCTGAAGGCCAATCATGTCGGCGAAGCGATGATAGGGGACATCGGGGATCCGCTGCGAGGCATTAAATTTTGGATCACCTTCCATGACGCGTTGCTCCCAAGTCACCTGGTTGAGATCCTCGTTGTTGAAGACGCAGACGACCATGCGCGGATCGGACCATTCGCGCCAGTATTTCGTCACGGTGATCAACTCCGCCATGTTGTTCATCTGCATGGCGCCATCACCGACCAGGGCGACGATTGGCCGATCCGGATGCGCGACCTTCGCGGCGATCGCATAGGGCACCGCCGCCCCCATGGACGCGAGACCGCCGGACAAGGAGGCCATCATGCCGCGGCGCATGCGCAAATCGCGCGCGTACCAATTGGCGCATGAACCGGAATCACTCGTGACGATGACACCGTCAGGCAGGCGTGGCGAAAGCTCCCAGACGACACGCTGCGGGTTGACCGGATTGGCCTCCACGTGCGCCCTCGCCTCCAGCGTTCGCCACCACTTTCCGACACTCGTCTCGATCTCCTTGCGCCAGGAAAGATCCTGCTTCTGCTTGAGAAGCGGCAGCAATGCCTGCAAGGTCTCCCGGGCGTCGCCGACAAGATTGACCTCCATGGGATAACGCAAGGAGAGCATGTCAGGCCGGATATCGATCTGAACCCCTTTTGCATCACCTTCTTCGGGCAGGAACTCCGAATAAGGAAAACCGGATCCGACGACCAGCAGGGTATCGCAGTCTCGCATCAGGTCCCAGGATGGTTCGGTACCCAGAAGGCCGATGGAGCCGGTGACCCACGCCAGATCATCCGGTAGGGCGGCCTTGCCGAGCAAGGCTTTCGCCGCTCCTGCTCCCAGCCGGTCCGCGACCGCGATCAGCTCGTCGCTCGCGCCCAACGCGCCGGCACCGACGAGCATCGCGACCCTCTTTCCGGCATTCAGGACGGACGCGGCGCGCTTCAGATCGATCTCGTGCGGCACCGTTCTCGGTGCCACATAGCCGACGCCCGACATGACCGAGCCATGCTTGCGTGGCGGCGTCTCATAGGGCATCTCCTGCAGGTCGTTCGGCAGGATGACGGCAGTGACCGTCTTGTTCGCCAGCGCGATGCGCGCGGCCCGATCGACCAGATGGCGTACTTGCGCGGGAGCTGAGGCCTGATGGACGAAGTTGCCGGCAACATCCTTGAAGAGCGATGCGAGATCGACTTCCTGTTGATAGTGACCGCCCAGCGCCCGACGGGCCTGCTGGCCGACAAGGGCCAAGACAGGTTGATGATCCAACCGCGCATCATAGAGCCCGGTCACCAAATGCGTGGCACCCGGTCCAGAGGTGGCGACGCAAACGCCAAGCTCGCCCGAGAATTTGGCATAGGCCGATGCCATGAACGCGGCCATCTCCTCGTGACGAGCCTGAATGAATTCAATTTTTCCATCGGCCCGGTTCAAGGCCCCGAAGAGACCGTTGATGCCATCTCCGGGATAGCCGAAGATGCGTCGCACGCCCCAATCGTAGAGGCGCTGCACGATAAAGTCGCCAACCGTCTTTGCCATAATCCATCTCCACTTGTCGCGCGCCATCAAAGCGCGTGGGGTCCAACAAGCAGAGGCCCTTTATGTTCCCCCTATCGGAAGAGGCAGTCATTGGAAAAGCCGGGCATGCGAAGCTTTCGTCGCCGCCCATCGGACGCATCGATCATCGTTCGACACGGCTCTCTGCCAATCCATGGAAGGCGTCACACTGCACAATGAACACGTGCGAGATCATCGCTCGCCATTGTGTGGCTACGACCGGATCTTTTGACCATCGAGGTAACCGTGCTCGTAGGCTTTGGCCAGTTCGCTATTGTCAGGATAAGGGTTCTTTCTATTCTCGGCTTCACATTTTCCCGCCTTAACTCCCTCTTCATACGCTTCCTTTTCACTTTCTGAAGCGGGAAGACGAGGCGATTGCTCGGGGTAGTATTGTATCGGATTCGGCAGCCCAAGCGCGGGTGCGAAAAGCGAAGCTATGATTGGCTTTTGCGGGCACATGATGAATTCCTCCTGACATTGAAACGCCATTTGCGATGGACGAGTTCCCTGAAACCGTCTCATCATTGGCGCGCTGCCATCCGCGCGATAGCGCCGGCCAATACAAGGCAAGGGCGCGTGGTCCGCCCATGGGGTGCATTCTTCCCGCACCGAGGTGCACCTTCGTTCCTAGGGATAAGATGCAGTAATCAACCCACTTACGCTTTTACATGAACCTTCCGTTACATGCCGAGGGTTCGCGCGACGACTGCCTTATTGTCCCGACACATGGCCGTCACCACCAACGACATTCCTATTGTGAAACTTTTTGAATTTTAGTCCGTTGTCGTGCTTATGACCGACGCTAAATCCAATCCGAAATCGGTCGACGGCGCCAAGTCGCCTGCGCGTGAGAGGTCGCGCCGGGAGAAAGCTCCGACTGTTGATGTCGAGCCACCAGCAACTAACATTGAATCCGATCCGGACATGACGCCCGAGGAGGCCGAACGGGCACGCAAAGGGTACTTGCTTGCACGTTTCTGGATCAGCGCGCGTGGCTACTGGAGTCGCCGCGGAGATGGCTTCGCGTGGCCGTGCACGATCGGACTACTTGCGCTGATCGGCCTGAACGTCTGCTTCCAGTATGGCATCAACATCTGGAACCGCGCGATTTTTGACGCCATTGAGCAACGCAACGCCCACACCGTTTATGTCCTGAGCGCGGTGTTTCTGCCGCTGGTGCTCGGAAGTGTCGCCCTTGTCACGGTACAAGTCTACATTCGCATGATGATCCAGAGACGATGGCGCTCCTGGCTGACGACCGGGCTCATCGCTCGCTGGCTGGCGAACGGCCGTTATTATCAGCTGAACCTGATCGGCGGCGAAGGCCACAAGAACCCCGAGGCGCGTCTCTCCGAGGATTTGCGCATCGCCACGGAGTCCCCGGTCGATTTCCTAGCCGGCGTCATTTCCGCGTTCTTGTCGGCATCGACCTTCATCGTCGTCCTGTGGACGATCGGCGGAGCCCTGACGTTCCAGATCGCTGGTTCAGTCATCACAATTCCCGGCTTTCTTGTCGTCACCGCGGTTCTCTATGCCGTGGTCACGTCCACCTCGATGGCAGTCATCGGCCGGCACTTCGTCGAGATTTCCGAGGTCAAGAACCAGGTGGAAGCGGAATTTCGCTATACGCTGACACATGTGCGCGAAAACGGCGAGAGCATCGCATTGCTCGGCGGCGAAGAGGAGGAGCGTAATGACCTCGAACGAACTTTTGGCAATGTGCTGAGGCAATGGGCGCGGTTGGCGCATCAATACATGCGCACGACACTTATCTCGCAGGGGTCGATGCTGATCGCGCCCGTCGTGCCGGTCCTGCTTTGCGCACCGAAATTCCTCGAAGGCAGCATGACGCTCGGTCAAGTGATGCAGTCTGCCTCTGCCTTCGCCATCGTCCAGAGTGCGTTCGGATGGCTGGTGGACAACTATCCGCGGCTTGCCGACTGGAATGCCTCCGCACATCGCGTGGCCTCGCTCATGACGTCACTCGACGGCTTGGAGCGTGCCGAAAAGAGCGATTCCCTCGGACGCATCAAGCACGGTGAAACCGAAGGCAAGGCGATGTTGTGCCTAAATAATCTTTCCGTGACGCTCGACGACGGCACCTCCGTGGTCAAGGAAACAGAGGTCGAGATCGAGCCGGGCGAACGCGTGTTGGTCGCCGGAGAATCCGGCACGGGAAAAAGCACGCTCGTACGGGCCATTTCCGGTCTTTGGCCTTGGGGTCATGGCAGCGTCAATTTTCATCCCGGTAGCCGATTGTTCATGCTGCCCCAGCGACCCTATATCCCATCGGGCACACTTCGCCGGTCCGTGGCCTATCCGCGAGCGGCCGAGGACTGGACGCTGGATGAGATCAAAGCGGCCCTTGAGAAGGTCGGGCTTGACTATCTCAACGACAGAATTGAGGAAGATGCGCCTTGGGACCAGACGCTCTCGGGCGGCGAGAAACAGAGGCTCGCATTCGCGCGTCTTCTGCTACACGATCCCGATATCATCGTCCTGGATGAGGCTACATCAGCGCTCGATGAAAAAAGCCAGGACAAGATGATGGAGATGGTGATCCGCGAACTGCCGAAGGTCACCATTATCAGCGTCGGGCACAGAGCCGAGCTGGAGGCCTTCCATAGCCGCAAGATCACCCTTGAGCGACGTGAGGGTGGCGCGATGCTTGTCAGCGACATTGATCTCGCCCAGCGCGGGAAAAGACGGAACCTGCTTTTGCGCCTCTTGGATGACCAAATGCCCGCAGCAAGAGGCAACTTGGCTCACGGAAAACAGCGCCGTTAGGATTGACTGACATTTGCCTGATCGTCAGTCCGGTGGCACCGTGGGCAACACATGCTCTTTCGTGTAGTCTGATAGAGCGCATGGCCGCTAGGAATATGGCCGTCATTACAAAGTCGGATCGAGCGCGTCGCGCTCGCCCATCACGCTTCAAATATTTGGATACCGCTTTCTTCAAGCGCGGCGAGGAACGCGGCTCTTGCTACCAGCGCCTCCACGTGGCCTTGGTGAGCACTGATCAACGTTCGCTTCGCATTCTTGAAGGCGATCCCGTGCGACTTTGCGGGCCAGTTCCGCAGCAGGTAATAGGTGGCGGTCTCCGTGTTGGCGATCGTCAGGCGCTGACCGCGTTTGCGCGTCTCGACGGTGATTGGCTTGTTCCACAATTGTTGTGTCATGATTGTCCTCTTGCGGCGAAACGGCACCGCGATCCGAATGTTCCGCCGAGGTTGTCACCAAAGCCGCAAGCGAAAGCCATCCAAGCTCGAGCTTTCACCTGAGCGAACTCGGCGGAGCCTTTCCCCGCCACATGGACCTTGATCATTCCGACCGAGCGGTCGCTCTGACCGACAGGCAAATCCTTGGCTTTAAAGGCAGGCACCAAATCTAACATTCCTTCACCACTCACAGCGGCTATTTTTCCGCTCGTTGCAAGAGAACGCGCATTTCCTCGAAGCGTCGCTTGCGGTCCGCATCGCTCTCATTCGCGGTATAGCAAGTGGTTGATACGCAGAACTTAGCGAGATTATGGGGTTTGTCGGGCTTGTCGAATTCACATTCGAAGGTGTCCGTCATTTCCGCGGGAGATGTTCCCTGACGGGTGGAGTAGGCCATGCGCACACCAGGCGGCTTCAGTTCCGGAAAGGATTGGATAGCGCCGATCGCGAGGCTATCCGACAGGAAGAAGTTCTTGGCTACGATCTTGCAGGTTGCCTCAAGATCGGCCGACTGCGCGAAAGCCGCTGCCGGCATCAGCGCGAGGCCAAATAGAATCAAAGGTTTGATCACGGTAAGCTCCTTCAGCGAGGTTTCCGCTGTTTCAGAACGCAAATAACAAAGAAGGGAATGCCGATCGCGTTGCAAAGTTCCTTTAAAGAGCCCGCTCGGAGTGATCAAAGTTGCGCCATGCCGACACAGTCCGACAAGGCTTACCCACCGCAAAAAATAGCTGCGGCATGTTGGAAGCTCACGGCCGAGCCTTCAGTCGGATGCCCGTGCGACTGAAGTCCAATGCCGGAACATGGAGGCCCGTCACCTTGTTCGTCCTATAGCGGCGGATAAACGCCGTTATGTACTCAACAGCGAGAAAAGAGAAAATCATGAAGACGACGAACAGACTTGCCGTTCTGATGACGGCGCTTTCAATCGGTGTTTCCTTCGCAGCCATCACACCCGCAAGCGCGCAGGATACCCAGGTCATCCCCAAAAGCGGCACGACGCGCGACAGCAAGCCATCGACCAGCGAGCAACAGCCACAGTCCGGAACATCCACCAAGGACTTGAAGGGAAATTCAGATAATTCCCCCGGCCAGGCACCGGCCCAATCCACTCAAGGCAATCAGGATTCGAAGTCGAATGGCAGTCAGAACAACAGCTCGACAAACACCGGAGCAACAGGCCAGACGGGAAGCCAATCCGGAGACCAAACTCAACAAGGCAATGGTACCAAGGCAGGAACCAACAACAAATCAGCATCTCCCCAGTCCCGAGGCACCAACAGCTCGAACGATGAGCAAGGGACTGGTCAAGGTGGTACAGACACCAACAAAGCGGGTTCCGCGGGAAGCTCCGGCAGCAATATGAAAGCGCCTAGCAGCACCAAGCAGGATCAACAGACGGACACGACCGGAGGTGAGACGGGAAGCAAAACCACGACAAAAACAAACACGCAGGGCGGCTCGCAAGTCCAGGTCTCCGTTGAGCAACAAACACAGATCCGGCAGGTGGTTAAAGAGGTCCATGTCACCCCCGTTCGCGAGACGGATTTCTCGGTATCGGTAGGCGCGACCATTCCCCGGAAGATCGAGCTGGAGCCGCTGCCGCCGCGCATCGTCCAGATCGTTCCGCAATATAAGGCGTATCGATTCTTCGTCCTAGCGGACGGACGGATCGTCATCGTCGATCCCTCGACATTCACGATCGTCTATATCATCGATGCCTAGTTCTGGATGTTTGCGGGCGCCAGAGTTTTCATGGCGTCCGCAAACATATGTCTTGCCCGATGCCGTCAGGCAGGCAAGGCAGAAGTTGCAGGAATTTCGATCCGGCCGCTCATTGCATCAACAGTGGGCGATTGAACGTGTCCGCGGGGCCAAGATCGAGAACGGTCTCGAGAACAGCAGCCGAGGAACCGGGTTTAGCTGCTTGATACATTGAAGCGCATGATGTTCGCAGCCTATACGGTCTGCTTAGGCCGCCAGCGCAACAAATAAGCTTCAAGCGCGGAGGCAAGGCGATTTAGTGTAAAGCCGACGAAGCCGAGCACCAGGACGCCGACCATGACGAGCGCCATGTCGAACCGCTCCCGACCGGCGATGACCAGGCCGCCGATGCCCGGACCGACGGCCAGGAAATATTCCGCGCCGACCGTTGCCAGCCAGGCATAGATCAAGCCGAGATGCACGCCGGTGGCGATCGACGGCATCGCCGCCGGAATATAGATCCGCAATGCCTTCTGCCGCGCATTGAACCTTAGCGCCCTTGCGACCTCAAGCAGCTCAGCCGGCGCCTCACGCATGCCATCATAGGTATTGAGAACGATAGGAATGAAGGCGGCGAGCGCGACGAAGACGATCTTCGCCTGTTCGCCAAAGCCGAACCAGACCGAGATCAGCGGTATCCATGCCAGAAGGGAGATCTGCTTCAGTCCATTGAAGGTCGGCATGATCAGGCGGTCGGCAATCCGGGAGAGCGCCAGCAGGCTCGCGAAAGCGACGCCGAGCACGCATCCAATCAGGAAGCCGGCAATATTGCGCATCAGGCTGAAACCCAGTTCGCCGATAAGATCATTGTCGATCAGCTCACGCTTGGCCGTGCCGACGACATCCTCCAGCGAGGGCAGAAAGCGCGCGTCCACGAGACCCGTCCGGCTTGAAACCTCCCAGCCCACGAGGAGGAGGATCGGCAACGTCATGCCGCGCCGGAAACGTACGAAACCGCTTGCTCTTGCCATTGTCAAAGCTCCCGCCGCTTCCACCGCTGGATCAGTAGTTCGGTGCGATCCAGCCCCTTGTCCATGACGAAGCCGACAAGTCCGATGGCAATCATCGCGACGATGACGGTATCGAGCCAGAACATCTGCCGCCCCCAGACCAACAGGTAGCCGAGCCCTTCGGACGAGGCGAGCAACTCGACACCGACAAGCGATGTCCAGGAATGGGTAAGGCCATAACGGATACCGGTGAATATCGAGGGAACGGCAGCCGGCAGCACGATCAAGCGCAGGGTTTGCCAGCGGCTGAAGCGAAGCGCTCTGCCGACCTCGAGATATTTCGGCGGGACGCCGCGGACCCCGGCGAGCGTGTTCATCGTCATCGGCACGATGGCGCCCTTGGCGATGATGATGATCTTCAAGCTCTCCTCGATGCCGACAAGCAGCATCAAAAGCGGGATCCATCCGAGCGTCGGGATCTGCGCGAAGGCGAGGAAGAGCGGCTTCACATAGTCCTCGACGCTTTCGGAAAGCCCCATGGCAATGCCGAGCAACAGGCCGAGCCCGGCGCCGATGGTAAAGCCAACGACGACACGGCAGAGACTGACCCCGGTGTGATAGAGAAGCTCGCCGCTCAGGATCATGTCGCGGCCGGTCTGGTAGACATAGGCTGGCGGCGGCAGGATCTGCTCCGGCAGCCAGCCCCTGGCGGAGGCAACCCACCAGAGGCCAAACAGGCCAAGCGGAAAGATCAGGCCCGTCACGAAAAGGACAAGGCGCTGGAGCCTTGCTGGCGATAGCGGCAAGCCGGCCCGCCCGGTAGTCTCGACAACAGCGCTCACGCCAATCTCCTAGTCTTGATCGCGTCTCCGATCAGGAGGCGACCGGCTTTCCGTCGGCGCCATAGGGCTGCCAGAATTTCGTCAGCCCGAGCTTTTCCAGCGCATTGTTGAGATATTTCGGTTCGAACCAGCCGTTAAGGTCGACATCGCGCCGGATCAGGCCGTATTCCTTGCTCTTGATCGCCTGCTCCTTGTACTGCGAGACCAGGAGATCGTCGATCAGCGGCGAGTTGCGATAGGTGAGCGTATCGTTGCGGAAATATTCCTCCAGGATCGGAACGGGCGTGCCGGACTTGTGCCAGAGTTCGAAGAGGGCCGCACGGTTCTGCTCTTCCGACGACCACTGCGCCGCCTTGACGAACGCGTCGACGACACGCTGCGTGATCTGCGGATGGGCGTCGATGAAGGCCTCGCGGCCGATGATGCCGGCATTGCGCCCGAAACGCGGATCGTCACCCTTCGTCGTGTAGATGACATCGGCGCTGTCCTTCGCCGCGAGATTGATGAGCTGCGTGTCGCCAAAAGCCGCATCTATGTCCCTGCTGGTCAGGGCCGCGACCGTGCCGGCGGTATCCAGATTGACGACCTGGATGTCACGCTCGGTCAATCCGTGTGCCTGCAAGATCTTGATTGCGGAGAGGTGGCCGTTGGTACCGCGCTGCAGCGCGACCTTGCGGCCCTTCAGATCCTCGATCGTCTTGATGCCGGATCCCTTGGCGACAGCGAGATAAAGCGGCTTGCGCGCGCCGCTCGCCAGCAGAAACTTCGTCTTCAGGCCGGTTGCCCGCCCAATCAGCGCCGGAAGATCGCCCTGATAGGCGAAGTCGAGCTGGTCGTTGGCGAAGCCCTCGTTGACCGCCGGCCCGGCACCCTTGAAGAAAGTCCATTCGATCTTGACGTTCGGATCGTTGGCGAATTCCTTTTCCAGAAATTCGCCGGCGCGAGCCGTCGCAGCCGACGTTCCCTCGGCATAGGGTTTGTTGTCGACGCCGATCGCGGCGTAGCCAACGTGAATGACGAGGGGATCCTGCGCCCAGGCCGGGGCGGATAACAGGCCAAGGGCGACCGTCGCGCCGGCGACCAAGCGGGAAATAATGGACAGTTTCATCTGTTGCTCCGTGATTATTCTGCTGCGACGACCGCAGGCCGGATTTCAACCGCCGGACTTGTGATGCTCGCTGGCGGGCGAGGCGTTGACGTCGTGGCGTTGAGGCTCTCAAGCACCCGATTGCGGATTTCGACCAGCATCGGGGAGGTGCGATCGCGTGGGCGCGCCAAGTCCACCGGAACGATGTCACGGATGCGACCCGGCCGGGATGACATGACGACGACGCGATCGCCGAGATAGACGGCTTCCTCGACGTCATGCGTCACCAGCACCATGGTGATGCGTTCCTTCGCCCAGATCGTCTGCAACTCATCCTGCAGCCTTGCCTTGGTGATGGCGTCGAGCGCGCCAAAGGGTTCATCGAGAAATAGGACATTCGGGCGATTGACCAATCCCCGCGCGATGCCGGCGCGCTGCGCCATCCCACCCGAAAGCTGGTGCGGATAGGCCTTTGCGAAGCCGGAAAGCCCGACAAGTTCGAGGTGGGATTCGACGAGCCTGTTCTTCTCTGCCTTGGACAGCCCGGAATTCTCGAGCCCGAGCGCGATATTGCGGGCGACGGTCAACCAGGGGAAAAGCCGTGGCTCCTGAAAGACGATGCCGCGCTCAAGGCTCGGCTCCTTGACGGGCCGGCCTGCGTGACCAACGAATCCCGATGTCGGAAGATCAAGGCCGGCACCAAGGCGCAACAGCGTCGACTTTCCGCAGCCGCTCGCTCCGACGATCGTCACGAATTCACCCTCGGCGATATCGAGGCTGACATCGTCGAGCGCGGTCAAAATCTCACTGTTGACCTTGAACTGGCGGGTGACATGGTTGATCTGGAGATGCAGGGAGTTGCCCATGGCCGACTACTCCGCGGCGACGGCATGCCGCGCCGGATGCAAAGGTACTCTCAATCCGAGGTTTTCGCGTAGTGTCGAACCTTCGTAATCGCCGCGGAAGAGGCCGCGGCGGCGCAGCTCCGGCAACACATGTTCGACGAAATCATAGAGACCGGTCGGCAGTTGCGGCGGCATGACGTTGAAGCCATCGGCAGCACCCGTCCTAAACCATTCTTCCATCTGATCGGCGATCTCGATCGGCGTTCCCACGATCTGCCAATGACCACGCGCGCCGGCGATACGGAGATAAAGTTCCCGGATCGTCAGATTTTCGCGCCTGGCAAGATCGAGCAACAATTTCTGGCGGCTCTTGCTGCCATTGGTCTCAGGCAGATCCGGAACGGGGCCGTCGAGCGGATATTGGGAGAGATCGACACCGCTTGCCATGCCATTCAGCATTGAGAGGCCGACCACCGGATGGACGAGATCCTGAAGTTCGGCGAATTTTTGCTGCGCTTCCTCGCGCGTTCTGCCGACGACCGGGAAGATGCCCGGCATGATCTTGAGGTCATCTCGGTCCCGACCATATTTCGCGAGGCGACCCTTGATATCCGCGTAGAAGGCTCTCGCATCCTCGATGGTCTGATGGGCGGTAAAGACGACTTCCGCGGTGCGGGCGGCGAGCTCCCTTCCCGGCTCGGACGAGCCTGCCTGCACGAGCACTGGGTGGCCCTGCGGCGTGCGCGACACGTTCAGCGGCCCGCGCACCTTGAAGTGCTTACCCTTGTGATTGAGGATGTGCTGCTTCTCAGGCTCATAAAAGACGCCGCTCCGTTGATCGCGGGGGAATGCGTCTTCCTCCCAGGTGTCCCAGAGCCCAAGCACGACGTCGGCAAACTCCTCGGCGCGTTCGTAACGCTCCGCATGGGCATAATGCTCGTCCCTGCCGAAATTATGCGCTTCGTGATCGCTGGACGATGTCACGAGGTTCCAGCCGGCGCGGCCGCCGCTGATATGATCGAGAGAAGCGAATTTGCGGGCGATGTGATAGGGCTCGTTGAAGGAGGTCGAGGCGGTCGCCACGAAGCCGATATTCTTCGTCACCGCCGCGAGAGCGGAAAGCAGGGTGATCGGCTCGAACTGCGCGACATAACGCTGGGCCGTGCGATGGAGCGCCTCCGTATCGGATCCGCGCGTTCCCACACCGTCAGCCATGAAGATCAGATCGAACTTCGCAGCTTCGGCGACTTGCGCCAGCTCGACATAGTGGGCGAAATTCGAACCGGCGTCGGCCTGCGTCAGCGGATGCCGCCAGGCGGCAATGTGGTGCCCGGTCGGATAAAGAAAAGCCCCGAGCTTCAGTTGCCTTTGTCTGTCCGTCATCGTCTTCTCCATCATGGCTGCGGAAGAAGGCTAAACGTTAAAGATTATAATCTATAGAAATTATATTCTATTTACCGCCACCAGTTCGGATTCCTTCGTCACGCGACATGTCGAACCGACGGAGATCATTTCGCGGCGACACGTAACGGCTGGAAACTGCGGTCGCCTAAGTTTTTCGATAAGCGGGAGAAGAATTTCTTCCCGACGGATCAAATAGATATTGCTGGACTTGGGCCTGCAATCACCGAACCCTTCAGGCTTCAAAGCGGCGATGCGCCGTTCAAATCCACGGGCGTGAAGCAGACATGTCTTTCCCATCACACACATCCGATCCCCTTGTCGCAAAAGCCGTCGAGCTCCGGCGGGCATTCGACCGGGACGCGGTCGAGCGCGACAAATTGGGTGGCAGGCCGACCGAACAGATCCGCCTGCTGAAGGAGAGCGGATTGCCTTCGGCGCAGATTCCGACCCGATATGGCGGTCGCGGCGCTTCCTGGTTCTCCATCTTGCGGATCGTGCGCGAATTCGCGCGTACCGACGGCTCGCTCGCGCATCTCTTCGGCTACCACCACCTCCCCTTGAACCTCGTGCTCTTTCGGGGATCGGACGTGCAGCGGGAGCGCCTGCTCAGGGCATCCGCCGCCGGCAATTTCGTCTGGGGCAATTCCGGCAACGCCATGTCGAAAACCTCGTCCGGAAGGCGGATCGACCGCGGCTGGCTGGTCAACGGCAAGCGCCCGTTTTCCTCCGGCTCGCACATATCAGACTATATTCAAATCTCCTTCGAGAATGCCGACGGCGAGCGCCTGACCGCGGTCGTTCCCGCCAATCGAAACGGCATTGTCATCGAGGACGATTGGGATGGCATCGGCCAGCGCCAGACCGGCAGCGGCACGGTCAGCTTTCACGACCTCGAGATTGGGGATGACGAACTCATCAGTTCCCCGGCGGTCCCGCTGACACCCTATACGTCGCTGACCTCCCTGCTGCAGCAAAGCGTGCTGCTCAACGTCTTCGTCGGCAGCGCCCAGGGCGCGCTGGAAGAAGGCCGGGCTTACACGACGACATCGTCTCGGCCATGGATCTATTCCGGCGTCGACAAACACACCGACGACCCCTGGATCAAGCGGCAATATGGCGATCTCTACATCCGCACGCTCGCTGCCATCGAGCTCGCCGACAAGGCGGCGCTGAGCCTCGATAAGGCCTTTAACCAGGGACCGGGCCTGACGCATGAAGATCGTGGCGCCGCCGCCATCGATATAGCCACGGCCAATGTCTATGCCGGCGAAGTCGGGCTTGCCGTCTCCAGCGAGATCTTCGAGGTCATGGGCGCGCGATCGGCAACGACGGCAAACGGTTTCGACCGCTTCTGGCGCAACGTGCGGACCCATACGCTGCACAATCCCGCCGAGTACAAGAAGCGCACGCTCGGCACATGGCTGCTGACGGGTGAATTCCCCGTTCCGGCGATGTATCGCTGAAAGGATATTCCATGGCTAGACGCAAGGATCAGATCAAGCTCGGCGCCTTCCTGCTCTTCACCGGCCACCATGTCGCCGCCTGGCGGCATCCGGAAGCATCGGTGGGTACCGAATTCGAGAACTATCTCGAGCTCGCCAAGCTCGCCGAAGCCGCCAAGTTCGATACCATCTTCTTTGCCGACGGTGTTGCCGCTCGTCTGAAGGACCTGGATGCGGCAAGCCGGAAGGCGCATAGCGGCATCTATCCGTTCGAACCGATCACGCTGCTCTCGGCGCTTGCCAGCGTCACCCGCAATATCGGCCTGATCGCCACCGCCTCAACAAGTTTTTCCGATCCCTTCAACCTCGCGCGCCAGTTCGGTTCACTCGACCGCCTAAGCGGCGGCCGCGCCGGCTGGAACCTCGTGACCTCCTCCGATCCGGACGCCGCCTTCAACTTCGGCCATGACGCGCAGGTCCTGCATGCCGACCGCTACGACCGAGCCGAGGAATTCGCCGATGTCGTGCTCGGCCTCTGGGACAGCTTCGAGGACGATGCCTTCATCCGCGATCGTGAGAGCGGCCGGTATTTCGATCCCGAAAAACTGCATAGGCTCGACCATAAGGGGCGCCACTTCAAGGTGCGCGGGCCGCTGAACATTCCACGCTCGCCGCAGGGGCGCCCGGTTGTCGTGCAGGCCGGAGCCTCCGAGCCCGGCAAGGAACTGGCCGCGCGCACCGCCGAGGCGATCTTCGCCGCGCAGATCACGCTTGGCGAGGCAAAAGCCTTCTATGCCGACGTCAAGAGCCGGCTCGGCAAATATGGCCGTTCGCCCGACGACTTGAAGATCCTGCCGGGAATCTTTCCTGTCGTCGGGCGAAGCGAAGCGGAAGCCGAAGACAAATTCCAGGCCCTGCAGAACCTCATCCAACCGGAAGTCGGTCTTAATCTCCTCTCGCAATTGACTGGCGTCGACTTGAGTTCCTATCCGCTTGACGGTCCCGTGCCCCCCGAGCCGCCTGTCACCAATGCCGGCAAGAGCCGCCAGGAACTGGTGCTCGATCTCGCGCGCCGCGAAAACCTGACCATCCGCCAGCTCTATCTGCGCATCGCCGGTGCACGCGGCCATTGGCAGGTTGTTGGGACGCCCACACAGATCGCCGATGTCATGGAAGAACGCTTCGAAAACTACGGCGCCGACGGCTTCAACATCATGGCGCCCATCATGCCCGGAGGCCTTGCCGATTTCATCACGCTTGTCGTGCCGGAACTGCGCCGCCGCGGCCTGTTCCGCAGCGAATATGAAGGCGCGACGCTGCGCGAAAATCTCGGACTGAGGCGTCCGGCCAATCGTTTTTCCGCAGGCAATGCGGTCGCGGCGGAATAGGAGAAGATCAAGTGGCTCGTGACAAATTGTTCCTCATTTCACCCGGTTTTGCCGATCCGAAACATCCAGGCGTCAGCTTCGTCTGCCCCTATTGCAATGCGATCGAGGGACTGCTCGCCTCATTCCCGGATCTTGCCTCTGCGATCGATGTCGAAAGGGTTGCGTTCCCGCGGCCGCGACAAAAGGTGATCGAGGTTGCCGGCGAGGAAAACCAGTCGCTGCCGCTCCTCATTCTCGCGGAGAACCCGCCTGATGACGCCAGCGACTGGAAAGGAACGCGCTTCATCAATTCGACCGATCGCATCCTCGAGCTGCTTGCCGAACGGCACGGCTTTCCGCGCCTACATTAGAACGAGGCCGTCATGACCATGAAACCAGATGGCTTCGAGCCACCCTATCCTCCACCCTCCCTTTTCGAGGCGGATCAATCGAATCCCCATCTCGCCAAAGCCGTGGAGCTTCGAGATATATTTGCCCTCGATGCCATCGAGAGAGATCAATCTGGCGGCAGGCCCGCCGGGCAGATCAGGCTCCTGAAGGAGAGCGGCCTCGTCAATCTGGTCATCCCGAAGGAATTCGGCGGTACCGGCGAACGCTACTCCACCGCCATGCGCATCGTGCGTGAATTCGCCAAGGTGGACGGCTCGCTCGGTCATCTCTATGGCTATCATTTCAGCCCGCTGCAAAACGCCGTTACCATGCTCCACGACGAGCGATCCCAAGACATCCTGCGCCGCTCCGCGACCGGTCGCTGGTTCTGGGGCAACACGACGAACAGTTTCTCGAAAAGTCTGTTCGGTCGAAGGAAAGGGGAAAAGGTCATCCTCAACGGCTTCAGGCCGTTCGCCTCGGGTTCGCATGTCGCCGACTATCTGATGGTCGCCTGGGAAGACGAGGACACCAACAAGCGGAGCTTTGCCTATATACCGGCCGACCGCTACGGCATCACCATCACGGACGATTGGGACGGGATCGGCCAGCGGCAGACCGGGAGCGGCCGTGTCCTCTACAAGGATGTCGAGATCAGCGACGAAGAGATCCTGCCGGAGCGCCCGAAGGATCCGATGACCCTATTGGCACCGTTGCAGCAGCAGAGCGTACTTCTCAACGTCTTCGTCGGCTCCGCGCAGGGGGGATTGGCAGCGGCGCGCGACTATACCGTCACGAAATCGCGGCCGTGGATCTATTCCGGTGTCGAGCGTCATTCCGACGACCCATGGATCAAGAGGCAATATGGCGAGCTTTGGATCAAGGTACAGGCGGCAACGGCGCTTGCCGACCGGGCTTTGGCGGCGGTTGATGCCGTTTATGCGAAGGGGCACGATTTGACGGCGAAGGAGCGCGGTGAAGCGGCGATCGCGGTCGCCTCCGCCAATGTGCTTGCCGGACGCGTCGCGCTGGAGGTGACGAGCGAGATCTTCGAGGTCATGGGCGCACGATCCGCCGTCAGGCCACTCGGTTTTGATCGCTTCTGGCGCAACGTGCGCATCCACACGCTTCACAACCCCGCCGAATACAAGACCCGCAATGTCGGGACCTGGTTCCTCGACGGCGAGTTTCCCGAACCGGGGATATTCCAGTGAGCAGAAAACGCGAACTTCATCTCAACATCAACATATTGCACTCAGGATTTTCGCCGGCGGCGTGGCGTATGCAGGGAAGTGACCCGCGCGCGTCCTTCGATATCAATCACTATATCAATGTCGCTCGAATCGCCGAACGCGGTACCTTCGACGCGATCTTCCTTGCCGATCAGGCAGCCATTTCCGATCGCGTCGATTTCCGCCCGCTGACGTCTCTCGAGCCGACCATCGTGCTGGCCTCGGTGGCGGCCCATACCGAGCATATCGGCCTGATCGCCACCGCATCGACCACCTATAACGAGCCCTACAATATCGCTCGCCGCTTCGCGACCCTCGATCACGCCAGCGGCGGCCGCGTCGGCTGGAACATCGTCACCAGCGCCGATCTCTCGCAAAGCCGGAATTTCGGCCTGGAAAAGCCGGTCGCGCATCACGGCCGCTATGAGCGCGCCGAGGAATTTGCATCGGTCGTCAAGGCCCTATGGGACAGCTGGGAGGAAGATGCCTTCATCGGCGATGTCGAAAGTGGCCGGTTCGTCGATACCAACAAGGTCCATGCGATCGCACATCGCGGCAAGCATTTTTCCGTTCATGGCCCGCACAACGTCCCACGCCCGCCGCAAGGACATCCCGTCATCGTGCAGGCCGGCGGCTCGGATGATGGGCGGGGGTTGGCAGCGAGGCACGCTGAAGCGGTGTTCTCAGCCTCGCAATCCCTGGAGGAGTCGCTCGATTACGCGCGCGACCTCCGAACAAGGGCCGCCCGCCATGGCCGCGCGCCCGACAGCCTGCTGGTGCTCGCCGGCCTCGCCACCATCATCGGCAGCACGGAGGCGGAGGCCAGGCGACGGCAAGAGGAGCTGCGGGACCTCATTCCGCTGGAATACAGCCTTGCGCGCCTGTCCGGCGTCCTGCAGGTCGATCCAGGCAAGCTGAAACTCGATGAGCCCCTGCCCGACGATATTCCCTTGCCGGCTGACGGCGGGCATACCTTTTTCCGGGCAACGCTTGCTCTTGCCCAGCGCGAGAAATTGACCGTACGCGGCCTCATCCGCGCCTTGAATGGCGGGACCGGACACCGCACCATTGTCGGCACGCCCGACGCGATTGCCGATGATATCGAAAAATGGTTCGAGGCGGGCGCGGCCGATGGCTTCAACCTGATGCCCGATGTGCTGCCGCATGGCCTGGAGGTCTTCGTGGACGAGGTGGTGCCCATCCTGCGCCGCCGCGGCCTGTTCAGGAAAGTATATACGGGGCATACCCTACGGGACCATCTCGGCCTTTCCCGGCCGGCCAACCCCTATGCCGTTGCCGCCGAATAAAGGAGAAACAGCATGACATCAGCAACGACGGCGAAACTTCCCGACGATGATCGGCTCGCCTCTCTCGTCGGCGAGCGCTATCGCAACAGCCATCATATCGGCGCCGACTGGAATGAGACGATCGAAACGTTGCTGTCCCATCGTAGCGTGCGCGACTATCTGCCAAAGCCGGTTCCGGATGACATTCTCCACCTCGCGGTCGCCGCGGCCCAATCGGCGCCGAGCTCGTCCAACCTGCAGGCCTGGAGCGTCATTGCCGTCAGGGACGATACGCGCAAGGAAAAGCTGAACGCCGTTGCCGGAACACAGAGGCAGATCACGCAGGCGCCGCTCTTGCTGATCTGGCTCGCGGATCTTTCGAGGCCACGCCGCATCGCGGCGGATCAGGGTTCAGCCGCCGATGGCCTCGACTATGTCGAAAGCTTCCTGCTCGGTGTCATCGACGCCGCGCTCGCGGCGCAAAATGCCGTTGTCTCCCTGGAATCGCAGGGCCTCGGCACTTGCTATATCGGCGCCATCCGCAACGACCCGGAGACCGTGGCGCGCGAGCTGGAATTGCCGGAGGGTGTCTTTCCAGTTTTCGGCCTGACGGTCGGCTATCCCGATCCGGCCATACGGGCCGCCGTCAAACCGCGGCTACCGCAAACGAGCGTGCTCCATGACGAACGCTACGATCACCGCCGGCGGTCGGAGGACCTACGACATTACAACACGGTCCTGCAGGACTTTCAGACCGAACAGCGCATGCCGCGCATTGACTGGACGGTGCAAGTGAAAAACAGGATCGGATCCGTCGAAGCCCTGAAGGGACGACACCTTCTCGGCGTGGCGGCTCGCCGCCTCGGCTTCAGACTGAAATAATCGGCCGGCTATTCGGCGGCGGCAATGTCAAGCCTGCGCAATATATTGCGCGACAGGATGTCGCCGATCGTCCGCACGACCTTGGCCTCCGCCCGCAGCCAGTTGCGGAACAGTTCGACGCGCATCAGGCGCTCCTTGGCCGGCGTCGTGACGAAGAAATAGGAAAAGCTCACGGCTTGCGAACCGCCGAAGGGCGTCACCAGACGTCCCGCCTTCAGCTCGGCCTCCGCCAGGCGGATTTTCCCAAGACCAAGTCCTTGCCCCGCCAACGCGGCATCTATGACGAGAGATGATTGACTGAGGCGGAAGCCGCCCTGTGGCAAACGCAGGGATAGTCCTTCTGCACGCAGCCAGCCATTCCAATCCGGGCAGGAATGATCATGCTCCGCGCCATCCTCGTGCAAGAGAGGCACCCCTTCGATCGCCCGCGGGCCGTTCCACAGCCAATGCCGCTCGGCGAATTCAGGGCTGCAGATCGGCACGACGGCCTCGGAGAAAAGGTGATCGACGACAAGGCCGGGATAAACGCCGCTGCCATAACGGATGGCGCAATCCGTGTCGCCTTTATTCAAATCGATCAAATGCGTCGAGGCATCGACCAGAATCTCCAGGCCAGGGGCTGCTTGCCTCAGACCATCCAGTCTCGGGATCAGCCATTTGCTGGCAAAGGACGGCGCGACCGATACGCGGATCGGAAGATCGTGATCGTTGGCGATGAATTGCGTCATCGTCGCCAGAACCACGTCGAACGCATTTGTCAGTCCCGGTACAAGTGCCATGCCGGCAGCCGTCAACTGGAGTTGACCGCGGACCCTGTGAAACAGCGACTGCCCCAGATAGTCCTCCAGAAGCCGGATCTGTTGGCCGACGGCCGCCGAGGTGACGTGCAATTCCTCGGCGGCGCCAAGGAAACTCAGGTGCCGCGCTGTCGCCACGAAGGCGCGCAACGAAGTCAATGGCGGCAACCGCGCCAAGGTCGGCTGGATGGGTTTTCTCCGAGTGTCGGCAATCGTGTTCATTAGCCGATTGCAGCACAATCGGCCATCTCAAGACGAGAACGCGCTTTGCGTTTACCGGTGAGCGGATGGATATTTTCTTCCATGCCCAGACGGCGCGGGGGAAGCAAAAACTAAAAATGCGAAATAGTCTATATTTTTAATAGACAAAAGATTTGACCGGCCCGCTTCAGGCGATCCGGCGAAGCTTTTCTTTCTCGGGCGATCAGAAAAACATTCTTCCGTTTTACCCGCCCGGCGCCCGAAGATGCGCCGATCGCGGACATCTCCGCCAGCGGTTCACCGAAGGACCGATCCGTTCAACCGGCAAGGAAAGCGAATGACCATCAACCGCCGCCGTTTCAACCAACTGCTTCTGCTCTCGACCGCAGCAACCCTTCTGCCAACCGCCGCGATGCGCGCGGCCGAAACACCGCCGCGCGGCGGCACGCTTAATTTCATCGTCGAGCCCGAGCCGCCAACCATCCTGGCACTCGCCCATACCGCCGGCGGCACGCAGAAGATCAGCCCGAAGATCACCGAGGGCCTGCTCACCTACGATTTCGGTCTCGTGGCGAAGCCGCAGCTCGCGACCGAATGGTCGGTGGCCTCAGATGGCCTCACCTATACGTTCAAGCTTAGACCCAACGTCAAATGGCACGACGGCAAGCCATTCACCTCGGCCGATGTCGCCTATTCGATCGAGCTCCTGAAACAGGTTCATCCGCGTGGACGAGGCACGTTCGCCAATGTCATCGCGGTCGACACGCCAGACCCCCTGACGGCGATATTCCGTCTCTCCAAGCCAGCGCCTTACCTTTTGAAAGCGCTCTACGCGGCCGAATCTCCGATCGTGCCGAAACACATCTACGAAGGCGTCAAGATCGCCGATGTTCCGACCAATCCGAACGGTAGCGCCCCTATCGGCACCGGTCCCTTTGTTTTCCGGGAGTGGGTGCGCGGCTCCCATATCATCCTTGAGCGCAATCCCGATTATTGGGATGCCGGCAAACCCTACCTCGATCAGATCGTTGTGCGTTTCGTGCCCGATGGCGCTGCCCGCGCGGCGGGCTTCGAGACCGGAGAGTTCGATCTCGGTGGCGACAATCCCATCCCGCTCGCCGATCTCGAGCGCATCAAGGCGCTGCCGAATATCGGCATCGATTCCCGCGGCTACGAGACGAAGGGCGACCAGACGCAGCTCATCCTCAACCTCGATAATGAATACCTGAAGGATGTCCGCGTGCGTCGCGCGATCGCGCATGCCATCGACCTCAACGTCATCCTCAATACGGTCTGGTATGGCTATGGCCACGTCTCGCCAACGCCTATCAGCACCTTCCTGCCGCAATATCTCAATGCCGCGATCAAGCCCCATGCCTTCGATCTCAAGGCGGCGGAGCAATTGCTGGACGAGGCCGGCTATAAGCGAAACGGCGGCGGCACTCGGTTTGCGCTTCGCCTGACGCACAATTCCTACAATGAAGGCTTCAAACGCGTCGCCGAATATCTGAAGCAGAACCTCGCTCGCATAGGTATCGACGCGAGGATCGATTCCTACGACTTCTCGACCTATATCCAGAAGGTCTATACCGAGCGCGCCTTCGACCTCACGGCGGAATATCTCGGCAACCAGTTCGATCCGACGCTCGGCGTGCAGCGCATCTACTGGTCGAAGAACTTCAAGCTCGGATTGCCTTTCTCCAACGCCAGCCACTATCAAAATCCGGAGGTCGATAGGTTGCTCGAGACAGCTTCGATCGAAGTCGACGAGGCAAAGCGCAAGCAGGAATTCAACGACTTCCAGAAGATCATCGCCGATGAGCTGCCCGTCATCAATCTGATCTCGCTCGAAAACGTCACGGTCTTCAATAAGCGCGTCAAAAACCACACGATCGGCGCCGAAGGCGTGCAATCGAATTTCGCCGATGTCTATATCAAGGAGGGCGAAGGCTGACACTAAAAGCAGCCCGTTCTGCTTGAGGGGGCGATGCGGCGCCCCCTTCCTTTATGTCGGATTACGAGGCGGCTCGGGCGAGCGGCGTCAGTTTGGCGAGAATACGATCGGCAAGCGCGACCGCCTGCGCTCGTTGCTCCGAGATCGAGCTAGACTCCCAGGCAACGCCGCGCAGCGGATGGCCGATGGCGCTGATGTTGCGGTGAACACGCCCCTCTTCCGAAATGACATCCCCTTGTTCCGTGGCATCGATGCCGAAACCGGTGCTGTGCGGGCGAACCTCTCCGCTTTCGATGAGGCTCCTGACGAAGGGATCGGAAATGCGTCGCCAGTCGTGTAACTGATGGCCACGGCAATCGATGACGCCGCCGAACGAATGGGACTCGGTGCCCGAACGCGTCTTCAACGTCGCCGTAATCAAGCGGCCAGCGGACTTCATGGAAAGCAATCGCGCAGGCCCGTGCCGGAGCCTGCCTTCGGCAACCGCCTTAGAGACGGCGCGATAGCTGTCAGGCGCGGCGCGATGCGCCGTCACATCCCAGAATGCCCGCAGATGACGTGCGAACCGCGATCTCTCGACATCGTCAGCCTTTTGCCACAAAGGCAAAATGTAGGGCCGGATGGCGAGCGGCAGCGCCTGCCAATCCTTGGCCTCGGCCGCCAGTGCGCGACGTTCGGCCTTGACGATCGAGAGCAAGGACCGCGCGGTGGTCGGTAGAGGTCTCTCTGCGAGGAAATCACGCTCCAGCGCGGCATTGCGCCGATCCTCTATGAATTGACCACGCCTGGATATGACCTGATAGCGGCCCTGGAAGCCTCGCGCCTCCATGCTCGCGACCGCATCGACCATGGACAGGCTCGAACCGATGAGCAAGATCTCATCTGTCTCCAGCAGGCGATCGAGGGCCGCAACATCCCACGGAGATGCGGCAAAACCCGGATGACTGGCGACGGATGCTTCCTGTCGTACAAGATCGGGCTGGAAGACGCCGAGGGCCAGAACCACCTCGTCCGCTTCGATAGTCTCGCCGTCACTTGTGGTGATCTCCACCCTGTGTGGAGCGGAAACGAGACGCCTCGCCATGGCCCTGACATGCCGGAATGTCGATCCGGAGCGTGCTGTCGATATCGCCCGGCGCAGCTCATCGCGGACATAGGTTCCATAAAGGTGGCGCGGCGGAAAACTACCTGCGATATCGGCGGGCGGTGTCCAGCCATAACGCAACGCGTTCTCCGCCAGCCAATGAGTAAGATGGTCGGGCTCTTCCGGATGAAGGGAAAAGGTACCGGCGGGGCCATTGACGAGATGCACGCCCTCGGTCGTGCTATAGGCGACCCCACGCCCAAGCTCCTCGCGGGGCTCCAATATCGTGATCGAAAGCGGCACCTCCGTCTTGTCGAGCAGCTTGATCGCCGTTAACGCGCCGGCAAAGCCGCCACCGATAATGACGACGGATTGGTGGGAATGCGGGTCGATGTACATGGCTCAGAAGACCTTGCCTTCTTCCAGATGCGTCGTGGTGCCGTTGATGTAGTAATCGCCCACCACCCGCGCCTTGTGCAGCAAAGGGTTATGGTTCAGCACCGTGCGAATGTTGCGCCAATGGCGATCGAGATTGAGATGGCGCGACGTCGCCGACCCGCCGCCGAGCTCGAAGACGTTGGTCGCGGCGGTAAGCGCGAGCTGCGATGCGACGATCTGGGTGCGCGCCGTCGTCAGCGCGCTTTCGACCAATGCCGTCTCCAAGGCCCGCGGATCATCCCCTGCGAAGGTCGCGGCCGTCCGATCGAGCGCGCGAGCACTCTCGCGGATCAGCGTGTCGACGGCAAAGGAGTTTGCCGCGATCTCGCCTAATATCTTCTGGACGAAAGGATCGGCATTGGCCGTCTCGGCGGCGCTGTGGGCTGCCGAACGCGCCTGCCTGCGCACGTAATCCGTGCCTTCTGTCAGCGCGCCGCGGACCGCGCCCGCCATCGAGGCGGCAAGATGCAGCTGACGTAGCGTCGAGGTATGCCTGCCGATCAGCGTGCTCAGCCCGCGCCTCGAAATCTCGTGCGGCAGCACTTCCACGTCATCGAGCAGGACGCCACCGCTTGCCGTCAGACGCTGACCCATGCCGTCCCAATCGTCGAGGATGCTGATCCCCTTACGGTCGACGGGTAAAAGCACGCTGACGAGCTGGTCGTCATCATCCTTGGCGCTGAAGGAGGCGAAATCGGCGAATGCCGTGCCGGTCGCATACCATTTGCGCCCGTTGAGCCTGTAGCTCTCGCCGGATTTCGTCAGCCGCGTTGTGACATCACCAGGACGCTTCGTCCCCTGCTCTGTATGAGCGCCGCCGAAGAGCTTACCGCTAAGGACGCGGGCAAGCTGCGTGCGATCGACCGAACTGTGCGGATTGAGCAGCAGCGCTTCCGTGAAGTTGAAATGGCTGCGGAGCGAGTGGGCAACATTGGAATCGGCCGCGGCGAGCGTCATCACCATCTCGATATAATCGAGCACCGATCCGCCCGGCCCGCCGAGCGCCGTCGGTATGCGCAACGCGCCAAGGCCGGCCTCCTTGAACAGCTTGAAAGCCTCATGGGGCAGCTCGCGTTCGAGGTCTCGACGCGCAGCGCCTTTTGCGATCTCCGCGGCAAGATCGGGTATTCTTGCAAGCAACGTCGTCCGATTGGTCTCAACGGGTACGGAGGGCACGGCTGATGAAACTGTCATGGGCATGAAGAGGCTCTTTGCGCCGGAAGGGAACGGCCCCGCTCAAGCGGGGCCTTGGGCTTGGCACTCAGGCGACGGCGCGAGCAAGCGGCACGACGTTTTCATTGTCGCGGGCGGCGCTGACGGGAACGCGACCCTCGACCGGGTGGCTCGGATCGTTGAACCCCGGGGTCGATGGATGGCCCGTCGTGACCAGCCGGTCGACCAGAGCTTCGTCCTCGGCGGTCAGCTTGACGTCGAGAGCACGGATGTAGTTATCCCAATGCTCTTCCGTGCGTGGACCGGTGATCGCCGAGGTGATCAACTTGTTGTTCAGTACCCAGGCGATAGCGAATTCAGTCGGCGTGACCTTCTTGGCGGCGGCGTGAGCGGCGATTTCCTTGGCAATGGCGATCGATTCCGGACGCCATTCGGTCTCAAGAATGCGCTTGTCGCCGCGGCCGGCGCGGGTATCAGCAGCGGGCTCCTTGCCCGGCTCATACTTGCCCGTCAGCACGCCACGCGCCAGCGGCGAGTAGGAAACGACGCCTAGACCGTAATGATGAGCGGCCGGAAGCTGCTCGGCTTCGGCGGTGCGGTTGACGATATTGTAGAGCGGCTGGCTTGCGACGGGGCGATCGATGCCGAGCTGATCGGCCAGATGCGATATCTCGGCGATGCGCCAGCCGCGGAAATTCGAGACGCCGAAGTAGCGCAGTTTGCCCGCGCGGATGAGATCGGCGATCGCGCGCACCGGCTCCTCCAACGGCGCGTCGAAGACAGCGCGATGGAAATAAAGGATGTCGATATAGTCGGTGTTGAGACGGCGCAGCGAATTTTCGACCGTCTCGATCACCCATTTGCGCGAATGACCGCCGAGATTGGGGCCCTTCTTGTGCGAGTTGACGAACTTCGTCGCAAGCACCCAATGATCGCGATTTGCCTTGATGCCGCGACCGACCACCTCTTCCGACTTGCCGTCATGGTAGACATCGGCGGTGTCGATGAAATTGATGCCCTGGTCACGGGCCTTGTCGATAATGCGGAAGGCGACGTCGTCAGGCGTCGGCCCTCCGAACATCATCGTCCCAAGGGTGAGAGGCGATACCTTCAGCGCGCTACGCCCGAGATAGCGATAGTCGACCATGTCATTTCTCCATTTCATTGTGCGTGATGGCAGGCGACCATGTGGCCACTGCCCATTTGCCGATAGACCGGATGGTCGCTCCGGCAGATGTCTGTTGCGAGCGGGCAGCGCGTATGAAAGCGACAGCCGGATGGCGGGTTGTGCGGGCTCGGCAGATCGCCTGTGATCGGGGCGGCCTGCTTGCGCCGCGACGGATCAGGCACGGCGGTAAGCAGCGCGCGCGTGTAGGGATGCCTGGCATCGCTCCAAAGCCTTGCCGTCGGTGCGCTTTCGACGATGCGGCCGAGATACATGACCAGCACGCGATCGGCGAAATAGCGCACGACCGACAGGTCATGGGAGATGAAGAGGTAGGAAAGCGAAAGCTCCGTCTTCATCTCGACGAGAAGATTGAGGATCTGCGCCTGGATCGACAGATCGAGCGCGGAAACGGGCTCATCGCAGATGACGAGCTCCGGCTGCAGGATCAGCGCGCGGGCAATACCGATGCGCTGGCGTTGGCCGCCGGAGAACTCATGCGGATAGCGGTCGAGCGAATCCGCCGGCAGGCCGACATGGGCGACCATCGCGGCGGCGATGGCGTCACGGCTCCTGCGGTCACCGATGCCATGGACGGCGAGCGGCGCCGTCAGGATCGAGCGGATCGTCTGGCGCGGATTAAGCGAGGCGAACGGGTCCTGAAAGATCATCTGGATATGCCGGCGGACCGACCGCAACTCCTTGCCCGACATCGCGGCGACATCGCGCCCCTTGAAGGCGACACGCCCGGATGTCGGATCGACGAGGCGCATCAGGGATTTGCCGAGCGTCGACTTGCCGCAGCCGGATTCGCCGACCAGCGCCACGGTCTCGCCCGCAAGGATCTCAAGCGATACGTCATCCACGGCCCGCACGGTTCCGGCCGTGGCCGGATAGTGCGTGGAAAGCCTATCGACCGACAGAAGCGACATGGGCTTTCTCCGTATGGACTGGAACATGGGGGCAGGCCACCTCGCGGCTGGCCGACACCTCGACGAGCGCCGGCACGGACTGCCCGCAGGCCGCTCGCGCCACCGGACAGCGCGGTCGGAAGGAACAGCCCTGTTCGCCGGTCGCCGAAACGATCGAGCCGCGAATTTCCGTCAATGGCCCATCGCGATAATGATAGTCGGCCTTCAATCGCGGCGAGGCCGCGAGCAGCCCCTGCGTATAGGGATGATACGGCGTCTCGAACAAGGCATCGGGCAGGCCCTGCTCGATCTTTCGCCCCGCATACATCACGACGACGCGGTCGGCCCATTGCGCGACGATGCCGAGGTCGTGCGTGATGAGGATGACCGCCATGTTGAGCTGACCGCGCAGGCGATCGAGCAATTGCAGCACCTGTGCCTGGATCGTGACGTCGAGTGCCGTCGTCGCCTCGTCGGCGATCAGGAGCCGGGGACCGCAGGCGACCGCGATGGCGATCATGACGCGTTGACGCATGCCGCCCGAAAGCTGGTGCGGATAGTCGTCGATACGTTTTGCCGCCTCTGGAATGCTCACGAGATCCAGCAGGTCGATCGCCCGCTGGCGCGCCTGCCTGCCACTCAGTTTTTCATGAATGCGCAGGACTTCGACGATCTGGGCGCCGATCGTCAGTACGGGATTGAGCGACGTCATCGGCTCCTGGAAGATCATGGCGATGTCGTGCCCGCGAATGCTCCGCATCTCCCGTTCCCGCAATTTCAGGAGATCGCGGCCGTCGAACAGGATTTCGCCCGCCGTCTTGGCGTGCCGGGGCAGGAGACCCATGAGGCCGAGCGCGGTCAGCGACTTGCCCGAGCCCGACTCGCCGACAACAGCCAGCATCTCGCCGGCCGCCACGGTGAAACTAACGCCCTTGACGGGCTGAGCGCTACCGAAACCCACCGAGAAATCGCGAACGTCGAGAAGTCCCGTCATCGACGCTCCTCCGAAAAACGCGGATTAAGGGCATCGTTCAGGCCATCGCCAATGAGATTGAGCGATAGAACCGTGAAGACAATGGCAAGGCCCGGCAAGGCGGTGAGATACCAGGCCGTGCGGATGACATCGCGCCCCGCGCCGATCATCGAGCCCCAGGAGACACGATTGGGATCGCCAAGCCCCATGAAGGAAAGCGCCGATTCCATCAGGATCGCGCTCGCCACCATCACGGAGGATGTCACGATCAGCGGCGGCAAGGCATTCGGAAGGATTTCTCGAAAAATGATGCGGGCATGACCGAAGCCGAGGCTGCGGGCGGCGAGAACATAGTCTTTCTCCTTTATGCCGCGAAACTCGGCGCGTGTCAGGCGCGCGACCGTCGGCCAGCTGACGAGCGCGATCGCGATCGTCACCGTCGTCGTGGTCGGCTGTGCGATAGCAACCAACACGACAAGCAGGACGAAACTCGGCATGGTCTGGAAAATCTCGATGAGCTTGACGAGGAGATCATCGACGACGCCACCGAAGTAGCCGGCAAGCGCGCCGATCGTCACGCCGGCGCCCAGGCCGAGCAGGGTCGCGGCGATGCCCACGGTCAGCGAAATCTGGGCACCATGAAGAATGCCCGCCAGCACGTCACGCCCCATGGAATCCGTTCCCAACGGATAGACCGGATTTTGGCCCGGCCAAAGGAAGGGTCGCGCCACCATCTCAAGGGGATCACCAGGATAGAGGATCGGCGCAAGCAGGGCCGCGAACACGATTGCCGCTAGGACAGCGATGCCGAAGAGCGCGTTGGGGTTGGAAAGAAAGATCCTGAGCTCACGCCGACGCCCTTGCCAGCGCGGGGCCGAAACAGCCGTCGTGCGGGCATCGGGCGCATGGATGTGGGTCCAACGGCGTTCGGGAACGGGCGCGGCCTTTGCCGCCGTTTCGGCCTCCTCGGCACTGAAATCGCGCGCCGTGTCCGCATAGATCTTGAGTTCCTGCGCTTTCATCGGCTTGCTCCGATCCGCGGGTCGAGCCAGGCTTGCAGAAGATCCACGGCAGCGTTGGCGATGATGACGAGAAATGACGAGAGCAAAAGGATGCCAAGCAGAACGCTGAAGTCGCGAGCCATGACGGCCTCGAAAGCCAACCGTCCAAGGCCGGGCCAGCTGTAGACCGTCTCGACCACGACGGCGCCGCCGAGCATGCCGCCGAAATGCATCCCGGCCATGGTCGTGATCGGGATCAGCGCGTTGCGCAGCACGTGTCGGGTTGTCAACATGAAGGGCGAGACGCCCTTCGCCCGCGCCGTGCGCACGAAATCCTGTGACTTGACCTCCAGCATGGCGGCGCGTGTCAACCGTGCATAGATCGCCAGGTAGAAGAGGGCGAGTGATATGGCCGGCAGCACCATGTAACGCGCGCGATCAAGCAGCGCCGGCAAGCCGGTGAGCCGTGAACCGATGGTGCTGTCGCCGCCGCTCGGCAGCCATCCGAGCTTGACGGAAAACAGCAGGATCAACATCAGCCCGATCCAGAAACCCGGAATCGAATAGAAGAGGAGGGAGATGATCGAGATCAACCGATCCGGCAGCCGCCCGGCAAATGTTGCCATCAGCGATCCGAGGATCAGACCGAGCGCGAGCGCGGCGGCGAGCGCGGCCACCATCAGCGTCAGGGTGCCAGGCAATCGCTGGCCGATCAGATCGGCGACAGGCATGCCGTAGCGCGGCGAGAAGCCGAGACTGAAATGCGCGAGATTGTTCAAATAGTTCGCGAGCTGCACGAGGATCGGATTGTCCAGGCCGAAGCGCTCGCGCAGCGCCGCCATCGTCTCGACTGTTGCCGATCCGGCTTCGGCCGCCATGACATCGGCCGCATCGCCGGGCGCCAGCTTGAGCAGGAAGAAATTCAGGATGACGATGCCAAGCATCGTCGGCACCGCCTGCGTGGCCGTCCGACGTAGCGTTCTTCCTATCCGCATGTAAGCCGACATCGAAACTCCTCGGCAGCGCCACCGAAATTCCGAGCGCTGCATCGCAATAGTAGTTGACTAAATCTGTAGGTTTTGTCAAATCGTTATTGGTAGATATTTCCGAAATTTCTCAGAATAATGAGGTAAATTAGAATATGTTTTCAATAAAACAAAATTTGCGCATCATTTTTCCCAAGAAGTGAGCACGAGGCAATAAAGCAACCTACGAGAACGGCTCCCTTCGAGAACATAAAACCAACGGCAGTTCAGACACGGCAACACGAGTTTAGACGGGTGAGGCAACTTCAGATGACCAGACTTTCCACGATTACACGCCGGAGTTTCCTGCTCTCGTCGGCAGCGCTCGGTGCGATCGCCGTAACGGGAACAGCCGTCCATGCGGCTCCGTCACGTGGCGGCACCGCGACGCTTCTGCTTTCGGCCGAGCCGCCGGTCCTGACGACGATTGCCCATACGGCCTTCAACTCTGTTTATGTCTCCCCGAAGGTAACAGAGGGGCTGCTGACTTATGATTTCGATCTTAATCCGCAGCCGCTGCTGGCCAAGCAATGGTCCATCAGCGATGATGGGCTACGCTACACCTTCAAGCTGCGCGATGGAGTCAAATGGCACGACGGCAAGCCCTTCACCGCCGATGACGTCGTCTTCTCGATCAAGACGCTCAAGGATATCCACCCGCGCGGACGCAATACCTTTCTGAACCTCGTCGAGATCGAAACACCCGATCCCTTGACGGCGATCCTGGTCCTGTCCAAACCGGCTCCCTATCTGATTACCGCGCTCGCCGCCTCGGAATCGCCAATCGTTCCCCGCCATCTCTATGAAGGCACGAAGGTCGCCGAAAATCCCGTCAATCTGGCGCCAGTCGGCACTGGCCCCTTCAAGTTCAAGGAGTGGGTGCGCGGCAGTCATATCGTCTACGAGCGCAATCCCGACTACTGGGACCAGCCTCGTCCCTATCTCGACCAACTGATCGTCCGCTTCATTCCCGACGCCGCCGCGCGCTCGATCGCGATCGAAACAGGCGAGATCGATCTGGCGCCATCGACGCCCGTCCCCTTGAGCGATCTCGATCGCCTCAAGGACGTGGCGAGCCTCGCCTTCGAAACAAGGGGTTATCAATATTCCAACGGCGTCAGTCGTATCGAATTCAATCTGGAAAGGCCGGTTTTCAAGGATGTCCGCGTCCGGCAGGCCTTCGCGCATGTCATCGACCGAAAGGTGATCCGCAACACCATCAACTACGGCTATGGCGAACCGATCCCCGGCCCGATCAATCCCAATCTGGCGAAATGGTTTGTCGCCGATCTCAAGACCTATCCGATCGACCTTGCCGCGGCGGAGAAGCTGCTCGACGAGGCCGGCCATCCGCGCGGTTCGGACGGTGTGCGCCTGCGCCTCAATCTTGACTATGTGCCGAGCGGCGAACCCTACAGCCGTGGCTCGGAATATATCCGCCAGGCACTCGCCAAGGTCGGCGTCGAGGTGACGGTGCGCAGCCAGGATTTCGCGACCTACACCAAGCGCATCTACACCGATCGCGATTTCGATTTTGCCTATGAGGGAATGAGCAATCTCTTCGACCCGACGGTCGGCGTGCAGCGGCTTTACTGGAGCAAGAACTTCAAGCCGGGCGTGCCCTTCTCCAATGGCTCGGCTTACAGCAACCCCAAGGTGGACGCCCTTCTCGAGGCCGCCGCCATCGAGGTCGATCCCCAGAAGCGGGTCGAGCAATGGCGCGAGATCCAGAAGATCCTCGTCGAGGATCTGCCTGCTCTCGACATCGTCAGCCAGCCGGAACTGACCATCTACAACAAGCGTATCGCCGACCACACGCTCGGCGGCGAAGGCATCGCCGGCAGCCTTGCCCATGCCTACATCGCAACCGCCTGAAGCACCGAAAGCAAGGAAACGCCATGTCCATCCAGCACCGTCCTGGTTCCATCGTGGGCCTGCCGAAATTCGCAGCACCTACCGATTTTCCAGATAGCCCGCTGTCACAGGCACTGAAACAACCCGTTCTGCTCGGCCTCTTCCTGCCGATCCAGGCCGGCGGCTGGACGCAGTCGACCCTCGAACGCTCGACCGACTGGCGCTTCGACTACAACAAGGCGCTGACGCTGCGCGCGGAGGAACTGGGTTTCGATCTGGTATTCGCCCTGTCGCAATGGCTTCCCAAGGGTGGCTATGGCGGTGTCTTCGACGGTCACGCACTCGACAGCTTCGTTTCGACCGCAGCGCTCGCAGGCCTCACCAAGAAGATCATGCTCATCTCGACAATGCATGTTCTCTATGGTCCATGGCATCCGCTGCACCTTGCCAAGTTCGGCGCCACGCTCGACCACATCACCGGCGGCCGCTGGGGCATCAACGTCGTCACCGGGCACAGGGCCGTCGAGCACGAAATGTTCGGCTGGCAGCGCATCGAGCATGACAGGCGCTATGAGCTCGCGGCGGAATTTCTCGAGGTCGTGCAGCGGCTTTGGAGCGACGACGAGAATTACTCCTTCGAAGGCGAAAGCAGCTGGAAGCTCGGTGGCGGCTACGTGACACCGAAACCGAATTTCGGCCGACCGATCCTCGTCAACGCCACCGGATCCGATGCAGGCATCGCCTTTGCCGGCCGCTACTCGGATATCGTCTTCATCACCAGCCCGACCGGTGCTGACATCGACAGCGCCCTCGCCTCCCTTCCGGCTCATAGCAAGAAGGTGAAGGATGCCGCCGCCGATGTCGGACGAAGCGTGCGCACCCTGCTCAATCCGATGGTCATTTGCCGTCCGACCGAGAAGGAGGCATGGGAACTCGCCGACCGGATCGTCGCCCATGCCGACCAGCGTTCCCGTAAGGGCTTCCAGTCGCTGGATTCCGACGCCCATGCCTGGAAGGGCCGCGACGCACAGGATCCCTATCGCTTCATCGGCGGCAACATCCGTGTCATCGGCTCGCCGGAGCAGGTGGTCGACCAGTTCGTCAAGCTGAGGGCGGCCGGTATCGACGGCCTGCAGCTTAGCTTCTTCGATTTCCGCGACGATCTCGAATTCTTCGGCAGCGATGTTCTGCCGCTGATGAAACAAGCCGGCCTGCGCCACTGAAAGGAACGATCATGACCAGCAATGCCATTTCCGAAATCTGGTACACGCGCTGCCCCGTTCCGACCCCTGTGGGGCTTGCAGCGCAGCTCGGCTATCTCGAAGACGGCTTTCGCGGCGAAGGCGTCACGCTGAAATCCATTATCGACTCTCCGGATCGCAACATCCGGCAGAGCCATTTCAACCATACGCTCGATTGGTCCTTCCGCCATGGCGGCAACGTGCCGCCCATTCGTGCGCGCTCCGAAGGCCGTCGCACGCGCCTTGTCGGCATTACCTGGACGGATGAGTTTCAGGCGATCATCACGCTGCCGGGAACCGGCATCAAGACGACCACGGATCTCAGGGGCCGACGCTTCGGCATCGCCCGCCGCCCCGAAGGGATCGTCGATTTCATGCGTGCCACGGCGCTCAAGGGATTGATCTCGGCCCTGTCGCTCGAAGGCTTATCCATCAACGATGTTGAGATCGTCGAGATCGCGCTAACCGATTCCGTGCTCGCCAGCCAAGAAGGCCCCTCCCTCTTCGGTCTTAAGCGCCGACAGGCCTATGGCGAGGAGATTGCCGCTCTCCTGCGCGGCGAGGTGGACGCGATCTACGTCAAGGGAACCGCCGGTATCAATGTCGCCAATCTCATCGGCGCGGTGCAGGTTGCCGAGTTCGGTTTTCATCCCGATCCGAAAATCCGCATCAATTCCGGCTCGCCGCGCGTGCTGACCGTCGATGATCGATTGGCCGACGAGCGCCCCGATCTCGTGCGCAAATTGATCGAGGCGATTTTCAAGGCAGGCGCCTGGGCGGAAGCCCATCCGGAAGAAACCCGCCGCTTCGTGGCGCGTGAGTCCGGAGCGACGGAGGAGCAGGTTCTTGCCGCCAATGGACCGGAAATCCATCGCCATCTCGGCCTGGGATTGGAACCGGAACTCGTCGGCGCAGTCGAACACTACAAGAATTTCCTGCGCGACTTCGGCTTCCTGGCCGGCGATTTCGATATTGGCGAATGGGTGGACCGCCGTCACCTCGAGGGTTTCGCCACACGCGCCGTCGCCTGAACCACGTTGTAACGAAATGACAGAGACCATTGATGATCTGATCGGCAAGGCGAAAAACCTTGCCGAGGACTTTTCCAGCAGGGCCGCGCATCACGATGCAACGGGCGCCTTCCCTTTCGAGAATTTCGACCGGCTTTTCGATGCCGGCCTGCTCGGCCTCGTCAGCGACCGGGATCATGGTGGCCACGGCGAGGGCCTGACATCGGCGCAGGCCATCATCAGCGAGATCGCCCGTGGTGAACCCTCGACCGCGCTGGTGCTCGCCATGCACTACACCTCGCATTTTACTATCCGCCGCCTTGGCAAATGGCCCCGCCATCTCGCGGAGCGCGTCCTGTCGGCAAACAGGCAGGGCGTGGCGCTGATCAACAATGCGCAAGCCGAGCCGCGCATCGGTTCGCCCGCCCATGGTGCCCTGCCCGAGACGATCGCGCGCCGTGATGGCGATCGATGGCGCATTTCCGGCCATAAGAGCTATGTGACCGGCATCCCCGTGCTGAAATGGGTGTCGCTTCTGGCCGTTACCGACGAGGAGGAACCGCGCCTTGCCTCATTCCTGGTGCCGACCGATGCCGCCGGCTTTCGGATCGAGAAGAGCTGGAATGCGGCCGGCATGCACGCGACGGCAAGCGATGACATCATTCTCGAAGACGTATCGGTACCGCTCGATGATCTCATCGAGGCGCAACCGGCCAGCGAACCGATCCGCCGCGACGAGCATGCCGCCGCCTTCTTCTTCGGCTTGCTCGGTGCGGTTTATCATGGCGTTGCCAGAGCAGCGCGGGACCGCGTTCTTGGCTTCGCGAGCACGCATAGTCCTGCCAGCCTTGGCGCACCAATCGCGACGGTGCCGCGCGTCCTGGACGGCCTCGGTGAAATCGAGGTGCGGCTTGCGACGAACGCCCGGCTGCTGCGCTCGTTTGGGGAAGATGTCGATGCCGGCCGGTGGGAATGGACGGCATGCATGTTCGCCATGTCGTCATCGACAACGCCGTCGCGGTCACCAGTCTTGCGCTGGAGCTCGCCGGCAATCCCGGCCTCAATCGCGACTTCCAGCTTGAACGCCATCATCGCGATGCGATCACCGCCCGGGCGCACGCGCCGCAAAGCCATATGATCCGCGCGATCGCGGCCAGGAACGCATTGAACCGGCTTGGATAAGCCGGCTCCCGTTCACAATCGGCCCTGCCTCCCCTGTTCAGGCGCTTGGGCTCAGCCATATCTGGCCGAAACTGTTGTTGATGCCTTGCGCCCCGGGCGCGAAATTCTTCACGCGCTTGTTGGCAACGATCTGCGCGCCTGCCGCCACCAGATCGACGGAAACCACGTCGTCGTGGATGATATGCTGGAACTTGTACCAGAGCTGCCGGCGCTTGGTCTCGTCCGGCTCGATGGCGGCCGCTTCAAGAACCGCGTCAACCTCCGGGTTTGAATAGTGACTGGCATTGGAGAAGACCAGGCCGATCTTGAAATTCTTCGACCAGTAGGCGCGCTGTACGCCAAGGGTCGGATCGAAGGTGTTGGACAAGGATTCGATCACCAGATCCCATGCACGATCCGTATAGACCGTCTTCAGGAAGGTGGCGAGATCGAGCTTGAGTATCTCGGCATCGATGCCGACCGCGGCAAGCGACTGCTTGATGAAGTCGGCATAGGAGGGCTGCAGGAATGAATTATAGGCAAGCCGCAGTTTGAAGCGCGTGCCATTGGCGCCGCGCGGAAAGCCGGCATCGTCGAGCAACTTATTGGCAAGCTTGAGATCGGGCACACGCGCCTTGATGCTCGGATCATACCATTTCGGCAATGCCGTGCTGATCGGGCTTGGAGAAACCTGCGCATAACCGAAGAGGGCGATGTCCACGAGCTTCTGCAGATCGATGGCATGCGCGATCGCCAATCGCACATCCTTCTTCTTGAGAATCTCGTTCTCATAATTGAAGAACAGCTGCTGCTGTGGTCCGGAATAGGCGTAGGTCGTGGTGTCGACAACGAGGTTGGTATTGGCCTTCAGCCGCTCGATGTCGGATAGCGGCACGGGATTCGCGCCAATATCGATCTCTCCCGTCTCCAAAGCCGCGGCCCTTGCCGCCGGGTCGAGGATGACGCGCAGGACGACGCGATCGAGATAGGGTTTCGGCGCGTCCCAATAATTCGGGTTACGGTCGAAGATCAGATGGCTGCCAGGCACCCATTCCTTGAGGATGAAGGGACCTGTGCCGATCGTCTGTGCGAGGGTCGGCTGCTCGGTCGGCTTGAAGGTCTCGTAGACATGCTTCGGCACGATCGGTGATTCCGAACTGCCGAGCGCCGAAATCAGGTAAGGGGCCGGCTTGGACAGAACGATGACGGCCGTCAGCGGATCGGGCGTTTCGACCGACATCACGTTCAGAAAGGTGATGCGCCCGCGCGGATGTGCTTCCTTCAGGCGAAAGATGGTGAACTTGACATCCTCGGAGGTGAAGTCCTTGCCATCGTGCCATTTGACGCCCTTGCGAAGCGCGAAGGTGTAGCGCAGACCATCGTCGCTTGCCGACCATGACGTCGCCAGAAGCGGCTTCGGGTTGAGATCGTAATCGAAATCGAGCAGTCCCTCGTTGATTTTCGGTCCGATCGCCTGGCCCGTACCGGAGGACGTGTTGATCGCGATCAGCGCCGTCGGATCGGGATAGTAGGCCCAGTTCAGGGTTCCGCCGCTCACCGGCGTCTCTGCGGCGCTTGCCCATGACGGAGAGCCTCCCCAGGCAAGACCCACGCCGCCAAGGAGCAGCAATTGGTTGAAGTGACGGCGATTGATCGACATTTGCTCGCTCCGAAAATTGGCGTTACCGGGCACCAGCCCCGTCGCGGAAATGATCGTGTCGAAACCCGAAGATCCAAAGGCAGTTTTTCTAGCGTGAGGCGAAAGCAATCCTTCCCGCCAGCATTATCTGGCGTTCGCCGCATGGAGCGGTGCAGACGTCCACTCCCCTTCCGATCACTAGAAATCATGTGGGTTGGCGGCCGCATTTCATGGCGTTCGCGCGGCCGCGTCAGGTTTCCGCTACTCAAAGGCGTGGCTTTGTGCCAGGCGGCGATCCAGTCCGCTTCGTTGCGTGGGGCAATTTGAGGAAAAGTGCCCGGATCTTATTCAACCCGCTGCCTTCTTCACATCGTCGCGAGGCCAATGTGTCAGGATGGCGCTCGCCACGAGGTGAACGAGATGATCCGCCCGTGGCGCGAATGAGGGTTGATCGACCGCCCAGCCGAGAGCCGTTATCAGGGCAAACAGGTCGTCCCCATTCATATCGGGGCGCGCCGTTCCCTCGGCCTGGGCGCGCAGCAGTAGTCGCGCGCCCGCCGCGTGCACGGCCGCGCACGAGGCATAAAGGGCGGAGTCGGGGTTCGTATGAGCGGCCGCCATCATGGCGACAACGCCCCTAGAGCTTTGGGTGAATTGCACCAATTCTCGAAACCAGGAGAGAAGTGCTTCGTCGGCCGAAGTCGTCAGTTCGAGTTCGGCTGCCCTCCGGGTGAGTGCGTCCAGATGGGTACACAGCAGCGCTTCGAACAACGCCTCCCGCGTCGGGAAATGACGGAGCAGCGTGGCCAAGCCGACGCCGGCCCGGCGGGCAATGTCACGCATCGACGCGTCCACACCATGCTCGGCGACAACGTCACGCGCGACGGTGAGAATTTGGCTGCGATTTTTTTCCGCGTCGGCTCGCATGGACTACCTTGCTAAATGGATCAGTGATCCATATATGTGGATCGGCGATCCGGTTATGAAGCGGATCAGTGATCCATTAGATAGCGTTCGTCGACGCAAATGACAACAGGCGCTGTCGACAGGACGGAAGGAGAAGTCATGGGAAAGCTTGAGGGTAAGATTGCGGTCATTACGGGTGGCGCTACCGGCATTGGCCGCGCCGCGGCGAAGCGGTTCATCGAGGAAGGCGCCTTCGTGTTCATTTTCGGCCGCCGGCAGGAAGCGCTCGATGCGGCCGTGGCCGATCTCGGGCCGAATGCCCGCGCGGTGAAGGGCTCGGTTTCCGATGAAGCCGATCTGGATCGGCTCTATGCGGCGGTAAAGGCGGAGCGCGGAAGCCTCGACATCGTCTTCGCCAATGCCGGGGCGGGCAGCCCGCTTCCGCTCGGCAAGATCACCGCCGAGCATATTGACGAGACTTTCGACACCAATGTGAAAGGCACGATCTTCACGGTCCAGAAGGCGCTGCCGCTGATGGGCCGGGGCGGTTCGATCATCCTGACCGGATCGAGCGCCGGCACCACGGGCGCCCCGGCGTTCAGCGCCTACAGCGCGAGCAAGGCGGCGGTGCGCAATCTCGCGCGGACCTGGGCCGAGGACCTGAAGGGCACGGGCATCCGGGTGAACGTGCTGTCGCCCGGGGCGACGGCGACCGAACTCGCGAAGGAAGCGCTCGGCGAGGAGGGCCAGAAGGCCTTCGCCGCGATGACACCGCTCCAGCGCATGGCCGATCCGGCGGAGATTGGAGCAGTGGCCGCCTTCCTCGCGTCCGACGACAGCAGCTTCATGACCGCCAGCGAAGTCGCCGTCGACGGCGGCCTGGCTCAACTCTGACGTGCCACGCACGGCCGGGTCAGTCATCCAATTATGCATACATCCACGGAAGGAAATGAAATGGCACATCCTCTCAAAGGAAAAACCGCTCTCGTAACCGGGGCGTCGCGCGGCATTGGTCGTGCCATCGCCGAGCGTCTCGCAAAGGATGGCGCGACGGTCGGGCTAACCTACAACACCTCCAAATCTGGCGCCGACGAGGTGGTGGCGGCCATCGAGAATGCTGGAGGCACCGCGTTCGCGATCCACGCGGACCTCGTTGACCCGGCGACCGTCCCGATCTTATTCGAGAGACTCGACGACGAGTTCACCAAGCGAAACGGAAGCAAAGCCCTCGACATTCTGGTCAACAACGCCGGCAACTCCGGCTGGGTTGGCTTCAAGGACGCGACGCCGGACAGTTGGGACACCCTGATCGCGGTCTATGCCCGCGCGCCCTTCTTCATCATTCAGGCGGCCCTGAAGCGTCTCGCCGACGGCGGATGCATCATCAACATCTCTTCCGCCGCCGCCACGAAGCCCGTGACGGCCGCGCCTGTCTACTCGATGGCCAAGGCGGCCATCAACAACCTGACCCATGCGCTGGCGGCGGAACTGGGACCGCGCGGAATTACCGTTAACGCTGTCGCGCCCGGCTACACGCGAACGGATGTGAACGCCGCCATTCGAGAAAACCCCGAACTCGTCAAGGCGATCGAGGCCGAAATCGCGATGGGACGCTTTGGCGAACCTTCGGAAATCGCCGCCGTCGTGGCGTTCCTGGCCTCCGATGACGGCCATTGGGTGACGGGCCAGACGATTGAAGCAAGCGGCGGCTACAAGCTCTGACCGCGCCGAACAATCGAAGGAGAATATGATGAGCTACGCGATTATCGGCTTCGGCAATATCGGCCGAGCTCTGGCCAAAGCGTTTTCCCGCAACGGCATCGAGGTATCCGTTGCAACCACGCGCGACCCTGCAAGCGTCGCATCCGATGCAGCCGCGATCGGGCCCGAGATTATTCCCAAGACCCTGACGGAAGCTATAAAGGCGGATGTTATCTTTCTAGCTGTCCGCTTCGAACAGCACCCGGAGGTCGCCAAGGTGCTGTCCACATGGCAGGGGAAGACGATCGTCGATGTGACCAATGCCTACGGCGTGCCTCCCGAGAAACTGGGAGGGCAGCCGTCGTCCAAATTCGTTGCGCAGGCCTTCTCCGGTGGAAGACTGGTCAAGGGCTTCAATCATCTGGCTGCCGCCGTGCTCGACCAAGATCCGGCCGTGCATGGTGGCAGGAGAGTCGTGTTCCTGGCGAGCGACGACGGCGGCGCGACAGCGGAGATTGCCGCGCTTGCCGAACAACTCAGTTTCGCGCCGATCAACCTTGGCGGCCTTTCGGAAGGTGGACTGCTCGTTCAGGCGCACGGCAACGACTGGGGTCATCTGATCTTTAAGGATCTGGTCAAGTTCGATTGAGGAATCATGCATGAGCACTATCAGCATCAGTGGATCCGGCGGCATGGCCGCGGCAATCGGCGGCCTTGCCGCCAAGGCCGCGCATACCGTCGAGGTGGCCAGCCGCAATCCCGCCAAGGCGCGGGCGCTCGCCGAGCAGATCGGAGCCGGAGCGACGACGGCGACTTATGGCGCCGCTCCGACCGGGGATATCGTCGTCCTGGCAGTGCCTTACACCAGCGCCGCGGCTGTGATCGCCGATTACGGGAACTCGCTTGACGGCAGGGTGATTATCGACATCACCAACCCCGTTGCCACCGACCTTTCGGGTCTCGTCACTCCGCATGGCGGTTCTGGCGCGCAGGAGATCGCCAAGCGCCTCCCTGCCGGAGCGCCTGTCGTGAAGGCGTTTAACACCATCTTCGGTCACGTGCTGGCCAAGGGTGGACGCCTCGACGCGTTCATCGCAGCCGACGACACGAAGGCGAAGGCACGCGTCTCGACCTTCCTCGAAAGTCTGGGGCTCCGTCCGTTTGACATTGGTGGCTTGCACATGGCCCAGACGCTGGAAGCGCTCGGCTTGATGATGATCAGCCTGGCCAGGAACGGCGCCGGCACCTGGGATTTCGCCATGAAAATCGATCTTGGCTGAACCATCGGCGGCGGGCCGGATATTGGGGCCCGCGTTTGACGGCATCCGTATGATTGAGACAGCGTTCCTTACTGGAGCGACCACATTTGCATCGCTGACGCGCTTGAATGCTGGACGCTTGAGACCTAAATTGGCTCGATGCTTGATCATTCGTCTCAACCATTGTCGCCGTCAAATGTCCCAATGGACGCCCTAAGCGAAGTCCTGCAAGACTTTCGTTTGAGTGGCGTCAATTATGGACGCTGCGAACTCAGACATCCATGGAGCATCGCCTTTCCGCAACAACAGCTGCTTCGTTTTCACTTTGTCAGCCAGGGTCCGTGCTGGATCCATACCGAAGCGCAAGGATGGCAGGAATTGAACGATGGCGATCTGGTTCTGCTGCCGCAAGGCGTCGCACACCGGTTGGCCAGCGCGCCAGATGTCGAGGGTGACTCGCGCAAGAGCTGCCAGATAACAAGATTGGGAAGCAACGTATGCGACGTGGTGCGGGATGGAACGGGTGCGACGAGCACCCTCTTCTGCGGCTCCATGGTCTTGGGGGCGCATGCACTTAATCCCTTGGTCGCCTTGATGCCGCCAATCATCAAGGGCTGCGATGTGGCCGGCAATGACCCGATCGTTGGCCCCCTGCTGGCGGCCATGTCGGCGGAGGCGACACAGCCACAGATGGGAAGCGCGACCGTCTTGTCGCGCATGGCCGACTTGCTCGCGGCACGGCTCATCCGCTGCTGGGTCAATTGCAGCGGGGGCTCGACCACCGGCTGGCTCGCCGCCATCCGCGATCCCCATGTCGGTCGTGTGCTGGCGGCCATGCACCGAGACCCCGGCCGTAACTGGACCCTCAAAAGTCTCGCGGGCTTGGCGGGTCAATCGCGTTCGATCTTCGCCGAGCGCTTCAACGCCATGTTAGGAGAAGGCGCGGCCCATTATCTCGCCCGTTTGCGGATGCAGCTTGCCCGCGACCTGTTGGGGCAAAGCGGCATGTCAGTCGCCGAAGTTGCTTCTCGGTTGGGCTATGAATCCGAGGCATCCTTCGCTCGCGCCTTCAAACGCATCACCAGCGTCTCACCGGGCGTTGTGCGACGCACAAATTCCGGACGAATGGACATGGATTTCGGATTTTAAGACACATACCGTCCCGAATAGTTCGTCTATGACCTCTCCTAACTCAAGGAGACACTTATGACGGACACGACATCGCAACTTGATGGGGTAGCCATTGACCCGGATACCCCGGAACCATCCACATGGAGCGCGGCGACCTGGTTCGCCGTCCTTTCAATGGCGGCCACCAGCTTCGCGCTGGTATCGGCTGAATTCCTGCCAGCGGGTCTGTTAACCCCGCTGGCGCGCGATCTTGCGATTACCGAGGGAACAGCCGGACAGGTCGTCACCGCCACAGCTTCCGTCGGCGCTGTCACCGCCCTATTGAGCAATGTTCTGATCGGCAGGCTGAATCGCAAGACGGTGTTGGTCGGCCTCAGCGCCTTGGCGATCGGTTCCAATGTCCTTGCGTCATTGGCGACGGATTTTTGGCTATTGTTGTTGGGCCGGGCTGGGCTGGGCATCGCGCTGAGCGGTTTCTGGGCGCTTTCAGTTGCCGTCGTGGCGAGACTGGTCGGCGCCAATTCGACAGGTCGGGGCATGGCTATCGTCACCCTCGGCGTCTCGCTCGCCACCATAGCCGCGCCCTCGGTTGGAGCTTTGATCAGCGACTGGCTGGGATGGCGCGTGGCAATGGCGATGACCGCCGGACTTGCCGCGCTCGCCATGCTGCTGCAGCTACTGAGCCTACCAACACTGCCCGCGAGCACAAGCAACAGCCTCGCCGACGTTTTCCGGCTGACACGGCGGCGTAGCATTCAGCTCGGGATGCTTGCCATTCTTTTGCTGATGACGGGCCATTTTGCCGGCTCGGTCTATGTGCGTCCCTTCCTCGAACAAGTGACGCTCCTTGAAACCAGATCGATCGCCCTGGCTCTGCTTGGGTTTGGCATCGCTTCCGTGATCGGCAATGTCGCCGGTGGCCGAATGGCCGACGCCAGCATCCGCCTGGCCCTCGCTCTCACGGCGGTGCTGATGGCGTTTGCCACACTTGCTTTGGTGCTTTGGGGCGCTCAAACCGGTATTGCCTTCTGCCTCGTCGCGCTTTGGGGCTTCGCCTTCGGCATGGCACCGGTGGTACTGCCGACCAATCTTTCCCGCGGGGCAGCCGACGCTTTGGAGGCGGCCGGCAGCCTGATGGTCGTCTCTTTTCAGGTCGCCATCAGCATCGGCGCGGTTTTCGGCGGCTATATCGTCGATCGCTATGGCGCTGTCGGCCCTCTGACGCTTACCGCCATCCTAGCCGTATCGACACTCGCCTTGGCGCTGACGCAACCTCGCGGCTAATCCTTGCTTCTGGATTGAGAAGCAACCGCGATCGAACCGAGGATGCCATGAGCCTCGGCCATCCGCAGGCGCCGAGGCGGCAATCCAAGTAGCGCACTTGTGGCGCTCCGAAGACGAAGCCGCCGACCGTCGCCGGCGGCCCAGGCGATACTCTTGACGGGAATCGAACTTTAACTCCTGCCGCTTGTCTTAATCGCCCCAGAGACAGGATAGCGGTATCGCCGCAAGATTATCAGCCAATGGCAGGATCTTGTCGTCGTCGTACAGAATCCAGGCCGCCGACGAAAAGCGAGCGATGCCACTAGGGCGTCGTTCGCTTCGAGTGAATTTTTGCAGATGCCGCTAAACCACCTGTTCCAGCCAGCCAATTCTCCGGAACTTCCTTGGCCTGCGCGGGTTCTCCTTCCCACGGAACAAGGAGTAGGAACATCATGACCGACGAACTCAGTGCTGGCTTCACAGGAAAACCCACAGAGCCAACGACCGGTGTCCGGAAGGTCGCAAAGGGTGCCAAGGACGCTGTTGTCCGTGAGAGCACGGCAGTGGTCTCGGGCGCTTCTGAGCATCCGCACACAGCAACCGGAATTGTCCTCACGATTGGCGCCCTCGCCTTCGCGATTGGTTACGTTCTCGGGCGCGATGCGTCGTCAAATAAGTCTCGATGGTGGTGATGGGAACTGGTGGCGTGCGCCGATCTTCTCGAACGGCTGCAAGCACTATGGCACTATGGCCCGATGAAACAGAAGCACGGTGATCCCGCGCTGGCACCGCACCCGGAAGGAGCGCGCTCGCTCCCGCCTCCGCCGTCGTAGGCTCGCGTTGCGCGTTCGGGGCGCGGTTCTTGACAACGCCGAAACGCCTTGTGATGTCGTCGCTTTGCGACCCACGATCGTTATGGTCGGTCGCCAAGCTACGCGGCGCATATCGCCTCCGTGTTGGTCGCCGGGCGACGCGCACCTACCAAGACCGCCCTTCTAATAGCCGCCGTTTGAAAAACCCTGACAGCTGTCAGGGTTTTCGCGCGACCACCAAAGCCAAACCAGACTCGCTCCAGCGAGAAAAAGAACCTCCCAGATTGGGTGTTGAAGGTCGGCCCGCCAACCGGCCGGGATCGTTCGTCGCGCATACCGCCATTACCGCTACCGCGCTCAGCGAAGTTCCGACACATTCGTCGAGCATACGCGGCTTTCATCGGGTCGCGATCCGATGAAAATAAAAGCCGGACTGCGTCGGCGCGATCCGCCTTCCCGCGCGGCTTCTTCATTCGCGCCCCCAATCCCAGGACCTTGCTGTTCCATGGAGCCCTCCTCCGGCAGCTCGTTTACGGCGGAAAGCGGTATCATTCCGCGACCCGTGGTGCTTTCAACGACCTTCGGCCCTCGCCGCCGTGCTCGGCCGCCGCTGGATGCCGCTCGCAGACAGGGATCGACATCCATGGAAGACCCACGGGAGCGATCGTCTTGCTGGAGCGGTCTCTTTCACCTCGACCGCCAGCCCGGCAGCAGCTACACAAGCTTCGCGATCGATGCGGCACCCATAGATTCGCCACTCAGCTTCGGCCATCGAAAAGCGAGCTTGCCGGTTCGGGCCAATGTTATGCACCCCCGGCCAGAAGCACAAATAGCCGACGAATAATAGCTGACACCAAGGAGAAGACATGACGACTGCTTCACGATTTCTGATCGGCGAGAGCGACGGATGGCTTGTGAGCCACCGCGCGAATTCGGCGCTCCCCGGCTATCTCATCGTCGCGTCCAAGGGATTGGCCAATGACCTCTTCGATTTACCCGATAGCGCGCTGCGCGAGATCGGCCCGCTGCTGGCGCTGTCTCAAGCGACCCTCAAACGAGAGCTAGGCGCTTCACGCGTCTATATCGGCAGATATGGCCATATCTCCGGACTTGCCTTTCATTTCCATGTCATCCCCATCTACGATTGGGTGGAGAAACTGTTCTGGCAAGATGGCCGATATCGGATCCTCGAACAATTCGCCGAGAGGGAGGGTGAGACCGAGACGGATGGGGCGGAACTGACCCTATTCGTCTGGCGGGAGTTCTGCGAACGCCGGCGGGCGCCTCCGATCGAGGGACCGAGCGTTTCTAAGACCATCGCTCTCCTGCGCGAGACGATGGGGTATCGCCTGCGAGCCATCGAGCGATCTCGCTAACCGACAATTTCCTTGACTAATCGGCCTCGTTAGCGTGCTATATCGCACGAGACGGACGAAATGCTTCGCTTCTCCTGCCCAAATTTGGCGCCGCCTAAATATCTGATTCTCAAAGAGAATTTTTCCATCAAGAAACTATCGCGGTATTAGCTTCCATGAGCCATACACTATCGACTGAAGCTTCCGAGGCATGGAAACGCGCTCTTCCGCGAGCGGCGATTTCTCTCCCGGGATGGGGTAAAACAGCCTGCGGACGGGCATTTTTTTGTTAGCTTTTGGATAAATTCCGCCCAGATTCGCCAATCACCAGATAGCTCGGACGGATAAAACTCCTGGGAGTTCGTGCTCGCTCGCTACCAAGGCTCCAGTTGCGGCCGGCGAGTGGTAGGCCAGCGGCGAGAGATCGGGCGATGAATGCGATCGGCCGGGACCGAGTTTGGCCAATGTACCTTAAACCAAGCTCCTTTCGCGTTCACCGCGGACGGCTCCTCGATTGGCGCCGATCTCCAGATCGCATTACAAAATTGTAAGGGTGCTATTCATTTTCGGTTAAGTCTCGATCAGTCATCAAGTTCATGCGTGAACACGCAGCATCAACCCCCAATGCTTACGAGGTTTAACATGAAAAGCCTTCTTCTCTCTTCCGTGATCGCCCTGGCATCCGTTGTCGCCGTCAGCGTTCCCTCTCAGGCAGCTCCGTTCCATCGTCATCACCACGATTGCTTCGTGAAGACGGTGAAGCATAAGGTTCATGGCCACTGGGTCGTCCGCAAGGAACGCGTCTGCCGTTAATCCAAGGCACCGGTCTAGGCCGCCGCCGAGTTCCGGCGGTCAATGGACGGCCATGGCTGAAAGATTGGCTTTGGCCGTTTCAATTGATGGAAAGGACTGTCATGCCGCCCGCTCGCTCGGTAACGTCCGAGGCTCATTCCAAGGGGGTATTTCAGATCGTCGACACCCTGGAAACTGAGGCAACCCATCATGAAACCCTCGATATAATATCGCCATCGCCGATATTTGCTCGAAGCAATGCCATGAGCGCGGGACCGAGTGAAAATTCACCGCGTTTTGCCTTTGATGTGAGATCCCGCAGATAAGCGCCGGCCGAATTGATATGCCCTGATCGCTCGAGAATACAAGCTATCGTCGCGGCGGCGTTTTCCGGCCCCATTATCTCGCAAGCGTGCTGATAAGCCGAAGCACCGACGCCCAGCATCGATCGCACGACAACGGCCGCCGACATCAGGTCCCGCCAGCTGTTGATACCGCCCGTCGGTCCATAAGAGCCTATTTCCGGGCACGCCTTCAGGACGAGGGCTAAGGGGAATATTCGCATCGGTTCCTTCCGGGAACCGCCTCTTTCTATGGACCTCGTTTCCAGCTTTGTTCGAAGACTTGGTTCAAGTTCATTAAGGGATTCGGGATTCGAACTCTGTATGTGCTGCTCACCCTGGGCATCATTGGTGCTATAATTTTCAATTTCTTGCTGTGTTTGCAAAAGGTTGATGATCTCGCCGCGAAGAAGCTCCATGTCCTCGAGAAGGGAGATGATCTCACGGATCGCTGGTGAACGAGGAATGCGGGCGACGATGGCGTTGTAGCTGTCCTCGATCAGCGCCCAGTCGCCCCCCATGCCTTCCGCGCGGGCCGCCGTGATCAATTTGCGGACGTCGCGCCGGCAGATCGTCAGGCTTTCCTTGGCTCGGCGCAGCGCCATCCGTTCCGCCACGACCTGCTGGGCCGTGATCGCAAGCTCCTCGGCGCGCAGCAGCAGCGGTGAGATATCGAAGCCGAATGCGTTTTCGATCTGGCCTGTCCGGCCTTTTCTCGCATAGCGCTTGCCATTGGCGCTATCCTTTCTAACGATCAGGCCAGCCTCGACGAGAAGCGCGAGGTGCCGGCGAAGCGTGGCGCCCGCGATGCCGTGAGCGCGCAAGGTCAGCTGCGCGTTGGATGGAAAGACAACAAGCTGAGCGTCCTGGCGGAGCTCGTTTTCCGGATGGAAGCTCAACAGGGCGTCAAGCACGGCAAGGCTGCGATCCTGCAATCCGAGTTTTTGTCGCGCTTCGGATACGTCTCGAAAGACTTTCCATTTATCGACCGACTTGCCGGGTTCGATCCTGTTCACGGCGATCTGTCGCCGAAGCAGGGCAAGCGTCATCGGCCGCCGCCCAAAAGGCGTCGTTACACTTCCATTCTGCATTTTCCTCACCTTCAAGAGGCAAAAGAAATACGATCACCAAAAACGGTGCCAAAGACTCTTGACTGGGATTCGAGGAAATGCGATTCTTCAGTTGCTACATTGAAGAGAAGGCTTCCACGACGGCAACGTTTGGGGGCCTTTTTTCTTTTGCTAGGTTTCCTTTCCAATCAGAAAACCCTGACAGCTGTCAGGGTTTGCGTTTGTCTCTCGAGCGAGTGAAACGCTCGACAAGGTCGGGCAACTCCTCCTCGACAAATCTCACGAATTCCGTACCCAATTTGCCCTCGGCGGAGATTCGAACCTCCCGGGGCGAGGTCATGAACACACCAAGCCTCGCTCCCGATCCATCGGAAATCGCGATCTGGGTATTGCGCGCCTCGGGCGAAGGCTTGATCGCCTTCAATGCCACCTGAAATCGCTGGTCCGAGGTTTCATCGGCGTCATTGACGCCGGAGAGAGCGGCGCGCACCACTTCAAGGGCATTGGGGGCCGCGGATATTGTCTTGGCCAACTCCAGCCAACGCGGTCGACCAATCTTCGGAGCCCTGCCAATCGCTTCGATGATATCCGCCGGGATCGTGCGATAGACGCTGCGCATTCGCGCGAGCTCCGCGTCCTCGATGGAAAGAGCCGCGTAGATGTGGCGTGCCTTGATGCCCGCATCGTCCATGCGCGAGGCGAACAAGGCGCGTTCAATCCATGTTAGATCTTGACGGCTCGCGTTTTCAATACCCTGGGCCAGCACCAGGTCGAGATCGGATATCTCGACCTCTATGGCACGGACGACGCGGCCTAGTTCGAGGGCGGCCCGCCATCTGCGATGGCCATAGACGACTTGATACCGATCGCTCGAGGTGGGGTGCCGCCGAACCTGGATCGGAACTTTCTGGCCTTCCTCCTCGATGGAGCGCTTGAATCTTTCGAAATCACCCGGATCGTCGTCGGGCAGGCGATCCGGATAGGGCGAGGCATCGATCGCATGTGGATCGAGGTCCTGAATCCAACCCTCGCCGGATTCGACAATGGCGCGCAGTCGATCGCGCTCCGCGCGGATATCGCCGATCGCGCGATGCGCGGCACCGATCACTCCGGCACCGACGCGTCCAGGCTGCGCGGGGGCGGGGCTCGAAGGCGACGGTTCTGGCGTGCTCTCGCCGCTTTCCAATTCGGCCGAAAGCAGGCCGAAACTGGCGACGATGGATCGTCTCGGGCTCTTGCTCATTCACGCCCCCAACTTGCATTGATGAGATGAACGATGGCTTCGTTGACGGCGTCCACGGCCTCGCGGGCGCGCTTGTGCGTGTCTCGGCCGATCTGCCCCATCTCGAGTTCGTAGAGGGAACGCTTGGCGAGCCCCGCGGCCTCGACGGCGGTGCTCTCGATCGCCGTCGGCAAGAGAACATCGGTACCGAAGAGATGACGCAGCATCGCCACGACTTGCGATTGCGGCGCATCATTCGGGTCGTGGCGCGTGATCAGATAACGGATGAAATCCTGGTCGAGCTGCGCGCCGCTTTCGTCGAGCACGCTGATCAGATCGCCCATCATGAGCAGGAACTGGCTCATCGATGCCACGTCCAGCATGGCCGGATGCACCGTGATGATCATGCTCGTGGCGGCGTAGATGGCGCTAAGGGTCAGAAATCCGAGCGACGGCGGCGTGTCGAGGATGACGATGTCGTAATCCTCCTCGACCTCGGCAAGCGCGAGCTTCAGGCGCTCGAAGAAGATGGCGCCGGAGCCGGACCTTTGGGCGAGAACCCGCGGCGTCTCGTGCTCGTACTCCATGACTTCCAGGTTGCCCGGAATGAGATCGATGCCGTCAAAATAGGTTTTGCGGATGATTTCGCGGATCGAGCGCCTCTCGGTCGCCTCGTATCTGAGCGCCGCATAGATGGTTTCGTTGGCGCCGACATCGATTTCCGGCTGGGCGCCGAACATGGCCGAAAGCGACGCCTGCGGATCGAGGTCGAGCGCCAGCACGCGATAGCCATGCAGCGCGAGATAATGCGCGAGGTGAACGCAAGTGGTCGTCTTGGCGCTGCCACCCTTGAAGTTGGCGATCGCCATCACCTGCAGATGTTCGCCTGGCCGGCGCCGAGGCAGGAAGCGAAGGGCTTCCGCCGGCTTCTGCTTGGCGAACAGCTCCCGCAATTCGTTGATCTGGGCAAGCGTGTAGACGCGGTGATTGTTCTCCAACCTGCTCGGGGTGGGGCCTCGGCCCTCGCTCGACATCAGCTTCAGGGTCGAATCCGGGATCGAGGTCAGCTTGGATACTTCATTGGTCAGGAACTGGCGCAGCATCTTCTCGGATTTCGGCGGATACATCCGCGTTCTGAGCTGCTGGAGCTGACCAGACAGCACAGTCGCATGGCGCGCGATCTTGCTGCCTGCGTTTTCCTTTGAAGGAGCTATAGTCTCCGTGCGGTTCGCTATCGCCATTTGTCCCTCTTGGCGGCCTGTCGCCGGTTTGCCGACCTTTGCCCGCCAGAAGGTAGAACACGATTCTGTCAGGCCGTCCAGAGATTAACGGTTAATGACCGGTTAACGTGTGACAGCCAAGACCTTGGCCTTTGCTATTTAATGCACTGCTTTTCTTCAATTTTCCGCGGTAAGTCGCCGAAGACGATCGCGGCGATGACTCACACCTTTTGATGGCAAGGCGCGGCTACCGTCGATCGTTCGACGCATATCCGGCTAAGATTAGCGACGAGAATCACTCTACCGGCGTGGGTGAGTCGCCCTCGTTGGCGCCGGCTTAACGACTTTGTCTTGAAGGAGCCGGTATTTGCTGCCCATGACCGAAGCCCAGCCTGCTCACTTCGAACGCCACCCTTTTCCCGCCGAGATCATCGCCCATGCGGGGTGGCTTTGTCACCGTTTTCTGTTTAGTTTTTCGCGATGTTGAAGACCTGCCAGCCGAGCGCGGTATCGACGTTTCGTTCCAGACCGTCACAGAATGGCGGCGAAGCTCGGTCTAGAATTCGTTCAGCAGCTGCCAGGGCAAGACCGTAACGGTCAAGCTTCCGTCGAGCCGCTAGCTCTTGGAACCGATAGATGCTTTCGCGCCGGAAGCATTAAACGCCATAAATCGCCCGAACGATATCTCGTGGAAAGGCTCCCATGCAGCCTTCAACCGCCGTGTTGGACATGATCGCCGCCGAAATGCCTTCCAAGGGATCGATGAACCAACTGTGTCCATAAACGCCGCCCCAGCTTACCGATCCCTTCGCCATTGGAACCTCCGCCAAGACGGGATCCCGGATCACCGCACCCAAAAACGAGAATCCTTCTCCTGGTTTGCCCGGGCGCGGGATGTCGCCAATCTGGTTGAGAAGCGCCGCCCTTGCGGTCTCCGCCTTCAAGATGGGCGCGCCGCCGCCGCGAATGGCTTCGAGGAAGGTGATTAGATCCGGCGCCGTGCCCACCATGCCCGCTCCGCCGGATTGGAAAGCCTTCGGATTGAATAGCCTCGTCGGCGCAAAGGTAAGCAGGTTGCCGCTATCATCCGGAACCAAATGGCGATCGCTCATTCTGACGGCCGTCGGAGTGGCATCGGCGTAGGGCGTGGCAAGTCGCTCCGGATCGCTCACCGAAAAACCGGTGTCGCTCATGCCCAGCGGTCCCGTTACATGACGACGCACCGCCTCTTCCAGGCTGCAAGCCTCGATCCGTGCTATGACCGCTCCAAGAACGTCAATGGCGATCGAGTAAGACCAAAGTTTGCCCGGTGCGCCCAGCAGCGGAAAGGTCGACAGTCGACTGAAGTTCTCCTCGAAGTCGAGATCCGTGTCGGCGAGGCCAGCGTTGAACATCCGTTCGGGCGGTGTTGTCTTGGGATCCGCTCCATAACCGAGACCCGCCGTGTGAGTAAGCAGGTGCTGGATGGTTATATCGGCGATCTCTCCATCTGGCTGCCGGGGTCGGAAATAGGGGAGATAATCTCGGGCGAGGTCGCTAAGCGCCAGCCTGCCCTTGTCGACAAGAGCCAGGGCCGTCGCCGCCACGAGCGGCTTGGTCACGGAAGCGAGACGGAATATCGTCCGCGTATCCGTGGCTTTTTGGGTTTCTCGATCGGCATGACCAGCAGCGCGGCTATAGACGGTTTCTCCGTTTTTGACGACGATCACGACAGTGCCGACGATCTTGCCGGACGTGATCGCCTTTTCGATAACCGCGTCGATCCCTGTCTTCATCGCAACCATCCTCCCCGTGCTCCCGAATAAGCGGTCGTAGAACCGCATATTCCAGCTTGGTTCGCAAGGCGGCGCGGCGCCGATAGCGTCGTGTCGAGCTACAAGCGAAGCCGGATACCGTGACCTAGACGATCAATCGAGCCGCCGGGCCGTTCTTCCGCACGGCATTGTTGTAATAGCTGGCGGCCTGCGCGACTGACTGACTTATGCAGGGAACGCTGCATCGCCTCCCGTCGGGGTATGCCTCGTTCCACGGTCTCGGTCAGATAGCGCGGGCCGTGTGCCGAGAACGCCTCTGGATCGAGGCCCGCTTGGCCGTGACGCGTTCTTCACAAAAGCACATGTGATCCGCGGATCATCGCCAGTTTCGCTCCAAGGCCATCAATACCTGGCGGTAATCGCTTCGCCGATCAAGGCGTGAAATTCAGGGCGAACTACTATCGCGTCTCAAGCACGGTTAAGACGGCGCCACCTTTCGACACCGCCTCCGTAGAAACATCGCGCGAATATCCGTTGTGGACGAATCATCACCATCCCTTGTCGAAGGCCGAGTCGGCTCTACTTTGCGAATCATCAATGATTTGTGGGGGTTAGTGATTTTGAGTTATGATTGGAGCGGCGTCAGGACCCGGCGCATCAAGGCGATCAAGATGGCGGTTTCCGTGGGGATCGCCTTGGCGATTCTCGGCACTCCGACGATGCTTTGGCTGCATGGTTCGTTTTGACCACCAAGGCGCTTGAACCGTCCGCGGACGACGCCGAGCAGGTTCATGTCTAGCGCCTTTCGGACAATGGGGTTGGAATGCATAATCGCATTCTTGGCGATGAGAGCGGTCGCTTTCATCGCGCAATGCCCATGCGTTAGGCCTTTAACTCGATTACCAGTCGGCCTGCGAGCCGTGGAATTCCAGATTCTTCGATACATGATCGATGAAACGGGCCAACAGCGGGCTCGCATGTTCGCGATGCCAGCAGATTCCAACCGGCCATCTTGATTCCGGTCCGGAGAGAGACTGTTTGTGGCTGGACCCCGCCAATGCCTGCACGCCACGCCAGGGCAGGAATGCCGCGCCCAGGCCGGCGGAAACGATGGCGTGCACGGTTAGTAAGTCGTCGGCATATTGGGCGATGCGAGGCTCGAAACCGGCAAGCGAACACCAGCGCCTGATCTGATCATCCAGTCCCGGTCCGCGCGATGGCGAAAGCGCCACGAAGCCAAGCTCGTTCAACTCCGCCAGCCGATCCTGGGCCGGTATTGTCACCCCGCTTGGAAGCACCAGGGCCAAGTGCTCTTCGATAATGGGCATGAAGGCCAGGCCGCTATCCTCCTCCGGCGCCCGGCAGAAGCCGATATCAAGCCTGCCGTCGAGCAGGCGCTGATGCTGTTCCCGCGATGGCAGATCGTTGAGCGTGATGCTGCAATCGGGCGTCGTCGCACGAAAGCCGGCGATCAGCCGCGGCGCCACGACAAGGGTCGATATTCCAAATCCGATGTCGAGGTATCCGGTAAGGCCGGCCATGGCGCGATGCATCTTCCGGTCGACATCGTCGTTCAATTGAAGAAGCGGGCGTGCTTCGCGCCGCAGAAGTTCTCCGAGAGGCGTCAGTTTGGCGCCATGGCGGCCACGCTCGAACAATGCTCCGCCGATCGCGGCTTCCAAGGCTTGAATCTGCTTGGTCAAGGTCGATTGGGTGACGAACAGTTTCGCCGAAGCCTTGCCGTAGTGGCCGGTGTCGATCAATTGAACGAAGGATCGGAGGAGCTTTATTTCCATTCTGTCCAGGAATAATTTCAATCGATAAAGTCATTTTACGAAAGAGAAGCCGCATGGTCAAATTGCTTCATGGCGAAAGGAGCAATCGACATGGCGCTCAAGATTTCATCCGTGCAGTTTCAGCATCGGGCCAATGACAAGGCCTTTAATCTCTCTCGCGTGGAGCATTTCACGGAAGAAGCCGTGCAGGCCGGCAATCAGCTCGTCGTCTTTCCCGAGATGTGCATCTGCGGATATTGGCATGTTCCCAAGCTCGACGGTCCAGCGCTGCATGCGCTGGCGGAGCCGCTCTCCGGTCCTTCCATCAGCCGGGTAGCCGCGCTCGCGCGTAAGAAGGGCATCGCGATCGGCGCGGGCTTCCTGGAGTTGGGAGAAGACGGAAAGCTCTATAACAGCTACGTGGTCTGCATGCCGGATGGCCCCATCCATTGCCATCGCAAGCTGCATGCCTGGGAGCATCGCCTCATTTCCAGCGGCGATGCCTTCACGGTCTTCGATACACCTTGGGGAATTCGGGCCGGCATCCTGATCTGCTGGGACAATAATCTGATCGAGAACGCGCGGGCGACCGCGCTGCTTGGCGCCGAACTCTTGATCGCGCCGCATCAGGCTGGCGGCGGGCATTCGGTTAGTCCGCACGGGCTGAAGCGGATACCGGTCGAAAAATGGATCAATCGCCACGAAGATCCGGAGGCGATCGAGGCCGAATTTCGAGGACCAAACGGTCGGGAATGGTTCATGCGCTGGCTGCCGTCGCGCGCCCACGACAATGGAATGTTCCTCGTCTTCAGCAATGGCGTCGGACAGGATGAAGACGAAGTGCGCACCGGCAACGCCATGATCCTCGATCCCTATGGTCGGATCCTGGCCGAAACCTGGGCGGCCGCCGATGCGAGGGTGAGCGCTGAAATCGATCTGGCCTTGCTCGACAAGTGCACGGGCCAGCGCTGGATAAGAGGCCGCCGTCCGGAGCTCTATGGTATCCTGACGCAACCCAATGCCAACGGTCTCGCCCCAATGGACGCGCGTTACTCGGAAGCGTCTACCCGCACCAGCGGGTAGGGCTGATTTCCATATCCTGGCCGTCGTTTATTTACCCGTCGTTCCTTCGAGATCGGCATAGACCAGATAGCGCAGCGGTCCCGAGGTCACGGCGTCGAAGGGAAAGCAGGTCGCCAGCACGAGATGGACGCCGCGCGCGTTGGGGTCGATCTCTGCTTCATCCCAGCGGGCAACGGCCATGCGGGTCACGCGGAAAGTGAAGGTCCGACCATCGCTGCGTGTGATGCGGATACGGTCGTTCACACCGATATCTTTCAGGAAAGTGAAATGGGTATCGCGGTGCGCCGCATAGACGGCCGTACCCTCTTGGCCGGCTTGCGGGGTATTGTCGAGATGACCGGGGCCGAAGGCAAGCGCCTGTCCGCTCGCACCCTTGAGCGCGATGGCTAAAACGCCAAGGCGTGGAACTTCAATACGCGCGACCGGCCAGGTGTCGGCCCAACTCCAGGGCTTGACCGCTGCGCCTGATATCACGCTCTCGGCGAATGCGCGCTCCAGGAGAAGCTGCGCCAAGGCCGCCTTGGCGTAGATCCATCCTCCCTGTGCGGCGAGGAAGAGACCGGCGGCGATGAGAATGCCGGCCGCGAAAGTCAGGAGGGAGCGCGCTGGCGCGCTCCCGATGGTCTGGAGGCGAGTGGCGGCGATCATGCCCGGCTCCTTCGCGATGCGAGGACCAGCAGCGAAGCTCCACACAGAAGGGCAAGCAACCCCTGGAGAATGAGAAGCATTCCCGGCGTCGCGGTCTGCGGCAGCGGAACGCTGGCCGGAGCCGGCGCGGCGATGGGTTCAAGCTCCGCATCGGCACCCCGCGACTTGTCGGCTGTCTGCCGATGTCCGATGTCGGCTTTCGCATCCCGCGTTGCACCGATGCCGAGGAGCTTGTCGTAATCCCAGCCCGCGGGAAGCTGCAATGGAATGTCGGCCTGCGTCAGTGGGGCGTTTGTCGGCCGCGGACGCTTGCTATCGACAGCGACGAGACTTGTGAGGCGCGTGACCAGATGATGGTCGAGCGCCAATCGCAGGATGCGCTTGTCGGCATCGGCCTGCGTGATCTTGCCGAGCGTGAGATTGACCTCGGCATCATCGATCTGGCGTCGTGCCCAGATCTTCGAGATGCCCTTGGCATTGCTTGCCTGATCGAGCGGCAGGGAGATCGTCCACGCGCGGTCGCCGATCTCGCCGCTGACGGTCAGGGTTCCGGCTGCCTTTCCCATCCGGGCCGCCAGAACCAGCGGTTCGCCATGGTAGATGTCGGGCAGGAGATTGGGCGACAGGTTGACATTCTTTTGCGAAAAGGCGGCCGCGACATCGGTGACGGCCGGGTTCTCCAGCTTGTCGAAGAGGGCGCGCATGCGCTCGTTCACCTCGGCGACCGAACCGATGTGGGTGAAGCTGCCCTGGCCTAGTTCGGCGGCGCGGTTCATCAGGTACGTGTTCGGCGCCGAGCCGATGCCGACCATGAAGATACGAGAGCGTCCACGCGATTTCGCGATCGCATCGAGAAGCTGCTGCTCGTTGCTGACCTCGCCGTCCGTCAGGAACACGACCTGGCGCAATCCGCTGGCCTGGTGGCTGTCGTCGAGCGCTGCTTGAAGCGGCGGCAGCATTTCCGTTCCGCCAGCAGCTTCCAGGCTGGTGACGAAGCGGCGGGCCGAGGCGATATTCTCGGCCGTTGCCATCACCGAATCGGAGAAGAATTTGGTCATCGTGTTGTCGAAGCGAATGACGTTGAAGCGATCGTTCGGCTCGAGCCGGGACAGGGCATAATCGAGGCTCGCCCTTGCCTGTTCGATCGAGGTGCCGCCCATCGAACCGGAATTGTCGATGACGAAGACCACTTCGCGGCCGGCCTTTCGCGGCGTCGCCACCGCCGGCGGCATTACATAGGCAAGCACATAATCATCCTGGCCGACATGTTCGCGGAAGAGGCCGACGCTTGGCATATTGCTCGCGACCGCGCTCCATTCGAGCACGAAGTCGCGATCGGCGGTCGCATCGCCATCAAGGACGATCCGGCGCTCGGCGTCGGTGACTTTGTCGATCTTGACCGCGTGATAGAGGCTTTTGACGTCATCGAGCGGGAAACCGGCGTTGAGATTGACCTTGAGGGTGACAGGGTTGGTGCGATCGCCGCCAGGAGCCATCAGGGGTGCCGAGATGGATTTGTCGCTGACCACACGCGATGGGCGCTGTTTGGACTGACCCCAGCCGGCCTTCAGATCTGCCTGCTGCGTGATGGGCGATGCGTCTTGCGGGCTGTAGCGCGGTGCGACGACCAGCGGCACCCTTAGGGAGAAGCGACCGTCCGCCAGGCGGACCGACTGCTGATATTCGATCTGCACGACGATCTTTTCATGCGGGCCAATATTCGCGACCGCATTGGTGAAGACATTCGGGCGCTGCTGTTCGACCAGGGACGCCTTCTTTCCTTCCTTGCGCGCTTTCTCGTATATGGCACGCGCGGCCTGCTTCTCCTTGATATCGGCAACAACGACCCGGTTGCCGACGATCATCTTCAGGGAATAGACGGCGCTGTCTTCCGGAAGTGGAAATACGTAGAGGGCTTCGACCCATTTGTCGGTCGTGTTCTCGAAGGCTTGCGTGAGTACCGCGCGTGCCGTCGGTCCGCTGACGTCGAGATCGACATCGGTCGCGAGCCGGGGTGCCTCGATATATTTTCCCTCTTCCTTGGTCTGAAGAAGAAGGCTGCCCGCGCCCATTTCGTCCGGCGTGACGAAGGCTGCGGGTTGCGCGTGCGATTCCAGGGGATGCAGCAGCGCGAAAACGACGGCGAGCACCGGCAGCAGGATGGCATTGCTGAACCAGAGCAGCAGGCCGAATCTGATGAGGATATTTTGCCGCTTCTGGTAGCGCGAGACGTGTGGCGAGGCTGACATGACAGGCTCCTTAATCGCTGGTGGAATGACTGAAGCCATTGTGAACAAAGGCTATTTTCTCGCCAGCGTAAGCTTTGCCCTCTTTCGTCCGCATCTTGCCGCAAACGGTCTTGCCGGTTACGGCCATGTGTGGAATTGTGAAGAAAATTACGCAATCAGGAAATGAGTGAATGGTCCAGGGCGACCCCTATTTGTCCGACAGCCAGAACAGCGCCGTGGCGGCGCTGGTTCGCGAGGAGATCGCCCGACGGCGCATTTCCAGGCAGCGTCTCGCCAATGACGCGCGCATTAGCCTTTCGACCTTGGAGAAGGCTCTTTCGGGCCACCGGCCCTTCACGCTGGCGACCCTCATTCGGCTGGAGCAGGCGATGGGCGTCGTGCTGCGGGAACCGGCGGGAACACAAGCCCCTGTCGTCAAGGACAGGCCCGGCCATGCCCCTGAGGAACTTGGTGCCTATTCCCGCGCCTCGGTTTCCTGGCTGGAAGGTACCTACCTGACGCTTCGTCCGTCCTTCGGCGACGCGAAGGCGATTTTTGCCTATTGCACCGAGATTGCCTGGGATGAAGACCGGACCTGCCTGAGCTTTCGCGAACGCGAGCGCAGCGACGCCTCGTTTTCACAGCAGGGCTCGGTGTCGGTGCCGCACCTGTCGGGGCATATTTATTTGGTGACGAATTCGTCGGGGCAGTATCGCATGGCGATATTGTCGAGACCCAGTATCACCGGCCAGATGTTCGGCTTGCTGACGACATTGCGCGCCGGGCAGGGCTCGCATCTCACACCCGTCTCGACGCCGCTCGCCCTCCTGCCGATGTCGGCATTCGCGCGGCCGTCGCTGGGCCGCGTCCTGGTGGGCGATCAGAATCACGAGGCATACTCGGCCATCATGCACAGAATTACCGGAGAAAATTACGCCGCTTTCGTCGGGTAGCGACGCCCTTAGCGGGCGTCGTGAAAGATGATGCCGACAGTGTGGCGCATGCCTGAGCGGACCCGGCTTACCCCGTGCCTGAGATTGACACGGTAGTTCCCCTTGGTTCCCCGCACGGGCCGATTATGGACCGCAAAGGCGACGGCATCGCCCTGACGAAGCGGCACGACTTCCACGCGGCTTTGCATGCGCGGCCGCTGTTCGGTCAGGACAAACTCACCACCGGTGAAATCCCGCCCCGGTTCGGACAGCAGAATGGCCACCTGGATTGGGAAAGCGAGTTCGCCGTAGAGGTCCTGATGCAGGCAGTTGAAGTCTCCCGGCACGTATTGCAGCAGCAGCGGCGTCGGACGCCGCTGACCGGCCTCATGGCATTGCCCCAGGAAGGCGGCATGCTCATCGGGATAGTGTTCCTCAACCCCGATGCGTTCATTCCATCGGTTTGCGATATCGGCGAGATGAGGATAGAGCGCGGTGCGCAATCCACCGAGAAGCCCTGGCAGCGGATAGTTGAAATAGCGGTATTCGCCTCTTCCGAAACCGTGGCGCGCCATGATGACGTGGCTGCGGAAATGACGCTCCTCGGGATAAAGGCCGGAGATTGCGTCGCATTCATCGGGTGCGAGAAGCTTCGGAAGGACGGCGCAGCCGAAGCCGTCAAGTTCTCCCGCCAGCGACGGCCAATCATAGGCGTCGACCCGGGCCACGATGGGGCTTTCCAAGGAACCCGGAGATAAAGTAGAGATCGATACGTTCATGTTCATATCCTCGGTCTGGGCGGGCTTTCGAGGGCGTTCGAGGCCTGCGAATGCCGCGATAACCTGGAGCCTAGCGCCCGAACCGGAGCTGCCGCCACCCGATTTCCGATGAGCGGCTCACACGAATGGGCCTCGCCGGCTACATTGCGATACAATCGCGCCGTTTCCTGAAATCTCGCGGATACAATTCCAGGCGATCTTCCCGCGAGATCATCCATCAGGCAGGAGGCCAAAATGAAATTTGCGTTCCTCGGTGCATTTGCCGTCTCAAGCCTTGCCGTCGGCATCGCCGCTTCGCAATCGGCAGGTTCAGCAACGCTGCCGGAAAATGCCTCGCCGATCTATGGTGTGACCATACCGGAAGGCTATCGGGACTGGAAATTCATCGCGCCCGCGCAGGAAGCTCCGCCGCTCGATGAACTTCGCGCCGTGCTCGGCAATGATATCGCCATTGAGGCCTACAAGAAGGGCACGCTGCCTTTCCCGGACGGCTCGATCCTCGTCAAGCTGGCCTACAAGCGCAAGCAATCGACGGAGTTCGCGCCGGCAACGGTGCCGGGAGCGCCGACGACGGTTCAGGTCATGGTGAAGGATTCCAAGAAATATCCCGACAGCCACGGTTGGGGTTTCGGGCGGTTCGTCGATGGCAAGCCGGTCGATATCGCCCAACATGAAACCTGTCTGAGCTGTCATGTCGGTAACGTCAGGGATCACGATTACGTCTTCACGCGCTATGCGCCGTAAGGTGCGCTAACGCGATTAAGTGGAATTTGCCGGCCTGATCTCATCATAGGCGACCGGCCGGCTATCCATGGTTCTCCTCCCGCCGGGATAGCCGCCTCTATTTGGCCGATGGGCGAGCGTTGCTCCGAGCAAGCAGCCATCGAACCGCTTCCATCTTCACGGAAGACAACTTTCACAAACCCGCGCAATCTCCATGGTGCCGCCTCGGGAGAGGTCTCCAAAATTCTTCTTCGCCGGCTAACTGGGCAGGTTCCGGAATTCCGGCGTGCATTTTGTCGATGGCAAAGTCAAAGCGCGTAGTTCTGTATTCCATTGTAGCCTCGGTCGATCCGAACACGGAAGGATACAATTTGGCTAGGTTGAGGACACAACCGGGATACACGCCGAAAGCAAAACTTCGGGGCATTCAACAAACCTCCCAAACTTTTTGGAGATCCTGATGTCGCCTTTATCCTTCTCAATGAATAGACGTGCCTTTGTGACTGCGGCTGCCGTCGCTGGAGCAGCGTCGCTCCTGAAGCCTGCCATGTCCTTTGCCGCATCGGACGTCTTGCCTGATGGTGTGAAGCCGTTCAAGGTCCATGTTCCCGACAGCGCGATCGCCGAGTTGAAGCAAAGGCTTGCGACGGCACGCTGGCCGCTCAAGGAAAATGTCGCTGACGATTCTCAGGGCGTGCAGCTCGAGCGTCTGCGCGATCTCGTCGGATATTGGGCCGACGGTTATGATTGGCGAAAGGTGGAACAGAAGCTCAATTCCCTGCCGATGTTCGTGACCGAAATCGACGGGCTGGATATCCACTTCATTCACGTGCGCTCCCGGCACGAAAACGCAATGCCGCTGATCATGACCCATGGCTGGCCTGGCTCGATCCTGGAAATGCTCAAGGTGATCGATCCCTTGACGAATCCGACAGCGCATGGTGGCAGCGCCGAAGACGCCTTTCATCTCGTTGTGCCATCGATCCCCGGTTTCGGCTTCTCCGGTAAGCCGACGGCGAGGGGGTGGGGCTCGGACCATATCGGCCGCGCTTGGGGCACGCTGATGCATCGTCTTGGCTACGAGCGCTTCGTCTCGCAGGGCGGCGATTGCGGCTCCGTCATCTCCCAGCGCATGGCGCTCCAGAACGTACCGGGATTGCTCGGTATCCATCTCAATATGCCTGGGATCGTCCCCAAGGAGATTGCCCATATTCTGGCTGCTGGCGATCCCGCTCCGGCCGATCTGACGGATAAGGAGCGTGCCTGCTTCGACAAGTTGGCGGAGTTCTACCGCGATAGCTCGGGCTATGCCAACATGATGGTCACCCGTCCGCAGACCATCGGTTATTCGCTCGTCGACTCGCCGGTGGGCCTGGCGGCCTGGATCTACGACAAGTTCGCCACCTGGACTTATAGCAACAAGCAGCCGGAAAAGGTCCTGACCCGCGACGAGATGCTGGATGACATCTCCCTTTACTGGTTCACGGAAACCGGAACTTCCGCGGCCCAGATCTATTGGGAAGACCATTCCAACAACTTCAACGCCATCCAGATTCCGACCCTGCCGGTCGCGGTCAGTGTCTTCCCGGGCGAAATCTACCAGGCACCAAAGACCTGGACCGAGCGCTGCTATGGCAACTTGATCTACTTCAACGAAGCTGACAATGGCGGGCATTTCGCGGCCTGGGAGCAGCCGGCGATTTTCACCAACGAAGTCAGGGCGGCATTCCGCTCACTCCGTTAAGCGGACAAGGCGTCTGACGTGGTGAAGGCACCCGCGGGCAAGCGATGCCCCACGCTTGGCCGCGGAAGAGGGGGAAGCGCATAGCCTTCCCCCTCGCCAGCCGATAACGGATGCTGGCTGATTTGATCCAGCCGATTTTCGCTGGATCGCTGAGTCCTTACGCAAAGGCGCTTCGGCGTCCGGAAAGCGAACCCACACCCATCAGGCCGGCCAGTATAACCGGGATGCACACCAGATAGGCGGTGCGAATGCCGGCGTGTTCGGCAATGAATCCAAGCAAGGGCGGCGCCAGGAAGAAGACGACAAAGGACATCTGCCCGAGGGCCGCGACGTTGACATGGGCCGGGCGGTCAGTGCGCTGGGCGGCGGCCGAGACCACAAGCGGATAGACCGCGCTGCAGCCGGCGCCCATGAAGGCAAAGCCCAGCAGCGCGACGTTGGGGTGAGGTGCGAGCCAGACGGCGCAAAGCCCGGTTATCGCCAGGAGCATCAGGGAAAGCGCGACGGAGCGGGAGCCGTAGCGATCGACGAACCCGTCGGCAAACAATCGCGTCAGTGCCATGAAGAAGGTGAACAGCGTCAGGCCGAGGCCGCCGACGAAGGGCTCGACGTGAAAGACGTCGCGCATGTAGATCGCCGACCAGTCGATGCCAGCACCCTCGACCAGGAATGCCCCGATGCCGATGATGCAAAGTGGCAAAAGGCCGAGCGTCGGCAACGCGATGTGATGGGTCTCGACATGATCCTCGGTCGGACGGGCCGGCGCGTTGCGCATGCCGGCAATGGTAATCGAGCCGACGATGAGGACGAAGATAAATGTCAGGCCGAGATGGATGTGCATCGGCACGCCCTCCTGCCGGATCACCGACGACACGAGTGCCGTCACAAAGAAACCGAGGCTCCAGAACCCGTGCGCCCGACTCATGACGCCGCGGCCGAGCTGGGCCTCGATGCGATCGATCTCGACGTTGAGATTGATCTCGAGCGCGCCTGCCAGCAATCCCTCGCAGAAGAGGACAGCGAAGACTAGCGGAGCCCAGCCCATCCACGGCACGAGCGCGAGGGAAGCGGAGGTTCCGAGTACGGTGATGAATGCCGTCTTGCGCGCGCCGAGGCGTGCGACGATCGGGGAGGCGAAGGTGAGTGATATGAGCGCGCCGATCGCCGCACCGATCAGTGTCAGGCCGAGCTCGGATTTGTCGATCCGCAAGGCATCCTGCAGATCGGGAAGGCGCGAAAGCATCGCGCCCATCGAGACCGCGAAGAGGAAGAAGCAGACATAAATTCGCTGCTGCGGTTCAAGACGCATTTCGGCGCTCCAGGAAATTTGAACACGTGGGATGGAAAGGGTCTATCCGAAAGCAACCTGCACTGGCAATACGGCGCCCCTTAATTCATCGAACAAATTGGACGTGCCGACCAAATTCGGTAAGTGCGCGCGACCGATCAGAAACAAAACCCGCGACTGGACAAAAAAATTCGCCGACCTAACTCAGCCGGCGGGACACGCATAAATCGCATCGCTCTCATTTTTCATCCTTCGTCAACGGATCAGGAAACGGCAGATCAGATATGGGATTAGCACCGCTCACGAGCCCGGCGGGCCAGACGCCGCAAACGGATTTGAACAGCTACAGACTGATACCGCTCTCCAGTTGCCCGATTCTCGGCAGCAGTGCGGCATCGGGACTGCCGTCCGGCGTCGTTTTTTCCGGCCGGTCCTTCGAAGCGGCAAGCGACAACCCCCTATCCTGCTGCGGTCGCTATAACCTGAGGAACAGCCTGCATCAGGGCGTAGCGGCGATTGGCGATGACGGACATCTGATCTTTGCCGTCAACAGCTGGGTGAGCGGGCAGCGCTGCACGGTCATGGGTGCCTTCGACCCCATTGGCAAGCCAGTCGCGCCGACCAGACCCCAGCAGGATTTGCTTGGAAAATATTTCCAGTCGCCCGGGCGTCCCATCGTTCTCGATTCAAAGGCGAAGAGCGACATCGGCTTCAAGACGAATGGGCTCAATCCGAACGTTGGCGTCTATGTCGGCAACAAGACGATCATCTTCGACGTCAAGGCACGGTCGTCGGATGGTAAGACCGAAGGCAGCGCCACGATCACGACCGATTTCAATGGCAAGGTTCAGGATCAACTCTACGAGCTGTCGACCAAGGGTAACAATTCGTCCCTGAGTGGCAGTTATGAACGTAGAGGCATCCAGACAGCGGAGAGCCTGAAAGCATCATGGGACAAATGGTCCTTGGAGGGCAAGCATTCCCGGGATGGCACAAGCAGGAACCGCGAGCTCAATCTTTCTTATCGCGCCACGGATAAGATAACGATCATGGCCTCCTGGAGGCCGGACGTGAAGCCGCCATCCACGCCTCCGCGCATAACCGACTATTCGATCTTCTCGGCCACCAACCCCAATCCGCCGCCGACCCCTCCCAACTATAGCAACTATATGATCACGCTCGAAATCAAACTGCCCTGAGCAAGGCTGTTTCAATTGAGTTAGGCCGTCCGCGGCGAAGACCGTGGACGGCTTGATTTTAGCGGGCAGGGCATCGAGAAATTTTGATGCTTGATACCGTGGCCAGTGGATTGTTCACGCGCCACAATTTGCCGGCAGCGACGACGGCTTGCGTGTGCCGATCAACACCAGCATCAGGCCGGCGGCGGCCAGCAGGCCTCCGGCGATCGAGACCGCCGCATAGCCGAAACCAAGGCTGATGACGGCGGCACCCGTTGCGGCTCCAAGGGCGTTACCAAGATTGAAGGCTCCGACATTGATGGAGGAGGCAAGGCCTGGCGCTTCCGCCGCCGCTTCCATGACGCGCATCTGCACGGGCGGAACGATTGCAAACGCCGCGCCACCCCAAAGAAGCAGGCCGATGGCGGCTCCCGCGTGGGTGATCATCGCCAATGGCAGCGCGAACATGATGGCGGCGAGCAAGGCCAGGAAGATCTTGGTCGCGCCGTCGAGCGACCAGTCGGCCAGTCGTCCGCCAAGCCAGTTGCCGATTGTGAAGCCGATGCCGATCAGCACCAGTCCGAGGGTCACGAAGCTATTGGAAGCGCCGGTGAGTTCGGTAAGCGTGGGAGCGACGTAGGTGTATAGCGAGAACATCGCGCCCGCGCCCATGACGGTGGTCGCCATGGCGATGAGAACCGTAGGATGGGTGAGCACGGCCAGTTCCCGCCTGATATCAGGCATGGCACCGCGCTCGCCTTTCGGAAGAGCGATCCAAAGCGCGGCGATGGCGGCGACACCGATCAAGGCGGTTCCAGCGAAGGCCATGCGCCAGCCGATCGCCTGACCGACCCAGGTGGCGGCCGGCACGCCGCCGATATTGGCGATCGTCAACCCCATGAACATGGCGGCGACCGCGCTCGCCTGTTTTTCCTTCGGCACTACGCTTGCCGCCACGACGGCACCCAGGCCAAAGAAGGCGCCGTGGTTGAGGCTGGTGACGAGCCGGGCAAGCAGCAGGGTGAAGTAGCCCGGCGCCATCGCCGACATGAGATTGCCGATCGTGAAGATGCTCATTAGCAGCATCAGCGCCGTGCGCTTGCCGAAGCGGCTGAAAGCGAGCGTCATGAAGGGGGCGCCGACCATGACGCCGATCGCATAGGCACTGATGAGGAGGCCGGCGGTCGGGATCGAGACGTCGACCCCCTTGGCGATGACCGGGAGAAGTCCCATCGGCGAAAACTCGGTCGTGCCGATGCCGAAGGCGCCGATCGCAAGCGCGAGAAGCGCCCATCGGGCGTGAGAGGATGTTTGGGCCTTTTGGGCCGTCGAAATCTTGGCGTCCATGTTGAAACTCCTTAGGCGTCCCATTGGGGCGCGAGGCCGGGTGGGCTGACAATACGGCCATCCGGGCGGGCGAGAGCGGCGATGGCGATCATATCCGCCTCGTCGAGATTGAAGTCGAAGATCGCGATGTTCTCCTTGACGCGCTCGGGATTGGCGGTCTTGGACAGCGCGATGTGGCCCTGCTGGATCAGCCAGCGCAGCCCGACCTGCGCGGCGCTCTTGCCGTATCTGGCGCCGACCCGCTGCAATACTGGCTCTTTCGGCACGGCACCGTCGGCCATGCCGTAATAGGCGGTGATCGCGACATCGTTCGCTTTCGCCGCCGCGATAAGGGCCTGTTGAGGCAGATAGGGATGGATCTCGACCTGATTGGTCACGATCGGCGTGCTGGATAGTCTGGCCGATTCCCGCATCTGCGCGATATTCTGGTTGCTGACGCCGACGAAGCGGGTCTTGCCGGCGGCCTTGACAGCGTTCAGCATTTCGATCTGGTCGGCGACCGGCACCTTGTCGCCCGGCCAGTGCAGCAGCAGGAGATCGACACGGTCGGTCTTCAGCTTGTCGAGGCTCTCGTCAACCGAAGCGGCGAACTTCTCCGTGCTGTAATTGTCGACCCAGACCTTGGTGGTCAGGAAGAGGTCGTCCCGTCTTGCGCCAGCCGTTTGCAAGGCCCTGCCGAGCGCTGCCTCGTTCTGATAGATCTGCGCCGTATCGAAATGACGGAAGCCGGCTTCGAGCGCGGCGGGTATGACGCGTTCCACTTCCGCATCCGACATGCGGAAGACGCCGAAGCCGAGCGCGGGAATTGTAGCGCCGTGGGCGGTAACGGTGAGCATCGAAAACTCCTTTTTGAAAATCTCGACGGCCTTGGCCGCCTTGAATGGATGCCGCGCCGGATTTGAAGGCGCGATTTCTTCGGCCTATGAAATAGAGAGAGCATCCGCACTTGATAATTGGGCAGGTTTTCACATTATTTGTGAAACCAAATCAAAAATAGGTGCTCCATGGACAATCGCGTCGGGGAGATGCAGGTATTTCTTCGGGTGGTGGAAGCAGGCAGCTTTTCCGAAGCGGCGCGCCTATTGCGCATGACGCCGTCCACCGTCAGCAAACTGATCTCACGCATCGAATCCCGGCTCGGCGTTCGGCTTGTCGAACGCTCGACGCGACGGCTATCGCTGACCCTGGAGGGGCGGATCTACTATGAGCGCAGCCAAGCCCTGCTGCATGATCTCGACGAGGTCGAGCAGGAACTGGCGCAGGGCGCGACGTCGACGGGCGGCACTGTACGGGTCAACATTTCCGTTGCCTTGGGCGTGCTCGGACTTGAACCGCTCTTGCCGGAATTCTGGCAGAGTTATCCCAATGTCGTCGTCGATCTCTCGCTGTCGGATGAAATCGTCGATCTTTATCTCGACCGTACCGACGTCGCTTTTCGGGTCGGGGCCTTGCCGGCTTCAGGCATGATCGCGCGCCGCATCGGCATTGCGCGCCGCAAGATCGTCGCCGCGCCCAGCTATCTCGATCGCCATGGAATACCGCTGACCGTCGATGATCTGTCGCGGCACAATTGCCTGGGGTTCAATTTCCGCCGTCTCGCGCCCGTCTGGCCGGTAAGGGAAAGCGGCCGCATCGTCGATCGCGCCATGACGAGTTCGCTGCTCGCCAACAATGGCGAAACCGTCCGGCGCATGGCGCTGGCGGGTGTGGGGCTTGCCCGTATGGGGGACTATCACGTCCGCGCCGACATCGCGGCAGGCCGTCTCATCGAGGTGCTCGCCGATGTCGTCGAGCCGGATGAGGAGCAGATCCATGCGGTCTTTCTCGGCGGCGCGCGCATGCCGCAGCGCGTGCGCGTCTTCCTCGATTTCGTCGTGCCGCGCCTCCGGCAATTCCTCGATGGGGAGGCTTGAGCGGCCTTGGTGGGGATTTAATCCCGGCCATGTCCTGTGCCGGCAGCCCGCCACCGGGACGTCGGCGGGCAGGGATCACTGCAAGGGCCGGGGTATCGCGCCGGTTCGAGGCTGGATCGACGGATTTTCGTCCTCCTGATCGGTCTCGAGCCGCTGCAGGATCGGGCAATGCGGACGATGGTCGCCCTGGCAGGAATTAACGAGCATGGTGAGTGTGTGCTCCATGTCCTGCAGGTCGGCGATCTTTTTTTTCAGCGCTTCGATATGGCCCTGAGCCAGGCGCTTGACCTCGGCGCTCTGCCGGGTTTCGTCGCGCCAGAGTTCCAAAAGCTCGCTGATTTCAGTGACGGCGAAGCCGAGATCGCGTGCCCGGCGGATGAAGCGCAGCATGTGCACGTCGTTATCCGAATAGTCGCGATAGCCCGATGCCGTCCTGCCGGCGGCCGGAATGAGGCCGGTCTCCTCGTAATAGCGGATCATCTTGGCCGAAACGCCGGATGCCTTTGCCGCTTGTCCGATATTCATGAAGCTTCTCCAATGACAGGCACCGCCTGATGTCGCCGATGGCAGGTAGGCCTTCCAACCATGGGAAGGTCAATAGCATATTTTTCGCTAGGGGGCACTTGACCTTACCACGGTTGGAACCTCCACCTTGAGCACCATGAGATCAAAACCCATGAGAATTCTCGATGGGCCCACGGTCAAGGTCGAGACGACCGCCTTTCAACCGATACCCGAGCAGGCGGTCGAACAAGCGGGCTGGCAGGCGGTCGCGAACTGGGCAACCAGGTCATGAAAAGCTCTCCACGATCACCATCGACGCAGAGCCGGTTGAAGGTGCCTTCGGTTCAGGGACCAAGGAGCGCGAGGCTGCGGTGAGCGGCCTAATGGGGACATTGCCGTGAGTAAGAGGAAGCAATCGATGCACCGACGTCGTTTTCTAACAGGGCTGGCGGGCCTGGCGATTTCCGGGCCGGCCGCGGCCCAGATGATGCACGGCATGGGACATATGGGGGCAAACGGCGCTCATGACATGCCGATGACCGGCGGCAAACCTGTCTTGCCGGAAGGGCAGCCCTTGCGTGAGTTGCCGCGCTTGATGAACGAGGCTGGCGAAGCGGGTCTGTTCAAGGCAAGGCTTGTCGCCGAACCGGGGTCGGTTCGTTTCGCCGAGGGGCTCGACACGTCCGCGCTCCTCTATAACGGCGGAAATCCGGTGATCGAGGCGCATGAGGGCGACAGGGTCGAGATCAGTTTCAGGAACGGCATTCCCGATGAGCCGACGACGGTTCATTGGCATGGGATGCCGGTGCCGGCTGATCAGGATGGGAGTCCTATGGAGCCCGTCGCCTCGGGCAGCGAGCGCCTCTATGCTTTCGATCTGCCGCTAGGCAGCGCCGCATCCTATTGGTTCCATCCCCATCCGCATGGCCTTACCGCCACGCAGGTCTATCGCGGACTCGCGGGCGTCTTCCTGGTCAAACCCAAGGATGACCCGATCCCCGCCGAATATGGCGATACGATCCTGATGTTCACCGATCTCCGGATCGGCGAAGATGGAAGCATGCCGGCGAGCAACATGATCGATCTGATGAATGGGCGGGTGGGCGATCATATCCTAGTCAATGGCCAGAGGAATCCGGTCCTGGCCGTCGCGAAAGGGGAAAAGCGTCGCCTGCGCCTCTTCAACGTGACAAATGCGCGGTTCCTGCGGCTGACATTCGAGAATGCCGCCATGGTGCTCGTTGGAACGGATGGCGGCCTTATCGAAGCTCCCGTCGGCATAGACGATCTGTTGCTCGCTCCCGCCGAGCGCGTCGAGCTCATCATCTCCTTCGACAGACCTGGAGCGGCGAAGCTTGTCACGCTCGACTACGAGCGTGGGTGGATGGGGCCGGGCAAGCCCGAAGAGGCCGGCATGACCTTGCTGACGGCAAATGTCTCGGAGGAAGCTGCGCCTGTCGCGCCGCCGCTTCCCGCGAAGCTGCGCACCATTGACCGCCTCGCAGAGCCGGCAGTCACGCGTCGCTTTGTATTGACGGAATCCATGGAAGGCATGGAGATGAAGTTCCTTATCAACGGCGCCAGCTTCGATATGAACCGCATTGACGAAGTCTCGAAGGTTGGACAGGTCGAATTATGGGAGATCGTCAATCAGGCGGACATGGACCATCCGTTTCATGTGCATGGGGCGCAGTTCCAGCTTGTCGAACGCGAAAGGGATGGCGAGGTCACTAAGCCGTCCTACCGCGCCTGGAAAGACACTGTGAACGTTGCCGCCGGCGAGACGGTACGCATCCTGCTGCGGCAGGATTTGCCGGGGCGGCGCATGTATCATTGTCACATCCTCGAACATGAGGATCTCGGCATGATGGGCACGGTCGACGTTAAGGCCTGACAAGCTCGGTCATCGATCGAAGCGAAGAGGGAAAATTGTCGTTCCCCTCATCCTTGGCCTCGGACCTTGATCAGGTTGAGGCCGAGTTCGCTTTTGTCGGTGTGCATGTGCTGTTCGGGTCTTGCGCGAACAGCGGGTTCGGCGCTTTTATGTAAGCGCGTCCTACTGCAGTGAAGTGTTCGCGGCGACCTTGGAGGAGGGTCGATCGCGATCCCGCGGTGGATGCCAAATTGTGCTGACGGTGGCATTCAGGGGGAGGACTCGATGGCCGCTAATCATCAGACGCAATACCGCGAACGCGTGCGCTCTGCCCATGAGGCCGTTGCCTTGATACCATCGGGCGCGAAGATCGCCATGCCGATCGCTGCCGGCCAGCCGCCCGCCATTCTAGCGGCATTGGCCGAACGCGCGCGGGCCGGCGCGGTGGACAATGTCCGGCTCTACTACCTGCTTTGTACAGGCGTTGCCGGCTCGAGCGTGCTCGACTTCGACCTGCGTGACCGCATCATTCCAATGAGTTATTTTCATGGAGCGGTGGATCGCGCCCTGGATAAGCGGCGAATGGCCGAGATGCTGCCCGCCGCCGAAATCGTGCCGTGCCATTTCAGCCAGGTGCCGCGTTCCCTGGTGGAGCATGTCGGCGTCGATACATTGATCGCCACCGTCTCGCCCATGGATGCGGACGGAAATTTCAGTCTCGGCGCCAGCACGGATTATGCCCTGGCGGTCGCCCGCAAGCCCGGTGCCCGGCTGATCCTCGAGGTCAATCCCAGCATGCCCTATGTGCGGGGCAATTGCATGATCCCGGTCTCGAGCGTCACCGCGCTTGTCGAGAACGACGCAAGCCTGCCGGCGCTCGCTGCCGCGCCTCGCTCGGAAGTCGATGATGCGATCGGCGCCATCGTCGCGGGGCTTGTGGACGACGGCGATTGCCTGCAGATGGGCATCGGCGCGTTGCCGGACGCGGTTTGCGCCGGTCTATCGCGGCATCGCCATCTCGGTATCCATACCGAAATGATGACATCGGGACTTGCCGCCCTGGTCAGGGCCGGCGTGGTCGATAATAGCCGCAAGCAGATACATCTCGGGCGAACCATCTTCACCTTCGCGCTGGGAGACAAGCCGCTTTACGACTTCCTGAACGATAATCCCGATGTCGAAGCACATCCCGTGGATTACGTGAACAATCCCTTCGTCATCGCCCAGAACGATCGCATGGTGTCGGTCAATGCGACGCTGCAGATCGATCTCAATGGCGCGTGCAATTCCGAATTCGTCAATGGCAGGCAGTTCAGTGGCTCGGGCGGGCAGGTGGATTTCGTCCGAGGCGCCTATGGCTCACGTGGTGGCCGCTCGATCATCGCCTGTCATGCGACGGCGGCCAAGGGAACGCTTTCGCGTATCGTTCCGACGCTGACAGGTCCAGTAACGACATCGCGCAACGATATCCATATCGTTGTCACGGAATATGGCTGGGTGAACCTCAAGGGAAAATCGGTGGCGGAGCGGGCAAGGGCGATGATCGCGCTTGCCCATCCCGATTTCCGGGAGGAGCTGGATCGGGCTGCCCACCAAGCGGGGTTCTACGCGCCGGATTGACGTCATCAGCGTTGATCTTGCATGGGGATAAGAAAGAGCCGGGGGAAATCGGATCCTTCCGGCTTTGATCGATCGGAGGTCAACCGATCGCCTTGAGAAGCCTGATGGATCGGTACATCAGGCTTCCCGTACCTGGTCCTAGGTAGACCAGGTAATTCGCTATTAGAAGCTACGCTGGAAGCGCAGGATACCAGCCCACTGATCCTGGTTCACGGAATCGAAGTTGGTGTAGGAGACTTCCGGCTCGATGAGCAGGTTCTTGACCGGGTTCCACTTCACGTTCGTGGTAGCGGCAAAGATCTTGGAGTCGGTGTAGGCGAGCTGCAGGTTCCACTTCAGCTTTTCGTTGATCGGAACGCCAACGCCGCCCCAGACAGCCCAGTCACCCCAGCCGCACTTCGATGCATCGTTAGCCGGGCAAGAAGAGCGAGCCAGGTTGGTGCCAGCGTACTTGTTCAGCTTGTCGCCGTCCGTGTTCCAGCCGCCCATCAAGAAGGCCGAGAAGACGCCGAAGTCAGCATCGACGCGAGCCTTGATGGCGCCTTCCGACTTAATGGAGTCGTAACCGCCGACGACCTTGAAGCCCCATGCGCCAGACTTGAAGCCAGCACCGGCAACGACGTCGGGAGCGTAGTGATTGGCCTTGTCGTCGCTTGCCCAGCTCGCGCCATAACCAGCGCCCGAGCCGCTGGAGTTCGAGTCTTCAACCGAGACGACAGCCGTGAAGCCGTTGCCGGCATCGTAGGTGTAGGTCAACTGGTTGAGTTCGTACGGGCCGTCATAGATCACGTCGTCGTTGATGACGTCGCCGGCATAGCCGATGTAATAGTTGAACTGCGAGTCGGCCTTACCGACCAGGAAACCACCGAGGCTGATGTTGGCGAACAGCAGCTTGCTGGAGGTCGAGTTGCCTTCCTGCCAATCCCAACGGATGACCGTGTTGGTCTTCAGCGGGCCGTATTCGGTGTCGGTCGCGGTGTCGAGGCTCAGCTGAGCGCGGGTATGCCAGAGAGTGCCGTTGTGGCTGTTGGCATTGTAGGCATCGTACCACTTGCCTTCGGTACGGACCATGCCGCCGACCTTGAGGCAGGTTTCGGTACCGGGAATGAAGAAGTAGCCAGCGCCATATGCGTCGCAGATGCGAACGTATTCCAGCGGTTCCGGCTCGGCGGCGACGATCGCGTCGGCAGCATGAGCACCGGATACCGCCGCCAGAGCGGCAGCGGAGCCGAGAAGAAGGCTCTTGATGTTCATTGTAAACTCCTTGTCGTAATTATTTCTACGTAATCCAAGGAGCGAGCATAATAGGCTACCATGGAAGTGCTCCCCGCAAACAGGAAGCCAAACCAGGCACTGCATCTGCAATAGACCGCCGGTACTATCCCCACCCCGATGGAACCTCGTAGCTGGCGGCTGAAACAACAACCCCACCAGATCGCAAGCTAATTAGGTTCTGATGACAGAGCTATATACATTCAGGTTGTTTGTAAATCCGAGCCGGAGCCATTCGGAAACGGAAAAACTGGTTGTTGATTTAATGCAACACATGCTTGGCGGGAAATTCGGATAGGAAACCCCATCCGAGCAATCGAGGGATCGATCGAATGCATGGATGGCCCAACCTCTCTCCTCTCATCGGTGGCGTCAGCACGCGATCGCAAACAGCTCCATCGCATTGGCGAAGCCCTTCAGCGGCTGCCGCCCCATCGAGATCGCATCGGTGATATCAGCCTTTTGCTGGAATGGGCCTGATATCAGGAGCGCTTGGCCGCTCTCGCTGCAGACGTTCTGGATACGGCTGACGATATTGACGTCAGGGCCGATCAAGGTGAAGTCCAGGCGGTTGCCGGAGCCGACATTGCCGTAGCTCACCTCGCCATAGTGCAGCGCGATACCGACCTTGACACTGATGCCTTCATATTCGAAGCCGCTTATTTCATCGAGAATTGTCTTCGCCGCGGTCAGCGCGGCATCGCAGGCTCCGGTCGCATCGGCGCCTGGAAAGAATGCCAGAACCGCATCGCCCATGAATTTCAGCACCTCTCCACCTTCGTGGGTGATCGCCGGTATCACCTTGTCGAAATAGGCGTTCAAGAGCCCGAGCACGGTGCCGCCTGGCAGCCGATTGGAAAGCTCGGTGAAGCCGCGTAGGTCGCACAGCAGAAGTGCGGCCTCCATGGATTCGATTTCTCCGCGACGGATGTGTCCTGCGAGGATGCGGCTCGCCGTCATTGGGCCGATATAAGTGTCGAGAAGGCTGAGTTCGCATTGTCTGAGGACGCGGAGCTCGCAAGTGTTGCGCAAGGCCGGCAGGATGCGTTCGATCAGGTCATGCTCGCCGGATGTGAAGCCGCCTGGCCGCCGCGTGGCGAAGACGGCGCAGCTGATCGGTCCGTCGGCGTTGCAAAGCGGCGCCACGATCAATTGCACGAGCCCCCGGCCGGAAAATATGTCGATATGTTGCCAGCGCCCGTGCGGACTCTCACCCGGACCGACGACGAGCGGTTCGCGCATCTCCTGTGCCTTCATGAGCGGCGTATTGGCAAGCGCGAGACGCGAGCCATGTTCGCGATCATGGATCTCGACCGGCTCGCCGGGCGCCCAGGCGAAGGTGCGGCCGATGAATTCGGGATGCAGCGTCGTCAGGTGCAGCGTCAACCGATCGATGGGAAGGCCAAGGGTCCGCAGGCGGCGGCCGAGCCCGGCGACGAGGCCGGCCTCGTCGAGGGCGTGGCATTCATCGCCCGTCAGCCATTCGATCAGGCTGAGGGTAGCCGCGGTATTGACGCCAATATGGCCCGTCCTGGAATTGATGATCGAGGTTTTGGGCATGTCGTGCAGCAGGGTCATGGCTATCTCCTCCTCTTTGAGATGCGGCGCTCAGTGTGCCGCACCGCCGGAAAGGTGGCTGGGTTTCTTCAGAAGCAGGCTCGCGACGAGGGCGATGACCAGCGCGACGCCGAGCAGGAAGAACGTGTCGCTGAAAGCCATGATGTTGGCCTGCTTGCGAAGGCTGGCGGCGATGGCGACGATCGCCTTGTGCGTGGCAAGCGCCTGGTCGCTGACACCATGGTCCATGAAGTAATTTGTCAGATTGGCAACGCGGGCACGGGTCGCCTCTTCGAATGCCGAGACCGAATTCGTGAGGATGTTGGAATGAAACTGCTCGCGCTTGGTGAGAAAGGTCTGCAGCGCGGCGATGCCGACCGCGCCACCGAGATTGCGCATCATGTTGAAGAGTGCCGACGCGGAGCCGGCATTTTCCTGCTCGATGCCGGCGGTGGCGATCGCCGTCAGCGGCGTGAAGGCGAGTGCCTGGCCGACGGCGCGCACGATATTCGGCCAGAAGAGCTGATCGCTGGCATAGTTGCCGGTCATGTGAACATTCATGAAATTCGAAGCGGCAAAAAGCGCGAAGCCGACGATGATCAGCAGCCGGGCATCGACACGTTTCATCAGCCGCGGCACCAGCGGGATCAGGATGAGCTGCGGAATGCCGGTCCAGGCAAGCACCATGCCGATCTGCTCGGAATTGTATCCCTGAATACGCGTCAGGTAGATCGGCAGGATGAAGACCGAGCCATAGAGGGCGACACCCATCAGGAAATTGGCGACGATGCCGAAGCCGAAATTGCGGCGCGCCAGCAGGCGCAGGTTGAGGAGCGGATGGGCGGCGCGAAGTTCGATGATGAGAAAGAGCGTCAAGGAGACCGTGGCGATGACAGAGAGGCGGACGATAAAGGGCGAACCGAACCAGTCGTCCTTGTTGCCTTCCTCAAGCACGGTCTGTAGTGCCGCAAGGCCAACCGCCATGGTGATGATGCCGGGCCAGTCGCCCTTGGCGAGCAGCGAAAGGTTCATCGGCGCGCGATCGAGCGAGGCCCAGAGCATGCCGACCATGAGAATGCCGGGCACGAGGTTGACGTAGAAGATATATTCCCAGCCCCAGTTTTCCGTGAGGTAGCCGCCGATGGTCGGCCCGATCGCCGGCGCGAAGGTCGCCGAAAGGGCGAAGAGCGCGAGGCCGATCGGCTGCTTGGGCTTGGGGAGCAAGGTGATGATGATCGTGAAGGCCATCGGGATCAGCACTCCGCCCGAGAAGCCCTGTATGGCGCGCAGCACGATCATCTGCTGCAGATTGGCGGCAAAGGCGCAGCCGACCGAGAAAAGGAGAAAAAGGATCGCGTTGGTCAGCAGATAGATGCGCACGGAAAAGACGCGGGCGAGCCAGGCGCTAAGGGGAATGACCACGATTTCGGCGATCAGATAGGAGGTCGAGATCCAGCCGCCATCGTCCGTTCCGGCGCCGATCGCGCCCTGGATGTCGGCAAGCGAGGCATTGACGATCTGGATGTTGAGAACGGCCATGAAGGCGCCAAGTGTCGAACCAACGACGGCGGTCCACATGCGCAGCGGGCTCATGGCGGGCCGGGCAACCGGAGCGGATGCACCGCTCTCGGATGCGGCTGAATTGTTGTTTGCGGCGATCTGAAGGGTAGCCACGGCGCGTCTCCTTCCGGCTCATGCCGGAATAATCTCATGACGATACGGAGGTGATAATCGATGAAGATCGGGAAGGATCATCCAGCGTGGCTGGATAATCCTTGTGCGTCCGTTGTCGATGTCTGGATGGCCTTGGTGTCGATTTCCGGCTCCACCGACATGCCTGAGCGCAGCAAACCGACGAGGTTATCGTCATCGATGACGATCTTCACCGGTATGCGCTGGACGATCTTGGTGAAATTGCCTGTCGCATTGTCCGGTGGCAGCAGCGAGAATTCGAGCCCGCTTGCCGGCGAGAGGCTGTCGACATGGCCCTTGATGGTGACGTTCGGGAAGCTGTCGACCTTGATTTCGACCGACTGTCCGGGACGTACATAGGTAAGCTGTGTCTCCTTGAAGTTCGCGACGACATAGACCGAGTGCAGCGGCACCACCGCCATCAGCTGCGTTCCCGATGTCACATACTGCCCGACGCGAATCGAGCGGGCGCCGACCGTGCCGTCGACGGCGGCGACGATGTTGGTATAGGAAAGATTGAGCTCGGCCTGCTGAACGGCCGCAGCGGCCCGATCGCGCTGGGCGGCTGCCTGGTCTCGCTGGGTCTGAAGCACCGGCACCTTGTTCTGAGCGGCGACGAGCGCGGCCTGATCGCGCTCGACGGCGGCGGCGGCCTGCTTTCTGGCCGATGCCGTCTCTTCGGCGCGCGACTGTGTGCCGACGCCGTTGGTGATCAGCCGAGCCGAACGCGCGGCATCCGATATCGCATAATCCAGGGAGGCTTGCGACGCGTCGACCGTCGCCTTGGCCTGCCCGATCAGCGATTGCTGCAGCTGGATCTGCGCATCGATGTTGGAAATCGCCGCATCCGCGGCCTTGAGATCCGCCTTCGCCTGGGAAAGTGCGGCCTGGAAATCGCGGTCGTCTATGCGGGCGAGCACCTGGCCGGCCTTGACCTTGTCATTGTCGTTGACAAGCACATCCTTGATATAGCCGGCGACCTTCGGCGCGATCGTGGTGTAATCGGCCTTCACATAGGCGTCGTCCGTGGATTCGATGAAGCGCCCGACCGTCCAGTAGCGATAGCCGAAATCCGCCGCGATCGCGACGCCAGCCAGCAGCGCGGCGATCAGCACGCCGCGCTTGATGAGCTTTCCGCCTGTCTTGGGCGTGGCCGAAGCGACAGGCGCTTCGACGGCCACGCCGCGCGGGGCTTCGTTCGTGGGAGACCTTGCGACCTCGTTGGCCGGAGCAGCGTCGGCTTGGCTCGCGTTCTTGAACGCTTCGTTGCGGGGGAGTTCCACCATCGTCCGTTTCCTTCAATGCGCCACCCCTTTGCCCGGGGTCATTTTGATGCGATGAAGATGCATCCGAACCGTCCTTCTGATAATCTCCTCAAATCGGGAAGGATCATCAAGTCACAGTGGATAATCCGAGGACAATATGGATCGGTTGACCAGCCTCACAGTCTTTGGCCGGGTGGTGGAATGCGGCGGCTTTTCCGCCGCCGCTCGCCGGCTCAACATGTCCGTCACCATGGTGGGCAATCACGTGCAATCGTTGGAAGACCGCTTGGGCGCGCGGCTCCTGAACCGGACGACGCGCCGAATCAGTTTGACGGAAACCGGCAAATATTATTATGAGCGTTCCTCACAGATCCTGGCCGATCTCGAGGAGGCCGATCGGGCCGCCGGCGCGCTTAGTACCATGCCGCGAGGCACGCTGAAGCTCTATACCAGCGGCGCGATAGTCCGCTTCCTGCTTCCCGTCGTCAACGAATTCATGACGCAATATCCCGCGATCTCGCTCGATTTCAACGTCGGCGAACGGTCGATCGACATGGTCGAGGAGGGTTACGACCTGATGATCCGAACCCTCCCCGCATCCGACTCGACACTCGTCGCGCGCAAGCTCACGCCCTGGCGGCACATGCTCGTCTGCTCGCCCGAATATCGTGACACACATCCGATGCCGAAGGTTCCGGCCGACCTCGCGGAGCATAATTGCCTGCAATATACCTACTACCCCTATGGCGACGAATGGCGTTTCGAGGATGCCGATGGCAAGCAGGTGGGCGTCAAGATTTCTGGCAATGTCGTCTCCAACAGCGCGGAGACGCTGCGCTTTCTCCTGGCGAGCGGGCAGGGCATCTTTCTCGCTCCGAGTTTCATCGTCTTCGAAGAGGTCGCCGCCGGCCGTCTCGTGCGTGTCATGCCCGACTATCGCGCCGTGGAATTCACGATCAGCGCGATCTATCCGAACCGTAGCCATCTGCCGACGAAAGTGCGATTGTTCATCGACCTTTTGGCGGAGCGTTTCGTCGAACACCGCAAGTGGATGACCTGAGCACAACAAGGCCGAGTTCTTTCCGTCGGTGACGCAGCAGCGAATGGAGCCATCTCAAAGCCATGGCGAACCGAATAACATGCGAGGCTCGTCCGGAGCTACCCGCGATTCAGATGGGGAACGGATTGACCGACGTCTTCATGGAAGTTCTCGCCATCGCTGCTTCGGTGTTGGCGCGAACGAGGTCGGAGCAAGCGTTTGCATCCTGGATCGCTTCGCGAGATCAGGCGGTCTTGGGACTTGGGGCGGTGGGATTCGACATCGCCGAAATGCCCTGGGACGTCGCGACATTTGCCGCGGATCGGAATTTTCTAATTCGGGCGATTACCGCCGCGGAATCGAAAGTCGGTTGGGAAAAGCTGGGCTACGAGCCGAAGGAAGACTGGCTGATGCCGCGCCTGATGCGTTTGCGAATGCTGGTGTCGGCATTCGGACCACACGATATCAGGGCAAGCGGCGCGGCGATCCATTCGACCTTTTCCGAAAGCGACCTCCGCCGCTGCGAAACGCATGGGATCATCATGCATGCTTACGGATGCCTCGTCTGCAACAGGTCGGGGCCTTCCTGAAATCACGGGCATGTGGCATGGCCTTACCGATCGTACAGGACGTCCTCGGGTCCATCCGGCCGGTGGCGGCATCATGACTGCGGTTGTTCGGCGGGCTGGCGCGTTTCAGCTTGGCGTGCGGCGGAGGCGAGGCGCCGTTGCGCCCGGATGGCGCTCCATTGCTGGTCGATCAAGACGCCGATCAGGATGACGCCGCCCATGACGGCGAAGTTGAGCGAGGAGGGGATACCCAAAAGGTTGACGAGGTTCTGCAATTCCTGCAGCAGGATCGTGCCCAGCACCACGCCGATCAGCGATCCTTCACCGCCACGCAGCGAAAAGCCGCCAAGCACCGCCGCGGCGATCGCGTAGAGCTCATAGAATTGCCCATGGCTCGCCGGCGAAATGGAGCGGGTGTACATGGCGAAATAGATCGCTGAAAGCGCCGTCAGCACGCCGCATATGATGTAGGCGACCGTTACCATCTTCCTGGTGCGGATGCCGGAATATTTCGCCGCCTCCTCATTCTTGCCGATGGCGTAGAGATAGCGGCCGTACACGGAGCGATGCAGAACGATCCACATGACGGCGGCGATGATCACGAGCGCGATGAAGGTGTTCGGCACGCCATAGAAGCGGCCGGCGGTCAGGAATTCGAGGGTCGGAAAGTTCTGGCCGAAGGCGAAGCCGGCCGTGCCGTCCGCTGTGTAGAAGCGCGCCGCGCCACGATAGATCAGGAGGCCGCAAAGGGTGACGACGAAAGGCTGGAGGTTGAGCCGGGTAATCAGCCAGCCATGGATCGCTCCCAGGAGGCCGCCAAGGATCAGGATCAGCGGCAGGGCGATCGCCCAGGGCATGTTCTGGACGGCGATGAAATCGATGAACAGGACGCCGAGCAAGGCAACCAGCGAGCCGACGGACAATTCGATGCCGCCGGTGATGATGACGAAAGCCTGGCCGATCGACAGGATTCCAAACAAGCCGATGAGGTTCGACGTATTGGCGAGGTTGATCGGCAACAGGAAGCGCGGATTGATGATCGTCACGACAATGCCGACAACGATGATCAACAAAAGCAGGCCTAGATCTTTCTTACTCATCGATATCAATTCCCATTGGCCGCGGCCGTTAGAGCAATTCCAAGCGAAGTGCGAAGCATCTTTCGCGGGAAATTGCGCAAAAACAATGAGATAGAGAGGTTCAGGTTTCCTTGGATAGCTGAACCACTCTAGTGTAGCGTTTTGCCGACGGCCAGCAAAAGCACGTTTTCCTGACTGAACTGATCCTTTTCGAGGATGCCGGAGATCCGACCCTCATGCATGACGGCGATGCGGTCGGAGACGCCGATCACCTCTTCCATGTCGCTCGAGATCATCAGGATCGCCACACCGGCATCGGCAAGCTTGCGCATCAGGCTGTAGATTTCGCTCTTCGCGCCAATATCGATGCCGCGGGTGGGCTCGTCGAAGATCAGCACCTTCGGGTGCATCGCCAGCCATTTGGCGAGCACGACCTTCTGCTGGTTGCCGCCCGAAAGCGTGCCCGTGCGGGTCGCGACCGATGGCGTCTTGATGGCGAGCTGCCTGCGCTGTGTTTCGGCCATGGTATTTTCTCGCTCCGGTGAAACCATGGAGCGGCGCGCAAAGGCCGGAAGGTTGGGCAACGATATGTTCTGCGAGATTGGCATATCGAGCAGGATGCCATTCAGCTTGCGATCTTCGGGCACCAGGAAAATGCCATTGGCGACAGCGTCCCTGGCGGATCGCAGTTTGAGATCGCGTCCGCCGAGGGCGATGGTGCCGCCATAGCTATGGTCGACCCCGAACAGGACGCGGGCAAGTTCCGTCCGGCCTGAGCCGACGAGACCGGCAAGGCCCAGGATTTCACCGTAACGGATATCCAGGTTGACGGGCTGCGCCGGATAGGCGGCTGTGCGGACCGCCGTGATCTTCAGGGCGATATCGCCCGGCGGACGAGCCGCGTCCACGGAGCGCGCGGCCAATGCCCGCCCGATCATCAGCTTCACCATGCGATCGTGGTCGATGGCGTCTTTCGCCAATGTGCCGACAAGCGTCCCGTCGCGCAGAACGATGACGCGATCGGCGACACGTTCGACCTCATGCAGGCGATGCGAAATGAAGATGACGCTGATGCCTTCGGCTTTCAGCGAGGATATGACGGCCAGCAGCTTTTCCGTCTCGGCAAGCGGCAGGCTCGAGGTCGGCTCGTCGAGAATGACGAGACGGGCATTGATGGATAACGCCTTGGCGATCTCGACCATCTGCTGCTGGGCAAGCGATAGTGACGCCACCGGCGTATCCGGCGAGAAATTGGCGCCGACGCGCTTCAGAAGAGGGGCGACCATCTCGCGCAGGCGGGCGCGGTCGACCAGTTTCAGGGCGCCGCCGTGCAATGGTTCGCGGCCAAGGAAAATATTGGCCGCGACATCGAGATTTTCAAAAAGGTTTAGCTCTTGATGGACGAAGGCAATCCCGGAGGCGATGCTGCTTTCGACCGTGAAGGCCCCGTGCTCGGCTCCATCGAGCCGAATACTGCCATGATCCGGCCTGACGACGCCGCCAAGGATCTTCATGAGCGTCGATTTGCCGGCGCCGTTCTCGCCGACAAGACCGATCACCTCGCCGGCGCTGACATCCATAGAGAAATTATCGAGCGCGACCACGCCCGGATAGGTCTTGCCGATTCCCGAAAGGCTGAGAAAGGGCATCGTGGTTTCAGCCGGTGCCAAGTTATCCGAACGCTGGTTCATAACGAATATCACGCCTGTGCGATGTGGCTTCGAGAGCCGCGACGAGGTGAGCAACTGCATTCGAGCAGCGCCGGTCCTCGCAACCGGCGCTGCTGGTAGGCCTTAATTGCCAGCCATGGCCTTCAGATTGGCCGCATAGGCATCGACGTCGTCCTTGCCGATGATTTTCGTCGGGATGATGATCAGCTTGTTGGCGGGAATGCCCGATTTGTCGCCCTTCAGGTAGGCGGCCATCAGCTTCATGCCCTGATAGGCCCAGAGATAGGGCTGCTGCACCACCGTCGCGGCGATCGTTCCTTCCTTGACGCCGCCGAGCGTGATCGGATCATCATCGAAGCCGACGACGGTGATCTGGCCGAGCTTGCCGGCTTCGCGCAGTGCTTCATAGATGCGCGGCGTGTTGTAGGAGTAGAAGCCGACCATGCAGGTGACGTCAGGGCTCGCGACGAGCGCGTCTTCGACATTCTTTTTTGCTCTCGTCTGGTCGATGTCGTCGCCGCGCACGTCGGTCAATTCGATCTTCGTGCCCGCCAGGCCATCCTTCATGCCCTGGATGCGCTCCTTGGCATTGTCGGCGCCGAGAAGCCCCACGAAGCCGATGCATTTGCCCCCGTTTGGCATGGCTTTCTTGGCGATCTCGGCGGCCTGCTTGCCGGCATCGACGTTCGATGAGCCGATATAGGCGACGCGGTTCGTATCCGGTGCGTCGCTATCGGTGGTGAACAGCGCCGTTTCCGAGCCGATCTTGTTCAGCCCCTCCGTTGATGTCTTGGGATCGACGGCCGAAACCATGATGCCCTTGACGCCGGCCGCCACGAGGTCTTCCATCAATCGCTGCTGGATCGCGACCGACGATTGTTCAGGATATTTCAATTCCATGTTGAAGTCCGGCAATTCGGCCTGAGCCTTCTTGACGCCGGCTTCGGCCGCCTTCCAGAAGTCGGACGCGCCGTTGACCACAAATGCGAGAGTCGGCTTGTCGGCGGCATAGGTCGCCGTCGCATAACTCAGCAGCAACCCTGCCGCGAAGGCGGCAGCGCCCCGTGTTACGTATTTCATGATCGTCCTCCCATAGATCCGCCTGCGGGATCTGGTTGCAACTCGCGGCAGGCCGGTCCTGAACCCCCTCCTAGGGTTTTCTCGCCGAGCGAGATAAGGCACGTCCCACCACGACACCGACGGTATACGACTAATTTCAATTAGTAAATAGTATTAGTAATACAGTTGCCTGTGCGCGAAGCGGCGGACTCTCGAAAATCTAGCTATTTGGTTCAATTGCCAGCGATCTCGCGCTTGAAGATGTGGGTGGCGATTGTATGCCTATCCGCACCGGTTGCCGAGATCGTGCAATTGATGATAATAAAAATTAGCGCATGAAGGCGGCCGTGGGGATCGTAGGCCGTTTTCGCTTCAGGGGAGATGAGACGCAGTGAAGAAGATATCGGCCGCGAACGGCGATCGCACGGCCACCGACAACAGGGCAACGAAGCGAAGCGGCCGTCGTTCCGGCACGAGGGTCACGATGACCGATATCGCCAAAGCGGCTGGATGTTCGCAAAGCGCGGTATCCTTCGTCCTCAACAATACGCCGGGCATGCGGCTATCGCAGCAGACCCGTGAGAGGGTCATCGAGGCAGCCCGCCAGCTTGGCTATGTCGCGCCGGTGCTTGCCGCGCCGCCGGCGCTGCTGTCTCCGTCGAGGCTCGATGGCGTCATCGGCTTTGCCGTCGACCAGCTTGCAACCAGTCCGGAGGCGGTTGTCGCGATCGAAGGAGCGCGCCAGGCCTGCTGGAATGCCGGAAACGTTCTGCTCGTCGCACAGACCATGAGTGATCCCGTCATGGAGCCGAGAGCGATCAAGGCGCTCACCAACAGCGGCATCTCGGCGCTCATCTACATGACGATCTTCACCCGCGAGGTGGAGGTGCCGGATTATCTTTATGATCTCAATATCCCGATCATTCTTCTGAATTGCTATACGTCCGACTATGCCTTTCCGTCCGTCGTTCCGAGCGAAATCGCCGGCGGGCAGACCGCGACCCGGCATCTGATCTCGCATGGGCATCATCGCATCGCGACGATCACGGGCGAACCGTGGATGCAGGCCGCCCAGGATCGATTGACCGGTTATCGTCGCGCCCTGGCGACGGCCGACATTCCATTCGATCCGGAGCTTGTCATAGAGGGTGACTGGTCGGCGAGCGCCGGCTATGCCGGCACCATGAAACTACTTTCGCTCCGCGAGCGCCCGACGGCGATTTTCTGCCAGAACGACCGCACCGCCATTGGCTGCTACGAAGCGCTGAAGGAGGCTGGCCTCCATATTCCGGAGGACATGTCGGTCATGGGTTATGACGACGAGGACATCTGCCGTCATCTCGTGCCGCCCTTGACGACCTCCGTCCTTCCTCACATGGCAATGGGCCAATGGGCGATCGAGCATCTGGAAACGGCCGTCTTGCCGCGAGAGCGCCGCTACCAGATCACCAAGCTCGAATGCTCGCTTGTCAAACGTGCGTCGGTTGCCGCACCGGCTGGCATCAGAACCGGGCGCAGGGTGCGAAAGGTTTGATCGGGTTCGCCGGAGGCGCGGGGCCATCCGTTCGCCTGGCAACCTGTAGAGGCGTCTTGGCGACTGACGGTTCGATTGCTACCATGCGCGTCATGACGGTTCTCTCTCCGGATACCCGCCCGCCGCTCCGGCTTTCGTTCCGGCTGCCGTCGCTCACCCTGCGACTGCTGTGGCGCTTCTGGCCGCAGCTGATGGCGCTGTGGCTGCTCGGCCTAATCGGAAATTCGCTTCTCAACGAACTGGCGGTCATGATCGGCCAGCTGAATGCGCTGGCCGGGCTGTCTACCCTGGCCCTTGTCGTTCTCCTGAAGCTTGTCATTATCGTCGCGCTGTTCGAGACCGTGCGACCCGGGTTGGCCTCGCTTGACGCCGCCTCGCGTGCCGCGGCTGCCCGGTCGGAAACCGATACCGGCGACGGCGCCGCGACGCCCAGCTTTACCTCGATACTCGCGCTGACCCTCGTGCCATTCTTCGCCTACTATGCCGCCTGGGGATTTCTCGGCGACACGGTGAGGGAATATTCCAGGCTATCGCTCGACCTGATGCCGTTCGGGGAGGATTATAATCCTCTGAAATTCGACGGCAGTGCCTGGCTCCTCGTATCGGTTGCCATTGCCTGGGCGGTCAGGCGCTTCGCCAAATTCATGCATTCGCGTTCGAAAGCGCCTGTCTGGGCTGTCATCATCGTTGTTTGTGAGGCGAACTGGGCCTTCATCGGTCTCTTTGTCATTTCGACCTGGGAAGGCGACATCCGTTCCTGGGTCGCCAAGCTTCCCGAAACGATCGGGCATTTTTTCGGCTTTCTCAATCCGGTCGGCGATGCCGCGGCGGCCACCATCTTTCCGCCGACGGCGGAGGACGCGTCGTTTTCCTTTTCCAGGCAAATGCGCGGCCTATTCCTTTATGCTCTTTATCCCGTCGTCTGGCTGACGCTCGCCGCCGTGGTCTATGGCTACGACATCAATGGCGAGCGCCCGCTGACGGAGGGCCGGTTGGCGCGCGCGGTTTCGCGCTGGCGGTCGCTGCCAAAGGCGATCCGTGATTTCATTTCGCATTTCATCGCGGGCACGGCAAAACGCTATCGTGCCTTGGCCGAGGGTGTCGGGCTGACCCTCGGCTCCGGTCTCGGGCTGATGCTATCAGTCATTCTGCTTTACCGGCTGCTGGATTGGAGCTCGGCCTGGGCCTGGTACGGCATCTCCAGGCTGATCGGTCCGCACGATCTGCCTTTGTGGCAGATGATCGCGCAGGCCATTTCGCTCGTCTTCGGCAGTCCAAGCGCGCCGGGTGACGGCGTCCTCATCATGCCGATCAAGATTTGCCTGCTTGCCGCGGCTCTGGAAATCGGTTTCGCTCAGGGGCGGCAATGGCGCCGCGGCGGAAGCTGAAGCACGGAGCGGTTCAGCGTCTCGTGGCTCTGCTTTAATTCAGCCGCAGCGGAAAGGATATGGCGTCCGGTCTCGTCGAAGCGAAGCTCAGCTGTGCCGACAAGGAGGGGATTGCGTCGGCCGGCACGACGAATTTTTCCTCCATGAGCGTATTCGCGCTTTTGGCGGGCGGCTGGCGCGATACGGTATCGCAGCCATCGATGGGAGTGGCCTGTGGATCGAGGTCGCGGCTGAGATCCTTGGAGAGAATGAAATTGAGGGGCTGCCAGCGGCGCCCCTTCGGGTCCGTCAGGGTCAGGCTGCATTGAGCCCAGGACTGTCCAATATCGTCTTCGGCTCTCGCGGTCAGCCTTACGATCACCAGGCGCATCTGGCCGGGGAAGGTCATTTTCCCGTCACGCCCATCACCGATCACCCTTGCCTGGTCGAGTGTCCAGGAGGCCTTGGCATAGGTCTGCCCGCCGATATTGCCGCTTACGCGCAGCTCGCTTCGCTTGATGTAATCCTCGGCGTTGCGCCATGCGTTGATGGCATGATAGCCGGCGAACAAGAAGGGCAGGCTAAGCAGGGATGCCAACCAAAGCCGTCGTTCCCGTCTAGACGCCATTATTACCGATCTCCGCGCGATCGCGCGTCTCGACGCTTCCACCGTCGAGCTTGACGCGAATTTCCGAATCCAGCTGAGGTGATGGCTGCCTGGAAAGCACCAGTGTCATATTGCTCGTTTCGTCTTCCGGCAGTTCGAAGATGAAGATGCCTGAAGTCGGCAGGCCCGGCTGTAAATCCTTGGATGGCAGAAGGCGGGGGGCACCATCGGCACGATGAGTCTGCCGGTAGGAGCGGCCGGAAGCTCCTTCAATCGCCGCAGCCTGGATGGTCATTGTGTCATATTTCGATTGTAGTTCGACACTGACGATGAGCCAGACGCCTTCGGTCTGTCGCTCGACCGGCTTGCCGTAAGAGGTAAACGCGATCGTCCTCGCGCGCAGGAGCTTGGCGACCTTGACGCTGAACGTCTTGCTCGACACGGTGTCCTTCTGCGGTCCCGACGTTTCGATGGGGCCGGTTAGGACGGCGTAGCTCGGTGTCGTCGATTGCAGGAAAGCCAGGAGCAGGGCGGCCACGCCGACGAGCAACACGGAAAGAAAGAGACGTGTCAAGGATTTGCTCCTTGCCCCGCCGAAAGCGGCAAGCCGACGCGCGCCACGTCGTTCGGATTGAACCAGCCCGGTGCGGCATAGAGATTGTCCTTCGGCTTGTAAGTGGTTCCCACGATCGCGACATTCAGCACTTTGGGAAGCGCCTGCGTCACGGGCAATTGCCAGACGACCTTGACCTTTTCCGGCATCATCGGCTGAAGATCCCAAAGCAAATCATTGTCCCGGACGAGATAGAATTGTGGGACCGGCGGATTTTCGAGATTTTCGAGCTTCAGCGTATCCCGATACGAATTCGAGCTTTCCGCCGTCATGTTCTCAAGGGTCAGATCGAGCGTCAGCGCTTTCTTGCCATCGGGAAGGTGTCGGCCATCCGGCGTTTCGGCAGCGACGCCGCCGGAATGAAGCGTCACTATCCATTGGCCGGCATCGACGGGTTTGCCAGGCGCCACCTGTGCCACTTCCGCTTCTTCGCGGGTTTGGTAGATCGAATACCCAAGCGACAGTGCGCCCGCCAAAAGGCCGCCGATGCCGGCGATGATCCGTGTATGGAGCGCCTTGTTGGCTTTGCTGATGGCGGACTGATTCATTGCCTGATGCGATCGGGTGGTGACTTTCGCGGCCTGCATCCGAAGAGCGGGCGGCAATCTTTATTTGGTTCAGCCGGTCGATACGGCAAGGGTGGGTAGTGCCGGAGCGCGGGAATATGTGCTGATATTACCGGATAGACACTTGGTAAATCGATTTGCAAAAGCATTTGCAAATCGATTTACAATGCCGTAGCCTGCGCGAATGACCACAATCGCCAAAGTTGCCAAGCGTGCCGGAGTGTCGCCGACCACTGTGTCGCATGTGCTCAATCATGCCGACCGTGTCTCGGCGGATTTGCGCAAGCGCGTTCAAGAGGCAATCGCGGAGCTTGGTTATGTCCCGAACCCGCTCGCCCAAAGCCTCAGGACCGGCCGTACCAATCTCGTTGCCATGCTGATCCCGGATATCCGCAACCCCTTCTATCCGGAGATGGTGCAGGCGGCGCAGTCCGATCTCGAGGCGATCGGGGTCGATCTCCTGATCTTCAATACCGATGTTCCCGGCGGCCATTCGCAGGAGCACGGCGAGCACTATCTCCGCCAGATCCGCAGCCGGCGCATTGACGGTCTCATCGTCGGCGATTTCGCGCTCCATGGCATGCATGACGCGCTGCTCGAAATCGATCTTCCCACCGTGTTCATCGGCGACCTGCCAAACAAGGCGGTCGACAGCGTCAAGATCGACGATTTCGGCGGCGGCCATCAGATGGGAACCTATCTGGCGAAGAAGGGCCATCGCCGGATCGCGCATCTGACCGGCCCGTCCTTCTTCGCCGAGGCCATGGCGCGTGCCGCCGGATTTGAGCAGGGCCTGCGTGACAACGGCGTCGAGCCGATTGCCGAATTGCGGCGGGAGGGAAGTTATCTTGGTCCGTCAGGGCAAGAGGCGGTCGATTGGCTTCTGGCAAGCCATGGCGACAACCTGCCCTCGGTGATCTTCTTCGGAAACTACCTGATGGCGGCGGGAGCGCTCGCCGCCTTCTTCGATCGCGGCATCAGCGTGCCGAAGGATATCGGCGTCGCCGTCTTCGGCGACCAGCCGCAGCTCGAATATGTCAGGCCGAGGATTACAAGGGTCGGCAACACGCCGTCGCTGCTTGCCCACCGCGCGACCGAGATGCTGCTGGAGCGGCTTTCGGGAGCTTATGCCGGACCTGCGCGTTCGGACGTGATCCCCTGCAATCTACACGCCTACGATACCGCATGAATTGAGGCTCCGTCACCCGGGAGGAGAGTGGTGACGGTAACACAAAATGGGAGGAAGTCATGACTGGTAAGGATAAGTTCATCGCCCCCGTGACCCGTCGCGGCGTGCTCAAGAGCGGCGCGATCCTCGCCGCCGGCGCGGCTGCCGGGTTGAGCGGTTTTCCCTACATATCGCGCATGGCCGTCCGTGCGCAAAGCGCGCCGTTGAAGTTCTGGCAGTTCTACGCGCCCGGCGGCCCGGTCCAGAGCCAGATCGACTGGTTCGAGAAAGCGGTCGGGGCCTGGAACGACAGCCATCCGCAAAAGGTTGAACTCGAATATGTGCCGAACGCGGAATACATCAATGGACCGAAGCTCGCGACCGCATTCGCCTCTGGCGAGGGGCCGGACATCTTCCTGATCTCGCCGGGCGATTTCCTGCGTTATTACAATGGTGGCGTCCTGCAGGACCTGACGCCCCATATCGATGCCAAGGAGGATTTTCCCGAAAGCGTGATCGCCAACCGCATGGTCGATGGCAAGATCTACGGTATTCCGATGGAAGTCGAGCCGATGGCGATGTACTATTCGGTCAAGGCTTTCGAAGAGGCGAAGCTCAACGAGAATGACGTTCCGAAGACCTGGGACGACCTGCTTGAGCTTGCCAAGAAGCTGACGACGCCGAAGCGTTTCGGCGTGCTCTTCGAGACCCAGCCGGGCTACTATCAGAACTTCACCTGGTATCCTTTCCTCTGGCAGGGAGGCGGCGAATTCCAGGGCAAGGACGGCAAGAGCGCCTTCGATTCTCCCGCAACCGTGCAGGCTCTGAAGTTCTGGCAGGATGCCGTCAACTCGGGGGCGGCTCCGCGCCAGGTGATGGGCAGCGGCGCCAATGACACGGTCGCCAACCTAGCCTCGGGCTATTGCGCCATCCAGAATGTCGGCATCTGGGGCATCTCGCAATTGCAGAGCAATGCCAAGGATTTCAAATATGGCGTCTTCCGCCTGCCGACACCGCCAAACGGCAAATATGTGACCGTCGGCGGCGGCTGGGCCTTCGTCGCCAACGCCAAGAGCAAGAATCCGGATGCGGCGGCGCGGTTCTGTGCCTGGGCGCTGGCCTCCAAGGATAAAGGCTCCGTTCAGCGCGTCGCCGATTGGTGCACGAAGGGCAAGTCGGACATGCCACCGCGCGAAAGCGCTCTTGCCGCCGGCGGCGATGCCTTCAAGACCGGCATGATCGGCAAATTCGCCTCCGATGTCTATCCGGGAGCGCGTGCCGAACCGCGCGTGCCACCAGAAGTCTACAAGATCATTTCCGATGCGATCCAGCAGACGCAGCTCGGCGGCGCCGATCCTCAAGCGACGGCAACTTCGGCCTCGCAGCAGCTCGACGCGTTCCTTGGTTCCTATAGCGGCGCGCCGATCCTTTAAAAAGAAACGTCGGTCGCCGCGGCAATCAGCTCAAGCGGCCGTCTCTCCTTCCGGGACGAGATCATGACGACAATTGCAGATGCGACGACAAGCCATGCGAATGGCAGGCGCAAAGGCCTTTCCGCCCGGCATCGCGAGTGGATCGCGGGCTACCTCTTCATATTGCCCGACGCGCTTGGCCTCTTTCTGTTTCTCGGCGTGCCGATGCTTCTGTCGCTCGCCCTGAGCGTCTATGAAGTCAACGGCTTCGGCGGCTACAATTTCGTCGGCGCCAAGAACTATATCCGCATGTGGCATGACCCCCTGTTTTGGAAGGGAGCGAGGGTGACGGCGCTCTATGCCGTCATGCTCGTGCCCTCGCTGTACGTGACCGGTCTGGGGCTGGCGCTTCTCGTGCAGCGGACCAACCGTTTCAATGCCGTCATGCGGTCGATGTTCTTCGCGCCAAACATGGTGAGCCTCGTGGTCGTCGCCCTTGTCTGGCAATTCATGGTGATCGACAAGATCGGCGTCGTTGGTCAGACCATGGCGAACCTCGGTCTTCCCGCTATTTCATTTCTCGGCGATCCGAATTTCGCATTGATCACCGTCGTGCTTGTCAGCGTCTGGTTCCTGATGGGCTTCTATATGCTGATCTTCCTAGGTGGCCTGCAGGACATACCGAAGGAGTATTACGAGGCGGCGATGATCGATGGCGCCGGCCCGGTCAAGCGTTTCCAATACATCACGCTGCCGCTCTTGAAGCCGACGAGTTTCTTCGTTCTCATGGTGTCGATGGTTGCCGCCGTTGCCGGTGCCCAGGCCTTCGACATCATCTACGTCATGACCAAGGGCGGCCCGGCCAATTCGACGGCGGTGCTGATCGTCTACATCTATCAGCAAGCCTTTTCCTTCGGCGCCTTCGGCTATGCGGCCGCGATGTCCTCGATCTTGGTCATCGCGCTCATGGCCGTGACAGCCATTTTCTTCGCCGTCACGCGTGGAGGACGTTTCGATCATGCCGAATGATGCCTCCAACGCCTATCTCGCGCGATCGCAGGTAACGCTGGTGCGCTGCCTGTGGATGTTGATCGCTGCCATCCTGGCGCTGATGACGCTGTTTCCGCTGCTCTGGATGGTCTCGATCGCCTTCAAGCCGGCAGCCGAATCCTTCTCCTCATCGCTGATACCGGAAGCGCCGACGCTCGACAATTTCATCTATGTGCTGACGGGCGTGCCCTTCATTCGCTACATGCTCAACAGCTTCCTTGTGTCGGCGACGGTGACGATCGTCGCGCTGTTCTTCCACACCATGGCGGGGTATGCGCTCGCGCGCCTGCGCTTTCCAGGCCGTGAGATCATATTCCTGGCGATCTTCTCGACCTTTCTCGTCTCGCTGCCGGTGGTGATCGTGCCGCTCTTCATCATCGTCAAGGCGATGGGCATGATCAATTCCTATGCGGGGCTCATCATTCCCGCGATCTTCAACGCCTTCGGCATCTTCCTGCTGCGGCAGTACTATCTTTCATTGCCGCGCGAGATCGAGGAGGCGGCGGTGATCGACGGCGCGGGTTACTGGCGGATCTATTGGAGCGTCATCCTGCCATTGAGCCGGCCGATCATGTCGGCGCTCGCTATCCTGTTCTTCCTCGCCAACTGGAATTCCTTCCTCTGGCCGTTGACGATCACCTCCAATCCGAACCTCTGGATGGTGCAGGTCGGCATCGCCAACTTCAAGAGCCAGTATTCGGCTTCCTGGAACTACATGATGGCGGCCTCCACCATCGTCGCCATCCCCACTCTCGTCCTTTTCGTGATTTTCCAGCGGCAGGTCATGGACTCGCTGAAGACCAGCGGCCTGAAATAGCCGTTTTCCTCAAGACAGGAGACATCTATGAGCAATCTCGGCCTTTCACCCTTGCGTGGGCTGGCTAAACTGCGCGAAGCAAGGACGCGCCGCTTTTCGAGCTACGACCGCACCGGCGGCAACGACGACCGCTTCCATATCGAGCCGGGAAAGACGGAGGTGATCGCCGAGCACTCGGGCGCCGGCATCATCACCCATATCTGGGCGACGCTTGCCTGCGAGAGCGAGAATTTCCTGCGCAAGATCGTGCTTCGCGCCTACTGGGATGGCGAGACGGCGCCGAGCATCGAGGCACCGATCGGCGATTTCTTCGGCATGGGCCATGGCCGCACGGCGAATTACGCCAGCCTGCCGATGCAGGCGAGTCCCGAAGACGGCAAGGCGTTCAACTGCTACTTCCCCATGCCCTTCGGCTCGCACATGAAGCTCACGGTGACGAACGAGGCCGAACACGACCTGCTATTCTACTATTATGTCGATCTCGAGCTTCATCAGATGCTCGAGGAGGACATGGGACGCTTCCACGCACAATATCGCCAATCGCAGCCTCAAGGCATGAGCGACGCCGGCCTCACCAATGAGGAATATCTCTTCGGCGGCGAGAACGTCGACGGCAAGGAAAACTACACGATCCTCGAGGCCGAAGGCCGGGGTCACTATGTCGGCGTTCTCTATAGCGTTTATTCGCGCCGCCGCTCCGAGGTGTGGGATTGGTACGGCGAAGGCGATGACATGATCTTCATCGATGGCGAACAGGGGCTCTCGGTGCCGGACACGGTGCGCAAGCCCGATCCGCGCATCGGGCCGAAGGCAGGGCTGATCGAACCGCGAGATGAATCCGCATCCGGTGCCAACGACGCCTGGCCGCCGACCCTGCACGGCACCGGCACCGAGGACTATTTCAATACGGCATGGTGCCCGACCCAGGAATACAGCGCGCCTTATCATGGCATCATCGCCGCCGGCGGTCCAAACTGGACCGAGCCGGTGACGCTCTACCGTTGGCATATTGAAGATCCGGCGATCTTTCAAAAGAACATCCGCGTGACGATCGAGCACGGCCATGCCAACCGCCGCTCCGACGATATTTCCTCGGTCGCCTTCTGGTATCAGGCCGAGCCGCACAGGCCGTTCGGCGCATTCCCCGAGGTCGCGGAGCGCGTGCCGACCTTCCGCCGGCCATTCAAGGAAATGGAGATCGCCGTGAAGAAGGCGAGGGGCTGAGAGCGGCAGCCTGAACTTCACTACAATCGCTATTCCATGCCTTGATTTCGCACAAATGCATCCCTAAAAGAGGTCATATGTGACCTTTTAGGGATTCGCCATGACAACGATCAGCTTAAAGGATGCCAAGGCGTCATTTTCCCATGTCGTCGATCAGGCTGCCGCCGGTGAGTTCGTGACGATTACGCGCCACGGGCGCGCTGCAGCCGTCGTCGTTAGCGTGGGGGTGGCCGAGGCGGCAAGAAAGGCGATCCGGAGCGGCCGGCCGAGCCTGGTGCAATATCTGAAGACCTTTCCGGGTGATTTCGATCCTAGCGATGATGTTTTCTCAAGAAATCCCGCTCCCTCTCGTGAGGTCGATTTGTGAGCTTTCTTCTCGACACCAACGCGATCTCCATGTTCGCCCCCTCCAAGGCAAGTGCATCGAACACGTTTGCCGAATGGGTGGATGAACAGGATCGGCGGGACGCAATCTATCTTTCCGCGTTGACTATCCACGAGATCGAAAAGGGCGTTCGGTTATTGGAAGCAAAAGGTGCGAAGGCAAAGGCAGCAGGGATTCACACCTGGCTACAAGGGCTAATTGCCGGGTATGGTGATCACATCCTGCCCGTCGACAAGGATGTCGCGCTTGAATCCGGAAGGCTCGAGGCGAAGGCGGTCATTGCCGGGCATGATCCAGGCGCGGCGGATGCAGTCATTGCAGGAACGGCAAGTGTTCATAAGCTCGTCGTGATCACAGCCAATCTCAAACACTTCCTACCGTTTGAAATCCCCGTCCAGTCGCCAGACCAAATCGCGCGCTAATGCTCCGGTTTGAATAGAGCGTCCTGGCAATTGCACGAACAGCAAGCTGGAGCACATGGCTTGGTAAGCATGCGCTACCGGCATTTCCTTCTCATGCATCGAAAGAGATCCTGTGGATTCAACCTGAAAGCGGGATGCTCTCGTGCGAATGGATGAATTGAAAATTTGCTGCGTTAGGGCGCTTTATGTATCGGGCGCGAAACGTAAGAGGACGGTTTCTTTCGCCGCGTCGGGTTAATGCCACAGGCGAGTTGCTGGTCTCATGCGTCTCATACTTGTCAATGATGTTTCGATCGTTCGCGGTGGCGCGACCAAGGTGGCGCTGCAATGTCTTGAGGCAAGCAGGGATGCTGGGCTGACATGCGCCATGCTGGTCGGTGATGATGGTGAGGGCCTCAAGCCGCGCTTTGCCGATATCCGCACGGTTGCGCTGGGCGAGCGCGCCCTTCGAGAGGGCCCGGCGACCGTCGATATCCTCGCGAAGAACTACAATCGGCGGGCCTATGAGGCGATGGAGGGCCTGCTTCGGGAATCGGATGAGGAAACCGTTGTCCATGTACATGGCTGGTCGCAGATCCTCTCGCCCTCGATTTTCTATGCCCTTGCCAGGCATCGGGTCAAAGTCATCGTCACGGCGCATGATTTCTTCCTGACCTGCCCGAATGGCGGCCTTATCAATTTCCGCAGCGGCGAGGTTTGCGACATCAAGCCGCTATCTCTCGCCTGCCTGACGACCAATTGCGACAAGCGCAGTTATCTCCATAAGCTTTGGCGCTTCCGCCGCACCCTGACACAGCAGGGGGTCGGCGAGAGGTTCTGGAGCCAGGTGGACATCGTCCTGGCGCATGAGAGCATGGAGGCGTTTCTGCGCACTGGCCCCTTCCGGCATTTCACGACGCTGCGCACGCCGACGCAGCCATTGACGCCGGCGCCCGTCGAGGCGTGGCGCAACCGCCGCACTGTTTTCCTCGGTCGCATGTGCTGGGAAAAAGGGGTTCAGACACTGGCGGATGCGCTCAACAAGACGGGTAGGACGGCAACGCTGATCGGGCGTGGGCCATTGCTAGCCGAGATGCGGCGGCTGTTGCCGCATTGCCATGTGCCTGGCTGGCTAAGCGACGAAGAGGTGAGCGAGATCGCTGGCACAGCGCGCGTTTTCGTCATGCCGTCGCGCATGCCGGAGCCTTACGGCCTGGTCGCCGCCGAAGCATTGATGTCCGGCATCCCGGTCATCGTCAGCAGCAATGCGTTGATCGCGGCGGAGGTCGAGGAGAATGGCGCCGGCCTGGTTTTCGATAGCGGCGATGCGGATTCGCTGGCCGAGAAATTGATGGCGACGGATGACGACCGATTGATGCGGCGGCTGAGCGAAGGGGCATTGGCCCTTGGCCGCCGCATCGCGCCGAGCAGGGCGGAATGGGGGCGCCGCATGGTGGATATCTATCTGGGACGGGGCGATTTTTCCGCATAGTGGTTGGGGGGAGACGATGGTGCGCGCATTGGTGACTGGTGGTTGCGGTTTCGTGGGCCGGCATCTTGTCCGGCGGCTTCTTGCCGAGGGCTTGGATGTCGTCTGCGTCGATTCCCTGGTCGCGGGAACGGGCGCGCTGCATCCGGAACTGTGGCAGCGGCTTCGGCGTTCCCGCTTCACCTTTTGCGAAGAGGATTGCCGGACGTTCTTCGCACGGCCTCCAGAGCATTTCGACTATGTCTTCCATCTGGCCGCGCTCGTCGGCGGTCGCTTGACGCTCGAGACGCGCGCGCTCGACGTCGCCGAGGATCTGGCGGTCGATGCGGAACTGTGGCAATGGGCATCGCGCGCCAAACCCGGTTCGGTCATATTCTTCAGCTCCAGCGCGGCCTATCCGGTGTCGCTACAGACCGTCGCCAATCATCGGCTGTTGTCGGAGGAGATGATCAATTTCGACGCCTCCGTCGGTGTCCCCGATCTCAGCTATGGCTGGGCAAAATTGACCGGCGAATATCTGATGAAACTCTATGTCGAACGCTACGGCCGGCGGGCCATCGCCTACAGGCCGTTCAGCGGCTATGGCGAGGATCAGGATCTTGCCTATCCTTTCCCGGCGATCTGCCGCCGCTTGCTTGCGGAAAAGGGGGCGCCCGAGGTCTTCGTCTGGGGCTCGGGCCGTCAGTGCCGGGATTTTATCCACATCTCGGACTGCATCGACTTCATCTGGCGGACGAGGGAGCTGCTTCCAGATGGGGCAAGCCTCAATCTATCGACCGGCACCGCGACTTCCTTCATCGAACTCGCCGAGACGATCAGTCGGCGGATCGGCTGGCAGCCGGCTGTCAGCGGGCGATCGAATCATCCGGAGGGTGTCTTTTACCGTTGCGGCGACACGGCCCTGCAACGCTCCTACGGACTGACTCCCTCGGTCGGTCTGGAGGAGGGGATCGCACGCATGCTCGCATATCTTCAGGCCGAGCAGGCGTCATACGCACTCGCCATCTGACCCCATACCCAATCACGCCCGTGTATGAAGTGAGCCATAAGTGACCAGGACACCCGGGGCAGTGAAGTCATTCGTAAAGCTCCCTTACCATCGGTGTCATGAAATTGACAGTCATATCCTATTGAAAAATATCGATTTGCTTGAACGGTCGCATGCGGATGCCCTTCCATCAGATGGCGGTAAAGCCGTTGTCGACGAAGAGGTGGATGCCGTTGACGAAGTTGGACTCGTCGGAGGCCAGATAGAGAGCGGCGCGTGCTACATCCTCGGGCTCGCCGATGCGCCCTTGCTGGGCCGCGATCGCCGCATCCGAGACATCGACGCCGAGAGCCCGCAACTCGGCGACCTCACGCAGTCCGTGCGGCGTGCGGATGAAACCGGGACAGACGGCGTTGCAGCGAATATTGCGATCGCGGAATTCGACGGCGATGGCGCGGGCGAACATATGCACCGCTCCCTTCGTCGTGTCATAGAGAACCTCCATCGGGGTCGCGGCGACGGCGGAGATCGACGAGGTGCAGACGATGGAGCCGCCGCCGGCGGCGATCATGCCCGGCAGCACCGCCTTGGTCATCAGGAACATCGAACGGACGTTGACGCCGTGCAGCCACTCCCATTCCTCGAGCGTCGTTTCGAGGAATGGCTTGATGACGATGGTGCCGGCATGGTTGAAGAGCACGGTCACGGCGCCAAAGCGGCCCTCGATGTCCTTGACTGCGACATTGACGGCCGCTTCATCCGAGACATCGGCAACCCAATGATCGGCGATGCCGCCGGCATCGCGGATTTCGCGCGCGGTCTGTGCCGCCGCATCGCCATTTCTGTCGATGATCGCGACCTGCGCGCCTTCGGCCGCGAAAAGGCGGGAGGCCGCGCCGCCCATGCCGGTGGCGCCCCCCGAAACGATGGCGATCTTGCCCTTGAGCCTGTCTGTCATGTCTTCCCCCATCCGCCGCATGTCCAGGACCGGCGCCTTGCTTGCGATGCCCTTCGAAACGCTCGAGCCCGCCGAGCTTATCGCGAAAGATGCGCTCGGTTCCATGGTGAGGCAAGGGCAATCAGGGGGCGGTTCCGGATTACCTCATCGCAGATAGTGAATATGCGGCCGGGAGTGGTGAGGAGAGGCTTCGACCCTTGCCTCAACGGCAAAGACAGTTCTTAGCAAGTCTTCTGTCAGCACGGCTTCTGGGGTGCCGGAAGCGACGATCCTGCCTTGCTGCATGATGATCAACTGATCGCAGAACATGGCGGCATGATTGAGATCGTGAAGGGCGATGATGCTGGTGACAGGCAGGCCGGCAACCAGGCGCATCAGGCTGATCTGATGCTGGATATCGAGATGGTTGGTCGGCTCGTCGAGGATCAGTTCCTTCGGCGACTGTGCCAAAGCTCGTGCGATATGGGTGCGCTGCTTTTCGCCACCCGACAGGCTCTGCCATCGGTCGTTGCGTTTCTCTCTCATGCCGGCGCGTGCGAGAGCATCTTCGACCGCCTCGTCATCTGCCGACGTCCAGCCTGAGAACATCGAGCGATGTGGAAACCGGCCGAGCTTTACGACATCGATAACCCTAAGATTGGCGTTGGTGGTGCTATGCTGCTCGACGAAGGCGACGCGCCTTGCGATCGAACGGCGGGACATCCGCTGCAGATCCTTCTGTTCGAGGATGATGCGACCGGAATTCGGCCGTTTCAAGCCGGCAAGCAGACGGAGGAGCGAGGTCTTGCCGGAGCCGTTCGGTCCAAGCAGGCCGAGCATCTTGCCCGCGGGCGCCTCGAACGAGACCCCGTCGAGTACGGTCTTTGTGCCGATTTTCCAGATGATGTTGTCGGCCTTGATGCTCATGATGCGCGCTGGAACCGGTAGAGAATGATGGAGAAGAAGGGAACGCCCACCAGCGCCGTGACGACTCCGATCGGCAGAACCTGCTGAGGGATGAGGGCGCGCGAGGCGATGTCTGCCAGCACCATGAACATCGCTCCGATGATGGCGCAGGCCGGCAGCAGCCGGATGTGGAGTGGGCCGACGAAAAAACGGGCCGCGTGCGGTACGACGAGACCGACAAAACCGATCGATCCGACCATGCTGACGATCGTTGCCGTCATCATCGCGGTCAGCGCGAAGAGCCCGATCCGCGCCCGCCCGACATTGACGCCGAGGGACGATGCGGCCTCGTCGCCAAAGGCGAACGCATCCAGCACGCGCGCATAGAGCAGGCAAGCCGCGAGCCCGAAACCGACAATGGTCGCGACCAGCATGAATTCCGGCCAGCGGACGCCACCGAAACTGCCGAGCAGCCAGAACATCACATCGCGCGCCTGCTGCGCGTTTCCCGATGTCGTCACGATATAGGATGTCGCAGCATTGAACAGCTGGGAGGCGGCGACACCGGCAAGGATCGTACGGTCGGCGCCGCCTCGCGTGCCGTTCGAAAGCAGAGCGACGAAGAAGAAGGCCGCGAACGCGCCGGCAAAGGCACCCGCCGAAAGGGAAATCGCGCCCGCGCCGATATTGAGTATGACGATCGCGACTGCGCCGGTGGAAGCACCCGCCGAGATGCCGAGCACATAGGGTTCGGCAAGCGGGTTGCGAAGGAGCGACTGCATGATCGCGCCCGAGAGCGCCAGGCCCGCTCCGCAGAAAGCGGCCACCAGCGCCCGGCTGAGTCGATAGTCCCAGATCACCGTTTCGTGGATGCGGTTAAGTTCGATCCCCGTCCATCCCAGCCTGTTGGTGATGGCGTAGAAGGTCGTCGAAAGCGGGATCGGCAGGTCGCCGATGCCGACGCTGACACCGATCGTCAGGCTGATCGCCGCGAGAGAGGCAAAAAGCAGCAGGCCGATGACGGCGAGCTGCCTCAGGATTCGATAGGTGTCGGTCACTTCAGAAGACCAAGCGCCTTCAGTTGCTGGGCGACCTGCTCGGCGCCATAGATCGTCCGGATGGTCGGGTTCATGGCCTGGCCGTCCATGACGACGATCGCCTTGTTCTTGACCGCGGCTAGCTGGCTGACGGCAGGATCGGTGGTCAGAAACTTGATCTTGGCTTCCGGCTTGTCGAGCTCCCAGCGATTGCGGTCAAGGCTGGCGACGACGATGACGTCCGGATTGGCGGCTATGATGCTTTCCCAGCCAAGCGTCGGCCACTCCGCTTCGGTGGTAATGGCATTGCGACCGCCAAGCAGGTCGGCGATATAACCCGAGGGGCTGTTTTTGCCGCCGACATAGGCATCTGCGGATGGCGACGGGCTGGAGAACCAGAAGACATAGGAGAGCTTTTTGCCATCCTTCAGCGTATTTGCGCGCAGTGCCTCTTCCCGCTTTTTGAAATCCGCGATCAGTGCCTGGCCCTTGTCGCTGACATCGAAAATCTGCGAGAGTTCGTCGATTTCCTGGTAGAGCGAGCTCATATTCCAGATCTGGCTACGGGCGGCATTGCCGTATTTGTCCTGCGAGGCGCCCTGAGCCGGGCAGATACTGGGGGAAATATAGGTGGGAATATTGAGCTTTTCGAAGTCGTCGCGCTTTGCCACCTTGCTGCTCGGTCCCATCAGGGTCGGCAGGGCGGCGGTGACGAAGTCAGGATTTTCCGAGAGGATCGATTCAAAGGTCGGGAACTCGACCGTCAGCAGCTTGACATTGGAATTGGCTTCCGCAAGCTGCGGCAGAACCTTGTTGGGCCAGAAAGCGGTGCCGACCATTTTGTTTTCGAGGCCGAGCAGGAGAAGAATTTCGGCGCTATTCTGGCCGAGCCCAATCGCGCGTTCCGGAGCCTTCTGAAACGTGACCTTGACGCCGCAATTATCGATGGTCAGCGGATAGCTGGTCGAAGCGGCAGAAGCTGTTGCTGCGGCAAAGCCGAGGGTCGCACAAAGAGCTGAAACGGCCAAAACTGATTTCAATATGGTCACGAAAATATCCTGATGACTGTTGTCGACGAGATCGAACGAAGGCGCGGGCGCGATATAGCCGCGTCATCGGGTCAAAACAAGAGCAAAAAAGTCATATTATTTTATGCGACGCGCGTTTGTAAACTTTGCCCGCCATGCATTCTCGGGAGAAGACATACTTCTCATCGGTCTCGATCTACTATGTTAGTTTCACGCCGGGCTCTGGAAAAAGGAAAGACGCGACTATTCCTGCTTCTCTAGCCTTTTCAGGGATTCTTGCGCAGTCGCTAGTCCCTGGTCGGACGCCTTACGGAACCATTTGATTGCCTCGGCCCGATCCCGCGCAACTCCATGGCCCATTGCATACATGTTGCCGAGATTGCCTTGGGCCACATCCAGGCCCTTGTCGGCGGCTTTTTTATACCAGGCGATCGCTTGACCGTAATCCTGCGGAACGCCCAGACCTTGATCGTATAAGAGACCGAGAGCGTACTGGGCCGTGGCAAAATCCTGATCGGCGGCGCGGCGATACCAAATCAACGCTTGCGCATAGTCCTGGGGAACGCCTTGGCCGCTTTCGTAGCTGTATCCCAGATTGTACTGGGCAACGGCGAGCCCTTGCTCGGCTGCTTTACGGCCCCAAATCACAGCTTGCGCATAGTCTTGCGGAACACCTTGGCCGACGGCATAGAGATCGCTAAGGCTGCTTTGCGCTTCCGCCCAACCTTGATCCGCTGCCTTGCGGATATAGGTGGCAGCGAGGGCGGAATCGCGATCGACACCTAAACCGGACAGATAAAGCCCAGCGAGCTTATATTGCGCGGCCGCTGCTCCTTGGTCGGCAAGCGGTTTCCAGTAGCGCAGCGCGGCGGCGTAGTTGCCGCTATCATAGGCGGCCTGTCCTTCCTCGATCGCAGATCTGTCGGAAAGCTGCGATTTGGCTGTCGCGGAATTGGTACCGGGTCCTGGCGGAGCAACAGCGGATGCAGACATGGCTTGGCTGTTCCAGTTCGGCAGCTCGGGCAGATTCGCCGGCAGGTCCTCGCGCCACACATGGCTCATTGCAGTAATCTTTATACCGCCACTTTCCGCAGCAACTGTTTCTGTCACTTCAAGCGTCGAGCCGTCGCGCAGGGACACGATGAATGCCATCGTCACGTTTTTGCTGGCAATTCTGGCGGCAGCCAATTGCTCGCCACTAAGCTGCTTGGCCTTTTCACCAAAGCTTGCGATCACTCCCTCGACGGCTGATGCCTGCGATTGTTGAAACGCCGCATTGTCATAAGTTTTTTTGAGGCTAAAAGTGGCTGTTTGATTGGCCAAATCCGCGGCTTCGAGCTTCCATTCGATGTTGATGGGAACAGGCATCCCACGTGAATATTCCACCGTCGACGCCGTTCCCGTTTGGCCAACATCGTATGTCGCGGCGTCTTTCTCCTGTAGGGTGGCGAGCAGCTCCGCTTCCGGTGCGAGGTTATGAATAACCAGCAGCGGATTGCTTTTTATACTGTCAATAATATTTGTAAGGCTGCTTTGCGGTGCGACAGCAAGGCCGTCTGGTCCAACTGCGGCCGCATTCTGTATGTTGCGGAGGATCGCGTCGAATCCGACGAGTTTACTCGGGAAGCCGTTCGACCCCGCCTCATATTCCAGTTGCCGGATACCATAGGCTGACAATGAGTTTCCGTAGAGGGCGTTCATTGCGTAGGAATCGACGGCGCCTTCGGCACCTTGCGGCAGATCCGCGCTGAGCGACCAGCGAACCTGCATGCTATTCGTATTGCGCGAGACGACCGTCATACGCTGACGGAAATCGCCACGTATGATCGCGGCCGGCTTATCGAACCATAACGACATGTCGGTGGAGGTGGTCTTGCGAGAGCGATAGACGTATTCGACGCCCGTTTTGGGGGCGTATCCTGGAATCGTCACGCTATCGGCAGCGCGAGCAGTCTCCATACAAACCAAAAGGCAGAGGAGAAAAAGCAGGCTCTTCTGCAAGCTGTCCATTTTTTATTGTTCCCATTCTTCAACCAGATTGGCGCAAGCGGAAATATCCAAAAAGCGGCCGCGGCCAGAATGCCGGCGCAACCGTTTTTCGATTTCCTGCGCGTTTCCGACCCGGCGACCGATCGCGAATTGATGAACGGCGACGGCCCCGTTCTGCATCATTTACTCAAGGTTGCGACATCTGCCAATATGGCGACGATACAACCGCGCCGTCCGCAAATTATTTCAATCTGAGAAGGTGCCGAGGTGACGACAGGAAAACGGTCATTGCCCAGCCGAAATGGCATCGATGAGGGTGGCGAAATCCGATCTCGCGCCTATTTCAACAGTCGGGAAATGGAGAGCAGGAGGATGAGAACAATGGCAAAGAACACGATTTGTCTGTGGTACGACAAGGACGCAGAGGCCGCCGCCAATTTTTATGTCGAGACTTTTCCAGATAGCGCCATGGGTGCCGTCATTCGCGCGCCGGGAAACTATCCGGAGGGCAAGCAGGGCGATGTGCTGGTCGTCGAGTTCACGGTCGCGGGTGTTTCCTGCGTCGGCTTGAATGGAGGGCCGGTGTTCAAGCACAACGAAGCCTTTTCATTTCAGATCTACACCGAGGACCAGGAAGAGACGGATCGCTATTGGAACGCCATTGTCGGCAATGGCGGCCAGGAAAGCGAATGCGGCTGGTGCAAGGACAGATGGGGTGTCTCCTGGCAGATCACGCCGCGTGTTCTGATGGAAGCGCTGCGCGAGGGCGGCGATCCGGCAAAGCGAGCTTTCGACGCGATGATGACCATGAGGAAGATCGATGTGGCCGCGATCGAAGCGGCACGCCGAGGCTGACGCGCGAGGCCCTTCTCCAATGCATCTTTTATCTAGGACGTCGATGCCGCGGCAATTTGGGAAGTCGGCAGCGTCGACGCCATGATTGCTTTTATTCCAGACTCCTTTAAATATGGCTTCAGGAATATGCAGCCGGCTGTTGTGGATCGGATATCAGCAACTTATCCTTGATCAAGTGTAGCGGCGGCCGTTGGCGTTTGACTGGTGAGGTTTGCAGAGGATGGCCGCACGAAACGCCGCCAGCTGGAATCATTGCAAGGTCGGTGTCGTCTTCAGCGGGCGAAATCCATTGCTGCGTGACAGGCGCAGCAGCCAAGGAATTTGGCTGATCGAACCTGTCAGCCTTGATAAAGGCTACTTTCCATACAGAGATTGGCCGCAGGCTACCATATGCTTGCGACTGCCTCGGCGCCGGCGGGTTTCGGATAGAGTTGCCGCGAAATCCCGTTGCGCCGACACCAATAGAATTTTTCCCGACCTGTTTCCGAAGAGTAGAGCTGACACTCATGATAAAACGCATGATCATCATGCTGATCGTCATAGGCCTGATCCTTGGCGGGATCTTCGGCTTCCAGGCATTCAAGAACCGCATGATTGCGGCCTACCTGGCTAATCTCAAGTCGCCACCGCAGACCGTCTCGACAATCACCGCGGCAGCGAGCCCATGGCAGACGACGCTGCAATCGATCGGCAGCTTCAATGCCGTCGAAGGCGCCAATCTTTCGGCGCAGGTCCAGGGCATCGTCCAGAAGATCGGCTTCGAAGACGGCCAGGACGTCAAGAAGGGCGATCTCATCGTGCAGCTTCTTGCCGATCAGCAGATCGCGACACTCGAACAATACAAGGCGACGATGGCCAATGCGCAGATCGCCTATGATCGCGATTCCAGGCTGATCAAGGCGAACACCATCGCGCAAAGCCAGGTCGACAGCGATCTGGCGACATGGAAGGCGGCGCAGGCGCAGGTCGCGTCGCAGCAGGCATTGATCGATCAATATTCGATCCGCGCGCCCTTCGACGGCCATCTCGGCATCAGGCTGGTCAGCCTCGGCCAGTATCTGTCCGCTGGAACCGCAGTCGTCACCTTGCAGTCGCTCGATCCGATCCAGTTCGATTTTTCCATGCCGCAGCAGGCTCTGTCACAGCTGAAGGTCGGCCAAGCTGTAACGGCGACGGTCGATGCCTATGGGAACCAGACTTTCGACGGCAAGATCACGGCGATCAGCCCGCTCGTCGATACGCAGAGCCGCAACATTACTATCCGGGCAACTTTCCCCAATGCCGATCGCAAGCTGCTGCCGGGCATGTTCGGCAACATAACGGTGGTGGTCGGAGAGCCGAAGGAATACATCTCCCTGCCGCAGACAGCCGTCACCATCAATCCTTACGGCAATGTCGTCTACGTGGTGACCGACAAGGGCAACGGGGCGGATGGCAAGCCGCAGCTCGTCGCCAATCAGAAGTTCGTCAGCACCGGGCAGGCACGGGGTGATCAGATCTCCGTGACCAAGGGCTTGAATGCCGGCGAAGTGGTGGTCACGTCAGGCCAACTGAAACTTAACAACGGCTCGCCTGTCATCATCAACAACGAAGTGCAGCCGTCGAACGATCCCAATGCGAACCCGGCGAACCCCAACTGAGGTGTGGCGATGAATATCACCGATATCTTCATCAAGCGCCCCGTTCTTGCTCTCGTGGTCAGCGCGTTGATTATCGTGATCGGCTACCAGTCGTTCCGCTCGCTCACCGTGCGTCAGTATCCGCAGACCCAGAACGCTGTCGTCACGGTGACGACCACCTATCCCGGCGCGGCGCCCGACGTCATTGCCGGCTTTATCACGACGCCGCTTGAAAACGCCATCGCGCAGGCCAACGGCATCGATTACATGACCTCGACGAGCACCAGCGGCACGTCGACGATCACCGTCAACCTGCGGCTCAACTACAGCGCCGATGCGGCGATGACCGAAATCAACGCCAAGGTGTCCTCCGTTCTCAATCAACTGCCCACGGGAACGCAGCAGCCGATCATGACGGTTTCCATCGGCCAGTCGATCGACGCCATGTATATCGGCTTCCGCAGCGACGTTCTCGCCAGTAACCAGATCACCGATTATCTGACGCGCGTCGTCCAGCCCAAATTGCAGGCGGTCAACGGCGTTCAGACGGCCGAAATCCTCGGCGCGCGAACGTTCGCTTTGAGAGCCTGGCTGCAGCCGGACAAGCTTGCCGCCTATGGCCTGTCGGCCGGCGATGTCTGGACCGCGCTCAGCACCAACAACTATATCTCCGGCATCGGTACCACGCGCGGCCAGATGACACAGACGGTGCTGACGGCGAAGACCGACCTGCATTCGACGGATGAATTCAAGGAAATGGTGGTCAAGCAGATCGGCAGCACGATCGTGCGGCTGAAGGATGTCGCGACCGTTGCGCTCGGATCCCAGAACCCCGACGTCCAGATCGGTTTCGATGGGCAGGACGGTGTGTTCATGGGCATCCAGATCGCCCCGACCGCCAACCTGCTCGACGTGATCGCGGGTGTGCGCGCAGTCTTTCCAAGCATCCAGCAGCAATTGCCGCAGGGGCTCGAAGGCTACATCGTCTATGATTCCAGCACTTTCGTTACCACCTCCATCGATGAGGTCGTGAAGAGCCTGGTCGAAGCTCTCGTGATCGTCATTTTCGTGGTCTTCGCCTTTCTCGGTTCGCCGCGATCCGTCGCCATTCCCGTCGTCGCCATCCCTCTGTCGCTGATTGGCACGTTCGCGATGATGCTGATCTTTGGCTTCTCGATCAATCTTTTGACGTTGCTCGCCCTGGTTCTGGCGATCGGCCTCGTCGTCGATGACGCCATCATTGTGGTCGAGAACGTCAACCGCCACATCGAAGAGGGATCGACGCCGATGAGGGCGGCGCTGGACGCGGCGCATGAACTCGTCGGGCCGATCCTCGCCATGACGGTGGTGCTGATCGCCGTCTACGTGCCGATCGGTTTCCAGGGCGGCCTCACGGGCGCATTGTTTACGGAATTCGCCTTCACGCTGGTCGGCGCCGTTACCGTATCCATGATCATTGCGCTGACGCTGACGCCGATGATGTGCTCGCGCATCCTGAAGCCGCATCTGACCGATCGCAGCGGCTGGGAAGAGCGTATTTCCGACTTCATCGATCGCCGCTTTTCGGAAATTCATCGGCCCTATGTGCGCATGCTGCACGGCAGCCTGAACACTGTGCCTGTGGCGCTGGTCTTTGCCGTCATCGTGCTTGGCAGCATCTATTTTCTTTATACCAGCGCCAAGACCGAGCTGGCGCCCAACGAAGACCAGGGCTTCCTGGCCGCGCAGGTGACGAACCCTCCCAATGCAACGCTTCAGCAAAAACTGCTCAATTCCGACCAGGTCACCAAGATCTTCCGCAGTTTCCCCGAAACCGACAAGACGCTGCAGGTCGAGGTGCCGGGCACGTCCTTCCAGGGCATGGTGCTGAAGCCCTGGGACCAGCGGGCGAGAACGGCGGACCAGCTGCAGCCGCTGGTACAGGCGGATCTGGCAAAGATTGCCGGCGGACAGTCCGTGGTCTTCCAGATACCGCCGCTGCCGGGCGCCAGCGGCCTGCCCGTGCAATTCGCGATCGGCAGCACCAGCGGATTCGAACAGCTCAACGAGGTCTCCACCGCCTTCCTGCAGGAAGCGCAGAAATCCGGCGAGTTCATCTTCCTGACGAAGGATCTCTACGTCGATAACCCGCAATATTCGATCCAGATCGACCGCAGCAAGGCCTCGGCGCTCGGCCTGTCCATGAACAATGTCGGCTCGGCGTTGGCCTCCATGCTCGGCGGCGGCTATGTCAACTACTTCAGTATCGACAACCGCTCGTATCAGGTCATCCCGCAGGTCGAGCAGCGGTCGCGCCAGACCATCGATCAGATCATGGACTATCCGATCGCAAACGTGAACGGCAACAAGATCCCGCTTTCGGCGATCGCGACGGCGAAACTTCAGGCCACGCCGCGCTCGGTTGCGCACTTCCAGCAATTGAACTCGGCCACGATCTCCGGCGTGCCGGCGCCCGGTGTTGCCGTCGGCGATGCGCTCAACACGCTGAAGTCGATTGCGGCGCGGACATTGCCGCAGGGCTACTCGGTCGACTATGGCGGACAGTCGCGTCAATATGTGCAGGAATCGAGCGGCATGGCGACGACTTTCGCGCTCGCCCTGATCATTGTATTCTTGGCGCTTTCGGCGCAGTTCAACAGCTTCCGAGACCCGTTCATCATCCTCGTGTCCGTGCCGATGTCGATCGCAGGCGCGCTCGCCTTCATCAGCCTCGGCGTCGGCGGCGCGTCGATGAATATCTATACGCAGGTCGGGTTGGTGACATTGATGGGGTTGATCAGCAAGCACGGCATTCTGATCGTCGAGGTGGCAAACACGCTGCAGGCCGAAGGAAAGACCAAGCGCGAGGCGATCGAAGGCGCTTGCGCCATCCGCTTGCGGCCGATCCTGATGACGACGGGCGCCATGGTTCTCGGCGTCGTGCCGCTGATCCTGGCGACCGGAGCAGGAGCTGTCGCGCGCTTCAACATGGGCCTGGTGATCGCCGCCGGTCTCGCCATCGGAACGCTGTTCACGCTCTTCGTCGTGCCGGCGGTCTATATGCTGCTCGCCGCCGATCATCACAAGAAGGATGCACCGGAAACAGAAGCAGAACCGGCTCCCGCGCATTGAGTGGGGGCTAGTCAAGATGGGTAACGAGGCTATCGTGCCGGCTGTCGGTCTTCAGGCGAGGGAGGCGATCCTTACGCGGGGATCGCCATATTGAGTTCTGCCTGACGTCCGAGATGCGTCATCCAGTCGACGAAATCGGGCCGGCTCTTGATCTGGCGACCGTAATGGCGGGCAAGCGCGGCCGTCAGATCGCCCTTTCGGCCGAGCTGTTCGTCGGCAAATCCGATCATCTGGGAATTCGGCCAGGCCTGCGGACGGATGGCGACCAGACGAGCAAACAGGCTCTCACCGGGCTCATCAGGGTTTGCTTGCGCCATCAAGGACAGCATGGCGGCGGTCGAGCGCGATACGCCCATGTGGCAATGCACCAGCAGATGACTCGAAGCCCCGGGATATTGTCGCGCCTGAAACTCGGAGCCGAATTTCAGGATGGCTTCGACATGCTCCGGCCGGGGCATGACCCGCCCCGGAGCCGTCGCGATGATATCGTGAAAACGAAGCGTCGTGCGATGATGCTCGGCATAGGAGTGGAAGACATCGAGCTCGGGATATTCCGGATCGAGGAGGGAAAGCACATGGGTGACGTTTCGCGCGCATTGATCGGGCAACTCCTCAATGCCACAAACCGTGAGTTCTGGAGAGAAAAGCACGCTCATTGTGATATCCTTCAAACCGGCTGGCGATTCCGCGGCGCTTCGATACGATATAGCGCCATCGCTCTGAAGTGAAAATGCTTTTCCCCCCTGTTGCCGCGAAATGGCGCGGCAAGCCGTCCGCGCAGGCTAGGTCCTTGAAAACAAGACGACCCGCGTTTTGATCCCTTCTTCGTCCATCTCCAGGATACGATAGCCGAATGTCCCCGTATCGGCCGTGAGACGTTCGGATTGCTTGACGATCTGATAAGAGACCGCTGGCGAGACATATTGCGTGATGTTTGCCTCCCGGGCTTCGTCGATCATGTGGTAGTGACCGCAGAACAGGGATATCCGGCAATTCACGCCGATCAGAAGCGATCTGACCTCGTCCCGATCGCGCAGGGCTGCCCCGGTTCGATCTATCGGCGTGTCGAGCGGCAGGATCGGATGATGCAGGAAGATCGCAGCCTGCCTCACACCTTCGAGTTCGCGGGCGAGCCACCGGCGCTGGCCGTCGCCGACGACGTTGTCGGACGTATCGAGGAAAATCCGTTTCAGATGCGGATCTTGCTGCGAGTAGCAAAGTTTCCCAGCCATGGTAGCGCCGCTCATGTCGTGGTACGGCGCGACATCGCCGTAGGTATCGTGATTGCCGAGAATGAGCGACACATCGAAGGCATGGGCGCGCAGATGCTCGAAAAAGCCGCCGACCGAGCACGCGGTGCCGATATCGCCGCCGAAGACGATCTTGGAAATGCCCCGGCGGGCGATATCGCCGAGGACCAGGCGCAGATGCTGTTCGTGCTGTCGCGGCGTATTCTCATAGCCCATTTTGTCGCCGGCAATTTCGGCCTTGGTGATCAGCTTATGGCCGAGATGGGTGTCGGTGAAAAAGGCGAGGATGGTCTTTGTCATGGGTTGGTTCCGCGGCAATTGCTTGAGCGGTCAGTCTAGGACGGCAATCTGCCCCAATGTTTCGACATGTGTCGAAGCATGCGAACTATTTCGATGTTATGATGCAGCCTAATGTGGAGAGGCCTAGACATGACGACCCAGCCGAACATAGCAGCCGTTGCCTTTCTGATTGCCGATCCCGCGCGGGCGGCCATATTGTCGGCGCTCCTCGATGGTCGGGCGCGGCCAGCCGGCGAGCTCGCCCATGCGGCCGGCGTGACGGCACAGACGACCAGTTCGCATCTCGGCAAATTATTGGCCGGCGAGCTGCTGGCCGTGGAAGCCGAGGGGCGGCATCGATATTACCGTCTCGCCGGTTCCCATGTCGCGCTGGCGCTCGAGACCCTCGCCTCCATCGGTCCGGCGCAATCCGTGCGAAGAAAGCCGTTGACCCGGGATGTGCGGAAGCTTCGGTTCGCGCGTTGCTGCTATGATCATCTGGCCGGCCGCGTGGGGATCGCCCTAACCCATGGATTGGTGGAGCAGGGGTTCCTTGTCGCGGCCGAAAAGAAGCGGTTCGAACTCACGCCTGATGGTGCGAAGTGGTTCGACCGCATGGGCATGAACACGGCCAGCACCATGGGCTTGCCCGGCAATGCCTCGATTGGACGGAGAGAGAACATCATCTTGCTGGACCGCTTGGCGTTCATTTGACCAACCTCCTCTTCGCGAAGGGTTGCATACGGCGGGTGCCTTCGTCCCGGGCCGTTGACGTCACGCCGAAAGGTTGGAAGGTGTTGAAGGAGCATTTCGGCATTCACGAGCAAGCCTTGCTCTGACGGGCACTCTCCCGCATTGACTTCATTTCGACAATGGATGATTTTGGTACGCCATATTATGGTATCCGAAGATCGAGGGTGTGGAAATGAATGACGATGCGCATGGCGCCGCGATTCGCGTGGAGCGTCCGACGAAGACGTTGCGGGAGCTCGCCCTCGACAAGGTGCGAGAGGCGATCATCAACGGCTATTTCCGCCCGGGCGACCGCCTGGTCGAACGCGATCTTTGCGCTCAGCTGGGCGTCAGCCGCACGATCGTGCGAGAGGTGCTGCGCCATCTCGAATCCGAAGGCCTCGTCGCCAACCTTCCGAACAAGGGGCCGATCGTCGCGCAGCTCAACCATGACGAAGCCAAGCAGATCTACGAGATCCGCGCCGCGCTCGAAGGGATGGCGGCACGGCTTTGCGCCGAGCAGAACAACCCCGCGATCGCGGATGCCCTGGACAAGTCGCTCGAGGACATAAGGCATAGCTACCGCGAGAAGGACATGGCCGGCGTGCTCGCCCACACATCGTCCTTCTATCAGACGCTGTTCAGCATGGTCGACCGCCATGTGGCCTGGGGCGTCGTCAACCTTCTGACCGTGCGCATCAATCACCTGCGCTCCATGACGATCAAGACGCAAGATCGCGATGTTCAAGGGCCTGCGCAGATGGCGCGTATCGTCGATGCTATCAGGCGCGGTGACGGCGACGGCGCCTATCAAGCCGCGATGGATCATGTTGCCAGCGCAAGCGCCATCGCCCAGGCCGTGCTTTCCGGACGGCAGCCGATCGATTGATTTCCCAAGAAGGCCATGAAGATGACGGCTTCCTCTTCCTTTCTTGGCTTCCCGGACCGTCTCGATGACGGTCGTACGCCGCGTGTGGTGATCTTCGGGGCGGGTCACGGCAGTACCTATCCCGGCAGGGACAGCAGCGGTCATGCCTTGTCGGCGGAAGCCATCCGGGACGCCAGCCAGGATGACGCCGGCTTGGTCGATCACTGGGATTTCGATCTCGGCGGCCCGTTGTTCGCTGGTAAGCCCGCTTGCTGCGTCGACGTCGGAAACGTCGAGACTGTCATGCACGACAATGCCGGCAACCGCGATCGGATCGAGGCGAGGACGCGCGGCGTGCTTGCATCGCCGGCCATTCCGATCCTGCTTGGCGGCGATTGTTCCGTCACGATCCCCTTCATCGCCGGCTTTGCGGATGAGGGGCCGGTCTGGATCTTGCAGATCGATGCCCATATCGACTGGCGCGACACGCTGCATGGCGAGCGCTACGGCTATTCAAGCCCGATGCGGCGGGCAAGCGAGATGTCGCATGTCGCCGGAATGGTGCAGGTCGGCCTGCGTGGCGTCGGCAGCGCTCGTCCTTCAGATATCGAGACAGCGCAACGTTATGGCAGCCGCTTTGTCACGGCCCGCGAGATCCATGCCCAAGGGGTCGAGGCTGCTCTTCGGCACATTCCGGAGGGCGCTCGGGTCGTTGTCACCCTGGATTGCGACAGCATCGATCCCGGCATCATGCCGGGCGTGGCGGCTCGCACGCCCGGCGGCCTCACCTATACGCAGATCATCGACCTGATCGCCGGCCTCGACCGGCGGGCTGACATCGCGGGTTTTAATCTGGTGGAGCTCTATCCTCCCGCCGATATCGACGGCCTTTCGGCCCTGACCGCCGCGCGCATTGTCGTCAATGTGATCGGTGCCATCATCCGCCAGGGCTAACGCCCGCGAAAATCTCGCCATGTGACGAGCCGGCTTGTGCCAAGGCGGATGATGTAGGAAGCCGTCACGCCTCATCAAATTGTCGTTTGCCTGGCGGAGCGGGTTGACACTGCTATCCCTTCGGTGTGACGGTATACCATAATAACGAATACGGAAGCGGAACATCGGCGGCTTAAGATCCGCGACGACAAGCATCGCTTTCGCGGGCATTTGCCTCTACCCCTTCATAAGCTACTGATATAGCTGATTATTTCTGACCGCGACAGGTTTTTTAGTCCGGTCGTTCAAAGCTGCTTGACAGCGGCGTATTATGGCATACCATCATATGTAATCCTAGATGAGAGCGAGCCATGAGCCTTCAGATCCGAAAAACCGTCCTGCAGATCGAAACGACGCTTGTTGAAGGGGGCAGGGCGGCGGCCACGCCGTTGAAGCTCTTCTCGGCATGCGCGATCGTCAAAAACCCTTGGGCTGGTCGTGGCTTCGTCGCGGACCTGAAACCTGAGATTCATGCCGCAGCACCCGTTCTCGGCGAACTGCTCACCAAGATGATCATCGATGCGGTGGGATCGGGCGAGGCCGTCGAGGCTTACGGCAAATCCGCCGTCGTCGGTCTCGATGGCGAGATCGAGCATGCATCCGCGCTGATCCACACTCTTCGCTTCGGCAATCATTATCGCCATGCCGTCGGTGCCAAATCCTATCTCGCCTTCTGCAACACGCGCGGACCGGCCAATGCGCCGATCATGATCCCGCTCATGGACAAGAATGATGAAGGTCGCCGCTCGCATTATCTGACAATCCAGACGTCGATACCGGATGCACCGGCCGCCGACGAAATCGTCATTGCGCTTGGTGCCTCGATCGGTGGTCGGCCGCATCATCGCATCGGCGATCGCTATCAGGATCTTAAGGATCTGGGACAGGACGTCTCCAATCCGGCCGGCGTTTAAGAGATTGGCGTCTGGATGCCGGCGATGGAAACGATGGATCAGAACAAGGCCGATCTTCTGAATGTGGGAGGCTTGCCTCGCAAGCACACGGCGCGCGGCACAGCCTATCATGAAGTCGGCAAAGGTGAGCCGCTGGTGCTGATCCATGGTGTAGGCATGCGGCTTGAAGCCTGGATGCCACAGATCGAGGCTTTTTCCAGAAGCCATCGCGTCATCGCCGTCGATATGCCGGGTCATGGGGAAAGCGTTGGTTTGCCTCCGGGCAGCAAGCTGGAAGTCTTTGTCGCCTGGTTCGGCGGCTTTCTCGATGAGATGGCGTTCAGTGAGGTCAATGTCGCCGGCCATTCGATGGGTGCGCTCGTTGCCGGAGGGGCCGCCGCCACCTTCGGTGAGCGGATCAAGAGGGTCGCCTATCTCAATGGCGTCTATCGGCGCGATCCCGAGGCCAAGGCGGCCGTGCTGGCACGCGCAGCCGCGATACCGATTTCAGGTGTCGACAAGGAAGGCCCGCTGCTGCGTTGGTTCGGCGATGATGCGCAAAGTGAAGTCGGGCGGGAACTCACGCGGAACTGGTTGAGCCTTGTCGATCCGAAAGCCTATGCCACGGCCTATGCGGCTTTCGCCGGTGGCGATGAGACCTACGCCGATCGCTGGCCCGATGTCGGGGCACCGGCCTTGTTCCTGACGGGATCCGACGATCCGAACTCGACGCCACGGATGGCGGAGGAGATGGCGGCGGCGGCGCCCAAAGGCTGGGCACGGATCGTCGAAGGGCACCGCCATATGGTGAACCTGACCGCGCCAGATATCGTCAATGAGCTGCTTGCCGAGTGGCTTTCATGCGGGGAGGACGCAAGATGACGGCACAAGATTTCGATCCAAGGGCGCTGCGCGACGCCTTCGGCGCGTTTCCGACGGGCGTGACGGTCGTCACCGCGCGCGATCAGGCTGGTCTGCCGATCGGCTTTACGGCGAATTCCTTCACGTCGGTATCGCTTGAGCCGCCGCTTCTTCTTGTTTGCCTCGCCAAGACCTCGCGTAATTTCGCGGCCATGACGAGCGCGAAGCACTTTGCCATCAATGTGCTCTCTGAGACGCAGAAGGCGGTCTCCAACACCTTTGCCCGACCCGTTGAAGACCGGTTCGCCGCCGTCGAGTGGACTTCCGGGGCGGATGGGTGTCCGATCCTCGCCGATGTCGCCGCCTGGTTCGAATGTGCCATGAGCGAAGTGATCGAAGCAGGCGATCACGTTGTCCTGATGGGACGTATCGTCTCGTTCGACAATAGCGGCCGCAATGGGCTGGGCTATGCCCGTGGCGGCTATTTCACCCCGATCCTGGCGAGCAAGGCGGTCTCCGCTGCGGCGGAGGGCAATATCGAGCTGGGTGCCGTTCTCGAGCGCGACGGCGAGATCCTGCTGCTCGGGGACGATGTTCTGGCTCTTCCCAATTGCGAGGGCAGGGAGGGCAGCCCCGCCGATATTCTCGGTCAGTATTTACAGACGCTGACCGGCCTTACCGTGACCGTCGGCTTTCTCTATTCCGTCTATGAAGGCAGGAGCGATGGCAAGCATCACATCGTCTATCGGGCCTTTGCTTCACAAGGTGAGCCGCGCGAGGGCCGGTTCCTCAAGCCGGATGCGCTCAAGACCGCGCATTTCAAGACCAGCTCCACGGCCGATATCGTCTCCCGCTTCGCGCTGGAAAGCCAGATCGGCAATTTCGGGGTCTATTTTGGCGACGAGACCTCCGGCATGGTGCGACCGGTTTCCGGAAAGGCGGTGCGGGCATGAAATTCTCTCTCTTCGTTCACATGGAGCGCCTCGACGCGAACCAGACGCATAAAAGCCTCTATGAGGAGTTCGTCGCGCTGTGCGAGATCGCCGACAGGGGCGGCATGCACGCGATCTGGACGGGCGAGCATCATGGGATGGATTTCACCATCGCGCCCAATCCCTTCGTGACCATCGCCGATCTGGCGCGGCGGACATCGCGGGTAAGGCTTGGCACCGGAACGGTAATCGCGCCCTTCTGGCATCCGATCAAGCTTGCCGGCGAGGCCGCCATGGCCGACATCATCTGCGACGGCAGGCTCGATATCGGCATTGCCCGCGGCGCCTATTCCTTTGAATATGAGCGATTGTTGCCGGGTCTCGACGCCTGGGGCGCTGGTCAGCGCATGCGCGAGCTGATCCCGGCCGTCAAAGGCATCTGGCAGGGGGATTACGCCCATGAGGGCGAGTTCTTCAAATTCCCGTCGACCACCTCGGCGCCAAAGCCGCTGCAGCAGCCCAATCCGCCGATCTGGGTTGCCGCGCGCGACCCGAATTCGCATGAATTCGCCGTCGCCAATGGCTGTAATGTCCAGGTGACGCCGCTCTGGCAGGGTGACGATGAAGTCGAGGCGCTGATGGGGCGGTTCAATGATGCCTGCGCCAAGAACCCTGACATCGAGCGGCCGAAGATCATGCTCCTGCGTCATACCTATGTCGGCTCGTCCGAGGATGACATCGCGCAGGCCGCCCATGAGCTCAGCGTCTATTACAACTACTTCTTCGCCTGGTTCAAGAACGAGAAGCCGATCCATCAGGGCCTGATCGAGCGCATCCCGGAAGAGGACATTCGCGCTAATCCCATGCTGTCGGATGCGGTCATGCGCAGCAACAATGTCGTCGGCGATGCCCAAACCGTGATTGCCCGACTGAAGGCCTATCAGGCGATGGGCTACGACGAATATTCCTTCTGGATCGACACCGGCATGTCGTTTGAGCGCAAGAAGGCATCGCTCGAACGCTTCATCGCCGAGGTCATGCCGGCATTTCAGGAGTGAACGCCATGCAGCGCTTCCAGTATTACATCGACGGCGAATTTGTGGATGGGGAAGCCCGCTTCCAGAGCATCGATCCCGCGACTGGCGACGTCTGGGCAGAAATGCCGGAAGCGCGGGAGGCTGATGTCGACCGCGCCGTCGATGCCGCCGAAAAGGCGCTTTACGAGGGCCCCTGGGCAAAGATGACGGCGACGCAGCGTGGCAAGCTTCTCTACAGGCTCGCGGATCTCATCGCGGCCAATGCACGGAAACTTGCCGAACTGGAGACGCTCGACACCGGCAAGATCATCCGCGAGACTTCGGCGCAGATCGCCTATGTCGCCGACTATTATCGCTACTATGCCGGCATCGCCGACAAGATCGAGGGCTCCTACCTGCCGATCGACAAACCGGACATGGATGTCTGGCTGCGCCGCGAGCCAGTCGGCGTCGTAGCCATGGTCGTGCCGTGGAATAGTCAGCTTTTTCTCTCGGCGGTGAAGATTGGACCGGCGCTCGCTGCGGGCTGCACCATGGTCGTCAAGGCGTCCGAAGATGGTCCGGCGCCGTTACTGGAATTCGCGCGCCTGGTTCATGAAGCCGGCTTTCCGGCCGGCGTCGTCAACATCATCACCGGTTTCGGCCCTTCTTGCGGCGCGGTACTCGGGCGGCACCCCAAGGTCGCGCATATCGCCTTTACCGGCGGACCGGAGACGGCACGCCATGTCATCCGCAATTCGGCCGAGAACCTTGCTTCGACCTCCTTGGAACTGGGCGGCAAATCACCCTTCATCGTCTTTGCCGATGCCGATCTCGAGAGCGCCGCGAATGCGCAAGTCGCCGGCATTTTCGCGGCGACTGGTCAAAGCTGCGTTGCCGGCTCGCGGCTTATCGTCGAGGCCAGCGTCAAGGACGCCTTTCTGTCGATCCTCAAGCGCAAGGCCGAGGCGATCCGCATCGGTTCACCGCTCGACATGGCGACGGAGGTCGGCCCGCTAGCAACGAAGCGCCAGCAGGATCATGTGGCCGCTCTCCTCGAGAAATCCATTGCGAGCGGCGCTCGGCTGATCACCGGTGGCCAGAAGCCAGACGGCGTGGGTTATTACTTCCCGCCGACGATCCTCGATTGCGATGGCGTCAACTCGCCGTCATTGGCCGAGGAATTCTTCGGGCCGGTTCTGTCGGTTGTCTCGTTCGAGAGCGAGGCAGAAGCCTTGAGGCTTGCAAACGATACCCGCTATGGCCTGGCATCCGGCGTGTTCACCCAGAACCTCACGCGAGCCCATCGCCTGATGAAGGGCATCCGCGCCGGCGTCGTCTGGGTCAACACCTATCGCGCGGTATCGCCTATCGCGCCCTTCGGCGGCTTTGGCCTTTCCGGCCATGGCAGGGAAGGCGGTCTTGCCGCGGCGCTCGATTATACGCGCACCAAGACGATCTGGCTGCGCACATCGGACGATCCGATTCCCGATCCCTTCGTCATGAGGTGAGACCGATGTTTTACGAGATCCGCACCTACCGGCTGAAGAACGGCACGACCCCGCAATATCTGAAGGTGGTGGAAGAGGAAGGGATTGCCATCCAAAAGGCCCATCTCGGCGATCTCGTCGGCTACTTCTACTCGGAAATCGGTGTCATCAACGAGATCGTGCACATCTGGGCCTATGCAAGCCTCGACGATCGCGAGGCGCGGCGCGGGCGGCTGGCCGCCGACCCCAAATGGCAGGCCTTCCTGCCGAAGATCCGCGACCTGATCGAACAAGCGGAAAACAAGATCATGAAGCCCGCCGGTTTCTCCCCATTGAGATGAACGGCGGGTGCGTAAGGCATGCCTCTAAAAACCGAAAACAAGGACAAGGGAACATGAAAGCAGGAATTGCACTCGCGGCCTTTGCCGCCATGATGGCCGCATCCATGCCCGCCAAGGCCGACACCATGGTCTTCACGAGCTGGGGAGGAACGACGCAGGACGCGCAGAAGGTCGCCTGGGCCAACCAGTTCACGGCAAAGACCGGTATCGGCGTCATGCAGGACGGCCCAACGGATTACGGCAAGTTGAAAGCAATGGTCGAAGCCGGCCAGGTGAGCTGGGACGTCGTCGACGTCGAGGGTGATTATGCCGCGCAGGCCGGCAAGGCGGGTCTGCTCGAAAAGCTCGACTTTTCCGTCATCGACAAGTCCAAGCTCGATCCGCGCTTCGTCAGCGACTATTCCGTCGGTAGCTTCTATTATTCCTTTGTTATCGGCTGCAACGCCGATGCGGTCAGCGCCTGCCCGAAGACCTGGGCTGATCTCTTCGACACGAAGAAATTCCCCGGCAAGCGCACCTTCTACAAATGGTCCGCGCCCGGCGTCATCGAAGCGGCGCTCTTGGCCGATGGCGTTCCCGCCGACAAGCTCTATCCGCTCGATCTCGATCGCGCCTTCAAGAAGCTCGATACGATCAAATCCGATATTGTCTGGTGGTCGAGCGGCGCGCAATCGCAGCAGCTGCTGGCCTCGGCCGAAGCGCCTTTCGGTAGTCTCTGGAATGGCCGCATGACCGCACTTGCCAACAGCGGCGTCAAGACGGAGACCTCCTGGAGCCAGAACATCACGGCAGCGGATGCCCTTGTCATCCCCAAGGGTGCGCCGAACCTCGAAACGGCGATGAAATTCATCGCGCTCGCGACCTCGGCACAGTCGCAGGCCGATCTGGCGAGGGCCACCGGATATGCGCCGACCAACCTCGGCTCGGCGAGACTGATGGACCCTGAAATAGCCAAGACCTTGCCGGACCAGCAGACCGCCAGTCAGGTCAATGCCGACATGAATTACTGGGCCGCGAACAGGGATGCGATCGGCAAGAAGTGGTACGCCTGGCAGGCGCAGTAAGCGGCGGAGATGACCAGACCACCGCGGACAAATCTCCGCGGTGGGGCATGCGAGGTCCAGGCCTGTGCGTAGCGATCGCTGCTCAACAGCGCCCATGGTGGGAAAGGATTGCCATGTCGACATACGTAGACGTCGCGGACGCGGCCGCACCGGCGCGCAAGACGGCAGGGTCGACCGGATTCGCGCAGGTCGCGCCGGCCCTCGCCTTCGTCGCGATCTTTTTCATCTTTCCGGTCATCGCGTTGCTTCTGCGCAGCGTGATGGAGCCGGCTTTCGGCTTCGGCAATTACGCCGAATTGCTGGGCTCAGAAACCTATCTGAAGATCTTCGCCAACACGTTCATCGTGTCGGGCGTCGTCACCGTCCTATCGCTGTTGATCGGCTTTCCCGTGGCATGGACGCTGGCGATCATGCCGTCGCGCTGGTCCTCGGTCGTCTTTGCGATCCTGCTGCTGTCGATGTGGACGAACCTGCTCGCGCGCACCTATGCCTGGATGGTGCTTTTGCAGCGTACGGGATTGATCAACAAGATGCTGATCGGCATGGGCCTGATCGACAAGCCGCTTGCCCTCGTCAATAACCTGACCGGTGTGACGATCGGCATGACTTATATCATGCTGCCCTTCATCATCTTGCCGCTCTACGGCGTCATCAAGAAGATCGATCCGGCCGTGCTGCAGGCGGCGGCGCTGTGCGGTGCCAGCCGTCTGCAGTGCCTCACTCGCATTCTAATACCGCTTGCCGCTCCCGGCATGATGGCAGGAGCCCTGATGGTGTTCGTCATGTCGCTCGGCTACTACGTCACGCCGTCGCTGCTTGGCGGCACCGCGAACATGATGCTCGCCGAACTCATCGCCCAGTTCGTGCAATCGCTCGTCAATTGGGGCATGGGCGGCGCGGCCGCCTTCGTCCTGCTGGTCGTCACCCTGACGCTCTATGCCGTCCAGCTGCGGCTCTTCGGCGTTCAAAGCACGGGGGGACGCTGAGATGTTGCTGAATTTCGATCGTCTCGGCTGGTGGAAATATGTGCTGCTTGCCATCACCGTCCTGACTGCGGCCTTTCTTCTTCTGCCGATCCTGTTCATCGCCGCCTTGTCGTTCGGCTCATCGCAATGGTTGATCTTTCCGCCGCCGGGCTGGACCTGGCGCTGGTACGCGGAACTGCTTTCCGATCCGCAATGGCTGGCTTCCGCCTGGACGAGCTTCAAGATCGCTTCGATCGTCACCGTGCTTTCGGTGCTGCTCGGTCTTGTGACCTCCTTCGGCCTGGTGCGCGGGAAGTTCATGTTTCGTGATGCGCTGAAGGCACTGTTCCTGACGCCGATGATCCTCCCCGTCGTCGTGTTCGCCGTCGCTCTCTACGCCTTCTTCCTGCGAATTGGGCTGGGCGGCACCTTAGTCGGCTTCGTGTTGTCCCATCTGGTTCTGGCGCTACCCTTTTCCATCCTGTCGATCGCCGGCGCGCTCGAAGGCTTTGACAAGTCGATCGAGGATGCCGCCGTGCTTTGCGGCGCATCTCCGCTCGAGGCGAAGATCAGGGTCACGCTGCCCGCCATCAGCCACGGATTGTTCTCGGCTGCCGTCTTCTCGTTCTTGACGTCCTGGGATGAGGTGGTCGTTGCGATCTTCATGGCGAGCCCGACGTTGCAGACGCTGCCCGTCAAAGTCTGGGCGACGCTCCGGCAGGACCTGACGCCGGTCGTCGCTGCTGCCTCCACACTTCTCATCCTTTTGACGGTCATGTTGATGACGCTGGCCGCGATCGTGCGCAAGGTTCTAAGAAAATGAGCGAATCCTTCCTGAAGATCAAAGGCATCCGCAAGGAATATGGTCCCGTCGTCGCGGTCCACGACGTCAATCTCGAGGTCAAGCGCGGCGAGTTCCTGACCTTTCTCGGCCCCTCCGGCTCGGGCAAGAGCACGACGCTTTATATCCTCGCCGGTTTCGAGAACCCCACCAAGGGCGATATCCTGCTGAACGGCGAGACGCTGCTGTCGACGCCATCGCACAAGCGCAATATCGGCATGGTGTTCCAACGCTATACGCTATTTCCGCATTTGTCCGTCGGAGAGAATATCGCCTTTCCGTTGAAGGTGCGCCGCAAGCCCAAGGCAGAGGTCGACAGTCGTGTCAGGGAAATGCTCCGCCTTGTCCGGCTGGAAGGCTTCGAGGATCGCAAGCCCGCGCAAATGTCCGGCGGCCAGCAGCAGCGCGTCGCTCTTGCGAGGGCACTCGCTTATGACCCGCCAGTGCTTTTGATGGACGAGCCGTTGTCGGCTCTCGACAAGAAATTGCGCGAAGAAATCCAGCACGAGATCAAAAGGATCCACGAGCAAACCGAGGTAACGATCCTCTATGTGACCCACGACCAAGAAGAGGCCCTGCGGTTGTCCGATCGCATCGCCGTCTTCTCCAAAGGCATCATCGATCAGATAGGAACCGGCCCGGAACTCTACGCCAATCCACGCACTCGTTTTGTCGCCGAGTTCATCGGCGACAGCGACTTCATTTCCTGTCATCTGCTTTCATCGGACAATGGCCAGGCGACGATCTCACTCGGCGACAAGATCATCTTCGACAGCATCCCGGTTCACGGCCGGCCGGCGTCGGGGAGCAAAGCGGCGTTGATGTTGCGGCCGGAACGCATCCGGCTCGGGCGCGAGGCGGGTGTGAGCAAGGGCCTCAGCGCGACCGTCAACGATATCACTTTCCTCGGCAACAACGTGCATGTGACGACACGGATCGCCGCCGGCGAAACCTTGTCCGTGCGCCTGCCCTTCGGCCACGAAGCCATCTCGGGTCTTAGCCGCGGCGATAACGTGCATCTGGAGTTCGATCCCGACGCCGCGCATGTCTTCTGTTAGCGCTGACCGGAGGCTGGCGTTGTTGAAGCGCGATGAAGACAATGGCAGCGAGGACGGCAGCGCTATTTACGCCAGAGTGCGTTCTATACCATGTAGAGCTTCCCGGATTTGTATTGCGCAGCCGCCAGCCGTTTTTCATCGATGAAAAATACCCTGCAGATTTGGTTGTTTATCGCCCTGGCATCTCTCCCTATGTCTGCCTGCAACGATAGATGATCGTGGAGGACGACATGCTGACTAAACCGGATAGCACGACCACAATGACGCTCTGGAATGGCCGGGAAATTCCACGCCTGGGCATGGGATGTTGGGCGATCGGCGGACCGTTTTATGCTGGCGATGTGCCGCTCGGCTGGGGTGACGTCGATGATGATGAATCGGTCCGTGCCATCGACCGGGCGGTGGATCTCGGCATTCGCTTCTTCGACACCGCCTCGAATTACGGGGCTGGTCATTCCGAAGAGGTGGTCGGCAGGGCGATCGGCAATCGGGACAATATCACCATCGCCACCAAATTCGGCTTCGCGACGGACGAGAGGACCAAGCAAGCCACGGGCGCCTTTTCCGATCCCGCCTTTATCCGGCGGTCCGCTGAGACGTCATTGCGCCGCTTGCGCCGCGATCGTCTGGATCTGCTGCAGTTCCATCTTAACGATTTTCCGCTCGAAGCTTCTGACGAGGTATTTGAGACACTCGAAGCGCTCAAAGCCGAAGGCAAGATCGATGCTTTCGGCTGGAGTACGGATCATCCGGACCGCGCCGCACGTCACGTGCATCGCTCAGGGTTCGTTTCGGTTCAGCATACGATGAACGTCTTCGAGCCTGTCCCGGCGATGATCGATGTCATCGAGCGTAATGGTCTGATTTCCATCAATCGCGGTCCGCTCGCCATGGGGCTGCTCAGCGGCAAGTTCACGCCTGACAAGGCAGTCGGCGAAAAGGATGTGCGTGGTGCGAGCCTCGACTGGATGGTCTACTTCAAGGACGGCAGGATTGCTCCCGAATTCGCCGCGCGCCTGGAAGCGGTCCGCAATCTGCTGACTGAGGGCGGCCGCACGCTCACACAGGGTGCGCTTGCCTGGTTATGGGCGCGTTCGCCGCGCACGCTGCCAATTCCCGGCTTCCGCACGGTTGCTCAAGTCGAGGAAAACGCCGGAGCCCTGGCCAAGGGACCGCTGCCGGCAGATGTGATGGCGGCGGTCGATCAGGCGCTGGCGGGTCTCCAGTCGTCGCCCCACGAATAGGCTGACGGGGCTGACGGGTTAGGTCTCTTTGCCGTCGTGTCGCGGCCGCAATAAACCAGCGGCGATGCGTTCTCAATTGGAGTTTCGTTTAGCCGCAGGCAATCGTAATCGCGCAAGATAACCTTGTGGATTTCAGTGGCTGGTGATCTGGGTTGGAAGGGTCGCGTGTTCGTATCCCATCAAGAGCACAATTGTTGTCTGCCGAAGAGATTCATGCTGATTGGCGCACGATCATCTTACCGGGACGCGAATACCTACCTTTATGATCAAATTCATGGCGTTTGCAAATCGATGGGAATTGCACAGGTAATGCTAGCTTGCGGAGGAAGGCGCTTAAATAGCTATAATTATACTTCGATGAAATAAAATCAGCTTAAGATTGATTTTGTCTATTTTTACAACTATGCGCTCGGTCCATATCGCGCTCTATAGTCAAATGCTGATTTCGTCCGGATCTTGCTATGGCTCTAGCTGCGAAGCGCCTTTTCAAGGTCCTGAAGAACCGTTGAGCTGAACGGCCCGGCGCCATTTTCGGCAGCGCTCTGATATTTCTCAAGATATTGCTGAAGCTGTTCTGTGGTAATCTCGCTCGCCCCCGAAAACATATCGCCACCCGAGCCGAATTGCGCTGAGGATATCCTCATGTCGGACATCGCGAAGACCATTGCGCCCGCCTGATCGACAGCCGAGCCTGAATAGACTTCATTACCTTCGGCATCGTACCAGCCACCTCTTTTGTCATTTGCCGGCGTCAGGCCCGTCGTCTTTTTGATGAGGTCCCAATCTGATTGGGTCATTGCGTCCGACATGAGGCCGCCGCCATTTGCGACCAGTGTATCAGCGCCTGACGCAGTCGATGTGCCATCGACACTCGCCTTTGCGAGGCTGCTTTGAAAAGACGAATAGCCCTGGCTGTAGCTCACGCCACCTAGAGACGATGAGGCCTGGAAATTACCCTCGGTTTCGCTGCCATTCTTATCTTTTGAGCTCTTGTCTAGGGCGTACCGCCGAGCGATTAAAAGAATTGACTGGATAACACTTCTTGAGGCGACTTGCACGATGGACCTCCATTCAATCTATCGAAAGCTGACAATACGCCAACAATTAGCGTCAAATATTCACGTAGAGAGTGGAGCTTGTGTGATCCTTTCTACGAAAGATTGAAAACAACAAACCTGACACGGAGATTTTGTTGATTGAACTCAAGAGCCCGAGCAGAGCTTATGGAGGCGAATCGAGATTGACTGTGCTGCAAGACGTCAGTCTGCGTGTCGCGGCTGGTGAATTCCGCGCGCTGATCGGCTCCTCGGGGTCTGGCAAGACGACGTTGATTAACCTGATCGGACTACTCGATAGACCGACAGCGGATGATATCGAAACCACCGGCCTAGCACAAATCGGATGTCAAACGATTCTCTTGCTGGCTTACGCAATCATTGGTTTCGTTTTTTCAATAGTTTCATCTTTTGCGATGGCATAGCGCCCTGGCCTGCTTGTTACATGGCCGCGTTGGTTGTTCCGGATCCCGGCAGTACACTGATCGCAGTTTCCCGCGCGCTCCCTCTCTATCGTCTGGACCTGACACGATATCAACCCGCGTTGTCTCAGATGAGCGATCACCTCCTCCGGAGAAGTGGTTGTCAGGAAGCATAGATCATCGCTGCCAACAGTCTCGTGATCTGCCGTAAACCATTCCTGCTTCGTGATCCGAACTGGCCGAAGGTTGATCCATTGAGAGCCGAACAAGAGAGCTGTTCGAGGACGATCTCGGTCAGTTCCGTGCTCCAGCCTTTTCATCCCCAGAACCTTCCACATGCAGTACGTCGGAGGTTTCAACTTCGGCGACGTTGATGACGAGATGATCGAGGGCGGATATTTCCATGGCTCTTCTTTTGGATGTCCTGAGGCCTGCCCTGTTTGCGGCGCTGGCGATCATATCGAGGCCTGATCTCCAAATATGGGAAATGGACGAGATCGACGGGCCGCTGAAATACCTCGATCCGACGGCGGTCAATCGATAATGACGTTAGCACCTTCGGCCGTTAAGCGCGCCAACCCGTCTTTCATCTGACGGATCTGTTCCGCCGTATGACCCCGCCAGTTCACGACCTCTCCGATCACCCGCAACGGGTCCCTCGATCGATAGGAGAGGGTTGGGTTTCCCGGAAATTTCTTGTCGGTCACGTTCGGATCATCGAACCAGGCACCGGTTGGCTCGACGACATAGATGCGTCCGGGTTTTTCACCCGCGGCCAATTCAGCACCCCAAATCGCCGCATCCATCGTGCCTGTGAAGTATACCCATGATAACTGCGTGTCGGCGGCGAAATTGGACGGGTAGCCGACGGCGATCATGCCCCTGGGCCGCAGATCGGCGCGGGTACCGTGAAAAAACGATTTGAAAAGGTGGTTGCAGCTACCGACATGGCTCTATCTCCTTTTGCGCGTGAACCTTGCTGTGCGTGGCCGCGTCATTTACTCGGCTCGCACGGCCCGGAACTTCCGCACCCTGGCATGTGATCCACACGTCCTGTCAGAGCACCAGCGCCGATAACCATTACGTGAGTGGTCGAGGAAAAGCCAACCGCAGTTCGGACCTTCGCATGCCCGGATCGGGCGGCGATTCCGTCGCGATGTCAGCAAATCCGCGGCCAGCCAGCCGACGCGAGTTGAAATTGCGTCCAGATGGTCTGCGGGCGATTGCCGCCATTCGATCGCCTCACCGACGTCGACCAATCTGCGCTGCGCCTGCGCGCGCCTTGCGACCTGGTCGAGCAGCTCAAGGTCTTTCATGCGAACCGGCTCGTCGCCAGCTTCGGTCAAAAAAATTCGATGGAGGGTCTCTCGCAGCTCCCTGGCACGGAATAACTCCCTATCCGCTTCAGAAGGCGACTTTGTCGCCAGCGAAAGCAGGGTGCGTTGCTCTTCGTCATCAATGACCTCGAGGCGCCCAGCCCAGGAAACCAGGTCGCTGTAGCTGTTCAAGAACTCCGGACCCCATCGCTCGCCACGACTATCGACCGTGTTGACGAAGTCGAGTGCGGGGTGGCCGCCGAGCAGGCTGATCTCGCCAATGTTTTTCTGTCTTGTCATCATAGGGAATATCGGATCGCGGAACGATTTGGGCAAGAGCTAGTTGTAACGGTCTATAGCATATTTATCCGTTACATGAATTGGAAACCCCATGGCCTATCGTTTGAACAGGAATCAGCTCCGCTTTCTGATGCTGTGCATCATCTGGGGCAGCACGTGGATCGCGAGCAAGGCCGGCATCGAAGCCGTTCCACCGTTGCTTTTTGCGGCAACGCGCTTCGCCGCGGCGGGGCTGTTGCTGCTTGTTTATGGCTTGATTAAGGGCGAGGCTGCGGGCTTGAAGATCGAAGATGGCATCCGCTTCATCGCTATCAGCATATTGATGATCACTCTGTGCTACGGGCCGCTGTTCTGGGGCATGCAGTATATCGACACCGGCACGGCCGCGGTTCTGGAGATGTCGCTGACACCCATCGCTCTTTTGTGTTTCGCCTTGTTGTTACGGGAGGAAAGGCTCGACGTCAGGCGGATCCTGGCAATCACGCTCGGGGTATCAGGTTTGGTGGTTCTGTTCTGGCCGTCGGCGGCAGGCGGAAGCGGATCGAAATCGGAAGCATTCGATGGTGCGAGCCTATGGGGCGGGCTGGCGGTCTCGTCGGCGGCGTTTACCTATGGCTACGGCTCGGTGCTGGCGCGACCGTTGCTGCGATCCTATCCAGCGGTTTTCGTTGCCGGTATCACGACGCTGGTCGGTGGCATCGCGCTGATGGTCGCTGCACTGATATTCGAGCCGGGTGCTGTGGCCGCTGTTTCAGGAAACTGGGGCACGAGCGCCTGGACGGCTTGGTTCTTCCTTGTGATCTTTGGTTCGCTGGTCGGGTATACGACGTACATGCGGCTGTTGCGGGATATCGGCGCCTCCCGTGCGGGCAGCTATGCCTTCGTATCTCCCGTGATTGCCGTTGTGCTCGGCGCGCTGTTCTTTTCTGAACAGGTTACCGTTTCCGACGTCATTGGCATCATCGTCATGCTGACCGGCGCCTATCTCGCCATGGTCGAGGCGCCGACCGCCAGACGTGCGCCGGTCGAAAGCTGACGTTGGGGCACAACAGAAAGGCCGAACAATGGAATACCTAAAGGCGACGCCAGAGCATGATGATATCCTTATCACGCATTACCTGGCAATCTGGGACAGTTACGGCACTCCGCCGGATGCGACACGAAAACAGCGGTTCGATTCCCTTCAGCTGCCCGGACCCAGGATGACGAGCTGGTAGGTTCGGCTCCCCATCAAGAGCAAAAGCTGGGCACGCGGGCGGTTGCTCGTGCCGAGCATGTCCGACGCGCGGCGACCTTTTGCGGCTCCTCAGACGTGAAGGCAACACGGCGATGCTAGTTTGTGGGAAAGCTTCACTCGGCCACAGCACGATTGGCTTTTGACGGGGGGAAGAATGCGCCCACTTCGCCTACCGCTTCATCGATGCGTTTGGTGAGTTGTTCTGACGAGATCGTGTAATCGATGAAATCCCGCTCCGAGGCATAGATCGCGGTTGGCGGCGTGTGAGCCATGAAGAACCCAAACAATGGGCGAAGCTGGTGCTCCACCATGAGCACGTGACGATCGCCGCCGCCTGTTGCTGTGATGAGGATCGGTTTCGACTTCAGCTCATGGGGGGCGATGAGGTCGATTAGATGCTTAAAGAGGCCAGGATATGTACCCTTATAGGTTAGAGCACCGACGATCAAAATATCGGCGTCGACAATCTCCTTGATGACATGCTGCGCCTTGTCATCGAGTTCTTTGCGCCAGAAGAGAAGTACCGAGCGATGGCCCGACATCAATCATGTCGTAAGTCACCCTATCAAAGCCGTAGCGATCGCTTGCGCGTCCGGCGACATGCTGCACGAGCGCTGTGGTTTTGGAAGGCCGACTAAAGCTTCCAGATATCGCGGCGATCCTAGGGGTTCCCATATCTTTCCTTTCTGTCGGTTTGCGGGGCCGCAGGCCCGCTCAGTGCTGCCCTTTCGGTAATGACGGGATAGAATTCGCCAATATCTCGCGTGCCTGGGGAATGGCCATCGATCGCAAGCCTCGCTGCTGCCCGCTGGAAGGCTGCGTTGATAGGTGCTGCGACGCCGTGAATTCTTCCTAGCCGGACGATTTCGCCGTTCAGATAATCGACCTCGCTTGAGGTGCCGCGGGTGAAGCTTTGCCAGGTCGATTGCTGGCCGGGCTTGATGCCGCTCTCTGGCGCGACGCGCCAGGACGAGATGTCGATCGTCCACTCCGAGGGGGCTGCCGGATCGTAACCGGCAGCAATGAGAACGGCGCGTGCCTCTTGTGCCAGGCCGGCTGCGGCTCTTGAGCGGAGCTCGGGAGAGCCTGCGAACAGTTCGACCGCATTGGTGACGTTGTGTTCGAGCTTAGCTGCCTTCCATCGCGGGATGTCGGGGCGCGCTTCGGCGAGATAGCCCGCCTTTGCAAGATCGGCGACGATTGACACTGTCGTGTCGTCGAGCCCTTCGGGGTAGCGGCCGAGGGCGACGATGCCGACATTTGGCTCGCCTCCGACAACCACCTCGCCAGTGATGGTGTAGCACGCCGGAATACGGATACTGGCCGCATAGACACGATCGAAGCGCCGCAGCGCGATATCTTCCGCGGCGAGCCCGTTTTGCAACGTTACGAGAGGTAGTTCCGATGCAAAGCCTGTATTCTCGACCTGCCGCCAGGCCCAGAATTTCGTGGCCGACTCTACATCCTGTGCCTTGACCGCAAGGACCAGAATATCACCCGGGCGAAGCGTTGGTGGCGAAGCTGTGTCGGCGGTGTTGAGCCGGAGCACACGGTGTGCGCCCGGCCGTCGATACGAGAGACCGTGAGCGGCGATATGGGCAATCTGGGCGCCGCGTCCAACGAGTACATAGGGAATGCCATGCGTTTCGAACTCGGCAGCAAGGCTCGCGCCGACCGCGCCGGCACCGATGATGATGTAGCGTGTCATGATCAGGCCGTCTTCAATACGGTGAGACTGACCGGAGGCGCCAATGGCGCGTCCCTTTCGCTCTTCCAACGTTCGAAGGCGGCGCGCCCGAGAATGGAAATGGATGTATCTTCCTGCGGCGCATGGACAAGCACCGACTGAATGTCCCGGAAATGGCGTTCCAGTCCCAGTTCGTTGCCGAGGCCGGGATTACCAATGCCGCGCACGGCAATCTGGACCGCGTCGCGCAGCTGCCGGCCGGCGAGCAGTCGGGCCCGTATGTGCTTTTCGGCCTCGGCTTGCTTGTCCTTCAGGGCATCGAAAATGATCTGCCGGGCGCCGGAGACGAGAAGGTCGATTTCACCGGAAAGCGTCACGAAGCGTTCAGTGCGTGCAATCGCGTGGCCAAGATTGGTCGGAACACGCTCGTGGGCAAAGCGGATGAACGCCTCCTGTGCCGCCTCGGCCACCCCGAGATAGAGCGCGGTCAGCGCCAGCGTAATCGCTGCGTGGGCACGGTTGTCCTGCTGCGCGACAGATGGATCGACCAGATCGATGACGTTCTCCAGCGGGATTTCCACATCGGTATATTCGACATCGTGAGAGCCGGAGGCACGCATGCCAAGGCTGTTCCAGTTCTCGATGACGCGGATGCCCGGAAGCTTGTTCGGAACGACGAATGTTCCCACCTGGGCGGGTGTTTCATCGGTGTGTGCCCAGACCAGGAAATGGGTCAGTCCGTGCGCGCCGGTGACGAAGCGCTTGCGGCCGGTGATAGACCAGCCGGAGGCGGTACGGCGAGCGACCGTCGCCGGCAGGCCGCCACGGGCGGGTGAGCCGAGCTCGGGCTCGACACGCGCGGCGTTAAGAAGCAGCGGATGCTGCTTGGCCTGTGCGAGCAGGCTCGTATAGAGATCCTCCGGCCAATGGCTTTTTGTTGCCTGGCCGAGGTGGCTGAAGATCGTCATCGCGCTGATGAGCGCGACCGACGGATCACCCCGGCCGAGCGCCGCAAGGATCGTCGCGACCTCGTATAGGGTTGCGCCGGCGCCACCATATCTCGCCGCGACGGTGCTTTCGAGCAGGCCGCTTTGATGAACCGCGCGGATACCGACCCATGGGAAGTCCCCGGTCCGGTCCGCCTCCGGGGCAGCGTCCGCAAGAGCACGCGTCGTCGCCTTCAGCAGGCCTGGATCGAAAGGCGTGTCATGGGCGATCATCAAGCCGCGGCCTTCTTCTTTGCCTCTTCCCGTTCGCGTATGCCCTCACGCACCAGCGGCAGGATGTAGCGGCCGTAGTCGACGGCGTCGTTGAAGTTGTCGTAGCCGCGGATAGAGATCAGGTCGGCGCCGAGATCGATATAGTCGAGGATCGAATCGGCGATCGTGCGCGGCGATCCGACAAGCGCGGTGGTTGCCCCGGAGGCATTGGTCGCAGTAACCGTCGGATACCATAGGGCGCGATCATGGACGTCGCCGCGTGCGGCAATGTCGAGAAGCCGCTGCGATCCGACATTGGCGGGGCGAGGGGCGGTGGGCGGCGCGCGATGAAGGCCCTTTTCCCGGTTTTCCTTAAGGCGATCGAGGACCCGGTGGGCTTTTTCCCAAGCCAGTTCGTCGGTCTCCGCGACGATCGGACGGAAGGTCACCCAGATTCGAGGCCGGTCGGTCCTACCGGCCTTTGCCGCCTCGGCATAGATCCGCTCGATCTGCTGCTTGGTTTCCGCCAGAGGCTCGCCCCACAGTCCGAAGATGTCGCAGAGAGAGCCGCCAATGCGGTAGGCGGCGTCCGATGATCCGCCGAGCGAGATCGGGATCAGTCCGTGCGTCGGGCGAACGGCACTGCGGAATTGCTTGAACCGGTAGTATTTGCCGTCGAAATCAAAGGGCTCCGTTGAGCTCCATGCAAGCCGCAGGATACGGATATATTCCTCCTGCCGCTCGTAGCGCTGCTCCTTGTCGAGGAAGTCGCCCTCGCGCGCCTGCTCGTCATCGCTGCCGCCGGCTATGAAGTGGACAACCACGCGCCCGCCGCTCAACTGGTCAAGTGTGGCAAGCGATTTGGCCGCGACCGTCGGATAGACGGTATTGGGCCTGAGCGCGACGATGATCTTGATGTTCTTCGTATGCGCAAGGACGGTGGCGCCAATGGTGAATGGGTCGAAGGAGGAGGACGAGTAGGGGATCAGCGTATAGTTGAAGCCGTAGTCATCGAGCGCGCGTGCATAGCGCTCGAGATAGCTGGGATCCACCGGAGCATCCGGGATGGGATTGAGATCGTTCGAGGCGTTGGGAAAGCTAACGCTGATGAATTCCGCGGACATGGGAGCTCCTCTGATTGTCGAATGTTGGACAAAAGTTAGGCGGCAGCTAAGAAGTAAGGAAGACAGGTCTTTCTATTTCCATTGAAACTATAGAAAATATTCCCTAATCGCTCCCGCGGAAGATCTGGCCGGGCGGCGGCCTTACCAGTCGGGCGACCAACCGAGGCTTGGAGCGACGGTTTCAGTAAGATCGGTGAGCAGCCGGATGTTCTCGGCAAGGTCGAAGGCAGGCGGCAGAAAGAGGACGACTTCGTCGGCCGCGGCAAGGCCGGGATCACTGAGCACCGCTTCCATGACCTGGTCCGGCGTGCCGTGGAAGACCGGTGAGATCTGGCTTCCTGGCGGCTGATTGGTCCGCGAGCTCGGCTCAAGCGCGCCCTTCGGCCGCGATGCCGCAATGCCTTGGGTGCGACGCTCGAGATCATAGGCGGCGTATTTTTCGCGAAGGTCCGGCGTGGTGCCGACCAGGATCGACGCTGCCACGGCAACAGGCGGCGGCTCGCTTGTCTGTTCCCTCCGCCAGGTGGCTCGGAAAGCCTCGATGCAGCGCGCCTGATAATCTGCGAAGCTCTCACCTTCGGCGTGATCATGCTGTACGGTTCCCGCTATCAGCCCGATGCCGAGTTCGGCGGCTTGTATCGCCGATCCAAGGCTGGCGGAGCCCTGTCTGATGCGCGAGCGAAGGGTCGGACTATGCGGCGTCACTCTGAGTTGGCTGCCCTCCGCGGCACCCTGGCCGAGTCCTGCGATGGTGTGCAGAACTTCGCCTGCGATCGCGGAAAGAAAACGGGCCTGACGGCGCTTGGCTTCCGTCCGGGCATCGGTATCGACCGTGCCGAAGACGGCATCGAAGGCGGCGTTGGAGCCGGTCGAGATCGCCAGTTCCAGCCGGCCGCCGATCAGGAGATCTGTCGTGCCTGCGGCTTCCGCCAGCAGGATGGGGTCCTGATAGCGCATCGGAATGACGGCCGAACCGAGGACGATATGGCTGGTGTGTTGGCCGGCTGCGGCAAAGAAGGGGAGCGGTGAGGACAGATAATGGTCGAAATGGCGCTGATAGGCCCAGCCCGACTGGTAGCCCAGACGTTCGGCCGCCTTGAAAAGTTCGATGCCCTCCCGCAAGCCGTGAGCAGGCCCGGTCTCGTCGTTGAACGAGACACGCGTGTTGAAGCCAAGCCGCTTCTTCGGACGGAATGACGCGGACGGCGCCGCGGCGGGGGCGATGACGGTCATGCAATCTTTTCCTTGTCGAAGATCTGCCGGTGCTGCGGGGGGTGGGTGCGTGTGAAACGTGCGGCACCCGAAGGGATCGATTCCAGCAGCGAGCGCGTATAGGCCTGGCGGGGGGTGTCGAAGATCTCTCCGACGGTGCCATGCTCGACGATGCGTCCGCGCTGCATGACCGAGACCGTGTGGGCAAGCTGGCGCACGAGCGCCAGATCATGCGACACGAAAATATAGGTAAGGCCGAGCTTGACCTGCAGCGACAGCAGTACCTCGACAATATCGGCCTGAACGCTGACGTCGAGCGCGGAGGTAGGCTCGTCAAGCACGATCACGTCAGGTTTCAGGACAAGCGAGCGGGCAATGGCGACGCGCTGGCGCTGGCCGCCAGACAAGGCGGCGGGCTTGCGGGACAGGAGATGCTCTCCCAGCCCGACGTCTGCGAACGCCTTGCGCACCGCAAGCGCCCGCTCCTGATGGGTCCCGATCTTGAAGCGGTCCAGCGGCTCGCGCACGAGCCTCTCGACGTTCCAGGTCGGATCAAGCGATGTGAAGGGGTTCTGGTAGACGAGCTGCAGGTGCCGCCAGACAGAGCGCAGCTGTTCGGGTGATCGACCGTTGACCTGTTCGCCGCCAACAGTGATCTTCCCGGCGTCGAGCTGCTCAAGCCCGAGCAGAAGCCGGATCGCCGTTGTCTTTCCGGATCCGGATTCACCGACCAGCGCATGCGTCGTTCCCGCCTGAACGTCGAACGAGACGTCGTCGACGGCGGTCAGCACCTTGCCGTCGACGGTGAAGGTCTTCGTTACGCCGCTGACTTCGATCTTCGGTGTCTTTTCACGCGGGGCGCCAAGATGCCGGAAACCGGGCTCTCGCAACGGCCGGTACCGGTTCGGGTTGAGTGCCGGCACGTCGCCGTGAAGTTTTCTGGCGTAAGAGGAGGAAGGCGCGGAGAATATCGTAGCGGTACTGCCAGCCTCCTGGACGATGCCGTCCTTGAGGACCACGATGGAATCCGCGCGCTCGGCTGCGATCGCCAGGTCGTGGGTGATCAGGAGAAGGCTGATCTGCAGTTCCTCCTGCAACTTCGACAACAGGTCGAGAATACGCTTCTGGATCGTCACATCGAGCGCGGAGGTCGGCTCGTCTGCGATCAGCAGCGACGGCCGCGGCAGAACGGCGAGCCCGATCAGCACGCGCTGGAGCATGCCGCCGGAAAGTTGATGCGGATAGGAGTCGTAGACGCGCTGCGGATTGTCGAGCCCGACCTGTGCGAATGTCTCGAGAACGAGTGCCTTGCGAAGCGCCTTGTCCGCTTCGTCCAGCAGTGCGGCCGCTTCCATCGCCTGCGCGCCGATGGTGCGGACCGGGTTCAAGGAGTTGCCGGGGTCCTGCGGCACGAAACCGATCCTGCGTCCCCTGAATGGACGGAAGCGGCGCTCCGGAAGCCCCAGAAGCTCCTGGCCCTCGAATTCGACGCGGCCCGTGGCGTGTCCCGCTGCGGGAAGCAGTCGCAGGACGGCGCGGGCGATGGTCGATTTTCCCGATCCGGATTCGCCGATCAGCGCGAGACCTTTGCCGCGTCCAAGCTCGAAGCCGACATTGCTGACGACCCTATGGGTACCGTAGGCGACCGACAATCCTTCGGCCCGCAGCAGCGGGGTCGATGGGCGGTTTGAAAGCATGGTCAGTCTGTCTTGCGGAGCCATCGGCTGATCCTGTTTACAGAGAGGACGGTTGCGATCGTGACGAGGGCCGGGGCATAAACCAGCCAGGGCCATTTGAGGTAATCCTTGCCGATCGAGATCAGCAGACCCCAGTCGGAAGCCGGCGGCGGATCGCCGTAGCCAAGGAAGGCGAGGCTGGCGATCACCAGGATGGAATCGCCAAACTGCAGGACGGCAAGCGGCAGCACCGATCGCGATGCGTTCGGAAGCACGTGACGCCACAGAATGTGCCAGCGCGAGCCACCGAGGAGGAAGGACGATTCGACGAATGTAGCCTGTCGGGTCTTGATGACTTCGGAGCGCATCACCCGGGCAAACAGCGCAACGGCTGAGACGCCCGTCGCGATTGCCGCATTGGTCGTGTCGAAACCGATTGCGGTGACGACGATGACCGCCAGCAGGAATTTGGGGATGGCCAGCAACACATCGACGAGCCGGGCAAAGACCGTGTCCACCCAGCCGCCGAAGAAGCCGGCCAGCAGTCCCATAATTCCGCCGGCGACGACGCCGATGACGACCGCGATCAGTGCGCTCGCCACCGAAGAAGCCGTGCCATGGACGACGCGTGCGTAGAGGTCGCGGCCGAGATGGTCAGTACCGAACCAGTGTGCCGCGCTTGGGCCGAGCAGCTTTTGAGTGGGAGTGCCGTTCACCGGATCGTAATGGGTAAACAGGCCGGGCGCCAAAGACCAGCCGATCGCCAGAGCAACGACCAGAAACGAAAGGATGACGACGGGCGGCACGCGCAGGCCCGTCAGACGGCTGAGCGCGGTCGTGCGGGGGGTGGAGGAAACAGAGGCAAGTGTCATGGGGTCAGCCCCTTGGAGATGGGGAGAGAGCTGTCGTCGGCGGTCGTCGGACGGCGGTCTTGCCCGCCGAGAAGTTTGACGCGCGGATCGAGCAGCGGATAGGTAAGGTCGGCGATCAGGTTGACGACCACAAAGACCACTGCGGCGAGCGAGACGACGGCTTGCAGGACCGGCAGGTCCTGCGTGCTGACCGACCGCTGCACCAGGCTGCCGAGCCCGTTTCGGCCAAACACCGTCTCGGTTATCAGCGAGCCCCCGAGCAATTCGCCGATCGTCAAAGCGACGACCGTGATGACCGGAAGCGATGAGGGCTTGAGTAGGTGCATGACGAAGAGACGCATCTGGCCGAGCCCGCGTCCACGTGCGACGGCGGCATAATCCTGGCTGGATTCATGGTCGAGATTGGCAATCAGGACTTCGGCGATCTGTGCCGAGATCGGAATGCCGAGGGCGATCGCCGCGAAAAGCGTTGCCCAGAAACTGTCGGGCTGGATGACGCGAAAGACGCCGAGCTGAAAGCCGAAGAGATGGATCAGCACCAGGCCGATCACGAAGTTCGGAACCGACAGGAACAGCGACGGGAAGCCGCGGAGCAGTCCCTGGCCAAGCCGCCGGGGCAGAAATTGCGTGCCGTAGGCGATGATTGCCGCCAGGAACAGCGCAACCGTGAGCCCCGCCGAGGCAAGCACGAGTGTCGACGGCAGAACCTCCGCAATCAGCGTTGCCACCGGCCGGTTGGTTCGCATCGACAGACCAAGATCGCCAGTCACGAAGCCGGAAAAGGCGTTCCAGAGCTGCACGGGGACCGGCTTGTCCAATCCCTGCGCGGCGATGATCTCCTTGATCTCATCCGGGGTGAAGCCGTTCTGCGGGTTGTTCAGGACGTTGGTAATCGGATCGCCGGGCAGGATACTGACGACGACAAAGGTGAAGACATAAGACAACAGGATCACGACGATCGCTTGCAGGAGCCGCTTTCCGGCATACACGAAATAGGCTTTTCTCATGCCCATCACCTCTGTGTCTGTTGAACGGCCGGACTATTCGCTTTTCGTGGCGGTGTAGTAGCTGGCATAGGCGACGCCGTTGTAGACCACTCCCTTGAGCTTAGGCGACTGCACATAGATGCGCTGGACGATCTGTGTCCGCGGAATGAAATAGCCCTGGTCGAGGACGTATCTCTGCAACTCGTCGAGCAGCGGTTTGCGGGCTTCGATGGAGCCGGCGCCGGCGATCTTGTCGCGCAAGTCGTTGAGGGTCTTGTCGCTCTCGTCGAGCGCGAACCAGTTCTCGCCATTGTTGGCATTCGTCAGGATGCTGGCGACGGTGCCGGCGTCGATGAAGGAGCGCGTCACCTCATATGCCGGTACGCCCGCGCCGCCGTATTTTACCTTCTGCCCGAAGGTGACGACGTCGTAGGCGCGGATATCGACCTTCCAGCCGATCTTGCTGAGCTGCTGGGCAATCAGTTCGTCGATCGATTTCGATGTCGCGAGGTAGGGGTTGGAATTCAGCGTCAGCGACAGCGGCTTGCCATCCTTGACGCGAATGCCGCCCGTTCCCTTCTTCCAGCCTGCCTCGTCGAGAAGCTTCTCTGCCTTTTCAGGATTGTAGGCAAGCAGCGGGCTCTGGTCGGTCGCACCCGGAACGTTGCTCTGGATGAACGACGTCGCAAGCTTCCAGTCGGGCGTATAGACCGTGTCGATGATCTCCTGGCGATTTATGCCGGCCTGAAGTGCTTGGCGAACCCTCACGTCGTCATAGGGCGCAAGCTTGGTGTTGATCGCCCAGCCGTTGACGAAGCCGAGATAGCGAGGCGTCGCTACCGTGAGGCCTTCCGACTTGAGGGACTCGAGCTCCTGCGGCGATGCGTTGTAGGCAACGTCGGCCTGCCCGGACTGGACGGCCGCGACGCGCAGCGACGGTTCCGAGACGAGCTTGTAGGTGATCGTATCGAGATGGGCGGGACCGGTCTGGCCGACGGCGGCAGGACCCCAGTTGTAATCCTTGCGCTTGGCAAGCTTGACGTAGTCGCCTTCCTTCCAGGACTCGACGACATAAGGGCCGCTGCCGGAGGTCTTGCTCAGGTCCGCCTGGGCGCTTGCCGGCGAGGCGATGGTCTTCGGGGAGATGAGGATAGAGCCGTGATAGCCGAGTGTCGGGATGAAGCCGAGGGTCGGCTTCTTGAAGAAAACTTTCACGGTCGTCGCATCGACGGCTTCGGCATGATCATAGGTCTTGGGGAACAGGCCGATCGGATTGATGCCCTCGCTCTTGCGTCCGGCATACCAGATGTCGAGATTGGCAACGACGGCTGCCGCATCGAGCGGGCTGCCGTCGGAGAAGGTCACGCCGGTCTTCAGATGCAGGGTGAATTCAGTCGCATTGTCGTTCTGCTCCCAGCGCTCGGCGATCCACGGGCTGACCTTGCCATCGGCATCGACATAAAGAAGCTTGTCGGTGACATGGCCCCAGATATGGCCCTGAAAGCTGGAGATCGCGCTGTTGTTGGGAATCCAGGTGTCGCCCAGCGAATCGATCAGGAAGACGACATCTCCGCCGTCATGCGCGCCGTCCTCAGCCAATGCCGGGGTTACATTCGCTGTTGCGACCAGAGCGGCAAATGCCAGCGCAGAGGTGGCGGTCAGCAGACGACGCCGGGAAAGAAGAGGGCGAGGAGAACGGTCGTTCATGAAGCAGTCCTGTTTGGTTGCCGGGCTAATGACGAACAGGAGCCTATGTGAGCGGATCGGTTTCGAGAAAGACTGGTTGTTCTTTTTCCATCAAATTTGTAGATTATTTTGTCAGCGCGATCTGAAGCACGAGGATCAGGATTTCCGCCGGTCGAGTGCCCATCGAGCGAAATTGCGTGACGACGGTCTATCCGACGATAAACGTCATTCCATCGAGAATGCGTACGCGCGGCGGTTCACCGGTAAAGCGCTCGACATCGACCTTCGTCAGCTGGCCCGTCGAGCCTTGGGAAAGCTGCGATGTGCCGGCGTCACGGGTTAGGATGTTCGGATTTCCATGAACGCACATGGCCATCGCAGCTTTAGCGTTATCGGGCTCGAACCATGCGCCGGTGGCAAGCTGCATGACACCCGGTCTTATATCCCTACTGATGACAGCGGCGGCGAGGCAACTGCCGCGGGCGTTGAACAGCCTGACGATATCCCCGTCCGAAATGCCACGCTCTGCCGCATCGGCAGGGTGGATGCGCAGCGGTTCCCGGCCGCCGATCTTGGTGGAACGGCTGAAGTCACCATAGTCCAGCTGGCTGTGAAGGCGCGAGTGGGGCTGGTTGCAGACGAGATAAAGAGGATAGGGGCCTTCCGCCGCCTCCGTCTTCGGGTCCGGTCCATACCAACGTGGATGGCCGCGGCAATCGTCATAACCAAAGCTCTCTATCGTGTCGGAGAAGATTTCGATCTTGCCCGATGGCGTCGGCAGCCGATTGACGTCCGGATCGGCCCGGAATGCGCGCGCAGGCCCGCCGTCGTCGGGCCTTACCGGTAGCAGCAGCTCTCCCTTTTCCCAGAACGTTTCGAAGTCCGGCGCCGGATGACCGGCGGCGACGAGGGCTGTTCGCGTGGTCTCGAAGAGGAAAGCGAGCCACTCACGGCTTGACCGGTTTTCGGTGAATTCAGCGCGCTTGCCGAGGCGCTCTGCAATATCAGCGAATATCTCGTAGTCGGAGCGTGCTTCGCCGACCGGTTCGATCAGCTTCTTCATCGCGATCATCATCGGATCGCGGTCGGCCGCACCGATATCGTCGCGCTCGAGCGTCGTGGTTGCGGGCAGGACGATATCGGCGTGGCGTGCAGACGACGTCCAGGCCGTCTCGTGCACGATAATCGTCTCCGGCTTCTTGAACGCCTGGCGAAGCCTGTTGAGATCCTGATGGTGATGGAACGGATTGCCGCCGGCCCAATAGACGAGGCGGATGTCAGGATAATGCAGGGCCTGACCATTGTAATGGAACGGTTCGCCCGGGTTCAGCAGCATGTCGGCGATCCGCGCGACGGGAATGAAATCCGGCACTGGATTGTGAAACTGCTTGAGCGTCGGCAGGGGCACGGCAAGCTGGCTTTTGCCGATATTGCCGAGCGCACCAAGCGAATAGGAAAAGCCGCCGCCATCCAGGCCGATCTGGCCGAGCATGGCCGCCAGTACGATCCCCATCCAGACCGGCTGCTCGCCGTAATCGGCGCGCTGCAGCGAATGGCTGACGGTGATCAGCGTTCGGGCATTCGCCATGCTGCGCGCCAAATCCACGATCGTCTCGGCGGCGATACCGCAGATGCCGGCTGCCCATTGCGGGCTCTTCTCGATGCCATCCTCGCGTCCCAGCAGATAGGCCTCAAGGCGTGGATAGCCTGTCGTATAGCGGTCGAGAAATTCCCGATCGTGCCGTCCCTCGCTGATGAGCACGAAGGCGATCGCCAGCATGAGCGCGACATCCGTTCCCGGGATGACCGGCAGCCATTCGGCCTCGAGATCACCTGCAATGTCATCCTTGAGCGGGCTGATGAGGACGAAACGCGCGCCGCGCGCACGGGCGCTGCTCAGCGTCGGGCGTACGACGTGCCGGCTGATGCCGCCGCCGTGGACATCGGTATTCTTCACCGCCATGCCGCCGAAGGCGACGATCAGCTCGCTGCTGCGCTCTATCGCTTCCCAGGTAACGCTCTTTCGGTCGAAGGTATCGTAAGGACCGAGCACATGCGGAATGATGACCATCGCCGCGCCCGAACTGTAGGTATTGACCGATCTGACATATCCGCCGAGCACGTTGAGGAAGCGGTGGATCTGGCTTTGCGCATGATGAAACCGCCCTGCGCTGGACCAGCCGTACGAGCCGCCGAAAATGGCCTGCGGTCCGGCTTCGGCGTGAACACGGCGAAGCTCGTTGGCGACAAGATCGAGCGCTTCGGGCCAGCTGACCTCGACATATCCGTCGCTCCCACGTTTTCCGGCATTATCAGGCCGGCCTTCAAGCCAGCCGCGCCTGACGGCCGGGCGCCGGATGCGGGCGGGGCTATGAGCGATTGCGGACAGGTTGCCGAGCAGGGGCGATGGATGCGGGTCGGCGGGATGGGGACGGATTTCGAGGACGTCGCCCCGGTACCGTCCGTAGAATGCGCCCCAATGAGAGCTGTGGGGTTTGAAGCCGTCCATCGCAGCGTCTCCCGTGAACAAGGGTGGAAAGATCGGCAATCCTCACCCAGGCAGGATCTTGCCGGGGTTCATGATGCCCTCGGATCGCCGGCGTGGGATGGATTCGCCGCGGCCATGCTGGTCACGCAACGCGTGCGAGGTCGATGAGCGGTTATCGAATCTTGCCTGTAATTGGACCGATAGCTCGGGGATAGGATGCCCATCTTTCACGTCCTTTTCCGTGCTGACCGTGACAGCCGGAATCGCGCTATGCCGTCACGATCAGGCATCGATGCGGGTTGGCCGGTACCAAGTCTCACAGACGCGCCGTCAGACGGCGATCTTCTCGCCATTCAGGTGGCGCTCAAGGAAGGGCAGGCTATCCTGCCCCCAGTAGAGCTCATTTTCGTAGCGAAACGTCGGAAGACCGAAGACGCCGGCGGCTTTGGCCATCTCGATGTTGGATCGCCAGATCGACTGGATGGCCTCGGTCTTCGCGCGTTCTTCCAGCTTCGCACCGTTGAAGCCGACGGAACTGGCGATCGCCTGACGCACCTCGCTCCGGCCGATATCCGCCGCTTCGGCCCAGAATGCCGTCTGTAGCGCGCGGGTTAGTTTTAGCCAATCCAAACGATCCTCGATGGCCGCAATGACCATGAAACCCGCGGGAGTCGGGTCCGAAAGGGCGGCGCGATTTTCGAAATTGAGCGTCTTGCCGCGCAAAGCCGCCCAGCGTTTCAGGTCTTTCATCCAGTAGGCGCGCCGAACCTCGGGCCTGTTGCGGGAATAGATACCGCCGTTCTCTTCGATTACGGAAATGACGTGCGGGCGGATCAACATGTCGTGCGCTTGCGCAAGATCTGTAAACGCATCGAGGCCGATGAAGGACCAGGGCGAGCCGATGCCGAAGAAATAGTCAATTACCTTTGTCATGCTGTGCCTTTTCAGCCTTTTTGATCGAAGAAACCGCGACGTCAAATACAAAAAGCGCGCAGTCTCTGGCGGTCAGAACAGCCTGGGGATCGCGGCCGACGGCGACTGTCGCGAGTGCTCCCTCGTAGAGAAGGCAAAGATGGGCGGCCGGCTGGACTGCTTCTACGCCTGCTCTCGTCATGAGCGAGGCAAACAAATGACGCACCGTTGCTTTGTGGTTGCGCGCGACGGCAACGACGCGTTCTGAATCGCCATGCTCGGCGACCGCAAGCGCAAATGCGCACCCTCGAAATTCAGGGCTATCTGCTTTTTCATGCAGACGCTCGAAGATCAGGTTGAGCTGATCTCGCGGATTTGCTGCCTCGGCGAAGACGGCGTCCAAAGAGCGGATTACCCGCTCATGGCGATCCTTAAGATAGGCCGCGACGAGATGATCCTTGGATGGAAAATGCCGGTAGAGCGTTGCCTTGGCGACCTTGGTCTCATCGATGATGCGATCGATGCCCACAGCGCGGATACCCTCTCGATAGAAAAGCGCGCCGGCAGACGCAAGAATGTGATCTGAAATGGAGGCTTTCATGGAATTGCTACGGGGCCTTCTCGAAACAGCGCGCTGACATGCGAGTGCAGCGAGGGAGATTTCTATGCCCTCCGACCATTAAGAGAAAGACAGGTCATTCCGCTTGGATGGGTCGCTGGAAATATTTTTGCTCCGACACATGGCGTTGGTGCATGGCTCAAGGAGTGGCCGGATTCCAGTCCATGATCCCGTGGCTATGTCGTAGGCGGCTTGCACCGGACAGATTTCGGGCGTTCGGATGCCAGCATCCGGTTAAGCACGGTGCAGCCAATGGCGACTTCCGTCTGCTGCGTGCGGAAGGATCGTGGCCGCAGTCGATGCCCGACAATCGCGGTCTCAACCAGCGAACGCTTGCCGTGGCAGGTCGCAGCTTGCCATTTCATCCGTCCGCCCGTGTTGATCGCCGCGATGTGCCGGTCTCGTTGACTGGCGGTTTCTGTATCGGAGCAGTTGATCGCATTGTTGCGCGGCGGAATGACGACGACAGCATCGGCGCCGTGCTTGATGACGTCGTTGTAGGTCGGCTTCCCACCATAGGCACCATCGGGCGTGATTTGGCGGATCGGAGTGTCGATTTGGCCGAGCAGCGGTTCGACTTGCGAGCCGTTGCCGGTGTCTTGGTCGGTCATGACGTGGGCGATGATCTCGCCGCTGTCGGCATCCAGTGCAAGGTGCAGTTTGCGCCAGGTCCGTCGGGAGTTGGTGTCGTGCTTTTCCTCCAGCCACTGGCCAGCGCCGTAGACCTCGGCCCCGGTGCTGTCAATGAGGACGTGAACGGGCTCATTTCTCGAAACCGGGCGGCTTTGCCGCCGATCAGACGATCGCCACAAACTTGCCCTCCGGCTCAGCGTGGCATGATGGGGAACGGCGAGATCTAGCCCCGTCAATTGCAGCACCGAAGTCAGCGAACCTTCCATCTGGCGCAGCCGCAAGCTGAATACGAGGGCCAAGGTCAGGGCAGTCTCAATCGGCAGGCACGAGTAGCGTGGCTGGCCGCCACGCATTGTTCTCTTCGGCGCCGGCCGGGATGACAGCGCCGCTGGCGTCATCCAAAGCGTCAGGCTGCCGCGCCGGCGCGGATCGGCCTCCTATTCCGACCAATTGGTCAACTTGAATTTCATCTTGCCAATATGGTGACGGCGGGCGGAATGGTGTTTGTAGGGCATGGACGAAAATCATGGCGTCCGTTGGCGATCCCGCCCGCCTATCGGCAAACCATTGGAATTTGATCCATGCACCAACGCTCATCGTCAGCGAATAGCGCTGACGATGTCCATGAAGCGCTTGACGCGGGCGGGCTCGACCTTGTTCCAAGTATTGCCCTCATATTTGAAATGCGTGCCGATGACGACGCCGCTGGCGCAGGAGAGGATGTCGGTGACATTGTCCTTGTTGACGCCTGTATTGGCGAAAACGGGAACATCCCTCACGGCTTCGCAGACCTTGCGCAAGCCGGACTGATCGACCGGCTGCCCGGTCAGCGGACCGGACACAAGGATGGCGTCGGCCAGCGATGAGAAGACCGCGCTCTTTGCGCGCAGTTCGATCGGGCGCTGGTCGAGCGAATGGGCGAATTCGGCATTGATGTTGAACAGCATCTTCATGTCGGTGCGGCCGAGCTTGGCGCGCAGCCGCGCCGGCGTCGCGCAATCCGGGGCCCAGATACCCATGTCGGAGGCGAAGACGCCGGTGAAGATCTCGCGCACGAAGCTTGCGCCGGTGGCGGCACCGATGGCGACGCTTGCCGTCGGATCCCAGAGATAATTGACGCCGAAGGGAATCTTGAGTTCCGCCTTCGCAGCCTGGACGATCGCCGTCATTGCAGCGATACCCTCCGGCGGTGCCTTCAACTCGTAAGGCCTGTCATTCTCGTTGCCAAACATGATGGCATCGACGCCGCCTTCCTGCAGCGCGCGAATATCTTCCATCACGTCGTCGATGAGTTTCGAGACGCCGCCTTTCGGATCATAATTCGGCGAACCGGGCAATGCGCCGATATGCGCCATGGCAATGATGACCTTCTTCTTGTCACCAAAAAATTCAAAAACCATCGAAAGCTCCGAAATTGGGCGTTAGGGAAAGCGGGTTTTCACAAACCGGATGCTTCAGGAGGATGCGCCGGCGACCATCACTTCAACCCTGGCGGCTTCAAGCGCTTTTGCCAGTTCTGGCGGCGGCGATGCATTGGTGATCAGCATGTCGAATTGTGACAGCGGGGCGATATGAACGAGCGACATGCAATCGAATTTCGATGCGTCGCAGAGAACGACCTTCTTCGTCGAGCGGCGGAGATAGACGCGCTTCATCTCCGTATCATCGAAGGAATAATCATAAATACCGTCTGACGTCAGTCCGGAAACGCCGACAAAGGCGATGTCGAACCAAAGTGCTTCGAACTGGGAAATCGCCGTTGCATTGGAGATCGACAATTCATCGTTTCTCATGCGTCCGCCAGGCAGGTAGACTTCCGCCAGGCCTTCCCCAAGCTGGGTGGCATTGCGCACGCTGTTAGTGAAGAACTTCACGTGCTGCTGGCCGGCGAGCAACCGGGCAAGCAGGAATGTTGTGGTGCCGACATCGAGCGCGATGGTGCGAAGTCCAGCTGCGACCTGTGCTGCCGCTTCCGCAATCAGCCGCTTCGGCAATGCGTTCTTGGCAAGACGCGCCTGAAAGGTCGGCTCGTTGAGGCGCGAGGTGGTTGCTGAAAGGCCGGGTTCGACAATCGTGGTAAGGTCGGTGCTGATTGCTCCGCCATGGGTGCGGGCAAGCCGTCCTTCCTTCTCCAGTTCCGTCAGGTCGCGCCGCACGGTCATTTCAGACACGCCGAGCTGCGCGGCAATTTCCGTTACGGATACAGCGCCCGTTTCGGCCAGCGCATCCAGAATGAAGGAACGGCGCGTGCGCGCGAGAACTTTCGTTTTTTCGACGGTCAGCGTTTCGGCGTCGTGGCCTGTGATCATTGGTCTGTCTTTCATTTAGATAAGCTGGGCGGATGTTTGCGTTCGCATTTACCGAAGCTCAGCCCTCCCATTACATAATCAGTGCTTAGCGCAGAAAGCGAACAAATTCAAACATAAATTTCGATTGATTTGTAAGTTTTTGTTGTTATATGATCGCCGTGTTGTTTTGGTCGGAGATATGGCTCGTGGGACATCCGAAATTTGCGGAACTCGACGGTTTGAAGGCGATCGTCACCGGCGGCGGCAATGGAATAGGCCGTGCAATCGCGCAGGCGCTGGCAAAACAGGGTGTCAAGATCACCATTTGCGACATCAATCTGGACGCGGCGAACACAGTCGCACAATCGATTGCCGGTCATGCGCTGGAGATTGATGTTCGTTCGCGTTCCTCCGTGGAAAAGACGTTCGAACGAGCCGCGGATCTCATGGGCGGCTACGATATACTGATTGCCAACGCTGGGGTCTCTACGATGCAGCATGCGCTGGAGATCACCGACGAGGAGTGGGACTTCAACTTCGACGTCAACACGCGCGGCATCTTCCTGACGAACCAGATCGCTGCGCGCCGCTTCGTGTCGCAGGGCCAGGGTGTGATTGTCAACACGGCCTCGCTTGCCGCGAAGGTCGGCGCGCCGCTTCTGGCGCATTACTCGGCCAGCAAGTTCGCCGTTCTCGGCTGGACACAGGCGCTTGCCCGCGAACTGGCCTCGAAAGGCATCCGCGTCAATGCCGTCTGCCCGGGCTTCGTCAAGACCGGCATGCAGGAGCGCGAGATCGATTGGGAAGCCAAATTGCGCGGCGTCAGCCCCGAGCGCGTCGTTGAAGACTATATAGCCCAGACGCCGCTCGGGCGGCTGGAAACACCCGAAGATGTCGCCGATGTCGTCGTTTTCCTCTGCTCGAATTCCGCCCGTTTCATGACCGGTCAGGGCGTCAATGTCACCGGCGGCGTCTATATGACCTGACAGGCCAGCCGACCGCCCAAGCCGCATCATATCGGAGAGAGCATGGCATCCATCGTCTTTGAGGGAGTGGAAAAACGTTATCCGGACGGATATGCGGCAATCCAGCACCTCGATCTCACCATCGAAGATGGTGAGTTTCTGGTTCTAGTCGGCCCAAGCGGCTGTGGTAAGTCGACCGCGCTGCGAATGATTGCGGGTCTCGAGGATATCACTTCGGGTCGCCTGTTGGTTGGCGATACGCTCGCCAACGGCCTTGCGCCCCGTGACCGCGACATCGCGATGGTCTTCCAGTCCTACGCGCTTTATCCGCATATGACCGTTGCCGAGAATATCGGCTTCGGCCTTTCCGTGCGCGGCGTCGACAAGACGGAAATCGATCGCAAGGTCAGGGAAACGGCCAAGCTTCTCGAACTCGATGCCTATCTCGGCCGCAAGCCGGGACAGCTTTCCGGCGGTCAGCGACAACGCGTGGCGATGGGCCGGGCGCTGGTGCGCGCGCCCAAGGCGTTTCTGATGGACGAACCTTTGAGCAATCTCGACGCACGGCTGCGCGGCCAGATGCGGGCCGAAATCGCCCGGCTGCAGAAGTTGAGCGGCATTACCACCGTCTATGTCACGCATGACCAGATCGAGGCGATGACCATGGGTGACCGCGTCGCCGTGATGCGCGCCGGCGTTTTGCAGCAGCTCGGCACGCCGCGCGCGCTTTACGACACGCCCGCCAATCTCTTCGTTGCCGGTTTCATCGGCACGCCGTCGATGAACTTCCTGAAAGCGACGCTGGTGGGCAGTGAGGGCGGTCTGGCTGCTGCCGCCGGAGGGTTCACTCTGCCGGTGCCAGAGCCTGTCATTGCCGCGCGTCCGGCGCTTGCGCGTCATGTCGGCAAGGAGATCATTGTCGGCGTGCGGGCCGAGGCGTTGAGCACCGCGGATGCTGTTGATCCTAGTTTCGGGCGCATGGAAGGAACGGTTGCCTTCATAGAGGATTTCGGCGCCACGAAACTTATCCATCTCGATATTGGCGGGGCCGGCAAGCTGGAGGAGGTGACGGCGGAAGCCGACGAGGTTTCGCTTTCCGGCCCTCGACTGCGTGCCTCCGTGCCGGCGACACTTCCGCTTCGGGTTGGCGAGACGCTCGCCCTGTCGGTCAACCCGGCAGAACTGCATTTCTTCGACGCAGCGACTGAAAACGCGATCCGCGACTGAAAGGTTCTTTCTCCATGCCCGTGTTCATCGGCATCGATATCGGCACGACCTCGACGATCGCGGTAGCGATGTCGGAGACTGGAAAACCGCTGGCCTCGGCCTCGCGCCCCTCGCGCTTGTTTTCGCCGCATCCCGGCTTCGCCGAGGCCGACCCTGGGCAATGGTGGGCGAACACGCAGGTCGTGGTTCGCGAAATGATCACGCGCCTGCCTGGGGGCTGCGAACTCGCCGGTGTCTGCGTCACCGGAATGTTGCCGGCTGTGGTACTGCTCGATCGCGAGCGCCGCGTGCTGCGTGCGAGCATCCAGCAGAGCGATGCGCGTTGCGGGGCGGAAGTCGAAGCCATGAAAGCGGCTTTGGACGAGGCGCGCTTCCTCAGCCGCACCGGCCAGGGCCTGACACAACAATTGGTCGCCCCGAAACTGCAATGGCTGAGGGCGCATGAGCCGGATGTCTATGGCCGGATCGCCCATGTCCTCGGCTCCTATGATTTCATCAACATGCACCTGACCGGGCGCCTGACGGTCGAGCGCAACTGGGCACTCGAAGCGGGCTTCATCGATCTTGACGATCACGGGATTGCGGACGACCTCGTGGCGCTGTCGGGACTTCGCCCCGGCGCCCTGCCGGAGCTCGTCGCATCGCATGAGGTCATCGGCGCGGTGACGGCAGAAGCGGCGGAACTGACCGGCCTGCCGGAAGGCCTGCCCGTCTTCGGCGGAGCCGCCGACCATATCGCCTCCGCGCTAGCGGCTGGCCTGACGCAGGCCGGCGATGTCCTCCTCAAATTTGGTGGGGCAGGCGATATCATCGCCATTGCCGACAGGCCGGAGCCAGATCGTCGGCTTTTTCTCGATTACCATCTCGTCCCCGGCCTTTATGCGCCGAACGGCTGCATGGCCTCCTCCGGCTCGCTTCTCAGATGGCTTGCCGCCCTCATCGGTGGCTCGGAAGGTGACGATGTTTTAAAGCAGCTCGACCAGGAAGCGGCGGCCGTGCCTGCCGGCGCGGACGGCGTGCGTGCACTGCCTTATTTTCTCGGCGAGAAGACGCCGATTCATGACCCGCTGGCGCGCGGTACGTTCACCGGCCTCAGTCTCGGTCATACGCGCGGCCATATATGGCGCGCGGCGTTGGAGGCGATTGCCTGCGGCTTCCGCCATCATCTCGATGTGCTTTCGGAAACGGGGCGCCCGGCAACACGGCTGATCGCCTCCGACGGGGGAAGCCGAAGCCGTATCTGGATGCAGATCGTCGCCGATATCTGCGGCCATCCGATCCATGTCTTGTCCGACGCCTTCGGTTCGTCGATTGGTGCGGCCTGGGTGGCGGCGGCCGGATCAGGCGTGGCGGCATGGGAGGATGTCGCGGCCTCCGTGCGTTTTGGCGCGGTGCTGCAGCCTTCGCCCGAAGGTGTCGCCGCCGGCGACCGGATCTATGCCGACTACCGCGATCTCTACCGGTCGCTGAAACCATTCTTCGCGTGTGGAGACTAGCCATGATCAAGGCAATCGCCTGGGATGTCGACGGGACGCTGATCGACAGCGAACCGGTTCACCACAAGGCGCTGATGGCCGTTTCGGAGCGCTATGGCGTCAACATTGCTGCCGATGATACACGTTTCATCGGGGTGGCGATGAGTGATGTCTGGACGGTGCTCGCACCGCTCTATCCGCTGGGACTTGGCCCTAATACTTGGATCTCCGAGATTGTCGAGGCCTATATTGAGCGGACCGCCGAATTGCAGCCGATTGCAGGCGCGCCGGAGACGGTGCTTGCGCTAGCCGAGGCCGGGCTTGTTCAATGCGCGGTTTCCAACTCGTCTCGCCGCATCGTCGAGGCCAATCTTAGGGCTATGGGGCTCGACCGCGCGATGGCCTTTGCGATCGGGCGCGAGGATGTAATGCACGGCAAGCCTGATCCCGAGCCCTATCGGCTTGCCAGCGGGCGTCTTGGCCTTGATGCTGCGCAGGTGCTGGCCGTCGAGGATAGCGTCGTGGGCGCGGCCTCGGCGCGGGCGGCGGGCATGCCGGTGCTGCGTTATGGCGCGGATTTCACCGACTTCGCGGCGATCCTTGACCTGGTTGAGGAGCGGAGGCTTCGCGCATGATGAATTTCTGGCCCTGTAATCCGCCTAAACGCGCCGCAAAGGCGGCGCTCGTCGTGATTGACATGCAGGTCGATTTCTGCGCGCCGGGCGGGTGGGTCGATCAGTTGGGCGAGGATGTCAACAATACGCGCTCCGTCATCCCGGCCGTTGCCGAGGCCCTGACAATCGCGCGGGCCGCGGGCCTAGCCGTCTTCCACACCCGAGAGGGCCATAAGCCGGACCTATCGGATCTACCGGCCAACAAGCAATGGCGCACCCGCGTCCATGGGCTCGGCATCGGCGATGAAGGTGCTTCCGGGCGCATCCTCGTGCACGGCGAACCCGGCTTCGAAATCGTTCCCGAGCTTGCGCCGCTCGCTGGCGAAACGGTGATCGACAAGCCGGGTAAGTCGAGTTTCCACGCGACCGATTTCGATGCGCGGCTGACGGCTCTAGGCATCACCCATCTCATCGTCATCGGCGTCACCTCCGATTGCTGTGTGCAATCGACCTTCAGAGACGGCTTCGAGCGCGGTTATGAATGCGTCATTCTCGAAGACTGCACGGCAGCGGTCGAAACGGCCAATCACGAAGCGACGATGGATATCTTGAAAGCTTTCGACGGCCGCTGGGGGACAGTGTCCGATCTCGCGAGCTTCCGCGCCGCCGTGGAGGCGCTTCATGGCTGACAACTTCTCCGGCGTTGCCGCCGCCCCGTATTCCTGGCCCTTCGACGGGCAATGGAGCGCTGCCGACAGCGCGCTTCTCATTCTGGGGTTCCAGAACGGTACGATCGCGGCACTCGGTGCGGAGCCGGAGTCCGTTGTCGCGGCAAAGCTGATCGCATGCGCCCGGGATGCCGGCCTGCCGGTGATTGCGAGCCGGCGCGGCCGCAGCGAGACGCTTTCTCCGATTGCTGCCCGCCGCGCCGCCATGGGCGATCCCGTCTTTGCGCCCGGGACGTCGGAATGGCAGCTTTCAGACACGCTCGACCTGCAGGAGAAGGATTCGATCTTCGACCATCCGGGCGACAATGCCTTCTATTCGACCGGGCTCCAAGCCTGGTTGCGGCGGCGCGGCATCCGCAATCTGGTGCTGGCGGGTGTTCCAACCGAGGGCCTGCTGCACGCGACCCAACGTGCTGCCAATGACATGGGCTTCGAATGCATCGCCGTTTCCGATGCGTGCAAGGGAACGACGGATGCCCGTCATGCCGGACAATTGCGCATCACCGTCTTCGGCAACGGGCTTTTTGGCACGGTGGCGCGCTCGGATCTACTGCTCTCGGCGCTGAGGGCGCCCATCCCGACCTGAAGAGGATCGACATGTCTGATTTTCACTGGCCGGCCGAGACCGGCAGCCTCGACTTCCATACGCTGACAGCTGCCTATGCGTCCGGTCAACTCAAGCCTTCCACGGTCGTCAACGCCATCTATGACCGGATCAAAGCGCGGGGTGACGACCATGTATGGATCTATCTTGTCTCCCGCGCCGACGCACTGAGAGCGGCAGAGGAATTGGAGAATGCCGGCTATGACGGCCGTCCTCTCTGGGGGATTCCTTTTTCGATCAAGGATTGCAACGACGTTATCGGCCTACCGACGACGAATGCGCTGAAAGAGGGGACCTATATAGCCGAAAGCACCGGTCAGGCCGTGACGCGCCTTTTCGACAATGGCGCGATCCTGATCGGCAAGACCAACATGGACCAGTTCGGCATCGGCCTTGTCGGCATGCGTACGCCGTATGGTGCGTGTTCGTCGGTGTTCAACGATGATTATATTTCCGGTGGTTCCAGTTCCGGTTCTGGTGTTTCTGTGGCGGCAGGGCTTTCCAGCTTCTCGATCGCCAATGACGCCGCCGGCTCCGGCCGCGTGCCGGCGGGCTTCAACAATATCGTCGGGATCAAGCCGACGCCGGGCATTGTCAGCAATGCCTGCGTATCGGGCGGCGGCTGCGTGAAGACGATCGAGACCGTGTCCGTCTTCGCGCTGACGGTGGAGGATGGCATGACGGTCATGCGCGTCATCACCGGCTACGATCCGACCTATCCCTTTTCTAAGCCCGAGGCCGATCATGTCGCGCTCGACATGCGGCCGGCCCCGCCGAAGTTCCGCTTCGGCATTCCTGCCGGCGCGGCGCTTCGCTTCTTCGGCGATAGCGAGGCGGAGCGGCTGTTCCAGGAAGCCGTCAAGCGGCTGGATGCCATGGGTGGCGTGGCGTTCGAGGTCGATTTCGCCGCATTCGAGGAAACCCAGCGTATTCTCTACGAAGGCCCGTGGATTTCGGAGCGTGCGCTCAGCCTCGATAAGGTGCTGGCCCAGCATGGCGACGCGATCCATCCGGTGACAAAGAAGATTCTCGAAAACAGCGGGCAATATTCATCCGTTGATACGTTCCGCGCCATTCACCGCATCGCCGAGTTGAAATGCGCGACACGCCCGATCTGGGACGACATCGAAGTGCTTCTGGTGCCGACGACGCCGACGATCTATCGCAAAAGCGAGATTCTCGCCGATCCGATCGCGCTCAACGCGCGCCTCGGTATCTATACCAATTTCGTCAATCTGATGGGGCTTTGCGGGATCGCCGTGCCGAACGGTTTCCGCGTCGACGGGTTGCCCTCGGGTGTCACCTTCCTCGCTCCCGGCATGGCTGAAGCGAAAGCGGCGGCGATCGCGGCTGAATTCCATCATCGCGCCGGCATCGGGCTCGGCATGAACCTCAATCCTTATCCGGCCTATGGCGCCCCAACGGAAATTCCGGCCGGTCACCGCGAGATTGCCGTTGTCGGCGCACATCTGTCCGGCATGCCGCTCAATCATGAACTGACGGAGCGCGGCGGCGTATTCCGTGGCCATACCCGCACGACAGGCGACTATCGGCTTTATGCGCTCACCGGCACGACACCGGCCAAGCCCGGTCTCGTTCGCGATCCGAACGCCAAGGGGCCGGGCATCGAGGTCGAGATCTGGTCACTGCCGCTCGCAGACTTTGCCGATTTCATCGAGCGCATTCCGCAACCGCTGGGGATCGGTAAGGTCGCGCTCGAGAGCGGTCGCCAGGTATCCGGATTCCTTTGCGAGACCGTGGCGCTGAACGGCGCGATCGACATTACCGCGCATGCCGGCTGGAAGAACTATCTGGCTTCAAAAGCGGCTTGAGAAAGGTTCTAGCAGGAGCGTTTCCAGTGAAACCGAAATCACATGAAGCGCTCCCCACGTTTTGTTTGTCTTGCTCGAAATGCCAAAAGGCTCCCGGCGAGGTGCCTGCCTTTTTAATCGTCGGGGTTTGTCCGCTCAGTTGATGCCTTTGGTTAGCCCCTGCACAAAATAGCGGTTAAGGACGAGGACGATGAGCACGATTGGCACGGTCGAGAAATGCGCCAACGCCCCCAGCGTCCCCCAGGTGATATCCTTTGTGCCGTAGGCCGAAAGCAACGCCACCGAGATCGGCTTGGAATCGAGCCGCGTCAGGAACATGGCGAAGAGGAAGTCGTTCCACGAGAAGAGCACGCAGAAAAGCGCGGAGGCGATGATGCCGGAACGCACCGCAGGCAAAGATACTTTCCAGAAGGCGCCGAACTGCCCGCAGCCATCCGTCAGCGCCGCTTCTTCCAGCTCCTTCGGCAGGCCGCGGAAATAGGAAAACATCATCCAGCTCACGAAGGCGGAATTGAGCACGCAGTTGATCAGGACGACGCTGAACCAGCTGCCGATAAGGCCGATATCGCGCATCAGCAGATAGAACGGGATAAGCGCCGCGACAGCGGGGACCATGCGGATCGTCATGAAGAAATAGGCAACGCCCATGGCGGCCGGATGTGTCGAGCGGGCGAGCGCATAGCCGGCCGGAACGCCGAGTATCAGCGAAAGCAGCATCGAGCCGCCAGCAATCAAGAGGCTGGAAGCGATGAGGCTGCCGACATCGAAGATGCGCAGCGCATTGCGGAACTGGTCCAGCGTCGGCGTGAAGAAGAGATGTGGCGGAATGGAGAAGATCGCGTTCGACGGCTTATAGGCGGTCATTGCGAGCCACAGGAAGGGCAGCAGGAAGAAGGCGAGCGTAAGCAGCAGGAAGCCGCGCCGTGCCGTATCAAAGACTATGGAGCGTCGCGTCATCGGCCGTTGGCCTTCTTGTCGAAATGGCGGATCATGAGGATGAAGCAGGAGGCGATGATTGCTACGCAGAGAAGCGCGATGTTGGAAATCGCCGACGCCTTGCCGATATTGAAGAAGCTCAGGCCCTCCTTCACCGCATAGACCATGAGCGTGTTGGTCGAATTGCCCGGTCCGCCACCGGTCGTCACGAACACGCTGTCAAAGACGCGGAAGGCGTCGATGGTGCGCAGCGTCAGCGCCAGCATGACGGCCGGGAGCATGAGCGGCAAGGTGATGGAACGGAAGGTGCGCCAGGCGGTTGCACCGTCGACGGCGGCGGCCTCCAGGAGGTCGCCGGGCAGCGCCTTCAGGCCGGCCAGAAGAATGAGCGCGACGAGCGGCGTCCATTCCCAAATGTCGATGAAGATGAGCGTGGCCAGCGCGGTCGACGGCGTGGCGAAGAGGCCGCGCGGATCGGTAATGCCCCACTGGGCAAGATAATAGCCGACCATGCCGTAGTCGGCGAGCAGCAGGCCCTTGAAGATGAGGCCGACGACCAGCGGCGTAATGGTGACGGGAACAAGGATCAACGTCAGGCAGACGCGATTAAACCGGTCGTCGCGCCAGAGCGCCAGCGCGATGACAAAGCCGAAGAAGAGTTCGATGGCGACGGAAAAGACGGTGAAGATCACCGTATTGGCGATGGCGCCGCGAAAATCGGCGTCTGCCAGCAGGTTGAAGTAATTGTCGATGCCGACGAAATGCGTCCGCGCCGGTTTCAGCAGATTGTATTCGTATAGGCTGTACCACATGCCTTTTACGAGCGGGAAGACGCCGAGCGCGATCACATAGGCGACGGCGGGGAGCGCCATGGCAAGCAGGAACAATTTTCGCCGCGTGGCAAAAGGGACAGGCGAGAAGCCCTTGGCCGCCTTGCTTTCAACGGAGCTGGTCAGGTTCATCGCGTAATTCGTCATCACCGAATGGCCGCTTGCTTCGCGTTTCGATCTGAGAGGAAAACGGGCTGGCGCGCAAACGGAATCTTGCTTTCAGCGTACCGCTGAAGCTCGCGCGACCAGCGCCCTCGAAAATGAAAGGCCCGCGTCACGGTCTTTCGTGAAGCGGGCCTGTTCTTAGAACAGCTTGGCGGCGGCTTCTTGCGCCGCGTCAAGCGCGGCCTTGGGCTCGACCGTACCAACGAGGACGGAGTTGACTGCTGTGCCCAGGATGTCCTGGATTTCCGGATACTCCGGAATGCGCGGGCGATAGTCGCCGTCGCCGTTCTCGAAGACTTCGTTGAGGACAGGCAGGAATGGATACTTGGCGTTCAGCTCCTTGTCGGTAACCGTGCTCTTGCGGATGTAGCTGCCCGCACCGAGCATATTCATCTCCTTCTGGATCTTCGGACTGGTGACCCATTTGATGAAGGTCCAGGCGGCTTCTTTCTGCTTGTCCTTCGCATCGGCGTTGATGGCCATGCCCCAGCCGCCGATTCCGTAGATCTTCGGTAAACCCTTGCCGCGCGGAGCAAGCGCGACATCGACCTTGCCGACCACCTTCGACGTCTTCGGATCGTAATAGCCGGGCGCGCCGACAGACCAAGTCTGCATCGTGGCGGCAATCCCCTGGCGGAAGCTTTCCTCGCGGCCGCCCCAGTCATAATCGGCGGCACCGGGAGGGGCTGCCTTCTTGAAGAGATCGCGATAAACAGTCAGGCTCTTGATATTGGCTTCGGAATTGAGCGCCGGCTTGCCGTCCTTGTCGAGGATGGCGCCGCCCATTTCCGCGTTATATTGCATCCAGTCCTGAGCGACCGCCGGGCCTTTCTGGCCGTTGGCGACAAAGCCGTACTGCTTCTTGGCCGGGTCGGTCAGCTTATAGGCGGCGGCAACCAGATCTTCCATCGTTTCCGGAGCCTTCAGGCCGGCGGCATCGAAGAGATCCTTGCGATAGGCGAGAACGTTGGCATAGCCGGCAAAAGGATAGGCGACCTGCTTGCCCTTGTAGTTGCCGAGCGCTTCCGTGAGCTTGGGATAGATGTCGGCGGTGTCGAGCTCCTTGGCATCGCGCTTCATCAGGTCGTTGAGATCAATCGTATAGCCATTGGCGGCGAACTGCCCTGCCCAGACGATGTCCATGGTGATCAGGTCATAACCGGCGGTGTGGCCCACGAAATCGGCGGTCGTCTTCGTCAGCAGAGAGCCGTAATCCATGATGTCGACCTTGATCTCTGCGCCGGTCGCTTCCTTGAACTCGGGCGCGATCTGCGCCAGCACGGCCGAAAACTGGTCGTTCATGGATGCCAGATTGAGAGTGATGCCGGCCAGCGGCTTGTCGGCGGCCTGCGCCATGCCCGCTGTCAGGGCAATCATGCAAACGGTAGCAAATTTCTGAAAATTCCCCTTCATGAATGTCATTAGTGTTCTCCTTTTCATGATTGATTGCCACTATACATCAAACAAAAACGCACTCAAGTACACTTGACAAAAAAGCAATAACGGCCTGAATATAACAAAATTGAACAATATCGCTCAGTTTTTGCTTGATGATTGTGCAATATGCCTCGTTTTTGCGCATCGGCCGGCTTGCTTAAGAGACTGCGGTCATGCCGGACTTGGCGCGAGGCCGTGTCAAAGAAAAAAATGTCAGGATCGAACATGAATGGCGGCCTCAGCCTATCGCGACTTGAAGCGCTTGAAAAACGACTCGTCGCCGAGATGGAGGCCACGGAAGCGCTCGCGCGAGTCTGGGCTCCAGCCCCGGAGCCGGGGGCTGCCAGCGTTGCGCGCTATAATGTCGTGATCTGTGGGGCCGGCATGTCGGGGCTCGCTATCGCCTTTGGCCTGAAACGGCGTGGGGTTGCGGGCGTTCAGGTGATCGACAAGGCCGAGAAGGGGCGGGAAGGGCCTTGGATCGGCTGCGCGCGCATGAAGACGCTGCGCTCGCCGAAATATCTCGCGGGGCCGGATTTTGGCCTGCCGTCGCTGACGCCGCGCGCCTGGTACGAAGCCGTCTATGGCACAGACGCCTATGAACGCCTCGACAAGATGTCACGGCAAGACTGGATGGCTTATCTTGGCTGGTATCGTGCCGTGACGGAGCCGGATGTTGCCAACGGCACGAGCCTTGCCGGTATCTCGCAAGTCGGCGGCTGGTTGCGGCTTGCGCTTGAAGCGGACGGTGAAACGCAACAGATCGAATGCCGTCGGCTTGTACTGGCGACCGGTATTGATGGCGGTGGCGCGCCCGTGATCCCCGATTTCGTTCGTACCTTGCCCAAGTCGTACTGGACCCATAGTGCCGAGATCGCAGACGACAGCCATCTCAAGGATCGAGATGTCGCCATTCTGGGTTCGGCGACCTCCAGCTTCGACTGGGCGGTGACGGCTTTGGAAAAGGGCGCGAAAAGCGTGGCGATGATCGGCCGCTCGCGCAATTTCGGCCGGACGGAGGTGTTGGCCTGGACCAATTTTCCGGGCTTCCTCGGTCATTTCGGCGATCTGTCGGATCTGCAGAAATGGCGCTATATGCGGCTTTATAATGGCTTCAAGATCCCGCCGACACAGGATCAGTTCGACCGAGTCGTGTCCGATCCGCGTTTCACGATGGCGCTGGGCCATAAAGTGCGGTCCGTGACATTGGATGCCGGGCGGGTTGTGGTCGAAAGCGACAGCGGCATGTTCAGCGCCGATCATCTCCTGCTTGGAACCGGTTATACGATCGATTTCAACCAGCGCGCGGAATTGAAGAGCATTGCGCCGCATGTTGCTTTCTGGTCCGATCGTTTCACGCCGCCGGATGGCGAGGCATCGGCCGAGATCGCGGCCCATCCCTATCTCGGGCGCGGCTTCGAACTCACGCCGAAGAATGCGGCGACCCATGGCTGGCTGTCGCATATCCATTTGTTCAACTGCTCGGCCATTGCTAGCCTAGGCCCGATCAGCAACGGTGTAACTGGCATGAAATACGGTCTGCCGCGCATCGTCGATGCGGTCGTGGGCGGTCTCTTTCACGAGGCGGCCGACGATTTTCTCCGTGACCTTGCGGCCTATCGGGAGCATCATTTCGATCCGCGCGGCTATGATGGAGACCTTGAAGGCATGAAGGAAGTGTCATCATGACAATCATACCTACGTTTCCGCTCGACAGGGTTCTGGAAAGGGCTCGGCGTGACAGCGTGGAATTTCCCTATCTGCTCGCCAATCACGTTCCAATGGTCCTCGTGGCGCTCGATCGCATGGGCGCGGCCCCTGAGCGGCTCGACGAATGGTACGAGATTTATCGCGTGGCAAACCAGCTCGTTCCCGCGCCGCCAACCGTGAGCCCGATCGAGCGTGCGCATTGGGACGTGGCGCTCGGTGACCGGACGCGGGAATCAGATTATCGCGCCTATTTCATCGCGGAAGTCGAACGGCTCGGGACCGATGCCGCGATCCGCCATTATTTGCCTCGGCTGATCCAGGGTGTAGCCGGCAGCGCGCTGCACCCGCTGATGCGGCTGGCTTACGCGGTGCTCAACAGCGACCCAGCGGAAGTGGGAACGGCGCTCGGATACTGGGCAACCTGCTATCTGCCCTTGCCCGATCCGACTGGGATAAAGCCGGACACGGACGATCCGGCAGCGATTCTCGCTGCCATGAATGATGTTGCCGGCGCACACGACTATGCGCCTGAAACCGATCTTCTCTGGCACAATATACGCGAAGTCGCCGCCTTGCCGGACTTTCCGCCGGTGATCGATCGCTTGCGCATTGATGAAGCGACACCGAAACGCATGGCGGAGACGGCACTGGCCCTATTCGCCGCGACCATGGATTTCTCGGCGCTCCACGCCGTTACCGGCTTGCATTGGGCTCGGTTGGTCGCGCCGCATCTGGATGATCCGCTGCCGCTCTACCGTGCCTTTTGGCAGGTGATTGCCACACTCGTTCCCAAAATCGGCTTCCCGGCGCTTCCGACCGCCGAAGCCCTTCAGACGATGCGTGAGATGCAGGTGCCGGACTGGCCGGAGATAAGGGCCGTCGCGGTGGCCTCCAACGACGAACACGACGTTAGCCTGGTCTTTTCGGCATTGCAGGAACAACTGGTCTGGGGTGACCCGCTTTATCGGGTTGTGGCGGCACGCCGCGTCCGGCTGATTTAGGGGTTGGCGTCTTGGAAGCCTTTAGCGCGTGACCCTTCGATCGATCGGATTGATTTCGATGATTTGACTCTTTGCGAACCGCGAACCCCGGCTCCGATGAGGTTGTCTAATCGCGGCTGGGGCGTCAAGCGGTAAGTTATCGAGGCGGTACTGCCCGGTGCATGGTTGTCTTCGCGGGACGAGCCTTCAATGTGGACGACGCATTTAGTTGAGACAGCGATGTAACCGCATCAACGGAATGGCTCGGCTCACATCCCGGCAGGGGCGCTTCAAGCGCTCAGTTTTGAGCCTTATTCGATGCTATGCTGTCAGTCCTGCGTTTCGATTGAAGAGCTCTCCGGGTCTTGAGCATGGTATGCATGATAACAGCAAGCTTTCGTGCGACAGCGAAGGCAGCGCTTTTGAAGCCGATCCTCCCCCGGAGCTGAAGCCCCCATGTTCGCAAGGAACTCTGCATGGAGCTGCGCGTGAGAATGACCGACGCCTCTTCGTAGAGAAGCCCACGCAGATGGCGGTCGCCGCGCCTGGATATATGGACGTCGTAATCGACTTCGCCGGATTGATAGCGTCGCGTGGCGAGGGCCGTTGGTGCAGCGATCGCAGTCTAAGCGGATCTCTCTCTTTAATGCCTTTGCTACTCTGTAGCTTGTCCGTAGCGGACAGAATTCGGGCGTGCACATTCCTGCATTCGATTGAGAACGGCGCAGCCGAGGGCGACCTCCGTGTGCTGGGCGCTGAAAGAGCGTGCCCGCACCCGGCGGCCGATGATCGATTTGTCCCGACTGATCGCGGTCTCGACCAGTGAGCGTTTTCCGTAGCCGGTGGCGATCTGCTACTTCATTCTTCCATCGGCATTGATCGTGGCGATATGACGGTCCCGTTGGCTCGGGGGATGGCTATCCGGCCGCTCCAACGCATTGGCGCGCGGCGGAATGACGACTGCCGCGTCAAGACTGTGACGGGCGACGGCATCGTAGGTCGAATTTCCGTCATGGGCGCCATCGGCCGTGAACCGATGGATGGCATGTCGATCTGGTCGAGCAGCGGCTCAACTTGAGAGGCGTCGCCGGCATCCTGATCGGTAATGACATGTGCGATGATGTCGCCGCTGTCAGCATCCAGCGCCAGGTGCAGCTTGCGCCAGCCCGACGGGATTTGGTTGCATGCTTTTCTTCCAGCCATTGGCTCGTACCATAGATCTGCAAGCCTGTACTGTCGACGAGGACGTGGACGGACCCCGCTTCCGCGAGACGAAACGCCTGCTGCTTCTTTGGCGCTCTCGATTTGCTAGCCCTCCGGCTCAGCGTCGTGTGATCGTGAGCAGCAAGGTCCAGGCTGATCAGCTTCAGCACCGACGAAGCAAAGCCCTCCGTCTGCCGCAGACGCAGGCCGAAAACCAATCCCAACGTCAAAGCAGTCTCGATCGCCAGATCGGAATAGCGTGGCTGGCGTAAACTTCATCTTGCAGATGCGATGGCGGCGGGAGGCATTGTGTTTGAAAGGCATCGTTGCGAAAGACCGGTTATTACGATTGCCGACCACCTACGCCAGTGCCATTAATGATCCGCGCACCAACGCCTCCTCGCGGTTGTTCCTGGAAAGCCGCCTAATTGGGCACGTCGAGGGCGCATGCGCGGCGCACCTCCTGAACTGTGGCTGGCGCTCTCAAGTTGAATAGGCCGGAGAGGCCGCGTTCTATTCTTGATGCCCGGATTGCATCCTTGATGGCAAAGAACACCGAATTTGCCAACACCAGGGGAGGCTCGCCGACTTCTTTGGCAGAGAAGATCCCCTGATCGTCCGGAGGGATGTTAACAACCGACGGATCGTTTCGCGGAAACAACGACACATTGAACTCGAGTGGGATCGTGACCTGCGCTGGGATCTTATAACGCCAAGTATTGGTCGTATTGAGCTGCCCCTTCCCATTTCCAGCATTCGTGTCGGGCTGGTATACGAGATCCTCTGTCATGAGGAAGCCAACACCCTGAACGAAGGCGCCTTCGACTTGCCCGACGTCGAGCGCGGGGTTCAAACTCCAGCCAACGTCGTAGACGAGGTCGGAGCTGCGAATCTTCGTCTCGCCCGTGAGGATGTCGACCTCGACAACCGAGCAGGCGGCCGAGTAGGTGAATCCCACGAACTGGTTCTGCACGTCTGTGACCCTTGCCACGTTCGCTCGCGTGATGCCAGGAATACTCGGCTGATCCTCGGCTTGCTTGAAGGTCAGGACCGGCATGTCGAAGTCGCCGTGTTCAATATTGGCGTTGAAGGTTGCCGTCAGTGGCAATCGCTGCTTATAGGCGTAGTTGACCAGGTTTTGCCAGATCAGGGCGGTGACTTCGTTGACGGTGACTTCGGTGTTCCAGCCGGCCTCTCCGTAATTCCAGAAGTCGAGCCCGTTCGCTTGACACCAGTCATTCCCATTATCTTTCAGCAGCTGATAGCCGAACTCCGTCAATTCTTGGCGCAACTGTTCGCAGGTACGCTTCACGGCCTCGGCGCTATAGGGCGTTCCCGTTGAGGCGCCGCTGCTGCTGGTGTTGGGCGTCGTATCCGTTTGCGGACTTTCCACATGGATAAGTGACTGCGGGATGTTGAGCACATAGGATGCCACCTGCCTGACCTGGGTCAGCAGGCCCTGGCCCATGTCGACACCACCCTGATGGATCACGAGCGAGCCGTCCGATTGATTGACCACGACGATCGCAGATGACTGCTTCAATTGCTCGAAATTGTATCCCGATCCGTATTTGACGGGAATGAGCGCAATGCCTCGCTTCCTCCATTTGTTTTGCGCATTATACGCTTGAACATCCATAAGCTTATATTGGAATTGACATTTTGCCTTCAGGTAATTCCAGACCTCCAGCATGTAACAGGCAGTCAGGGTCTGACCGTAAGGAGTGACTTCACCACGCTGGTAAAAATTCCTCTCCCGCAGTTCCTCCGGGCGAAGTCCAACCGCGGTCGCCGCGTCGTCTATGAGGTTCTCCAGAATATTGGTCGCCTGAATGTCCCCGAACGCTCTCATCGCCGTATTGGGCGGGGTATTGGTCCTGCAGACATCGATCTGGCTCTCGAAGTTATCGATCATATAGGCGTTATCGATGCGGGTCTGGATGCAGTTCGTGACCACGAAGGAACAGTCGTAGTAGGCACCACCGTCTGCCCAAAGGGTCAAATGGGTGCCTTTAATCCTCCCCTTGTCTTCCGCGCGAACCGAACCATCATCGACGGCTATCTGTCCCACGCCATAAAGGGCATGCCGCTTGCCGATCATCGCCATATCGCTGTCGCGGGCCATCGCCAGACGCACGGGCGCATCCATTACTGCGGCGGCGACGGCCGTCGGTCCTGTGGTGAAACGCGCCTGCTCGGTTTTTCCGCCGAAGGCGCCGCCCAGCAATCGCGTCTGGATCTTGACCTTGTTGTACTGTCGTCCCAGTGCCGAGGCGACGGTCTGATGCATCTCCATCGGGCTCTGCGTCGACGAATTGACAATAATCCTTCCTTCGTCCGCCGGAATTGCCAGGCAGGCTTGCGTTTCCATGTAGAAATGCGCTTGCCCGCCGGTTTTCTGATTGTTGACCACTCGGATGCAATTCGCGCCGTCGACAGGCACGTTGTCAGTCGTTACCGGCTCTGCGTCGAAGTCGCTGGGGACGGCTGGCAGGGAGGCCATCCAATCAAGCCGGCTGCGCGGGCGCGTGATCTTCCATATGTGGCAGAGATACGCCGCTGTGGACGGGGTGTCAGGGAAGATGCTTCCTTTTGTGATGGCGTCCTCAATCGGCAATATTGGTTCTTGCCAACTCACGTCCCAATTGATCGGCTGATAGCCGAGGCAATATTCGGAAACATAGTCGGCAATCAGATTCGCATCCTCCTCGGTATCGGCAAGCACCATTGCGATCGCCTGCCCGAAATAAAGAACGGATCCTTCTGCAAACATGGGTTGATCGCCACCCATGCCCTGGAAGTTAGCCGGCCGGACCGGTACGTCCTCGCATGTCAGCAGTCGGCGGAAGTGCGGGAACATGTCCGCCAGCTTGTCGCTGAGATCATCGGGTTGAACCGGGTTGCTTTGCCATTGGAATGAAAACTGGGCTAGGGCGCTGCGACTCTGGACGAAGGCGGCATGCAGGGTGCCTTGGGGATAGGCGAGCTCGTGGGTATAGTGCGTGCGGCCTGAACACTGTTCCAGGGCGGTCGTCTTGACATATGGCTGTCCGACCGGAGCTTTGAAATCCTGTGCGGTATAATCCTGAAGACCGTTGCTGACGGGCCAGGTCCCCCAGGTCATTTCGCCGGCGGAATTGGCGTTGACCGGTATTGCAAAGCCCATTCTGACAAGGACCGCAACACCCGCCTTGTAAAACATCGCAACGGCAAGGTTCGCCTTGTATTCGTCGGTAAATCCTTCCCATGGAGCCTCGCCCCTTCGAGCCGCAGAATCCGCCAGAGCTTGTGTTACATCTGCCTTGAGTTGTGCGCAGGCGAACAACAGGTTTTCATACGAAAAAACCCTGCCATTCCAAAACCAGCCCTCAATGGTCGAGGCCCTCCAATAAGAGGCATTTATCCCTCCGAATATGACCTTCCCGGGACTCTTTGCGTTGCCCGATGGAACATCAATATCAAATGAAATGAACGAGTTAACGATGGAGTGTGCGTTTACCTCCCGCAACGCCACCTTCTGGGCAAAGGAGAAATAGCGCTCGTAGGGGTCCGAGAAAGACGTACCGGTGGGAGTGATCTGAAAGCTGACGATCACAATTTTGCCCGGGAAGGTCGGATCAGTTTCAATCCTGGTAAGGAGCGTATCGACCTGTTCGGTCGATTGCTGTCCTGGCACTCCATTGGCGAGATCCAGTTCATAATAGGTCACGGTCAAGTTTGTGCCGATGAGGGCGAACGTCAGATCGGACGGGAACGGCTCGCCGCTGCCGTTTGCAACGTGATGGAGCCACAGCATGAAGTTTCCGCCGATCGAAGCGGCATTTCGAACGATGCGCCCGGCCGTCCTTTCGGCCATATACAGAATCGCGGCGAAATCGGGAGAGTCATCATCGAGGCTGGCGATAAATTCAATGAGTTCACTGTAGGTGGTGCAGGCGGGAAGGGTGTAATGAAGCTGATCGTGAAATGCCGGGCTAGGCTTGCCTTGCAGCTCCTGAACGTATCGCAGGTCGATAAAGGCATCGACTGTCTCGAATTCGGTCTTGTAGATCCCATAGGATGTGCCGCCATGTATGAAGCGGAACGTCTTGCCGCCATTCGTCAGGTGGGCCGCATCCGCTGCCAGTTCATCCATGGTCGAGGGCGTGAACCACTGCACGGACCCCGGAACGTCTAGGGGCTCTACTGGAAATGATGAGGTCGGGGCGTCGATTCTGACCGGCGTTCCTTTTGGAATATCGATTTGCGGATCCTCAAGACACTTCATCCGGTTGTCCTCGTCGTGCGAGGACCAGTCGCTTGCCAAAGTCTTCATGCCAGTGAGGATTGGACGGTATCCTGTGCACCGGCAGAGATTACCATCGAAAATGCCTTCGATATCTTGCTTGGTAGCCTGGGGATTGTTTGTGATGAACTCCGACATGTTCATCACGAAGCCAACACTGCAATAGCCGCATTGGCTGCCATTGTTGCTTGAAAGTGCATGGGCAACAGGATTGATTTGAGAGATATCAGGACGAGCGGTAAGTGTGTGATCCCCCTTGTTGCTTGCCTTCACCTGCTTGATCGCTTCAACCAGGCTGGTGGGCAGGGTATCCCGGAAATCAGGACCTCCGCGTGAAGCGGTCGGATGATGTGCGGGATAAGCGGCCAACGAGGCCGGCATGCTGCCTGTTCCTTCGATCGTTGTAATCGCCATTCCATTCAGCGAGCAGAGTCGGCGCAGGCAGGAATTGATGGCGCGGTGTCTGATAGACCCTCCATCCGGCCAGTCCGAGAGAATGACCGTGCAACCACCGCACCCACCTTGCCCGCAGGGCTTCTTTGTGCCAGTCAGCCGCACCTCCGGCGACCGCAAATAGTCAACGAGCAAAGTGGACGGAGAGGGGTTCTCGATAGTAACTGACTTACCGTTGAGATAGAACTGCAAGGTCGACGTGGCTGCCATTTGTGGCTCCCTGGCTGACTACGATTAAGAGCTCGCCTCTACAGCGGAGGCCCCGCTGGTCATGTGGCGGCTGCCTATCTGAGATTGATTAATCTGCTTGGGTCGGTCCGGCTGTCCCAACCTGGAATCTGCCGTCAATTTGCTTTTGTGCGCGGAAAGACGCAGCCCGTGCGTCAGTTCAGCGGTATGGCGTTTTGATGCTTGCTCTGCTGATAGAGCACCGACAACGAAACGTATTTCTCTGCTATTGCGGATGCGCGCTCTTCGAAATGCGAACGCATCGTTTCGTCTGAAACGGCGATCATGTCGCGAATGAAGCGGCTATGCCAAAAGGCGTTTTGGCGCCGGTATTGTCCAGGGGCCAGTCCAAAAACCTCCTTCAGAATCTTCAAGTCGTGCGGAATGCTGAAGGCGTCGCGCGAATCTTCATGGGTGAAGAACGAATAGAAGTTGTCGAACCCCGCCCAGGTGATTGCCGAAAGGCACATGGGGCAAGGTTCATGCGTGGAGAGAAAGATCAGATCCTTCGGAGCCGGTCTTTCTGCGGCCGGCTGTTCGGAAAAGCGCTTGAGAGCATGGATCTCGCCATGCCACAACGGACTTTCCGTCTCATTGTTCGTTTCCGCCAGTACGACGGAGTAGTCGTCTTTTCGCAACAAGGCGGCGCCGAAGATCTTGTTGCCGCGCGACACGCCCTGCTGTGTCAGAGGCAGCACATGGTCCTCAAGTGCGGCCAGAAGTGCATTCAAAAGCAGGTTTTCATCTCTCGAAACAGCCATGCTTGTCATCCCTCACGATGCCAGAAGGCAGGGAATATGCGTTCCAAGCAGCATGCCAAGCACGCGATTGGCGTCTACGCCGACCGCAACTTTCTGATCGGGAGCCATATCCCATTCGCCGGGTGGATAAAGGGTTTCCCAGTCGCGTTGAATCGTCTGCCCGACCGCAACTCCTTCCGTTGCGACGCGGATCGGCCCTGATCGCACCTTGAACAAGGATGGATCGATCACGTAGACCGCGGCGGTGGCATCGTGAACATAGTAGCCGTCTATTCCGAACTGCGCATGGAATGCGCGGTATCCTTTGGATATCTCGACAATAAAGCGACCTGCTTCGCCACCATACGCTGCCAGTCGATTGAGTTCCGCCGGTCCCATCACGACCTGTCGGGTGACATCGAGCCCAATCGCGGTAACAGGCCATGCCGCGCCGAACACCTCATCGGCCGCAAGAGGATCGCCGATCATGTTTGCTTCGGCCACCGGCGTCACGTTGCCATTGTGCCCGGAGAGCGAAAACGCGCCACCCATGATGACGACCTCCTTGACGAGGGTGGCGATGTCAGGCGCCTCTCTTAGGGCAAGTGCAAGATTTGTCAGCCGGCCGACGGCGAGGAGCGTGATCTCACCTGGATTTTCCCGCACCGTGTCGATGATGAATCTGTGCGCTGGTCGCGGGTCCGGCTCTGGGAGGGCGGACTCATCCAGTGCAATGTCTCCAATGCCGTTCTGGCCATGGATATGAGCAGGTGGCAGACTTGTCTCACCGGCAAGCGAGATGCCGGCGCCGCGTGCGACTGGCGCCGGAATGGCGAAACGCTTCTTGAGATAGAGAGCGTTGCGTGTGACCGTATCGATGTCAGCATTGCCAAAGACGGTGGTAATGCCAAGGAGCGTGACATGGGGATAAGCGTTGAGAAACAGAAGCGCTGCCGCATCATCGACGCCAGGGTCCGTATCAAAGATGATTTTGAGCGACCTGTTTCGTGCGGGGATTGCAAGGTTCGACATTGTCGTCACGCTTTCGCCATGAGCTTCGGGAAGAAGTGTTTCTTGCCTGCTTCGGCCTTTTTCGCGTCCCAGCCAGCGAGAATGACCACCGCGCGGCTGGCAACGGCACAGCACCTTCTTATCGAATCAGCGGAATCCTCGCGTTTGCGTGTGATGCGGTTGGCACCCACTGAGCATATCATCCCGCCGCGAAACCCGAACAATTGTGCGAGTGTGAATATGGTCGCTGCTTCCATTTCGAAATTCGCGACCTTGGCCTTCTGCAGATCATCGATGACATGGTCCATTTTCGACTGACGGAAACCGCCTGGCATCGGATTGACCTCACCGGCATAGAAGCTGTCGACGCTGGCGGCGAGACCCACATGATAGCGTTCGCCCATGTCTTCGGCCGCCTGGATCAACGCCAGCAGCACCTCATGATCGGCGACCGCTGGATAGGATCTGTCAACGTAGGCATCGACTGTGCCCGAAAGGCGGAGCGCGCCAGTCGAGATGACCAGGTCGCCAGGCTCGATCTCCGGCTGAAGGGCCGCACAGGAGCCGACGCGGATGAAGGTATCGGCTCCGCAATTCGAGAGTTCCACAACGGCAATGTCCGTCGAAGGACCACCAACACCGTGCGAGCAGGCGGTAATGTCGACACCATCGAGTGTGCCGCGCGCCGTTCGGTATTCACGGAAATAGGCGACCTCCTCGTAGGAATCCCAGGAGCTTCCAACCACCGGCACGCGACCGGGGTCGCCCGGGGTCAGGACGTAGCGGGAAACATCGCCAGGCCTGATCTTCAGGTGCATTTGCAAGCCGCCAGGATGAATGGGCGTGTGTTGGATCGTCATGGTTATCTCCTCAGCTGCGTGATTATTTCGGGGGGATGAATTCGGTCGAATAGGTCTTCGAGACATCGACCGCGGACTTCAGATCGCCGAATTCCCGAAGCGTTTTCTCGGTCTCTCCGATCACTGCGCCATCGAAGGCGCAGGCGCCCCTGGCGCGCGAGAAATCGGTGTAGACGAAGCTTTCCTGCAGCTCCATCTGCTTGGCCTGCTGCACCGGATCGAGCTGGTTGTTGAGGCCGACGACGGTCTTTACGGCCTCGTCCTTGTGGGCGTAGGCATAGTCATAGCCTTTCTGCGTGGCCGCCACGAAACGCTTGACCAAATCCGGATTGCCGTCGACCGTCCTGCGGGCTGCAAAGATCACCTCGGCATAGGTGCTGACACCGAAATCGGAGGGCAGCAGCGTCGACGTCTTGTGTCCCTGCAGGTCGAGCGCAACTGCCTCGTTTATGACGAAACCGGTTTTGGCGTCGACGGAACCGTTGACCAGGAGCTGGTCACTCGGCGACACCACGAGTTTGATCTTCTCCAGCGGTACTCCAGCCTTGGCGAGCATCGCCTTGGTCAATGACCATGGACCGCCTTCATTATAAGCGAGCGTCTTGCCGACCAGATCTGCGGGTTTTTTGATGTCGCTCTTCTCCAGGGAAACCACGCCGGCCGGATGCCGCTGGAAGCATGCCGCCACCATGACGAGGTCCATGCCATTGGCATCCCCCAGCAGGATCTGGCCGACATCATTCGTTCCAAAGGTATTGGCACCTGACGCCACGAGGGCCGTCGAATTCAGGTTAGGCCCGCCTGGCATGATATCAACGTCGAGGCCGGCATCGGCGTAGAAGCCTTTTTCACGGGCCATCACGTAACCGGCGGACTGCACGTTGAGAAGCCATGGCAACCGAAGCGAGACCTTGTCGGCAGCAAGAGCTGGCGCCGACACAACGACGGGGGCCAGCATGAGGGCAGCAAAAAGGGCATATGCACATGATCTCATTGCAAAGTCTCCGAACAGGTTGTGAATGGTTCAGGCGTCCATGCTGGCTTCGGGCCAGAACAGACTGATTTTTTCGACGATGACGACCAGGTAAAACATGAGGATGGTTGCGACGGATGACGCAACGATCGCCGAAAACAGCATGGCTGCATCCTGCTGGTAACCGGCGGTGACGATGACCGTGCCGATCCCGAAATTGGCGCCGGTGAATTCCGCCACGATGGCACCGATAACGGCGGTACTCGAGCTTACCTTGGCGGCTGCAAAAATATAGGGAAGGGCGGCGTAGAATCGCGCATGGCGGAAGACTTGCGCCTTTGTCGCGCCGATGACCGAAAGAAATTCCAGGCTTTGCCGATCGACGGTGCGCAATCCCTTTACCGCGTTGACCAGTGTCGGGAAAAAGCAGGCGATTGCGGCGATCGCTACTTTGGGCTGTAAACCAAAACCGAGCCAGATGGTGAGAAGTGGAGCGATGGCAAGGATCGGGATTGCCTTCAACGTGATCGCCCACGGAAAAAGCGCCCGTTCGGCGGCTCTGGAATAAAGGAAGAGCATGGCCAGCGAAACCGCGAACGCCGTTCCGATGACGAAGCCGAGAACCGCGGCAGCCATGGTCCAGGCGAGATTTTGCAAAAGCATGTCGCGTGCTTGCCAGATTTTCACGCCGATGGCGCTAGGAGACGGAAGCAGGTAGGCAGGAACGGAGAAGACCCTGACCGCGACCTCCCAGAAGATCCCGATCGCAACGAACAGCCCGATGGCCGGTGTGAGATCGATGATGCGGGAAGCAATGCGGGCGATGGCAATTTGGACGGAGGGTGCGGCGGAATCATTGCTCATGGATCAATGCCTCCAGATCCCGCATTTGAGACACATATTCCGGACTGGCGCGCAGCGCGGGATCGCTGACACGTGGATTGAGAACGGAAACGATCGATTTTATCCGGCCGGGGCGAGGAGCCATGACGACGATCTGATCGGAAAGATAAAGTGCCTCGCTGAGCGAATGCGTGACGAACACGACCGTCAAACCCCGTGCGTTCCAGATGCGGATCAATTCGTCATGCATTTCCTTGCGCGTCAGATCATCGAGCGCGCCGAACGGCTCGTCCATCAGCAGAATGTCTGGCTCGTAGGACAAAGCGCGTGCAATCGACACGCGTTGTCGCATGCCACCGGAGAGTTGAGCCGGATAATGATCGGCAAAGGCATCCAGATGGACAAGATTAAGGAGATCAAGAACCTTGTCTCGACGCTCCGCCGCAGATCCGGCGCCAAGAATGGCCAGAGGAAGTTCTACATTCTGGAAGACCGTCTTCCAGGCAAAGAGGCTGGCATCCTGAAACACGAAGCCGAATTTCTTGCGGCGCTGGTACTCGACCGAGGAAAGGCCGTGAACGCGCACCTCGCCCTTGGTTGGCGGAAGGAGATTGCTGATGATCCGGAGCAAGGTCGACTTGCCGCAGCCACTGCGGCCGATGATCGATATGAAGCGATTTTCAGGGATGTTCAAGTTGATGTCGACCAGCGCGTCGACCGTTGCCCGCTTTCCGGGAAAGGACATGGAGACATTTCTGATCTCGATCGCGGCACGCAGTGGGGATATGTCCGACACCGTCTGTTCAATCGAGGAAAAAACCTCCCCCACGGGTTTGATCAGCATTTCAATCCCCTGTGTTGCGATTGTCCTGAAATGATCCGCTGCCCATTTTGTGGCATCGCTGAAGATGCCTCATAGGCTTCTCTTCAGTAATATCGATGATATGGCCGACGGATGGCCTTGCACCAGCAGATTTATTGAGGCTCTCTGCTCGAATAATTCGCTCGCTCGGAGGCTGGCATGGCGCTTCTCAAGACTTCGCTTATTCATTTCGACGCCGCGATCCGGCATGGCTCCATCCGCAAGGCGGCGGAAAGCCTGAACGTCGCCTCCTCAGCGATGAACCGCCAGCTTCTCCAACTCGAGCAAGAGATCGGTGTCGAACTGTTCGAGCGACTGCCGCGTGGTATTCGCCCGACGGCAGCTGGGGGTGTCCTTCTGAGCTACATCCGGCGCTGGAACAGGGAGGCGGGACTGGTCAAGCAAGAGATTGGCAGCCTCAGCGGCGGTGTACGGGGCACGATCCGCATCGCTGCCGCGGAGACCTTTACCGAGGACCTCTTGCCCAATGCAATGATGAAGTTGCAAGCCATTTTCCCGCATGTGAGTTATACGCTGATATCAGGCGACAACCAGCGCATCACCAACGAGCTTCTGGCAAAAGAGGCGGATCTCGTGCTCGCCTATGATGTCAGCGATCATGTCCGTGCCGAAAGAGCATATTCGATCATCGATCCGATCGGGATCATTACCGCTCCGGATCATCCGTTATCACGAAAGGAGGTTGCGACACAGGCCGACATTGCTGAATGGGCGCTCATTGCGCCTGGCGATGACTGGCTCAGACATAGCGGTTTGAAACATATTTTCGAAGGAGAGCAGGCCCCCGGTCGTATCGTCGCTCGAGCTGAGCGGCCCGGTATTCTCAAGGCTCTCGTTCGAGCCGGCCTGGGTATCGCTTTCCTCTCGTTGCTCGGCGTGGAAAAGGAGGTCTCCGAAGGCAAGCTTGCGTGGATACCACTTGGCCCCGGCATCATGGAGCCCGCGCAGATTTCGCTCCTGATACCACGTGGCCGTGTGCAGCCCGTCTATATGATGGAATTCATAGAGATCGTGAAGGGCGAGCTGAGCGAGTATTTGCGCGTCAACCGTCAGGGTGTTGGGACCTTGCAAACGTGAGATCTATGCTTGCCGGCGTTGAATTATCGAAGGGCCTATTCAAGCAAGGCGTGGCTATGCCTAAGCGCAAACTTAATAAATTGTGGTTGTCGTCCGATTAGAACTACGGGGTCAGCGGTTCGTATCCCTCAAGAGCGCGAAATTGCATGAATGTGGAACGCAGACTTCGCTATGTCAGTGCTTCGGTAGAAGTCTATGCCACCCGCACGCTTCGGTTTGTCTTATTTAACCGATTCCATCCTAGCACCTGTGAAGCGGGAGTCCTCCAACCCATCGATTTCGCGCCGGCCTTGTCTCGCAGCTCTCTCGGCATGGCGTCTGAAAATGGCGACTGTGAGAGATAGCTTGCGCGCGCTGGAACAGCCTTACTGTGCGATTTCCACCACGACACGCCCCCTAATTTTGCCCTCGACGATATCCCGAGCGAGGCTCGGAAGCTCGGAGAAGGGCTCGATCCTCGCCAATGTCTCGATCCTTTCCGCTTTCAGGTGTTCGGCGAGGGTCCGCCATGCGCGGATCCGTTTGGGCATTGGCGCCATAACGGAATCAATGCCAAGCAGTGCCACGCCGCGCAGGATATGCGGGAGTACCGTTGCCGGCAGGTCCGCGCCGGCCGCAAGGCCACAGGCGGCAACCGCCCCACCGTAGACGGTCTGCGAAAGTGCGTTTGCGAGCGTCGTCGAGCCGACGGAATCAACCACCCCCACCCAGCGCTCCTTTTGTAGAGGGCCACCCTTTTCTGAAAGCGATGCCCGGTCCACGAAAGCGCTCGCGCCGAGCGATCCGAGATAGTCCCACGTTTCCGGGCGACCGGTCGATGCGGTTACTTTGTAACCCTTGTCCGCAAGCAGGCTGATCGCCACCGAGCCGACACCGCCCGCCGCACCGGTCACGAGAATTTCGCGATCATCGTTGGCGATCGTGCCCCAATCCTCAAGTGCATTGACACAAAGCGCCGCCGTGTAGCCGGCCGTTCCAATTGCCATTGCCTGCGAAAGGCTGAAGGGTTCGGGCAGCGCGATGAGCCATTCCGCTTTCAGGCGCTGAAATCGCGAATATCCGCCCCATTCTGTTTCAGACAGCCCCCATCCGTTGACGATGACCTTGTCGCCAGGCGCCCATTTGTCAGATCGGGATTCAACCACGATTCCGGCAAGGTCGATACCTCCGACCATGGGCGTACGCCGGGCGATCCGCCCTTTGCCGGTCAGGGCCAGACCGTCCTTGTAATTGACGGTCGAATAATGAACCTCGACGAGAACATCATGATCCGGCAGATCGGAGAGTGAAAGCTGGCGGAACCCGGCCTGCGGCTTGCCATCGGCCATGTCGATGACCATTGCCTGGAATGTATCGGACATGCGTCCCCCTTTTCACACTTGAAATCGGCCGTTCGCCTTGTCAGGCCTGAGGCTGCGCCTTCATCCTGTCACGTGCGTCCATCGCGGTTGCGTAGCTGTTGCGAATGTAGGCCAGCAGGTCCGCCAATGCCCTTGTCGCGGTCTCGGTGTCGCGCTTGGCGACGGCCTCCATGATCTGTCGGTGAAAGCCGGCGACCTTGCGGCGCTCGCGAACCCGGAATACGATCATGTTGGTTATGGGGATGAAGGACTCGATCACCGTGTACATCATCAGCTTCAGCGGGCCATTGCAGGTGGAATCCACCAGCGCGCGATGAAAGCGCACGTCGGATGCGCAGAAGTCCTCGTCACTGATCGTCTCATCGCGCTGCATCTCGATCTCTGCCGCCATTCGTTCCAGATCGGCAGCGCCGTGATTTTCGCAGGCGAGCCTGCAACAGATCGTCTCCGTCTCAAGGCGGGCCGTAATAATCTCGTGGATATCGAAGGCGCCGATGCCGACTAGCAGGGTTGCTGCTGCGGTGATCGCCTTGGAAAGCCCTTCCGGATCCGGCCGTTTGACGAAGTTTCCGCCGAGCGGGCCGCGCCTTGAATGGATGAGATTTTGCGCTGCCAGACGTTTCAGCGCCTCGCGCACGGTTGGCCGCGATATGCCGAAGCTTCTCGCGAGATCCTCTTCCGTGGGAAGCCGCTCGTCGATCTTCAGGCGGCCATCCATGATCGCGGACTTTATGTTCTCCGCAACCTGCTTGGCGATGCCAGCCCTCACGACCTCGTCAAATTTCAGCGTCATTGATTGTCACCCTTACCTCGATTTCATAGATGCCACGGCCGCTTCGAAAACGCCACTGAAAATTGAATATAGGTTTGACAAATATCGGATAGACGATAACCTGCGCTTGATCCAGATAACCAAGGGGAACGAAATTGGGCGGATCGACTGGTCGGGCGGAGAGCGCCCAAGGTGCATGCGCGCCTGTCGGCCGGCATGCAGAATTGCTGCGCCGTCTCGACGGAAGGATCGATAGTAAGGCCGTTCTCGCTGGCGACGACGTCGGCGATGGCTATCGTGGTGACGCAACGGACGAGCCCGGAGAGCGCCCCATAATCGTTTTCCGGCCCGCGGATACGGCGGAAGTGTCCGCTATCCTTGAAGAATGCAATCGTCTGAGGCAGCCCGTCGTGGTCCAAGGCGGCAGGACGGGCCTTGCCGGTGGGGCGAGGCCTCAAGTCGACGAAGTGTCGCTTTCGCTTGAGCGAATGGTGAACCTGTCGCCGGTGGATGAGAATGCCGCCACCATCATCGCACAGGCCGGCGTTACGCTTCAGTCGGTACAGGAGGCTGCGGCAGGCCGCGGTCTGTTTTTCGGCGTTGATATCGGCGCGCGCGGCACGTCCACGGTTGGCGGCAATGTTGCCACCAATGCGGGTGGTATTCGTGTCCTGCGCTATGGCATGTATCGGTCGCAGGTTCTGGGGCTTGAGGTTGTGCTGGCGGATGGCTCCGTGCTGACCAGCTTGAAGGGATTGCCCAAGGACAATTCGGGCTTCGATCTCAATCAGCTCTTCGTTGGAAGCGAAGGTGTGCTTGGCGTGGTCACGCGGGCCTGTTTGCGGCTGCATCCTGAGCCGCGGTCGCAAGCGAACGCCTTTTGCGGATCGCCGTCGTTAAGTGCCGCCATTGCCCTTCTAAAGCATTTACGCTCTGCGCTCGGCCCGTCGCTGTCGGCCTTCGAAGTGATTTTTCCGAATGTTTATAACGGGGTTCTGTCGCTGACCGGTGCTCAGCCACCTGTTGCAGCAGGTGCGGGGATGTACGCTCTTGTGGAGATGCAGGGGCAGGACGAGGCCGGTGATCACGCGCGTTTTTCCGAAGCGCTTATGGCGTGCTACGAAAGCGGAATCGTGACGGACGTGGCTGTTTCGGGGTCGCTACGCGAGTATCACGCAATCTGGAAACTTCGCGAGGCTGCCAGTGAATTCATTTTCTCGATGGACCACGTTTCCGGCTTCGATGTCAGCCTGCCCTTGTCCCACATACAGGCCTTCCTTGATGCTGCCAGCCGCGAGATCTCGGCGGCCGATCCGAATGCCGAGATCTATATTTTCGGCCATCTCGGCGATGGCAATTTGCATTTTCTTGTCCGCACTCACCATCATGAGCGGATCGCCGACATAACTCTTTCCGCCGTGATCCGTGCCGATGGCGCGATTTCCGCCGAGCACGGAATTGGCCTTGAGAAGAAGAAGTGGCTGCCTCTCGGGCGAAGTGCCGCCGAGATGAATGCCATGCGCCGCCTGAAGGCCGCCTTCGATCCCAACAATATTCTCAATCCCGGCCGGGTTTTCGATATGCCGTTGCCGGGCGTGCCGGAGCGCGCGTAGATGCAGAACCTGTCCGAGACGGCCCGCGCATTGCCCAGTGAAAAAGGCCCGAGCCTTGATGACCGGTATACGGTCGATCATGGAAAAATCCTCGTGTCGGGCACACAGGCGCTGGTGCGTCTTCCGATGATCCAGCGACAGCGCGATCTGGCAAAGGGCCTCAACACTGCCGGATACGTCTCCGGTTATCGCGGTTCGCCGCTCGCAAGCTTCGACCGCGAGATGGCGCGCGCCAAGACCTATCTCGACCAGAACCATATCCGCTTTCAGCCCGGCCTCAATGAGGACATGGCGGCGACGGCTGTATGGGGAACGCAGCAGACGGCGATGTTCTCCGGCGTCCGCTACGACGGTGTCTTTTCGATGTGGTATGGCAAGGGGCCGGGCGTCGATCGCACCATGGATGTGATCCGGCACGCCAATGCCGTCGGCACCAATCCGAATGGTGGCGTGCTGCTGCTCGTTGGCGACGATCATGGGGCCGTCTCATCGACCTTGCCACATCAGAGTGAGCACAACTTGATATCGGCCATGGTGCCCTTGCTGTCGCCCGCCGGCGTCGCCGAATATATCGACTACGGTTTGCTGGGATTTGCGCTTAGCCGCTATTCGGGTGCATGGATCGGCTTCAAGTGCCAGACGGAGATTGTCGAATGCACGGCAACCGTCGATCTCGATCCGGCTCATCCGGCGATCGTCTATCCGGATGCGCAAGGCAATCTGTCGCTTCGCTGGCCTGACGGGCCGCATGCGATGGAGAGCCGGCTGGAGGACAAGCTTTCTGCCGTCCATAGATTTGCCCGTCAAAACGGGCTCGATCGCACCATCTGGCAGGGGCAGCGCATCAAGGCGCGTCTCGGCATCGTCTCGACCGGAAAGTCCTGGCTCGATCTGATGGGCGCGCTTTCGCGCCTCGGCATAGACGAGCGGCGCGCAGGCGAGCTCGGCATCCGGCTCTACAAGGTTGGCCTTGTCTGGCCAATCGAGCCGGAGGGGATCGCACGGTTTGCCGCCGACGTCGAGACGCTGCTGGTCATCGAAGAAAAGCGTCCGATCATTGAAGACCAGATCAAAGCTTTGCTCTTCAACATGCCGTCCGATGAGAGGCCGAGAGTGTTTGGCAAACTCGGGCCTGCGGGCACGCCGCTTCTGTCCGCCGTCGGTGAGATCGATGCGGTGACCGTCGCTAGGGTCATCCTTGCCGTGCTCGGGCCGCAGGTCGATGATCTCGATAGCCGGTCGCGGGAGATGGAGGCAATTGTTGCAGCCAGCGTGACGGAAAGTCCGGCACTTAGGCGCGATCCATATTTCTGCTCCGGTTGTCCGCACAGTGTATCGACCAGACTGCCTGAGGGAAGCCGTGCATCGACCGGTATCGGATGCCACATGATGGTCATCGGGCTTGAGGACCGGAACACCTCGACCTTTACCCAAATGGGGGGTGAGGGCGGTGCATGGATCGGGCTTTCTCAGTTCACCGATGAAAAGCATATCTTCGTCAACATGGGCGACGGCACCTATTTTCATTCGGGCCTGCTTGCGATCCGGGCCGCCATCGCCGCGAAGGTCAACGCCACTTACAAGATCCTCTATAACGATGCCGTCGCCATGACCGGCGGTCAAAAGCACGATGGTGAGGTCTCTGTTCCCGGTATCGTCGGCCAGATGCTGGCCGAAGGGGCTGCTAGAGTGGCCGTCGTCGCCGAGCGGCCTGAGGTCTGGCGCGGCCGCTTGCCACGCAATGTCACGGTCAACCATCGCGACGAACTCGATCAGGTGCAGCGTGAACTGCGCGAGATCGAGGGGGTGACGGTGCTGGTCTACGATCAGGTCTGTGCAGCAGAGAAGCGCCGGCGTCGCAAGCGCGGGGCACTGGCGGTCTCGGACAAGCGAGCCTTCATCAACGAACTGGTCTGCGAAGGATGCGGCGATTGCTCGGCCGTTTCCAACTGTATCTCGATCGAGCCGCAGGAAACGGAGTTTGGCCGTAAGCGCAAGATCAACCAGTCGAGTTGCAATACCGACCTTTCCTGCATCAAGGGCTTCTGTCCGAGCTTCGTCACGGTGGAGGGCGGAAAGATCAGAAAGCCGGCTGCGAAAGCTCAGCAAGCGACGTTCGATGACATGCCGTTACCTGCTCTGACGGAGATCGGAGCGCAGCCCTATAACATGCTGTTGGCCGGTATCGGCGGGACGGGGGTGATTACCGTCAGCGCTGTCCTCTCAATGGCGGCGCATCTCGATGGCCTTTTTGTGCAAACACTGGATCAGACGGGGCTTGCGCAGAAGAACGGGGCCGTCATTTCGCATCTTCGCGTGGCGCGGAGGGCTGGTGCTTTGTCGTCGGTCCGCATCGGCGTTGGCGAAAGCGATCTGGTGCTCGGCTTCGACATCGTGGTGTCGGCCGGTCGCAATGCGCTATCGACCTTTGGCGCTGGCCGCACGCGCGCCGTTCTCGACAATCACTTCGCGCCGACGGCGTCTTTCGTCCAGAATACGGCGATCGATTTCCAGCAGGAAGCGACGCTCAAAACGTTGCGTCGCGCAGCCGGCGAAGATGCCGTTCACCTCGTCTCGGCGACCGAGCTTGGCGCGGCGCTGATGGGCGATGCGATTGCAGCCAATATGTTCCTGCTTGGTCATGCATGGCAGCGCGGTCTGGTGCCGATCAGCCTTGCCTCCATCGATCAAGCGATTGTACTCAATGGGACCGGCGTTGCGATGAACCGTGCCGCCTTCGGCTGGGGTCGTCGCTCGGTGGTCTCCCCCGATATCGTCGCCGGCGCTGCGGGAGCTGATCTAGCCGAGGTCAGGCCCGCCGAGACACTCGACTCGATCATCGAGCGCCGTGAGGCTTTTCTTGCCGCGTATCAGAGCGCCGCCTACGCACGCCGGTACCGGGCACTGGTCGATGCTGCGCGGCAGGTTGAAAACAGGCTCATGGCCGGCGAGGAGTTTGCAACGGCCGTTGCCCAAAACGCTTTCAGGCTGATGGCCTACAAGGACGAATACGAGGTGGCGCGCCTGCACCGCGACCGGAGCTTCAAGGCTGCGATCGAAGCGCAGTTCGAAGGCGACTTCAGCATCAAGCATCATCTGGCGCCACCAATCCTGTCACGGCGGATCGACAAACGCACCGGAAATCCGGCGAAGATCGCCATCCCGCGGAAAATGATCGGCCCGGCCTTTGCGCTTCTGGAAAAGCTGCGTTTCCTCCGCGGTACGGCGCTGGATCCCTTCGGCTATACCGAAGAGCGCCGGATGGAGCGGCGACTGATCACTGACTATCAGGCGATCATCGAGGATCTCACGAGACAGCTTTCCGTCGAAACGCATGGCCATGCCGTCGCACTTGCCCGGCTGCCGGAAGAGATCAAGGGATTCGGCCCCGTCAAGATGGCGTCGATCGGGCGTTTTGAAAAGAAGATGGCGGCCTTGCTTGCAACGCCGGCCAATGACGAGAAACGAACAGGGATGCCGGATCAGGACACGGCTAAGAGGAAAAGCATATGAGCACTTCCGATACCTTCGAGACGATCCTTTACGAGAAGGACGGCCACGATAAATTCGCGACGATCACTATCAATCGTCCTGAAAAGCTCAATGCGATGAACAAGACGACGGTGCACGAAATCGACCGCGCCGTCGCCATGGCTGTCGCCGACAAGGAGGTCAACGCGCTCATCATCACGGGGGCGGGTCGCGCATTCTCCTCCGGCTATGATCTTCAAGGCGCCGATTACGATGTCGATATCGAGGACTGGCATGCGGACATGTCGGAGAACGCCCAGGCGCTCCTCAACATCTGGAAGGCACCGATCCCGGTCATCGCGTCCGTGAACGGTTATGCGCTTGCGGGTGCGCTTGAGCTGATGATGGCCTGCGATCTGGCCATCGCCAGCGATAATGCGAAGTTCGGCGAGCCGGAGGTGCGACACAATTCCGGCCCGCCGGCACTGTTCATGCCCTGGCTGCTGGCTACCCGTGACGTGCGTTGGCTGATGTATACAGGCGATTTGGTCGATGCCGAGGAGGCCTTGCGCATGCACCTCATCAACAAGATCGTGCCCGCCGATCAATTGAGGGAAAAGACCGAGAACCTGGCCCGCAAGCTGGCCCGCATGCCCGTGCCGGCCATCAAGTTCGCCAAGTCCTCCATCAACAACCAGCAGATGGCCGCTGGCCTGATGACATCCTTCGATTTCAACGTCCACGCTATCGCCGCCCTGCATGTTAGTCGCGATGGGCAGGAGTGGATGCGCAATCTGCAGAAGATGTCGCTGAAGGAATATCTCGAGTTCCGCGATGCCCCGTTCAAGGGGCTCGACTGACCCTGTTTTACGATATCGCCCGGCGGCACCCATCCAGTGCTACCGCCACCGCCGATCAAGGAAGGAGGCATCCAGGATGCAGACGATCATAGCGCCGGATGAGGTGCAGGACGCAATCCCCGTCATCGATATTGCACCATTCATCGCAGGCGCGGAAGCCGGCCGGAAGGTCGTCGCTGCCATCGAGGATGCCTGCCGTCGAACCGGCTTCTTTCTCGTTACGGGGCACGGCGTCAGGGCTGACGTGACAACCCGTCTTTATAACCTCGCTCGCGATTTCTTCGATGAGCCGCCGGAGTGGAAGATCGGGCAGGGAAGGGGAACATCGATAGAGGGTGGAGTTGCCTTCTCGCCGATCGCCGACGAGGCGCTTGCGGCGACGCTCGGCATCAAGACGCCGGGCGATTACAAGGAAAGTCTGAACTTTGGCCCGCGCCTGCCTGGCGATCTATGGCCAACAAGGCCGGAAGGGCTGGAACAGGCCTTCGCCGACTATTTCACAGAGATGGAAAAGCTTGCGGGCCATTTGCGCCGGGCATTCTGCGAGGCGATAGGCCTCGCCCCGGATTATTTCGAGCCGGCGTTTGAAAACCACCTCTCGGCGCTACGGGTGATCAATTATCCTGAGCAGAAGGAGAGTCCGCTTCCGGGGCAGCTCCGTGCCGGCGTTCACACCGATTACGGCTTCATGACCATCCTGCGTTCGGAAGCCTCTCCGGGCGGACTGCAGGTGAAAAACCGGGAGGGTGACTGGCTGGATGCACCGAATGTCGAAGGCGCCTATGTCATCAATATCGGCGATGCCTTCATGCGCTGGTCCAACGATGAATGGCTGTCCACGCCGCATAGGGTCGCCAATCCGCCCAGTGCTTTCAAGGGAACGACGCGTCGCCAGTCCATCCCGTTCTTCCTCAATCCGTCCAGGGACACCGTGATTGAATGCCTCCCGCCTTTTGCAGCAAAGGGCGCCGCCAAATACGAGCCGATCACCTACGGCGACTACATTTCACTGAAGACCAGCCAGGCCTTCAGCAAGATCTGATGGCAAGAAGCGGAATGCCGCCTGCCCCGCAATGCATGACCAAGTCAGAACCAGTTTGAGGGAACGTCGATGATGAACATGAACAGGCGGCAGGTTCTTGCCGGAATGGGTGGAGTGACAGCGGCGGCCATGGTTGGCCTGCCGGCATGGGCGCAATCCAAGACACTTGTCGTGCCGACGCTCGGCGGCGCATGGGAGCAGTTTTGGCGCCAGACGCTGGCACCGGCCTTCACTCAAAAAAGCGGCGCGCAGGTGACGCTGGATGCGGGCAACGGGCGTGTCTGGAGCGCCAACCTGCGGGCGGCAGGGCCGCAGAAGCCGCCATATTCGATCCTGATGACCAATGAGGCATTCGCATCGAGCCTGCGCAAGGAAGGCTTCTTCGAAAAGCTCGATCTGGCGAAGTTGCTAAACTATGCCGACCTCTATCCGCTTGCCAAGAAGACCGACGGCTGGGGTGCCGTGGCCATGGTATCGCCGATCGGCCTCGCCTATCGCACGGACATGGTCCAGACGCCACCGAAAGCCTGGAAGGACCTCTGGGACAACCCGGAGTTCAAGGGGCGCATCGGACTCTACAATTTTGCCAATACGGCCGGCAAGATGGAACTGATGCTGGCTTCCAAGATCTTCGGCAAGGATCAATATGATGCAGATGCCGGCTTCAAGGCGCTGGAAAAGCTTGGCCCGGTCATCCAGGCCGATTTCAACCTTTCCACCGGCATCGCGTCCGGAGAATTCGTCGTCGCTCCCTTCGATTTCGGCGAAGTGGCGCGTCTGCGCGGCCAGGGTCTTCCAATTGACGTCATCGTGCCGGAAGAGGGGCTTTTGATGTTCGATCAGACCCTCAACATTCTCGCAAACGGTCCCGAGAAGGATCTGGCCTACCAGTACGCCAACTTCCTTCTGTCACCTGACGGCCAGCTGCCGCTGATGAAGCAGTTCTTCGTCTCGCCAACCAATGCGAAGGTTGTCGTCCCTGACGATCTGAAAAAGGACGTGCCGATTTCCGGTGAAGTGATGGACAAGATTCTCACCTGGGACTGGGACTTCATGAACGAGAAGCAGGCAGGCTTTGCCGAGACCTGGGCCAAGATCATGAAATGATCTTTGTCTTCTTCATCAGGCCACAAAGGATCGCCTTGTTGGGGCGGTCCAGCATTCTTCCCTGACGCAGCGAGATTTGCGGTACGCCGCACAGACAATCTGGAAGATCGATCATGACCGAGGTGAGCATCGAAGGGCTGACCAAGCATTACGGAGCCTCGCGCGCCGTCAACGGCATTTCCGTCAAGATAGGGCAGGGGGAATTCATCTCGCTGCTCGGGCCTTCGGGATGCGGCAAGACGACGACGCTGAAGATGATTGCCGGTTTCGAGGATGTCACATCCGGCGCCATTCGCTTCGATGGACAGGATGTCTCCCATGTGCCGGCTGAAAAGCGCGATATCGGCATGGTGTTCCAGAACTATGCGCTCTTCCCGCACATGACCGTGGCGCAGAACCTCGCCTTCGGGCTGGAAATGCGCAGGATTTCGCGGCCGGAAATCGCGATCCGCACGGCCAAGGTTCTGGATATGGTGCAGCTATCCGGATATGCCGACCGCTATCCGCGCCAATTGTCCGGCGGGCAGCAGCAGCGCGTGGCGCTTGCCCGTGCGCTGGTCATCGAACCGCGTATCCTGTTGCTCGATGAGCCGCTTGCCAATCTCGATGCCAAGCTTCGTGACGAAATGCGGGTCTTCATACGCGACCTGCAGAAGCGCGTGGGCATTACCACGGTTTATGTGACCCACGATCAGGCCGAAGCAATGACGATGTCGGACAGGATCGTCGTGATGTTCGGCGGGCAGATTGCGCAGTATGGCGCCCCGTCTGATGTTTATGATCGACCGGCAAGCCTGGAAGTCGCGCAGTTCGTCGGGCAGGTGAATACATTGCCCGGCCGCCTGAAGGGCAGGACCGATGACGGTACGTCGGTCGTCGAAACCGCACTTGGAACGGCGAATGTCAAGGGTACCCTGCCGTCGAACGACGGCTCTATCCCCGTATTGCTGCGGCCGGAGGCCATCGAACTTGCGGCTGCGGGCGGCGATGGCTCGGGCATCATCGCAACGGTTTCGCAGAGCTATTATTCTGGCAGTCTGATCGACTATCGGCTGGTGCTCGAAGGCGGCGAAACGCTGAGCGTCCAGACCTTCCCGCGAAGCCGCTTCCAGCCGGGTGATCGCGTGACGGTGAAGGTTGACAGCGAGCGTTTCTGGGTGCCGGGAACGATCGCATGATGCGCCGTACCAGATCCGCCTATCCGCTTCTCCTGATTGCGCCCTCGGCATTGCTCCTCGGGCTGTTTCTTGTTCTGCCTTATCTCAATATTGTGGTGATGAGCCTGCGCAACCCGGCCAACGGCTCGCCCTATGCGCCCGGATTCACGATCGGCAATTACCTGAGGCTGGCGACCGATACGTTCTACATGCAGCAGGTGGCGAACACGCTCATGATCGGTCTGGTCACGACCCTTGCTTGCCTCATTCTCGGTTTTCCGGTTGCCTGGCAGCTGTCGCGCGAGAAGATGCGATTTCGCGGCCTTGCCTATGGGCTCGTGCTGTCGCCGCTTCTCGTCGGCATTGTCATCCGCAGTTACGGGTGGACGATCCTTCTTGGGAATAACGGCATCATCAATAAGACGCTGATGAATTTGGGCCTGATCGAGCGTCCGGTCGGGCTGATGTACAACGCACTCGGCATCGTCATTGCGCTCGTCCACGTCTTCCTGCCCTTCATGATCCTGCCGTTGATGAGCGCGCTGCAAGGGATCGACCCGTCGTTGAAGTCGGCCGCACGGTCGCTTGGCGCGGGAAAGCTGACGGTCTTCAGGCGCGTAATCCTGCCGCTGGCCATGCCGGGTATCCAGGCGGGCTGCATTCTGGTGTTCGTGCTTTCATTGAGCGCCTATGTGACTCCCGCCCTGATCGGTGGCCTGAGGGTGAAGACGATGGCAGTCAGCGTCGTCGACGCGCTGATCGACACATTCCAGTGGCCGTTCGGCTCCGCCATGGCGCTCACGCTTTCGCTTGCCGGAGCGGTGATCGTCGTGATCTTCGCGCGGCTTACCCGCATGAAATGGAAGATGAGTTGATGTCCAAACATATGTTGAATGGCTATTGCCTCATCATCTACGGCTTTCTACTGCTGCCCATTCTCGTGGTCGTCGGTGCCTCCTTCAACGCGGGGGCATTTCTGACCTTTCCGCCGCAGGGTCTCTCATTTCGGTGGTATGTCGTCTTCTTCCACAACGATGTCTTCTGGCGTGCCATCCGAACCTCGCTTTGGGTCGCGGCCGTGTCGACCGCAATTTCAGGTGTCATCGGCACGATGGCTGCAATGTTCTACGTGCAGCATGCGGGGCGATGGAAGGAGAGTGTCCGGCTTGCGATGCTGTTGCCACTGCTCTTGCCGGAGGTTCTGACGGCGATCTCGCTTCTGTTCTTTGTCTACACGATCGGCATCGGCACGACGACAATGGCCGGCATGCTGATCGGGCATGTGCTCATGACGCTACCCTTCGTCTTCATCAACGTGTCCGCGGCGATGGAAGCCTATGAACCGTCGTGGAGCCTTGCCGCCCGCAGCCTCGGTGCCGGACCATTCACCCGCTTCAGACGCATCATGCTGCCGTTGATCAAGCCCGGCGTCATCGGCGGCTGCCTGTTCGCGTTCATCATCTCGTTTGACCTCTTCACTATATCGTTCATGTTGAAGAATGTCGGAACGGCCACGCTTCCGATCCAGATCTACGATTATCTCAGAACAAACTTTACCCCGGAGGCGGCGGCAGTATCGACGTTGTCTATCGCTATGACGGTGGTCGTGGTCGTCGTCTCTGAAAAGCTTTTTGGTTTGCGGATACACCGTTTTTAAATAGCTTTCGATCCTATGAACATCACTGTCGCAGAACCTAGGTTATGTGGAATGAGAGTGCCCGCGATGGTCGTCCGGCATTAGTGATTGCGCCGGCAGTGACGAAGCACCATAATCCGAAGTTATGTGCCGAGGTCAGAATTGTCAGTCATTAGAATTTTGAACAAGGTGTCGTCGGTTCAGATCCCATCAAGAGCGCAATTCACTCCTCGCAGGATCTCGGCGTTGGCCGCGCGGTGCGCGCGCTGGCAGTTTGTTCGGCGCTTTGAACAGCGTGGCTAGTTTGCCCGCAATGGGGGTTCCGATGCCGCTGCACGGGTCAGGGCCGATGCGAGCGCGAAAATAACCGTTGTCGCCTTGAGTGATGTCGTTGAAGCATGTGTGGTTGAGCCAAAGCTGCGGCGTCACGAAGCCGAGCTTGCGGCCGAAGGCGGCAAACAGCCCGGCATAAAGCGGTGCCACGGCGCTGGTGCCGCCGATTACTTCTTGTCGGCCGTGGACGAAGATATTGTATCCCGTAGATGGCGCGGCATTAGCCGAGACGTCAGGTATCATGCGCCCCGGTCCGTGCGGCGCCCCCGCCTGCCATGTCGGCATTGGCTGGAACAGCTTGGAAAAGCCGCCGCCTGTCCCCGAGCCATTTGGATTACCGGGGTCGTCGTTCCAGACGGTCTCTTCCGCATTGGCGTGAGGCTTCATGGTACCGCCGCAGCCAACCACGAACGGACAGGAGGATGGGAGATCGACATTGGCGGAGTCCGCCCCGCCGTCAGACGAATCATTGTCGCCCGAAGCCGCGAAGATGATCATGCCGGTCTTCGCGGCTGCCTCCGCCGACGTGCTAAGTCTGTCGGGATAGTCGATGCCCACTGCCGCGGCCGCCGCCTTCCAGTTGGCCTCGTCCGAACCCCAGGAGATCGAGCAGACGTCACAGCCGTCGGCCGCAGCCGCGGTGATGGCGGACGCCATCGAGCCCCAGTCGTTGGCGTCCGCCCAGTAGATCCGGATGCTTGCGGCTTCGCCGGTGGCGACGGAATATGCGGCGGCTGCGACTTCGATGTCGAGTGCAACCTCGCGGTCGGGATCGGCGGCAGGGTCACCCGAGTGCTTGTTCGGATCATTGTGGCCGGGTCCGATCGGCACGTCGACGATGTTCGGCACCGGCAGGCCCGTCGAGCGGAAATAAGTGTCGATATCCTTCTGGACCCAACCGCCGCTGAACTCGATGATCGCAATCACGCCGCCGCCGGCGAGGTCGCTCGGCCAGGAATAGGCCCGGCACAGATCCGACACTTCCCAGGGCTCCGCGCCTGCCGCGGCCGGGCGGAAGGCGCCGGTGCCCATGCCAGGTAGCTTGAAATAGGGCCGGATGATATTGGGCACTAAATGCGACAGCTTTGCCCTGGCGCGCAGACGCGCACGGCGCGTGCCAACGGCACGGTCATACATGGCAGCGAGATCGGCTTTCATGGCCGTTCGTGAAGCACTGTCGAGATAGATCATATGTCCGGAGGGATAGTTCTGGATCGTCAGATTACGGCGCACCTGGGCGTCCTCGAGCGGCATCGCATCCAAGGTGAGCCTGGTCTGGAAAAAGGGCGTCACCGAATCGTAGTAGCCGTTGGCCGAGAGCACCAGTAGGTCGGGGTTGGCGGCCATGGTGGCGGCAAGATCGCCGGCCGTATAGAGCGTCGGGTTACCCTGGCGGTCCGGCTTCTGGACCGCGCCCGTCGGATCGGTGTGGCTGAAATCCCAAAACTGGAACGCCTGGTCGTTGAGGTCAACGAAGTTCGAGGTGGCGGTGAACTTAAGGTCGTTGTTGAGATAGCTGTTCCACATAGTGGTGTAGACGCCGCCCACGGCCGCCATGGTGGGGTCGTTCATACCACCGTCAGGCGAAACGATAGCCGCGATCCCCGTGTCGATCCCCGTCACTCGCCCGTCGTAGGCGCCAAGTGCCAGACCCCGATCCTGCAGAAGCGCGACTAGGAAGGCGGAATGGCCGAGCCGGTCGGCAGTCTCTACGTTCAGCCGCCAGGCCTCGAGCATATTGGCGGGAAGGCCTAGATAGCGGCTCAGCGTCTCCTTGGCGATTGGATCCGCCTTCGGAAAAGCCTTGAGTGCTTCGGCGTAGGGACCCTCGGCGAACTGCGTCACGGTCTCCATGAATGAAGCGAGGTCCGCCGGCGGCGGCTCGATGCCGGTCTTTTTGTGAAACCAAGCGTCGGCGGCAAAGGTCGGCATCAAGCCGACGGCGTTGGAGAAATTCGCCGGGTAGTCGAGCACGCTGGACTGCAGCGTGATGCCGTTGAGGTCGAGGCCATCCTCGTGCAGCAGCCAGGCGAGCACGCAGCTGCGAGCCGTGCCGTAGGATTCGCCCAACAGGAAGCGCGGCGAGTTCCAGCGATTGAAGGCGCTGAGATAACGCTTGATGAATTGCTTGATCGAGACGGCGTCTTGATCGACGCCCCAAAAATCCCTGTTCTTGAAAGGTGCGATTGCCGCGGAATAACCGGTGCCAACCGGATTGATATAGACCAAATCGCTGCGGTCGATCAGGCTATCGGGATTATCCTCCATGGCGTAGGGCGGGGGCGGCGTGAACTCCGGCATGCTGGTTCTGATGCGCCTGGGTGCAAAGGAACCGAGCAGAAGGAAGACCGACGAGGAACCTGGGCCGCCATTGTAAAAGAAGGTCACCGGACGGGTTGTGACATCCAGGCCGTCCGCCGTAAAAGCCACATAGAAGAACTTTGCGGCGGGTTTCGAGCTCGACGGATCAACGGTGACGAGATGGCCTACAGTCGCGGTATAGGGAATAGAAATCCCGTTCACCATAGCCACATGATGAGTAATGGCTGCGTTCTCGGTCGCGTCTGAAATCGCGTCGTCCGGTCCGGATCCGTAAGCCGTGCTGTCAAGGAATGGCTGATCTTGTTGATGCTGACCAATCCCCGAGCCGTTGTTGACCGTCTTCGCCATGGCCGACCTTCAAACCTTGAGTTCACGTCAACCGATATCGTCCGGCTGACCCCAGTTACGAATGTCTTTCCTGCTGAATCTGGTAAAGTCCGATATTATACTTCTGAAAGTTGCAAAAAGTCGCCGCTATATTGTACCGCTGTTTCGCGTAGCCGACAAGTTTTGAGCTAATTCCGCTAAACCGACAAGGGGTTCTGCCGACGTCGCCGTTCGCTCGTCATGTCGTCGTCGACCACATTGATTGCCGAAGAGACAGGTGGCAAGGAGGCGGGGTCGCCGCCTTGCGCGGCACCTCTGCCGCTCGGCAGACGCCAACCTTCGCCTAGCTGGACGTCCATGCATGCTGAGCGCACGGTCCGGTGTGCCGATATTTAGCTCGCCGACCGAAAGTGCCGTCAACAGCCTCCTCAATGCCCGCATGAACAAGAAGCGCCAGAAGCGCTGGTCACCGATTGGCGCTCATCGGGTCTTGCGGGTCCGAGCCATCGTCGTGGACGGTCGCCTCGAGCAGGTAGAGCTCAGTCTTGCAGCGTAACCCCATCCTTTTTCCACTCTCCTTGCAATTCCGGCTTCCGCGAATCAAATGTAGTTGCGCAACCACAAATTCCGGGGTCACGAACTTTGGAGCTTATCATGACCGTCACCATGCTTTCAGGCCGTGAACTCAATCAGGATCTTGGGCGCGCGAAGCGGGCCGCGCACGTCCTCTTGTCGTTCGACGAGTACAAGCGGGTTACCGGCAAAATGCGGATCCTCGGTGACATGCTGGCCGCGCCAGGAGAAGACGCCTGGTAGTGCCGTGTTCTGAAATCTATCTCGACACGCAGAACTATACGGGTAGTGGTGTCAGTAGCCAGCGTCTTTCTGATGTCGGAAAGCGAGGACAAACACGATATCGCCATCAGGCTCATGTCGGTAAAGCGCGACGCAGCCGGAGTCCCCAAAGGGAATCACCAGTTCACGCACTTGCGCGTCGTCCGGAAGCGGGCGGCCAATAAGAGGCGTTGATTCCACTAACAGGAACTGGCGTTCGATAGCCCGGCCCGCCCGACTTGCGGCAGTTGGCGCCTTAGCCGCCAGAAATCGCCTGCAGCGCTCCAACCCCTGTGCCGCACCTTCGGTAACGATTACTCGTGGCACTCAGGTACCGTTTCTTCCGCATCGGTGCCCCAGGTGCCCAGCCAAGTGCGCACCTCCTGTCCGGTAAGATGTCGGCCGGTCTCCTGATAGGCCGCCCAGGATGCCAAAGCCTCCTGTTTGAAGTTTTCGCGCGCTTCCTCACGTTCGACATACTGCTGAATGGCTTCGAGCATGATCCAGTGTGCCGAGCGCCGTCTTTGGCTGGCGAGGTTCTGAACTCGGTTCTTTAGCTCGTCATCAATCTTGAGAGAAGTAGCCATGGCAGCCTCGTATTACCAGGTATTACCTAGCGATAAGATAGGTTGTTTTGCTTTTTGTCCATGATCTTACTTTATGGCGAACGCCGTCCCAATTTGATCGTGTTTCCGTCTGGCGGCATCGTGGCCGGCGGACTGTGGAGTGATGCGTTCCATCACAATTTGACCCTCCGGCTCAGTTCCGCCTGAAAACCACGATCCGAAACTCGCTTATTTAAGGCCGCTTACCTTAGTCTCGCACTTATTTAAGTGAGGTGGCGCTTGCTTAAATAGCGATCAAAAATCACACTCTGGCCATGTCTGATTCTGAACCGCTCTTAGCGGCTAGGACGCGTTGTAGAAACATCCGCGGCCGGCGAAAAGGTGCGAGCGCTCGTACCGCCGCCATTGTCGCCACGGCCGCCATTGACATGCTTTCACTGTTGGAGCGCGTCAGCTTGGCGGAGCGAGCACTCAGACGCCTGGATGGCATCACAGTGTTGCTCCCGCGTCAGGAGCTGTTTCTTTATATGTATGTCAGGAAAGAAGCCGCTCTATCCTCGCAAATCGAGGGGACGTAATCGACACTCTCTGACCTGCTGCGTTTTGAGACAGGAGTACAGGTAGGACAGCCGGTCGACGACACACGTGAAGTTTCCAACTACGTCGATGCCATGATGTACGGTCTGGAGCGGCTCGAAGCCTTTTCCATGTCGCTGCGCCTAATCCGCAAAATGCATGCGCGATTGCTGCAAAGCGGGCGTGGCGGCACCAAGATTCCTCGAGAATTTAGCCGTTCGCAAAACTGGATTGGGGGAACACGGCCTGGCAATGCACTCTTCGTGCCACCGCAGGTCACGGAGATGGACGGTTGCTTAAATGCACTCGAGCATTTCATGCACGAAGATCGGTCGCGACTGCCCGCCCCAATCAAGGCCGGTCTTTTGCATGTCGAATTCGAAACGATTCATCCGTTTTGCATGATCGGAGTTCTACGCAATCCGCTGCTCTAGCTCAATCTTTATTTAAAGACACACAGGGCTGCAGGGACCAAGTGCGCACCGATAAGATTGCCGCCATGCAGCGTTTTGTTGATGACGGTCTCAAAAGCGGCGTTGGTAGCCGATCGAGGAATGAGCTCTTTGCCGCGGCCGTCGCGCGCGGAGAAACAACGCACGGCAACAGGTAATGCGCCTTAGCCTTTCGGTTGAAGCGGAAGAGGACATCATTGCGATCGCCGAACAAGGCGTACGCGTGTTCGGAACCGCCCGCTAGGCGTTACCATAATGACTTGTTCGCTATGATTGATCTGATCGCAGCCAACCCGCGAATGGCTCGTGAGCGAGAAGAGATTTCGCCGCCGGTCGGAATTCATCCTTTCAAGGCCCATCTTATTGTCTATCGGATTGAGGAGGATGGAGCAATTTTCGTGATCCGAATACGCCATGGATATGAAGACTGGGCCGGCGATTTCGTCTAGGCGCCGCTGAGCGGACGAATAAGCATCGTTGTGTCAGAGGCATTAAAGCTCGCTGTGACGTGTATCAGAGTATCCGACGTTTTCCAAATGGGCATATCCTATTGATTTCATTGCGGGGAGCGCGGCTCTACTCCCTTCAATAGTGTGATTGCGCCAACCGTACGTTAATCTTCAAGCGCTGGACCAACTGGTGGGTGCAATTGCATGTTGAGACAGCTCACGACCTGGCGAAATCGTGTATGTTCTCGAGCCAAACAGAGGGCAGTTCACCGCGGCAGTTCGAGCATGGATGGAAGGGTTCGAGGTGGAGCGGGAACGCTATCGCCAGGAATTGGACGACCGCCGGCGCCGGCTCGTTGGAAAACTCAAGGATCATACGGATTATTCGCCTGGTCAGCCATCGCGCGGTATTTTGCTACAAGTCGCGTCTCGCGGTCTCGGATGAGTCGCCCACCTTCCCGCAGGAGTTGACTTTTCGAGTCATAGGGACCTGCGTTGACGAGTTGCTGGATATAACTTTCGAGCTGCTTTCCCAGATCGGCACTAATCATGCTGTACACCATCGAATGGAAGAAGGTCGGGGTTTATCAACTATTATCAATCCTTCGTGTTCACCTTCATTCCGAATGTGCGAGTTGCTATCGGAAAGTGGCAAGAAAGAGATGACGCTGCACGGTAACATTGCCTCTTTCCGGAGCATCTTCATTCGAGATCGATACGCGCATCATCGTGTTCTCCCATATCGATGATAAAGCACATTATCATGCATTTCAGGGAGCTGGTGAACGGCCAAAAAATGGTCGTGCGTTCGAATCTCATCATCTCCTTCAAGCCGCAAAAAGCGATCGGGCCAACGACATCCCTTGGTAGCAGGCCCTCTCAAGACCATAACGCGGGGAACGCGGGAATGATCAGTACTTCAGAGGCTATGAATACACACGGCGCGATAATTGCCCGATTGGAAAATCCAATCGCGTAAACGGTTGGGCTGCCCGTCTCCTTGATCGACACATCGCATGATTTTCGAAATTCGATTCGCCCTGGCGATTCATATTTCAGGCGCGCAGGAACCCTGAATTTGGCTGTCACGAGAGCCGTTAGAGAGGTGGTGAACGGCTCCTCGGTTGCCATTTGGACACAATGGTAAACAACCGAACTGTCACAATTCACTATTTGTTAGGTCCAGATATTGCCTCCCGCCTTCTGGTTGATATTTCTGCCTTGCTTCTAACATCCGAAGGAGATTCCGGAATGCGGAAATGGGCGGCGATTTTACCCTTGGTTGCACTCAGCGCCTGCGCAGGGCCGTCTGACGGGCCAAGCGCCCTCAACATTCGCAATGCAAGGATGCCCGATACCCAGCGGAAGATTCCGGTCGTGCCGCTCTCGGAGGCTCCGATGGGTGCGCAGATTGCGGCACCGTCTTATGCGTACACGGATCAGGGCTTGGCAAGCCTACGCTCGGGCGGAGTTTCGGATGCACGCCTGCGTCCGGGCGACGTGTTCGACGTAACGGTGCTGGATACCGGCGAGGATGGATTGCTGTCCGCCACCCAAAGCAAGTCCCTCAATCTTGGCCGCTTCACCGTCGATTCTCGCGGCTTCGTCACCATGCCCTACGTCGGCAAACAGCGCGTCATCGATTCCACGCCGGAAGGCCTGCAGTCGAAGATCGTCACCGCCCTCAAAGGCTCCTCGGTCAACCCTCAGGCTGTCGTGACGGTCGTCGACAAGCCGTCCAGCGCCGTAACGGTCGATGGCAAGGTTCGCTCCGCCGGCCGCTTCCCGTTGACAGCCCGTGGGGAGCGCGTGCTTGACGTTCTTGCGCTCGCCGGCGGCGCATCGTCCGCGCCGGCCAACACGACGGTGACGCTGACGCGCGGTTCGCAAAGAGCAAGCGCGCCTCTGGATCGCATCCTTCAGGATAGCAAGCAGAACGTGCGCCTCCTGCCTGGCGATCAGCTGTTCGTCAGTGGCTCTTTGCAGACGTTTACGGCGCTTGGCGCCTTTAAGAGCGTCGGCGAGTTCCCACTTGAGCCTGGCCAGACCACCTTGGCGCAGGCGCTCGCCCGTGCCGGCGGCCTGCTCGATGACCGCGCGGACTCCCGCAATTTCTATCTTTTCCGAAACCAGAAGAGCTATTCGCAGGTTGCGTCGGGCGCAGCCAAGAGTTCCAGCGCTCCGGCCGTTGTTTCGGTCAAGCCGGTCATCTACAGCGTCAATCTCAAGCAAGTCTCGAATTTCGTGCTGATGCAGCAGTTCAAGATGCAGGATGGCGACACGATCTTCGCCAGCAATGCGGACACGGTCGATTTCGCCAAGCTGTTGACCGTCTATCAGAAGAGCGCGCCGACAGCCGCGGCTCCTCTTCCAGGCACTGCCTCCTCGAACTGACACGGTTGGCACTAGACCGCCCCTATCAAGGCAAGGGCCGCCATAGCATTCGGCGGCCTTTTGGAAGGCGCCGGGTCCGCCAGATGTCGGGCAGCGGCCTTGATTTGAGCGATTGATTCCTGGGCCTCGTCGCAATGGTCCAGAAGCAGGTTGATGACGCATCCGGCCGAGTAGAGATCGGCGCTGATCTGCATGGCGGTATCGCCTGAAACCTCCGGCGCTGTGAAGCCCGGCGTCATCGCCTTGGCGATATCGAGATCGCTGTATCGGCTTCCACATTCTACCATTGTCCCGAAATCGGCGATTTTCAGCTGATTGAGATCACCATTTCGAAGCAGAAGATTGGCCGGCGAAATATCTCCGTGGACATAACCGGCGTGATGGATCGCGCTCAATCCGGCGAGCATGGATTTCACCGCCGCCCTGACATCCGTCTCCGACAGGGAAACTTCCGCCAATCGTTGAGACAAGGATGGTCCAATCCATTCCATAATAAGCGCCGGGCGCCCATCGGGCAGGCGGATGGCACACTGAGTAGTGGCAAGGTCGTTGCAGCGCAGCGTCATGCCGATGCTTGCTTCACGCAGCAGCAAGGCTCTGGTGGTCGGCTCATTCGCCCGATCCGGCTGGATCGTTTTCATGGCATGAAAGGTGCCGAGATCGCGATGGCGCAACCGTCTGATTTCCGTCCGATCGTTGCGGTGGACAATCGCTTCGAGAAGAAAGGTATTTCCGATGAAAGCCGTTTCACCCTCGGGAAGGGAAGGCAGGCGTCGGTCCAATGCGTCGCGCAATCGATCGACCAGAAGATCGCGCACCTCCTTTGGTCGCTCGACATTGCCATGATGGGTGAGGAGATGCAGCAGCTCAGCAAAGCTGGCCGCAATCCTTTTGATACCCTCGTCGTTGGTATCGCCACTCATGTCGCGCCGATGACGATTGCGCTGACATTCTCGCGGCAATTGGCGATCAGTGCTTCCTGGATCAGCACCTCGGCCGCTTGTTCCAGCGGCGTCTCGATCAGGATTTCCGCGATGACGCGATCGGTCAGCGTGCGCGAAAGCGGACCGCTTGCAAGCAGGAGCCTATCGCCGCGTTGAAGCTGGTCGCCAACGGTTTCCGAGACGAATTGATCCTTCAGCCCCAGAGCTCGGCCAAGTGTGCGCCGCAATCCTATGTCGATATGGTCATGGGTCAACAGCCGCATCATCCCGTCGCGAAGCAGATAGCAGCGTGCATCTCCCGCCCATATCGCCACAAACTCGCCATCTAGCAAGGTTGCGGTCACGACGCTGGCGACGGGAGGCTCGCGTTCGGCGGTGGCGGCCTTGGCGCGTAGGATCGCATGGGCATGGCTGAGCTTGCTCTTGATATCCTGTACCAGCGGCTGCAGCGCTTCACGCTGCGGCATACCGGCAAGGATTCCCGTCGTTATTCTTGCCGCCTCGATGGCGCCGATGCCATCGCCGACACCATCCGCTATCGCGAAGATATGCGGTGCGGCGCTTATAAGAAGCGCATCGGCATTCAATGAGAGACGCGTTCCGGCATGGCTGGCATGGCTGTACGCTATCGCAAAATCCGACGATCCAGTCTTCACCGTTTGCGGCGCTTCGATCGCGGCGGCGGCAGAGTATATATCCGGCTCGACGCTGACAGGGATTTTCGGGGCTTCTACCGTGACGAGCTTGACGAAATCCTGTGCGGTGGGAGCGGCCGCGGTGCGGAACCCTTTGCCTTGGCGCGTGCCGGGATTGATACGCCACCAAAGCGAGCCCGGTGCGGGAGCATTGCTCATTGCGGCGGACTGCATCACGCTTGAGTGCTTGTCGATGAATGGCGGGCGAAGCCGCTTGATGCCCTCGACGAAACGGCTCATCGCGAAATCGGCCTTGTCGGAGGTCTCCGCCAGGGCTTCGGCAGCGGTAAACCAGCTATCGTCTTCGCACATATCACGCAGCTGTCCGGAGAAGCGCTGCAATTGAGCGGCGATAATCAGAGGAAAACTTCGGCCGACGCGGTCACGGCTGGGCAGAAGGACGCCTGCGACAGCAGACGGCCCCCAGACGCCCTTGCCGACGACGAAGCGCCAGGCGGTCGTCGCATGAAACAGCCGGCGCCAATCCGATCCCAATGTCGCTTCCAGTGCGATCAGGCCATTGTGAACCCATTGGTCGAGTTCGCTCTGGAGACGCGAGCCGAGCGCGGCGGAAACGAAATCTCCATGCGTCGGCAATTTTCCGAAAAAGCCGACCGCATCTGCTTGCATCGGCGATTGGGTGCGGGCGAGCGGCTCGTTCATCGGCGGACCGTCAGAATTGCGCCGGGCAGCTGAAATCGGACAATGCCTGCAGCCGGAAGGGATTAAGCACCGAGCCGAATTGGACGTCGAATTCCGCCATCTGGCCCTTGTCCTCAAATCGAGCCCGGAAAAGATCGGGAGCCTGGACCGTCACCTTGGCGGCATCGAACAGGCGGAAGGGCGACCAGTCGCCGGTCTGTGTGATGGCCGGTTGCAGATCTCCCGGGAAAAATCTGACATTGGACTGGTTCACTGCGCCAGCGGGTGGCCAGGTTATGGATTTTGGCACTATTTGTCCGTGATTATAAAGGACATGCTCGCCGACGATATCAACCATCACTGAATTGGCATTGTCCGACAACGAAACGGGCTTGATATTGATCGATATCGAGGGTTTCTCACTGCCGGCCGGAAAGAAGGCATGCTCGATCTTGCTGGCATTTTCGAACTGCGCGATTGCCTGGCTCGGAATGCTGTCGCCGCCGAAAGTACCACGCCAGCCCCAAGGCTGAGCGCTCGTGTCGACAAATGCATCCAGCCGGTTCTTGAAGAAAGACTGGAACAGGCCTTGCGGTCCGAACAATCGGATGAAGTCCGCCATGGCGATGTCCTGGCTGGATTTCCGGTCGAACGGATAGCGACCGGTAACGATGCGGGCGCAGAGATCGGCGCCTTCCGCAGCCCATAGATCGTTGATGCGGGCGCGGGCCGTCTTGACCGCCAGCGAGCCGATATCGGCGGCAACCGCCACCATCCATGCATCGGCCGGCGCCGGCAGCCCGCGGGCCTGCTGCAGCAAGTCCTGATTGGCATTGGCGAGTTGGCCGCCGGCGTCGAAGACGCGTGCCACTTCTGCCGTCGAGTTCGCTGCGCGCGACAATTGGCCGTAGATATTCTGGAGGATCGGCTGGAGACCCTGGATCTGGGAGCGCGGCTTATCGCTGCCGTTGGCGTTGCCGTCCTGGGGTGCGGGTTGCGCATTGGCGGCATTCGCCTTAAGCGCGGCCCGCAACGGGCCGTAAGGATCGGGCGCGCTGACCGCGCCTGTGGTGGCGGCCGTCAGCGCCGCGTCCGGAACATCGTCAAGCGAGGCAATTTCGGCACCGACGTGAGGGCGCAGGTCGGTGGCGGCTGCTATGGATTTCAGCGCCATCTCCACTGGGCTTGGATTGGCCGCCAGGATGCGCGCCGTCTCGGTCGCATCGGCAAGATTGCTCGATGGGCGCACCTGAAGATCGGCCAGCAACGAAGACCATTGCTGCTGGAATGCGTCGAAATAAAGCTGCAGCGTCGCCTGGGAAATCGCGTCCGTGGTCATTGTCGAAGGAGCCGCGCCGCCGTCACCGCGGACCCATTGTTCCTTGAGCGCTTCGGAGGCTGCGGTCGCGACCATCGGCAGCACCACGTCACGATAACCTTTGCCCGTGAAAATTCCCGGAATGCCCTCCCGCAGCGCTGTCTTGGATTTGCGCTGGAAAATCTGGGCTCCGAGCGGCCCCAATGCGTCGGCGGGAAGCCAGGCATCAAGCTGGCGAGCCTGCCGGGAATGGATGAGGATATCATAGGCTCGGGCCGCAAGACTTTGCGAGTGGATCGTTTCCCGTGCCTTGGCAATCAGGGCATTGTCCAGCTCGATCGCGGGCAGGCTGCCCGCTGCCATGGCCTCTGCGTGAGCAGCCAGCGCCTTGCGCGTGGCCGAGCGTCCTTCACCAGGGTAAAGTGCTGCAAACATGTCTTCCGATTGCTGCGAGACGAAATCTCTGTCGACCGGCCCCAGCCCGCCGAGCATGCCATACAACTTCAAAGCATCGAAGGTCTTCTGAACATCCAAGGTCTGCTTGAGCTCCGTTTGAAGCGCTACCAGCATGCGAGGCAGAAGCAGCGCGTTCAAGGCGCGCTGATAGGCTCCGCGCTGCCGGCTGGCGATCTTGTCACCCTGATCGAGGCCGAAACTGGTCGGCCAGATGCGCGCCTCATCGAAGCCGCTGTTGACCGCACGCAGATTGTCGAGCGCCGGCAGGACCCGCAGAAAATCGGCATCGGTGACATCGCGCACCTGAATGCCGCTTGCGAGCTTCTCGTAATTGCCAATCCGCCGCTCTGCTGCCGCGATCGCGCGCGAGTTCTGAAAATAGGTTGCCGTCCAGCCGGTGAAGACGATCGCAAGAGCGATGGCCGCCGCGCCATAAGCAATCCGTCTGATCATGGTTTGCCGGCCCGAGAGGCGTCTGTCGCGGGCGACCAGCGACGCCTCGCCGAAGATGACCTCCTTGAACAGACGCGACAGGAAATAGCTGCGTCGCGTGCGCGGAGTATCCGTCTCGCGGCTCTGTGTGCCCGAAGCAAAATAGACGCCGCGAACGAGAGGGGATTCGATGAGGCTGGAAGATGCGCAGAGCTCGGTCAACAGCTCCTGCAGGCGCTCTCCCAATGAGGCAAGCTCCGCGGGAAAGCGGAAGATTCGACCGCGAACCTCGATATTCGGCTCCTGCTGCAGGCGTTCGATCAGCATGGCATCCACGCGCTGCTGCAGCAGCGCGAACTCTTCCATGAAACGCTCGGGCAGGTTCTCGCCCTTATAGCTTTCGTCGAGATTGAAGGTCGTGCCCCAAACCTGCTCACGATCGGTCTTTGCCAGGCCGTCGAAGAACTCGACAAAGCCGGTCAAGAGATCGGCCTTCGTTAGCACGACATAGACGGGTACGCGCGCATGTAGGAACTCGTCGAGCTCCGACAGGCGTTTGCGAATGGAACGCACCTCTTCGAGCTGTGCCTCATGATCGCGGCTGAGAAGGTCGCCGATCGAGAGCGTGACGAGCGTGCCGTTGATCGGCTGCGAGCGACGGTACTTGCGTAACAGCCCGAGAAAGCCTTCCCATCCGGCCTTGGACGCGCCGTTCAGATCATCCTGCGTGGTGTAGCGGCCAGCGGTGTCGATCAGGATCGCCTCGTCGGCGAACCACCAATTGCAGTTGCGGGTGCCGCCGGCGCCCTGCACGGAATTGCTGCCCATGGCATCGCCGAGCGGGAACTTCAACCCCGAATTGGTCAGCGCCGTCGTCTTTCCCGATCCCGGCGCGCCGAAGATGACATACCAGGGCAGTTCGTAGATATAGCCGAAACGCTTCTTGCTGATGCGGCGCAGAAGCAGCAGGGCTTCCTTCAGGCGGCTATGGATTTCGCCGACTTCCGCCTGCTGGCTGGCGGCATCGTCGGCAATACCTTCCACGAGCGCCTTGTCCCTTTTGCGCGCGCGCAGGGTCGTGACCAGCATGTAGATCAGCCAACCCGCTATGATCACGCCGATCGCGATCATCCGGGCGGTGCTGCTCGACAGCGGCTTGAAACCACCATAGCCGGCCATGGAACCGTAGAACCAGATGACGACGCAGATCGCCACGACCCAGATCAGCGAGATGAAGCGCTGACCGAGAAGACCGGCATAGGCCGAGACATAGGAGCGAAGCGTGTAAAACGCGCCAAGCGGATTCATCGAGTTCCTCCCGTCGTCGCGGATGTAGCCGGTGCATTAGCGCTCGGCGTTTGTGGTGTTGCCTGCGGATTGAGGGCTGCATCGCCAAGACGTTGTGTTGGGTCGGTCAGCACCAGGATCTCCGTCCGGCGGTTGGCTTCGCGGCCTTCCGCCGTGTCGTTGCTTGCGAGCGGATCGCTGTCGGCGCGCCCTTCCGTGAGAATGGCCTCTTTGCCGGTATAGGCGGCAAGAATATCGCCGACGGCGCGAGCGCGAGCCTCGGAAAGATGCCAGTTCGACGGGAACTGCGCCGTGCGGATCGGCACATTGTCGGTATAGCCGACGACGACGGCACGGAATTTTTCCGAAGCCAACGCTCCGCCGATGCGCTGGAGGAGATCGCGGAATTTAGCGCTGACTTCGGCGCTGCCCGTGTCGAATAGGCCGGAATTGTTGATGCGCACCAGTAGCCTGCCATTGGAATTCGACAGCGTGACCAGTTTGCGGTCGACTTCCGGCTGCAGGAAAGCGAGCAGATTGTCGAGCGGCGTCGGCTGCGGCTTGACCTGCGGCGGTATTTCCGGCTGCTTCTTCGCGGGAGGGGGCGTCTGTGCGACTTCTTTCGGCTTCGGCGCGTCGATCAGAACGCTCGGCGTATCGCGTGGCGGCAGGTTGGCCAGGCGCTCGAAGGTGGCGTCGGAGGCGTTGTTGAGCGAAAGCGTGAAGAACATGTAGCCGAGCGCGAACAGAAGCGCCAGGACGGAAAGGATCGTCCAAAGCGCGACAGCCGTGCGCAGCGGCTTGTGGCGCGCCGAAACGCCGCGCCAGTGCGGCGACAGCTCGCGTTCGAAAACACCATACTGACCGAGCAGCGTCTTGTAGAGACTGTCGCGGATACGCCCGAGTTCCAGCGATCCGCGCGGCGAAACGCGCGTGCGGCCTTCGAAGGCGAGCGACAGGCAGAGATAGATGAGAAGCAGCAGGTCCTTGTTGGTGCCCGGGCTCTGCTGGAAATGGTCCAGGAGATCGAAAACCCGGTCGCCGCCGGTCACGTCCATGTGGAAGGTCGAGACGAGGCCAGATCGCGCCCAGCCGGCCCGCACGCCCCAAGGCTTGCTCAGAACCACGTCGTCAATGGTCGCGCAGATGACATAATGCGCCGCGCGTGCCCGTTCCGGGCTGATGCGCGCACCCGCGAGATCGCGCTCATAGCGCCCAACCGCATCGATCGTCACCTGCCTGAGCTCGGCAATGTCGGGCTGTTCCTCGGTGTTGCGCAGGCTGTGAGCGAGATTGAGCAATGGTGCGGCCGAGCGCACGATGGTTGGAACATCATCACCGCCAAAGCGAAAGCCGCGGATCAGCGCATCGACGGACCAGCCGCCGGCTGCATTGGCCGATTTGTCGTTCGGCTGCTTATCCAGCTCCTCGTCGAGAATATCGGCCACCTTGCGGGCGGCTTCGTTCTTGCGTGCGCCATCCTCGGTCAGCTCGATGATCGTCGGCAGCTCGTGCCAGGGTGTTGAGCGTGGTGTATTCATTCTCTGAGAGCCCACAGTTCCATCTCCAGGCCAGGGAAGTCGCCCGCGAGATGCAGCGCGATCGCGCCGGAGGTATCAAGCTGTTTCCAAAGCGGATTCTTCGTATCGAGTTCGAAGTAGATCGTGCCTGACCGGTATGGCAGCTGCCGCGGCAGCACGGGAAGGGGCCTGACAGGAATGCCGGGCAGCGCGACATTGACAAGCTCGGCGATCCGCTCCACGGGGCCGATCTTGATCTGCGCGGGCAGCTTGCGTCTGACATCCTCGGCCGACATCTCGGCACGGACCGCAAGCACAAAGCCCGCATCCTTGAGCAGCGAGCGGTCGTTGATGGTGCCGACGCGCACGTCGTGACGCCGTTCGATAAGTTCGATCGCAACGGCGGCCTGCTCGAGCACCGCGGAAAGCGAGGCGCGCAGATCGTTGAACACAGCGGCAAACGTCGCCTTCAGATCGTCATGGCGATAGGGCGGAAAATCGGACGCCCGCTTGCGATCGGTTGTGAAGGTGGCGAGTTCGCCGGCTAGCTGGATGCATTCCTCGTAGAAGATGATCGGATGCATCCGCGAAGCATTCGCCGCGATATGCCGCAGCATCGGATCGGCACGATTGAGAATATGCAGCAGAAAATAATCGCCGACCTCGGCGGTTCCACGCACCGTCGGGTCACCAATGCGCTCGGCGATCGCTTCGGCCCGATGCCGTACGATTCCGAGCAATTCGGTAACGAGCTCATTCAAACGCGCTTCGGCCGCGCAATTCAGCGATGGGGCGATGTAATCCGGATCGAGAATGACCGAACGGTCGGAGCGAACCTCGATGATGCGTGCAAGGCCGATCAGGTCGTATCCAGCGAGTTCGTCGCCGGTCTTCAGGTAGCGCAGGTTCAGGCGGCCGACATCGATCGGCGCCATGAAGTCGGTTTCCACATTCGCATCCGGCGCCTCATATTGCGAGGCTGTTATGCGCACGCTGTTGCGCATGGCGCTGCCGTTCATGGCGACGTCGGCTCTTCCAGGCTGACGGCTGGGCAGGGCTAGATAGACGATAGCGTTCTTCGTTGAATCGTCGAGTTCCAAGGGGGACGGCAGATCCGCATCAACGGGCGCTTCGAAGGGCGTGCCGTCGGGCAGGATGCCGCGCAGGTTCGACAAAGCAAACTGGCCGATCGCGAGCGCGCTGCGATCGATGCCGATCTCGGCGATGCCCCAGGGGTAAGGTGCGAGCCCCCGCGCGGTCGTTCGGACCAACCTCTCCGTCCAGCGGTCGGCCTGCTGGAAATGCTGCACGCGAAGGAACATACCCTCGCTCCAAGCCACGCGATTTTCGTTCTTCATCGGGTGTTGCCCGTCCTCTCTGCCAAACTGGCGGTATCGTCTTCGTCGCGACCATGGGCGGAGACGCTGAACGCCTCGGCCAGCAGGTCGCGGACCGAAATGCTTCCGCCGCCTCTTTCGAACTGCGCGCGGTAAGCCTTCCAGTAATCGCCGTTGCCGCGCCAAAGAGCCTTGCGCTGGGAGGCATCGACATGCGCCTCGATCATGCGGGGCTCGAACATCCGATTGGCTTCGCGAACAAGGTTTTCAAGACCGGCGTTAAGCGTGGATTGCCTCGAAATGAGCGATCGAAGGCGGTCGGCCAATTGCTCCGTCCGTTCGCGGCTGAACAGTGAAAGGGGTGAATGAGCCCGGCTGTCTTCAATTCCGAAAATGGACGCTTCGTCGTCGAGTGTCTGCTCCAGCGTCGAAACGAGCGCTTCGAGCTGCCGCAGCGGATCGAATTGCAATGCAAAACTCGCATCGTCCGGGCCTTGATCCGTATTGTCGGCGGCGCGCATATCATTGGCCGGAATGATCGTCTTTGCAGTTTCGACCGTCTCAGAACCGGAACCGCGGGCAACGGCAACGGAGACATGGGTTGCCGCGCCATGTTCCAGCTGGCTGCCCAGCTCGAAGTCCGAATTCCAATCATCCGGAAGTATCGGTTTGATACCGTTGACATCGGGCGGGCCGTTCCAGCCGATGTCGACATTCCTACTTGGCGACTTGCCATTTTTCGACGATTGCGCCAGCGCGGCGATCCAGTCGTCGCCATTGCGCTGCCCGAGCACGCCGGTTGCCGTGCCGCCGCCGGGCGCGATGTCGGCAAGGATCGACGAGATCGTCAACCTTTCGTCGCTGAGGCGCAGATCCGCTGCTGGATCGTCGATCTCGCGATCAGCTTCCCCAGTAATGACGACGGTGAACGCGACGTCGCCGAATGCGATTTTGGATTTATCCGTAAGTCTCGCCGTCTCGCCTTCGAAAATGGTCGCGCCGTCCACACGAGTGCCATTGGCGCTCTGGTCCCGCACGAAAAAGCCGGCGCGATCGCGTTCGATCGCGCAATGAATTTTCGAAATCAGCCGCTTTGGATCGGAAACCTGCCAATCGCAATCGGGCGATCGGCCGAGCGTGCGTTTGCCCCGCTCGAAGAACCATCCCCTGCTGGAACCTTCTCCGGCTGTCTGCCGCAGTTCAAGCCGCATGGAGGCCTCCGTGATCGGATTGTCCTTGCGCCCTACGTGGCTCCGCAACGATGGCATCGCCACTGTCGCGGTCTGCCGCTGCTACGCGTGCCCAGCTGTTCCATCCAAGCCTCGGCGGATCACTGCTTTCGCCAAGCCGGCAAAACGGGATGTGCTCCTTTTTCAAAACCACCTGAATGTCAAAATCGAGCGACGGATCCACATAAAGGCGCGTCAGGGCAAACAGCGCATTTATATTGGCGCTGCCAGGAGAAAGAGACCGGTAATCCTCATAATCGACCGGGCCGATCACGACGCGGAAACTGCCGCCGAAATCGTGGACTGCCGCGCCCGCGGTCGAGTTCACGCCAAGCTGCACACCCTGCGGCTGCCCCATGCGGCTGCGCTCGCCCTCGGGAATGGAAAGCCATCTGCCTTTGAATAATTCGATCGCAATCTGCAGGCCGCTGAACTCCTGCAGCATGGCCTGCAGATTGACCGCATTGCGGTTTCTGGTCGAAAAAAATCCGGAAAATCGGAGGATCAGTTCGTCATCGGGGCGGACCTGCTCCCTCAGCCGGGCGGTACCGAAACCCGTCAGTGCGAACAGGGTCTTGATAAAGGCGTTTCCGTTTCTGTCCCGGCTCCATCGCAATCCGCGCGCAAGACGATATTTCTCGCAGGCATCGGCGAAAAGCTCCGCAAGGCGGCTCGTAAAGAGATCAAAAAAGCTTGAAAGGCCATGAGCTCGATTGCGCTCTTCGCGCATGACTAGCTCATTGTAACTCGGCGGCATGGCACCGAGTGGCCCGAGCAGACCGGCCATGCTTGCCTTGATCGATCCCGCTCCGCCCTTTCGCTTGAAGTCGCTCATGGCAAGCGGCACCGGCGAAACGCCAACGGGTGAGGACACCGTCAAATGATCGCCGGCCGCGTGCTGGGCGATACGAAACGCCGTCGATGGCTCGAAACGACCGGGGTCGCGTTCGAGCAGCGCGGCAAGCATTTCGCTATCACTTGGCCGGAACTGGTCCATCGCTTGCGTTCATCTCCCTCGTCACAATAGCGGCCGCTCGGCGGCGCGCGCCGGCCAGACGGCGATTGGTTTCGATTGCCCCTTCATCGAGATGGAAAGGCGAGTGAAGCTGTTGATCGAGGTGTAAAGCCCGAAAAACCGGTCGAGGACACTGCCGAAGAGATAGGCCGAAGGCCTTTCGATGGCGGCCGGATCAAACTCCAGGATGATATCGGTGCCCGTCACCATCCCGCCGCCGCCAAGCCGCGTCATCGAGCTTTTGGCGTCGACCCGCACAAGAGCATCCACGAGCAGTCTGGTTTCGCGGCTGTCCCTGAAAGCATAGAGCGCAAGAATATCCTTCAGCGCGGCGCCATCATTGTCGAATATGGAAAGATGATTGAGCTGGAGATGCGACATGAGCCGCCAGTTGCGCCCTTGCTGCTCGTTCATTCGCACAGAAGGCGTAGGTGCCATCAAGGCTTCGACCGAACCGACTGCCTCGCTGCCGGAAGCCAGCTGCAGATAGGGATGACCGCCGCCAAAGGGCAATTGCTCCGGCAGTTCGCGGTTAAGGCACAGCGCGTCGATGCTGGCGATCTTGTCAAGCGGACCGCTTGCCCGGCGAGCGCGGTCTACGAACGCGATTTCCATGTCCGAGGTATGGTCATCGGCGTCAAAGCGGCGCGTGCATTGCCAAAAGAGCGTAGAGGCTCCGCCCTTCAGGCTGCGACCGAAGAAGGGTTGGCACTCTTCCTCGTCCCCAGTGCGCGCCGACACGACCACCTTCTCGATCGCATAGATCTCCCGCGTCTTCTGCCGTCTAGCATCGGGAAGCACGCGATATTCGGTGCGCGCACCGTCGAGCGCGATCGGTTCGCAACTCTGGCGAAACAAGTTTACGATCGGAGTGGCATTCAGGACGAAATCTCGGGCGGAGATGGCGCGCTCCAGCTTTACGCTGCTTTCATCGAGATAAATGAAGATTTCCAGCGTTTCGCCACGCCAGGCCTTCAGGTCGACGATATCGATGAAGAGGAATTTCTGCGGCAAGGCGAAGAATTCCGTCAGCAGACGATAACCGGTGAAGCTTGAGTTGGGATAGGGTAGGATCGCCTCGTCCGGCTCGAAGCCGACCGGGCGGAGCGCAGCCGCCGGCAGCATCACTGGCGCGCGATCATCGGCGTGGTGGGCAAGCGCGATGCCGAGCGTGTGATTGACGAGAAGCTCGTAAATGGCGACGGCCTGCTGCCAGGACGAACCGATATGAAGCCGCAGCCTGTCCACGCCGATCTCACTGAGCGGCTTGTTTACATCCCGTGCCCGGATCGACAGGCGAAGACAACCGGCCGCACCTGCATGAGGGGAGGGCGGCGCACTGATCGGGTGGCCAGTCAGCGAAGCCGAGACGATCTCGATCGGCGCGACCAGCGTATCCTGTGTCGTGCGGAAGCGGCAGCTCTCGCCGCCAATCGGCTCCGCGAAGATTTCGGTGTGACGCGGTACGGTTTGCACCGATGTCAGCGTGTTGCTTGGCATGAAGCGCACGATGCTCATCGAGGGCAATGGCGCGAGATAGTGCGGATAAAGGGTTTCCAGCAACCCATCCGTCAGTTCCGGAAACTCGTCGTCGAGCTTCTGGCGCACGCGGGCGGCCGAATAGGCGAAGCTCTGGATCAGCCGTTCGACATGCGGATCGTCCGCAACCTCGCCGGTCAGGCGCAGCCGGCCGGCGATTTTAGGGAAAGTGTCGGCAAAACGCGCCGCACGCCGACGGATCGCAGCCAGCTCGTCGTTGTAACGCTGCAGGAAGCCGTCAGCCATTATTGGCCTCCACCAGGAAGCGCTGAGTGGAGGGGTCGATCGTCGATTCAAAGCTGATCGGCGGCATACCCTCATGCACGCGAAAGGTCGCGTGGATGCGCAGCCGCAAGGCTCGTTCGCCATTTCCGCGGCTCTTGAGGATACTCACCTGCACATCGGAAAGCCGCGTTTCGAACAGCGTGATGCGCCGCTCGATCAGGCGTGCGAGACGGCTCTTGGCTTCATCGGTGACGAGATTTGCCGAGACCATGCCATCGACGCCGAAAGACACCAGCGCATCACCGAGTTCTTCATAGATCGATGGAGGAGCAGTCGGTCGGCGGCGCGTGTTGAGTAGGGCTTCGAGATCGCGGCGAATGCATTCGCGCAGTTCGCGCAGTTGTTCGGCCGCCGTCAGCGGTGGATCCTGCAGGCGATCGGGGTGCCCGTCGATCAGTCGATCGATGATCGACCTCGCGACGATCCTTTCCCGTGGCCTGTAGCGCTCCAACGGATCAGCCATGGGCAGCGCGCCTCGTCTCGACAGAGCTCGCAGCGACTTCCAGCGACTTCAGATCATGGAAGGATACCAGATCGTCGCCCGCCAGGAAGCACTTTTGGCCGCGGCCGGTCGTAATACCCGTCGCCTCGTCGACCCATTCGGTTTCGCGGCCCAGCAGCAGCTTGGCGCCTGTCGTGCCGTGATAGATCGCCGGCAGCAGTACGGGCGCACTCGCGCCGTCCACGAGCTCAAGCTCGGCCCTGCGGAAAGCGAGATCACGGGGGCGGGCGATCGGCTCAATGCGGAGGGCGGCAATCCTGGAAAAGTCGATCCACAGATAGGAGCCGCCGGTCATGATGACCTCAAGAGCGTGCGGGATCCGATCGTCGAGATCGCGAAGGTCCGAAACGAGCTGGCCATTCCACCGCATCGGCCGTTCACCCCTGATCGCCTCAAGGGACTGCAGTGCCGCGGCCGTATCCGAAGAATGGTCGCGATGGGCGATCGCCAACTTCATGGCCGCCTGATCGAGCGCCGTCGGGCCGTTCGGGAATTCCGGCACCGCCGCTTCCTCGAACCAGGCCGAACGCGCAGCCATCGCACGAAGCTGGTTGCGCAGCATGGCGAAGCCCATCATGTCTTCTGGCGCGAATGTTGTCGCGACATTGCACTGCGCATCGGCTCGCGCGTAATCACCGGCAAGGATCAGAAGATCGATCAGAATATGCCTACCATCCTTGTCCGTCGGCGCTGCCTTTACATGTGCCTTCGCCTGCTCAAATGCGTCGTCGAGCGCGTTTTCGCTAAGAGCTTCGGCAATCCTGGCGGAGAGCGTCATGCGGACATCCTTTGCGTGTTCGCGGGGCGGGAGAATGCATAGGTCGCATTCGTCGTCTCCGCGATGAGGTGAAAACTTGTGGAGACGTCGTCGAGCTGAAAATGCGGCTGCAGCCGTACCGTGCAGGCGAACATGCCCGGCTTGCCGGGAATTTCATCGACGCTGATGCCGGCCGAGCGCAACGGGAAACGCGTGCGCAGTGACAGGTCGGCGTCGTCGTTGCCAAGCGTGTAGGTTGACAGCCAATCGTTCAACTTGCGTTCGATAGAGGCGCTATCGGCGAGCTTGCCGATGTCATCGCGCATGATGACCTTGAGATAGTGCGAGAAGCGCGAGGCGCACAGCACATACTGCAACATCGCAGCTATGCGGGCATTTTGCCGGGCGTGCTCGCTCGAATAATGCGGCGGCGCATGCAGGGACTGATTGGAATTGAAGATCGCCGACGAGGAGAGATATGTCGTAGCTACAGGGACGATGCCGAGCTCGCACAACTGCTGCTCCTGTCCACTGGTCAGACGTATTTCGACGGGAGCCTGTTGCGACAACCCGCTGCTTTCGATGCCGAGATCATAGGGAGCGAGCTCCTCCGCGCTCAGCATGCCGCCATCGATGGCGTCCTGCGTCACCCCGCGAATATCGGCGAACCAGCCGGTTTCGATGAAATTGCGGATGACGATCATCGCGAAAGCGAAGGCACCATTGCCCCAAAGCAAGGTGCTGCCATCGGCTGCGATGCTTTCGCGGAAAGGGAACCGATCGTCGCGCTCGCGCGAAAACGCCTCATAGGGCGCGCGCATCAGGATCCGTGGGGCGACCAGCCCGAGGAAACGGGAATCCTCGCGCGCGCGAAGCCCATTCCAGCGGATGCGGGTGGGATCATAGGCCAGCCAGGAAAAGTCCTGAACGCGATTGAGCTCGTCAAAATCCTGCAGGCCGATGGCCTGTGGTGCGGCGGCGGCTACGAACGGGCAGAAGGCAGCGGCGGCGGCCATGCCGATCTGCGTGAGCGCGCCGACCGTATCGCCGCCGACCCGATCTTGTGGAGAAAGCTCGTAGTCGCCGATCAACAGACCGAACGGCTCTCCACCGGGCATGCCGAATTCGCGACTGTAGATCAGCTCGAAGAGATGGCTCTGGTCGAATTCCGTCGTTCGCTCCAGATGCCGCGTCAGCTGAGCCCAGCTGACGCTGAGGATCTTGACCTTCACCTCTTCCGATCGGCCGGTGTGGCGCATCAGCATGGCAAGTCCGCGCCACCGCGCTTCCATTGCCTGGAAGTCCGGATGGTGCAAGATGGCATTGACCTGCTTGTTGAGCGCATCGTCGATCATGGCGATCACGCGATGCACCTGACGCGGCCAGGCTGCTCTCGGTTCCGTCGTTGTCACGGTCATGGCGCTGACTGAAGGCGCGCGGCGAGGAGATCGCCGCGCTGCCCCTCCTAGTTCTTGCTCGGAATGCGCGCGACCATGCGAAGCGACGTGGTCAGCTCTTCCATCTGCAGCCAGGGGCGCATCCAGGCGACGGCGTTGTAGGAGCCCGGCTTGCCCGGAACTTCCTGGACGGTCACCTTCGCATCGCGCAGCGGATATTTGGCGCGAGATTCCTCGCCTGCATCGTCGTTCGCGTTGACGTAGTTGGCGATCCAGCGGTTCAGCCAGTTCTCGCAGTCCTGCGCTTCCATGAAGGAGCCGATCTTGTCGCGGCCCATGACCTTCAGATAATGGGCGAAGCGCGAGGTGGCCATCATGTAGGGCAGGCGCGCGGAAACCGCGGCATTGGCCGTTGCTTCAGGCTTGTCGTAAACCTTCGGCTTGTGAGTCGTCTGCGCGCCGAAGAACACGGCGTAATCGGTGTTCTTGTAGTGGCAGAGCGGCAGGAAGCCCAGTTTGCCGAGCTCGGCGTCGCGACGGTCGGTGATGCCGACTTCGGTCGGGCACTTGAGGTCGAGGTCGCCATCGTCGCTCGAGAAGATGTGCATCGGCAGGTTTTCAACCTTGCCGCCGTTTTCCGCGCCGCGGATCGCGGTGCACCAGCCGCTCTGGGCAAAGGCGTCCGTCAGCCGCGTTCCCATCACGTAGGCTGCATTCATCCAGCAGTAGGAATTGTGCTCGAGCTCGCCGGTCTTCGAATGATCGGTTTCATCGAAAGCGAAGTCGTCGATCGGATTGGTCTTCGGGCCATAGGGCATGCGGGCAAGCACGCGGGGGAGGGCGAGTGTCACGAAGCGCGAATCCTCGCTCTCGCGTAGGCTGCGCCACTTGGCGTATTCGACCGTTTCGAAGATCTTTTCCAGGTCGCGCGGACGGGCGAGTTCGCGATAGTCGTCGAAGCCGAACATGCGCGGGCTTGCGGCCGAAATGAACGGAGCGAAAGCAGCGGCCGCGATCGACGAAATCGCCTGCAGCGTCTGCACGTCATCGAAGGAATTGTCGAATTCGTAATCGCCGATAAGGGCGCCCATGGGCTCACCGCCCGGCGTGCCGAATTCGTCTTCGTAGATCGACTTGAAGAGCCGCGACTGATCGAACTCTACCGCCTTTGCGAGATCCTTGGAAACGTCGCGCTTGGAAGCGTTCAGCACACGGATTTTCAGGTTGACGCTGGTCTCGCTGTTCTTGACGAGATATTGCAGGCCGCGCCAGCTGCCTTCCAGCTTGGTGAATTCAGGCGATTGCATGATCGCGGCAAGCTGACGGGAAATTTTCCGGTCAAGCTCGGCGATCGCCTTGTTGAGCGTTACCGTCAGGTTGCGGTCATAGGTGACGGTGCCCTTGAGTGCCTGATCGGTCAGCGTCCTCAGGAGATCCTGGGCACGATCGGGCTCGGTCTGCCTGGTGGCCGCCACGATCTGCGACAGCAGATTTTCCTCGGGCGCGAACTCGGCCTCTTTGGTCTTCAATTGGCTTTCAGCGCTCATTTTTCGATCCTTGCGGAAATGCGGCGATATCGATGCAGCTTCAAATATGTCGTTATCGGCCGCTTGAAACGAAACTGGGCGATCGGCGTTGGCTGATCGCCGACGACGATCAGCTTGCGGCGGGCTTTTCGGCCAATCCGAGCTCGGACATCAGCTTGGAAAGATCAGCCTTGTTCTGGAGCACGTCTTCAAGCAGCCGTTCCAGCTCTTCCGAACGGTCGGCCTTGCTCATGAGGTCGCGGAGCTGGTTGCGCGCATCGAGGAGGGCCTTGAGCGCCGGGACCTGACTGACGATGGAACCCGGTTCGAAATCCCGCATGCTCTCGAATTTCAGCGAGACGGGAAGCTGCGAACCGTCGCCCTCCAGCGTATTTTCGACAGAAATGTTCAGGCCGGGCGTCATGCGCCGCATGACGTCATCAAAATTATCGCGATCGATCTGAACGAATTTGCGCTCGCCGAACGGTTTCAGCGGTTGGGTCGGGTTGCCCGAGAAGTCGCCGAGAACGCCGACGACGAAAGGCAATTCCTTGACGACCATCGCACCTTCGGTCTCCACCTCATACTTGATGTGGACCCTGGGCTTGCGCACTCGCTCGAGCTTTTCGTGAACACTCGCCATAAAGTTTCTCCTTCCATGCCAGCGGCAAATTCGCTCTACAGATGTGGCGCAACTCGACTTTGGAAAGGGCCGGTTGCAAAAAGTTCAGAGGATGGTTGTATTTCTCACCCATTCTTATTCGATTTCAGCTGAATGCCCGCCGCTGTCAGCACGGCGTTGCGAGCCTGCTGCTCCGGCAGCAATTCGGCCAGTAGTTCCGAAAAATCCATGCGGCCGCGCCTGACCATCGTCTCGATCGACATCGAGATCGGAGAGTGGGGTTCGGTGCGGCGGAAGTAGCGCGCGACGGCAAGCAGCAGCTCGAAGGCTTCCTCGCGCGAGCCGATCTGTTCAGCGCTCAACGCGCGTGGACGCACTTGCACCTGCTCGCCGTCCTCCGGCTGCGGTTCCATCGCAGCCACGGCCTCAGACGATTCGATGCCGGCGAGAGAGCGAAGCGCCAAGGCGGCCTCCTGCAAAACATTATGCGTATTGGAACTCGGCGGCGCCATCTGCCCGCAGCGCTCGTTCAGGATGGATACGAGCCGGTCGAAGGCGGCAATGCAGCCATTGACCGTTTCAAGATGCGAACTCATCGCCGTCGTGCCTGCATCGAGAACTGCCTGACTTAACTCGTCACGCCGCTTCACTTCGTTGGGCCGTTGCGACAGCTGAAAGTCCCAGAGGGAAAACTGGCCGAATTTCGCGCCAGGAATGAGCGGCGACAACCTGATCGCTTGGATGATGGTTCCTTCGCCGCCGATGCCATTGAGGCCCGAAAGCGGGGCAAGTCGTTCCTCGATATCGTCGACGCCGACGGAATGAAATTTCTCCCAATGCTTGTCCAAAAGCGACGCGATTGCATGATAGACGTCCCGCAACCCTTCGAAACCGCGCAGACGTAATTCCGCTTCAGCCAACCATGCTAATACTTCGAGGTCCTTACTTTTTGAAGAAATAATCTGCAATCCGAGATTGCTGACATCTGTCCAAAGAGGCGAAACGCTAATATTTTCACCCGGCGATATACCTCGTTCCGCCGCGCGAGCCTGGTTTCTTGCATCCTTTATTCTATAGTATATTTCACGCATAGAAGTATTATTGCGCAGATTTTCTCCGCACGGTGCGTTTTCTTCAAATGGATTTTCTATGTCGCGAACGTTCAGCAGGGAATTAACTCCATATCATGAACTACATCGTTAGAGGGCGTGATAGTTAGGTCGATATATTCCTTTGTCAACCATGTCTATTCTGCAACAGATTTATGACGATTCCATTTTTTGACCACGTGAAAAATTTTTTGTAGTCCATCTGGACGTATGGAAATAACCGCCCTAGTTGTTGCCGCGATTTGGAGCGTGTGGTTGAAATGAAACCAGAGGGAGGAAACTTCTAGGTGTCGAACATCGATCTCAATCGTCTGATCAGAACGCTTGAGCCAGCATTACGCGTCGGTCTCGAGGCTGCGGCATCGCTCGCGGCACGTGATCGCCATGCGAATGTCGATGTCGCACATTGGATATTATCGTTGCTGGATATATCCGAAGTTAGCTCTTTGTTTGAAGAGCTTAGGGTTTCTTCCGCGGCGCTCCGCGCCGAGCTTGATAGCGCCATCGCCGACCTGCCGAGAGGCGATGGTGCCGCACTGGTGCTCTCTCAAAATTTGCTCGCTCTGATGCGTGAGGCATGGCTTGTCGCGTCGCTCCAATGTGGGCGGGGCCACATCACGCTCGCCGATCTTCTGACCGCGTTGAGCGACGACCAGTCGCTGCGAATCATGGCGCGGGGCATGGCGCCTTCGCTGCGTGGCCTTGATCGCAACGCGCTTGAAAAAAAGTTGAACGCGACTTCCGCTTCCGATGGCGCATCGGCATTGTCAGAGAATTCCGAAACTGTTGCCGTCTCCGGCGAGAATGAATTCCTGCGCCTGTACACGCGCGATATGACGGCGGATGCAAGGCTCGGCCGTATTGATCCGGTCATCGGGCGTGATCGCGAGCTGCGCCAGGTGATCGATATCCTGATGCGTCGCCGTCAGAACAACCCAATGCTGGTCGGCGAAGCGGGTGTCGGCAAGACGGCCGTTGCCGAGGCGCTGGCACTGGAAATTGCGTCCGGCAATGTGCCTGATATGCTGAAGCCGGTACGGATTCTTCTTCTCGACCTCAGCCTGCTGCAGGCCGGCGCCGGCGTCAAAGGCGAGTTCGAGCGCCGCTTGCACGGCGTTGTCGCGGCCGTGCGGGCCTCCGTGGAACCGATCATCCTTTTCATCGATGAGGCGCATGGCCTGATCGGCGCCGGCGGACAGGCCGGGCAGGGGGATGCCGCCAATATTCTGAAACCGGCGCTGGCGCGCGGTGAGCTCAGGACGATCGCGGCCACGACTTGGAGCGAATACAAGCGCTATATCGAGAAGGATGCGGCGCTGACCCGGCGCTTCCAGGTCGTTCAGGTGCTTGAGCCCGACGAAGAAACGGCAATCCGCATGTTGCGTGGCGTCGTCGGCAGCTTCAGGGCTCACCACAAGGTACGCATTCGCGACGAGGCGCTCGCGGCAGCCGTCCGCCTCTCGGCGCGCTATATCCCGGCGCGGCAATTGCCTGACAAGGCAATCAGCCTCATCGATACCGCCGCGGCAGCCGTCTCGCTGGCCCGGCAGACCGTTCCCGAGGCGCTCAAGGAATTGCGCAACGAGCAGCAGATGCTCGAGGTTGAAGCCGCCGCGCTTTCCGCCGAGCCGCCGACCCCGGATATCGTCGAGCGTCTTGCGATCATCGAGCGCGAAAAGGGCGAGGTGGTAGGTGAGATCGAGCGGTTGCAGGCCAAGCTCGACGCTGAAATCAGGCTATCGACCGAGGCGGATCGCATCGAAGCCGCGCTCGGCGGTCCTGATGATCAGCAGGTAGAAGAGGGCATTCGCCAGCGCGGTGACAATGTCGCTCTTTTCCCGCCCAATGGCTCATCCGTCGAGGTCGCTCGCGCGGCCCTCGTACAGGCCGAGCGCAGTCTTGCCGACGTTGCTGGCGAAACGCCGTTGGTTCCCCGCGTGGTCGACAAGGAAGTGATCGCCGGGATTGTCGCGCGCTGGACCGGCATTCCCGTTGGCAAACTGCTGTCTGATCAAGTCGAGACCGTCAAGACGCTCGATGCAAGGCTGAAGGAGCGGGTGCTCGGACAGGATAACGCGATCGCACGGATTTCGGCCGCTATGCGGTCCGCCCGCGCCGGCCTTTCCGACCCACGTCGTCCGCCCGCCGTCTTCCTGCTCGTCGGCATGTCGGGAACCGGCAAGACCGAGACGGCTCTCTCGCTGGCTGATCTTCTTTATGGCGGCAGCCAGTATCTGACGACCATCAACATGTCCGAGTTCAAGGAGGAGCACAAGGTTTCGCTGCTGCTCGGATCGCCGCCCGGCTATGTCGGCTATGGCGAGGGCGGCGTCCTGACCGAGGCCGTTCGCCGTCGTCCCTATGGCGTGCTGCTACTGGATGAGATCGACAAGGCGCATCCGGGCGTCCAGGAAGTATTTTACCAGGTTTTCGACAAGGGAACGCTGCGCGACGGCGAAGGCTGCGACATCGATTTCAAGAACACCACCATCGTGATGACCGCCAATACCGGCTCGGAATTGCTGGCGGCTCTGGCGGCAGACCCGGAAACTATGCCTGAGGGCGAGGCGCTGGAAGCGCTACTGCTTCCCGAATTGCAGAAACACTTCAAGCCGGCCTTTATCGGCCGCACGACCGTTCTGCCCTTCATGCCGCTGAACGGCGAGACGCTGAGCGGGATCGTCGACATTCAGATCGGCCGCATCCGTGATCGCGTCGCCGCCTCGTACGGCACAAGCGTTTCGCTCGCCCCCGAAGCCCGCGAGGCGCTGGTTGGCCGCGCCAAGGCGAGCGAGATGGGCGCGCGTGCCATCGAAACCATGATTGGCCGCGATCTTCTGCCTGAGCTTTCGACCTTCTTCCTCGATGCGGTTGCGCAGGGGCGCAAGGTTGGCGGCATCACCATCAGCTTTCACGATCACCGCTTTCTCATCGAGGAGGATCCGGTGGGCGACCACGAATTCGCTGGCCCCGAGGAAGGCGGCACGGCGAATAAAGCAGCCCCGGACGAACACAGCGCCCGGATGCGGCATTAGACGGAAGGGTAACCCCGCCCTGCAGCGACAGGGCGAATTCAAATCTCAACAGGAGAGTTCAGAGCATGCCGATTTATCTGCAGATCGACGGAATTCAGGGTGATGCAACCCACGAGCAGCACAAGAAGTGGATGGACATCGAAGTCATCCACTGGAATGTCTCGCGCAACATGAAGACGTCAGCCGGCTCGGCTGCGAACCGCGAAGCTTCCGAGCCGACCGTTTCGGAAGTTATCCTGACCAAGGTCAGCGATTCCTCGTCGACGAAGCTGTTCCAGGAAGCATGCTCGGGCCGCACCGGCAAGCAGGCCGTCATCCATCTGGTAACGACCGGCAACCCGGGCGATACCTACATCGAGTACACGCTTACCAACACGCTGATCGCCAGCTACTCGGTCGATTCCAACGGTGACCGCCCGGTCGAGACGATCAAGCTCAACTTCACCAAGATGGAAGTGAAGTACACGCCTTACGACGACTCGCAGACGCCGCAGTCGCCGATGATCGCATCCTACGACCTGGCAACGACCAAAGCTGCCTAACATCAGTATCGTTTTCCGGCGCGCTGACATCAGCGCGCCGGAAGCGCGTCCGCTGCCAGATCGTGCTTTGGTGCGATCGGCATGTTTTGGCAAACGTCCCTCAAAAGAGGTCGCCATGGTAGATTTTTCCGTTTCGTCAGCGGCACTGCAAATGGAGCCCGTGAAGCAGGCCGATCTTCCGCCCGTGAAGCGTGCAGGCCGCGGGCCGTCCTACGACTACTTTTCCTATCAAAGCGGCCCGCGCGAATTCGCGGCGCGTGGTCAGGCGATGGGAGCCGCCGCATCGCTTTTCCGGATGTTCTCCGAAAAAGCCAACGAGATGTCGCTGACGCATTGGCTCCAGCGATGGCTGCGCAACAACGAGGCGCATATCATTCGCGAGATGGATACCAACCATCATTCGGTGTTCGTTGCGCAATTCAATTATTCCGTCACCGACGGCGAAACACGGGTCCTGATGGCGCGCGGTGCCTATCTGCTTGGCACAGTGCCGAACCGCGCCGATATCGGCAAGATCCTGACCCCGCAAGTACTCTATGGCCCGGGCATGCACGAGACGCTGCCGAACGGCACCCTGTTCCAAATCGTCTATCTGGTTGGCGGCCGCAAACAGCAGATCGGCAGTACCGGCACCGTAGGGTCGGCAAGCTCATTGGTAGGATAAGCGCAGATGAACGATCAGCCCTCGGCCAATGATTTCATCCAGGCGACCCGAAACCTCAGGGTTTCCTCACCGCTTGGAACGGACCAACTCCTGCCGGAGCGAGTGATGATCACGGAAGGCGTTTCGTCGCTTTTCGACATCCGCCTCTCCGTACGCGCCAAGCGTGAAGTCATCAAGCCGGAGGAGCTGATCGGTCGACTGATCGATATATCCCTGGAAGTCCAGCAGGATGACGGCGGTGGGGATGGCGTTCGCCGCCCGTTCAACGGCTTGGTCACCGCGCTTCAGGAAGGGCCGCCAATTACGCGCGGCCTGCGTTCCTACTCGATGGTGCTGAAGCCGCAGATGTGGCTGCTATCGCAGCGATCGGATTGCCGCATCTGGATGGACAAGACCAGCATCGATATCGTCGAAACGCTGTTTTCCGAACACGGGATTCCCGCCCCGGATGTGTCCGGTGTCGTCACACCGCCGCCGCCACAACATTATTCCGTACAGTGGAACGAAACGGATCTGGATTATCTGACGCGCCGCTTCGAGGAAGACGGTCTCTTCTACTGGTTTTCGCATGAAGAGGGTAGCCACCGGCTGCATGTCGCCGATGGCGCCAACTCATGGGCCGGCCCGTCTCCGTCGGCGCAGGGAGAGGGGCGCGTGCGCCTTGCCCAAGGCTCGACAGACCGCAATCACATCAGCGATTGGACGAAGCATTACGCCTATGTTCCAGGCCAGCGTGCCGGCGCCGATTGGAACTTCGAGACACCGCAAATGGTGCCAGGCACCACCACGCCGTCATTGGTGCAGATGCCGGGCGCGATGAAAAGCGAGCTTTACGAATATCCGGCCCGCATTTCATCCGTTGCGGAAGCCGAGAGGGCGCAGAAGCTGCGCATGCAGGCGAGCGAGGCAGACCATAATCGCGTCGTCGGGCGTTCGACCTCCCGCATATTGGAGGCGGGCCGCCGCTTCACGCCCTATGAAGTGGCCCATCCCGAGCATGTCTACGAAGAACATGTCATCGTGCGCGCGACGCATTTCGCGGTCGATCCGTCCTACGAAACCAACATGGATCAGCCGGAATATACCAACGAATTCGAAGCCGTGCCGTCGCGCGTGCCGATGACGCCGCATCGCACAACCGAACGGCCGCGCATCCGCGGCACGCAGGTCGCGATCGTTGCCGGTCCTTCGAGTGAGGAAATCCATCCCGATCAATATGGCCGTATCAAGCTCTGGTATCCTTGGGATCGCCGCGCCAAGAAGGATGGATCGGACACTTGCTGGGTGCGCGTCGCTCAGAGCTGGGCCGGCGGCACCTGGGGCGGCCAGATCATCCCGCGCATCGGCATGGAAGTCATGGTCGCCTTCATCGACGGCGATCCGGATCGCCCACTGGTGACGGGCGTAGTGCCAAACCCGAACAACGGCGTACCCTACGACCTTCCCGCCAACAAGACCCGCATGGTCCTGCGCTCCAATACACATAAGGGCACCGGCTTCAACGAGATGACCTTCGAGGACGATGCCGGCCGGGAAAACATGTTCTTCCACGCTCAGAAGGACCAGACGACGCGCGTGCGCAACGACCGCACCAAACGCGTCGACCGCCACGAGGTCGCCTCCATCGGCGGCAACCGCGCGGTTGAGGTGAGCGGCAACCAGAAGCATGAGATCGGTGGATCGGTGAATACGGTGGTCGGCGGCACGGGACCGATGGCGATGGCGTTGATGGGGGCGGTGCAGGGACTTTCGGGGCAGACGGCCGGATTGCTTTCTCAGGCGGGTCAGATCGCAGGCGGGGGTGGTGAAGGACTTGCCGCATTCGCTGGCACCATTGCCTCCTCCGCCTTGGGCTTCCTCGGATTAGGAGGGCTTGGTAGCCGCGAAGGTGTGGTCTCGGGGCCAAATCCGAGGGCGGACGCAGGAACGAATCTGTCCGGTTCCGGCAGTGGGTTGGGCGAAGCGGCAAGCGGCCTCTTTCCGCTCCCAGGCATCATGAACACTGTCGTGGGGTCGTTCAAGTCCGACACAATCGGTATCGCACGCGCCGAGCAGATCGGCATGAGCAAGGTCACGCACGTCGGTCAGACCTCGCTCGAAAAGGTCGGAAAATTCAAGAAGGTGATCGTTGGCGACGAGTTCGTCATCGAATGCGGCGCCTCCAAATTCATCATGCGCCAGGACGGCACGGTCATCATTCTGGGAACACATTTCAATTTCACCGCATCGGGGCCGACGCAGATCAATGGCAAGGTTGTCGATCTCAATAAGCCGGGCGGCGGCTTTGCCGAAGCCTCCCCGTCATCGTCGGATACGACAGCACAGGGCTGAGGCGCTATGTCGGTCGACAATCGCACACCTTTCCCGGCGCTCGCTTTCCGGCAGTATAATTTGGAAGGAGAACTTGCAGGCATCGTCGTGGCCAGAGGCACGTTCAAGTTGACAGATGGCGGTCCGCTTGTAATTGCCGAAGAGCAATATCCTCTAGTTATGTCAGACACTTACGAGGGGGATCCGCACAAAACACAGCAGTTGGCTTGTACCGACTTGGCGCCTTTCAAGCCGGGAACCGATGTTACTTTTCTTGGTGCCGCCTTTCCACCGGGCGGAAAGGCTTCGTCATCCTGGAATTGCGGTTTGAAGGTCGGCCCCGTTAGCAAGCGATTGCGTGTGCACGGCCCTCGTGTGTGGCGTGCCCATATTCGCAAATCCTGGCGTGGCCTTCTCGATAGCGCCAAGGAGGATGCTCTTGATCATTGGGAGCTGACCGAGGGAGAACCGATTGAGTATCTGCCCTTGGACTGGAGGCTTGCTTTTGGCGGCTCCGGCTCGAACGACAAAGAGACACTGCTGGCGAACAACCCGATAGGAACGGGTGTTGTCGCTCACCAAGACTACCTCAATGGGCCGGAATGGCCGGCGCCACAGATTGAAGACGCGGCGAGGCCTATTTTGTCGGTCGATGATCGACCAGCACCGGCGGGATTGGGGTTTCTATCTCCATTTTGGAAGGATCGGGCAGAACGCGCCGGAACCTATGATGATGTATGGTTGAAAGAACGGCATCCGCTGCTTCCCAGGGATTTCGACTATCATTTCTGGCAGGCTGCGCATCCCGACTTGGTAGCTGAGCCGTGGCTTCAGGGCGATGAAGATTTCGAATTGGAAAACCTCCTTCCGGGGCGAGAAACGCTAAAAGGCCGCCTCCCGCGCCTCGGTCTTTATGTCGAAATCGATCAGAAGCCAAACGCCGCCCAAGGGTGGATGGTGCTCGATGGCGTTCATTTCGATATGCGTCCCGGTATTGGCCGCGTTTTTCTCACGTGGCGCTGCAATTTTCCTTGGCCGGAGCGAGAAGGACTCCCCAGGATGAGTATGGTCGATCTTTCCGAAGGTGTTAGCTGATGGCCGACAATCAATCCGCGGAAAGACCACCGGAACCGGAACCTTTAGAGTATGTTCGGATCGTTCCGAGCAATGAGAACCCGTTACCGCACACCGGCAAGAAAGCCGCAAAGGGGCCAAAGGTAAAGCCGACAGCGCCTAATCCGGCGCCACCGGAGATCATACCAAAAGAAGATACCGCATTGGCGATCGTCACTTCACCGGACGTATGCCGATCGCCAGAGCATCCAGTCCCCTACATGACATGGGGAAAAGGCTCCGATAATCAAAACTATTCGCCTGATGTGCGCGCCAATGGCCAGGTGATCAAGCTCCAGAACTCAAAGTTTTCTTGTTGTTACGGGGATGAGCCGGGCATTGGACGCGGCGTAAAATCCAACACTGTGGGCGATGTCGTCGAGCCCGTAACGTCATCGACGATCGTGAAGGCGAATGGTCAATGGGTTCAGCGTCACACGGACCGTTGTACGCTTAACAAGGGCAACGCTCCCGGCGAATATGTTTATGTCAAGTCGACAGAGACCGACAAGGCACCTGATGGAAAGGACAAGCAAGATAAGACGCGGGACGAAAAAATCGCGGATTATGCGGATTCCAGGCATTATCGCCGTGCTCCGGATGGCGGCTGGTATACCGATCCGAGCAGCACGAATGGCTGGGTTTCCAATGACAAACTTGGGGAGGAAATGGACTATGTGAACAGCGGGCGAGGCAATATCCAACCGCTTTCACTCGGTTCAGGCCCATCGGAGATAAAGGCCTACACACCCTCATGGACGGAAAAGATCGAGGGCTCTGTTCAAGATGGGCTTATGTCCATGGGCATGGGCACATACCAGGCTGGCGAATATGGCCGGAAGGTAGGCGGCTTGGCCGGCTTTGTGCCGTTCGTGGGAAACGCCCTTTCGTATGATGATGCCCGCCGATCCTTCGCTTCGCACAACTATCTGCTGGGAAGTATTCAGTCAGTCGGTGTTGTCATTGGCTTCGGCCCGGGACGATTGGCCGAAAAAGGTTTGGAGAAGGGCGCCGAAAACATCGTCGAGAAGCAGCTTGAACGGGCTGCCGCAAAAAAGCTGGAAGAACAGGCTGCAAAGAAACTGGCGGAGGAACGTGCGGCGAAAGAGGCTGCGGAGACAGCAGCAAAGAAAAAGGCTGGTGAAACTTTAGAATCTGCAACCGAAAGTGGCGCGAAAGGCGCTCGAATTACGCGAAGATTGCGTACGAAAGAAGAATTGCTTCCCAATGGCACAGTACCAGGCAATCGTAATGACGCGTTCTCACGTTGGTTTGATGATCTGTCTCCTGATGAATTGGATATGCTTTGGAAAGACAAGAAAATTCAGGATGCTATCAAGCAGAGAATTCGTGATCCTGGTGAGCTTCATGAATGGTTTGTGGCTTCACGCGCTCCAACTTTCAAAAGGTGGGGTGTCCCCATGGATGATATAAAAGAGCTCAGGACCCTAACCAGCGAGACAAAGGGAATAAATCCCGATTGGGTTCATGGCGGAATAGGATCGACAACGGCACATAACGAACTATTTAATATTATTGACAACTCTCTCAACCGAGAAGATTTTACACGTCAGTTGAATAATTGGGCAAACTATCGATTGACCAATGGCGTCAACGATCTTCCTCCAGGACTTCGATTAGGAAATTAAGATGAGTTTGCTCGATGACTGGATCGCTTTTTGCAAGAATCCAAGCTTGTTCTCCGCGGATCACTTCGCGAATCTCTTCAGAGAATGCCAAAGCTCCGATGAGATTCAAGCAATATACGCGCCGTTTAATGGAGGAGAAATTGCCGCCAGCAGGCTAGAGGTCTTTTTTAAAGAGAATGTTAACCATGGCTATTGGATGCCGAACGAAGATAGGAGGGCTTCACAGCGTGAGGCATTGGAGATTGCGGAGCTGTTTAAAGCTGATGTCGTCGGTCTTTTAGCAGAAAATAATTTTAATGATCTCAGCGATGAGATCCGCGCACTTCCGATAAATCTTTCAGATAACTTTAGGAGCATCCAAGACAATAGGAGACGGTCTGATATTATCCACGCAGACTATTCCGATTTTATTTCTGACATATTTCAGAATAGTTATTTAGTGGACATAGATATTATCGTGGAGCTTAAGGAGGCTCTTTATCAACTTTCAACAAGTTTTGATGCGACACGATATTTATTATCTCCATTAACTTCCATGCCAGATTACTTTAATAATGCTTATAGCTTTTGGTCAAAGGGCTGCGTTTATTGTTTCACAAATGAAAAAATGGAAATTTCGATCCTGCCTGGCCAAAAAATTTCGTGATATATTGACGTATGGCTGAGCCAGAGAAACTTATGCAGGAAGACGATCAGTTTCAGATTTGGCTGATGAATATGGGAGACGCTGTTAACCGGTTTTGCTCTCCATTCCTGCGAAGGTCGCGTGTTGGGGCGAGGTGGTTAAATCACTTCCCGATATCTACCGCCTGCAAAGTGAGTTGCTTATGAACCGGAAAAAGCAAATCGAGCCCGCCATCAGGGAGCGCATCGATGAACTGCTGGAGACATCTGGCAAGAAGTTTTCATCCGGCGATCTAAGAGGGTCGCTTGACATAGCTTTACAAGCTTGGAACCTGATTCCGGAACCCAAATCTGACTGGGACTATTATCCTCAAAGTCTTTCGGCCGGCTTCGTCCAGGATTTCGCTGATTTAGGTGACAAGGAAAACGTTTCCAAGTGGTTGCAGATCATGGCGGATATGTATGGCGACCCCAATCACGAGGACCATCTGGTACTTATGACTGAAGGCGAGGCTATGTACAAACTCGGCGAAAGGGATCGTGCCTATTATATCTTCGGACGGATCTATGAGATCTACGGTCAAAAGGGCTTCGCAGGCGCTCAATCGACTTATCTCGATTTCTACCGGAAAGAAAAGGCAGCCCGTGGTGAATAGTCCACAAGAGGAACTACCGGACGATATATATGATCGCGTCACGGAACTTTCCGAACAGGGAAACGACTTGCTCGATCACGGCAATGCGAAAGCGGCAATCTCGATATGGCGTTCAGCTCTGCAATTGTTGCCAGAGCCGCGGCGCCAGTGGAACGCGGCGGTCTGGCTTCATGCTTCCATCGGTGACGCGCAAAGACAGGACGGCGATCTTGATGCGGCACTCGATTCGTTTCGGCAAGCTGCGGCGAGCGGTGACGGCTATGCCAACAGCTTTGTCCAACTCGGTATAGGCTCCTGCCTTTATGATCTTGGTCGCCACGAGGAAAGTACTGATCCTCTATTGCGGGCCTATATGAGCGAGGGCGAGGAAATTTTTGAGGAATCGAATCCCAGTTATCTGGATTTTCTGCGTAAGCGGAAGCTCATTGGCTGAGTTGTCTACAAATCAGCCCCCTGCGGGGCCTGAGGCGTCCAGGATACGGCTGAAGTTATCTAGAGTTGCTGAACGGTTGGACTACTCATAAGTTCTCAGATGAACGACAGCTAGATGCATATCCAATATACGCTACATATAATAGATAGCTGACGAATTGGAGAGCGTTGTGCCTGAACCCCATGCTCGTACATATGCTGGCGAGGTAGTATTCGTGCGAGGCAGCGTTAAGCGCCGCTTTGTGTCCGCCAAATTATCTGGCGTGGATTTTCGCAAGGTCAGGGTAGGCGCTGACTAAATTGCGGTTTGCAGAGCTCTTATCAGTCAGGTTCTCTGCGTTATTCTCGTCAGGCTTATGATACTGCTATTGGAAGAGACGAATGATGGCAGCAATTTTTAAGCAACGATGACTGGAAGCTACGAAGCAAATTTGAACAGGCTCCAGCAGGAGATTCAAGTTGAAGGGGCTCGACCTGCTGTAGTCGATGCAGCCATAGCTGAGCTTTTTGAAAGCCCTCAGGAGAGCTTACCAAGGGACTTGTTGTTGCTTCTGTCTGATAACGCTGAATACGATGAAAGCATGTTTTCCATCATTCATACTGCGGAGACTTCTAATGACGAGGAATACATTCGCGCGGTTCTCGGCGCATTTACTGATATTATGAGATCTGCTCCTCGTTGGACATCGATTGTCCTAATGCGAGTGCTGAATAGTCGCTCAGCACAGTTGGAGATGATAAGACTGCTACGAAACGCTCCGGCTTCGACCAAGGCATCCGTTAGGGAAATGTGCGAACGTATCAATGCGGTTAGCCCTGAGTTTCTCAGCAAAACTATACCTGTAAGCTTGGCTTCGAAATAGCAGCGATACTTCAACGCTTTATCGTTGATTGAGAGTTTCGATGCCAGGCAACACTTTTGGGAAATCGTGGTTCGTAACGAAAAACGCTGATTCACGACACGGACGGAAGAGTCGGGCGTGGTCAAACCACTTCTCGATATCTACCACCTGCAAAGTGAGTTGCTTATGAACCGGAAAAAGCGCCGCCAGTGACCGTGCGACCCGCAGCTTTTCTGCGCCAGTGCTTGGGCTTGGCGAAGAGCTTATATGATCGGGCTGCGATCGCGCGACGAGTACATGGATGGGAAGAGGAGGCGCACCCCGGCTTTGCGAATGGCGAGGCGCGGCGCCTTGCCCCTGTGGCTACGCTCCCGGTCTCGGCACCTGCTTTGCGGTTCAATTGGCGCGCAGTGGCTGACGCCGCGCCGAGCGGAGGTCGCATCCCGCGAAAGCCCTTCAATCCGCGGCGACAACCGGCTCGCGCGAATTAGTCGAATATCCAACTACCGAGACCGGCCTCCTGCCGGATGGTGGCGCTCGTCGATCAGCAAGGTTTTCGCATCGGTACATCTGGCGCTTCTTTCTGCTGGCAGGCCGCGGTCCCGGCACGATAGCGGAGGTATTCTATTGTCAAACAGCCGCTGGCCTCACTCGCGGACTCAATTCGATAAACTCCCACCGAAGGAAATAAGAGCGCGGGGTTGGTGAATTGGAGGTGGCCTGAATGCCTCTGCCTCCAATTTCCAATCCATACATACTCGACAATTCGGCGGCTGGTTGGATTACAGCAAGATTTCGCCTACGATGCCGCGAGCAAATATCCCTCCCGCGGATCATCGATTGCGGTCCCATTGATCGTGACCGAATATCCGCTAGTCGCGTCAACTCTCGAAACCGAAATTTCGTATCGACCGCTGGGCAGTTCCAGCGCAGCCGAGTAGCCGTCCCATCCGGCCGGCAGCGCAGGCTTGATGTGCAACCGTCCGCTTTCGGTGCGAATACCGAGGATGCCTTCGATTGCAACGCGATAGAACCACCCGGCCGAACCGGTGTACCAGCTCCAGCCTCCGCGCCCCCTGAGGTCGCCTTCTCCATAAACGTCGCCGGCGATAACATAAGGCTCGACGCGATAGGTCTCCGCGGACGATTTGTCGAGCGCGTGGTTGATGGGGTTCAGCATTTCGACCGCGCGCCAGGCGTCCTCGCCGCGGCCCATCCGGGCAAGGGCAAGAGCCGTCCACGTGGCGGCATGCGTGTATTGGCCGCCGTTTTCGCGGACACCTGGCGGGTAGGCCTTGATCACACCGGGATCATTGACCGGCTTGACGAAAGGTGGCGTCAGCAGGCGGATGAGCTTGCCCTCCTCATCAACCAGCTTATCGAGGACCGCGTTCATGGCCATGTTGCTGCGATCGGCATCTCCCTCGCCGGAGAGCACGCTCCAGGATTGGGCGATCGAGTCGATCTTGTCTTCCGCCGATTGGCTGGAGCCGAGAGGCGCGCCGTTGTCGTAGTAACCACGGCGATAATATTCGCCATCCCATCCGGCCGTTTCGATCGCGGCCTTGAGCTTTTCAAGATGATCCGCCCAACGGCTGACGCGTTGCGTGTCGCCGCGCTTTTCCGCATAGGCGATGAAGCGACGCAAGGCGCCCGCGAGGAACCAGCCCAGCCAAACGCTTTCACCACGGCCGGCGATGCCGACACGATCCATCTTGTCGCACCAGTCACCGCTCATCATCAGCGGCAACCCGTTGACGCCCGTGCGCTTGATCGCGAGATCGAGGCCTAGAGCGGCATGTTCGTAGAGCGATGCGGTCTCGTCGGAGACACGTGGCTGCAGGAAGGCGTCGTACTGGCCGGGGCTGAGCTGCGCGCCTTCGACGAAGGGCAGCATCTCGTCCATGATCGAGGCGTCGCCGGTCACCGTGCAATATTGGTCGAGGGCATAGGCAAGCCAGACCGGATCGTCGGAGATGTTCGTGCGAACGCCGGCACCGCTATCTTGCAGCCACCAGTGCTGGAAATCGCCTTCCGGGAACTGACGGCGGCCGGTATTGAGGATCTGCTTGCGGGCGATCTCAGGCGAATGCAGCAGGAAGGCCAGCGAATCCTGCAGCTGGTCGCGCAGGTTCCACGCACCGCTCGATTGGTAGAAGGCGGTGCGGGCCATGATGCGGCAGCCATAGGTCTGATAGGGCAGCCAATTGTTGACCATGAAGTCAAGCCGCTTGTCCGGTGTCGAGACGTGCGTCTTGCCGGTGAAGCTCTTCCAGAACTCACGCGTCTTCTCTAGAACCTCCGCAAAACCGACGGAGCGGATGTCGGCGATGAGAGCGGCGGCTTCCTCCTGCGAGGCGGCATCACCCATATAAAAGCAGATGTCGCGCACTTCACCTGGCTCGATCGTCAGGTCGAATGCCATGGCGGCTGCGGGATCACCATCGAGATCGACGGCATTGGAGAGCCGCGAGCCGGCCGAAACCGTGCGCGGCTGCTGGATCGTCCCGTGCCGGCCGATGAACTCGCGGCGGCTGGTGGAGACGCTCGACGGTGCTTCGCTTGCAGCAAAAGCCGCAACACGCGTCCCGAAGCTTACGCTGAACGGATTTTTCGCAAAGACCGCTCCGCTCACGCTGTCGAAGCTCGAGATGATGAAGGGCTTGCTCTTCGTCGGGTTGTTGCCGAGAATCCATTCGGCATAGCCGTAAAGACGCAGCTTGCGTGCTTCGCCTGCATCGTTGCGGATACGCAGTTGCGTCAGCTTGACGGGCTTTTCCATGTTGAGGGTCTGGGTGACCTCCAGGGAAATCTCGTCCTGAACCGTCGAAAAGATCGAGTAGCCAAGGCCATGCCGGGCTTCGAAGCGCGTGTCCGAGCGCTGCGCGAGCGACGCGTAGGGCACGATGACGGAGCCGCGGTCGAGATCCTTCAGATAGAAGGCCTCACCCGGACGGTTTGTGACCATGTCGTTGGTCCAGGGCGTCAGCTGATGATCGCGGGAATTCTGGCTCCAGGTGAAGGCAGCGCCTTCCGCCGAGACATGGAAGCCGAAGCTCTCGTTGGCTATGATGTTAACCCACGGATGCGGCGTCTGTTCGCCGCCGGACAGGCGCACGACATATTCGCTGCCATCGGCCGCAAAGCCGCCATAGCCGTTCCAGAAGACAAGATCGCTGCCATCGACTGGGGGCGTCCCGACAGTGTCGCGAACCATACGCGGCACCAGGGTGGAATCGCCCCACTGACCAAGCAACGCGGGCGAACCGGAAACGGAACGGGCCTTCTGCACCTGATCGATGAGGCTGCCATCGCGACCGCGCAGCACGACGCGCGAGGCGGCGATGATGGCGTCATAGGCTTCCGGAGTCGTCAGATCCTTGCGCAGGACATAGATATTGCGCTGGATGCCGGCAACCTCGCTGGCGTGACGCGCCGCGTCACAGAGCTGGTCGATGGTGCGCTGCATTTCGGCAGCCGCCTCGCCGGTGCGCTCGTTGAAGATGACAAGATCGACCTCGACGCCGCGCGATTGCAAGAGGCCTTGCGCACGCAGGAGTTCCTTGACGAGATCGGTGCCGAGCTCGTCGGTGATGCGCAAGGTCATCAGTGGTGCATCGCCGGACAATGTCGCGCCCCAGAGCACGGACTGCGACTTGAGGCCTTCGCGGACCGTCTTATTGTCGGCACGCAGCGCCATGTCGGGATAAATGATGTAGCGGGCAAAGCGCTGGTAGGCGGCCGCCTCCTTCGAATTGACGCCGATCTGGCGCAGCTGGCTCTGCGTTCTCGTCCAGGCCTGAACAAGACCCTGGGCAAAGCTTTCCGGCTGGCGATAGTGATCGACCGCCGCCTCGAGCTCGGTGCGTTCGGCCGCGGCAATGGTCCAGAAGGTTACGCTGACCTTTTCTCCTGCCGGCACACGAAGCGTCCGGCGCAGCGACAGGCAGGTATCCATCGTGAAGCCGCTCGAATTGGAAAGTTCCGCACCTGCGTCGAACGCGGCAGCTTCCGTCAGCGTGCGCCCCCGCCCAAGGAAGCGCATGCGGTCCGTCTCATACTGTGTCTGCAGGCTCTCGCCTGACGTATCGACGATGAGATGGGCAATGGCGACCTCGGGATCCGTCACGCCACGCTTCTGCCGCTCGACGAAGATCGCGTCACCATTCTCGGCGATTTCGGTCTTGAGGAACATACGCGCAAAGACGGGGTGACCCGTATCGACGGCATCGAGCGTGGCGACAGGCTCCATGTACGAGGTCACTTCGATCACCCGATCTTCCGTGCCGGTGTTGCTGATCGTCAGGCGACGGCCTTCCGCATCGTAATTGCTTGCGACGAAGACTTCCATTTCGCTTGTCAGCTCACCGACGGTCTTGATGAACTCCGCCTTGTCGTCGCTAAAGCTCACCCGAACATGCTCGTTGGCGATCGAGCGCGGCTCCGCCGTCGCGGACCACCATTCGTTCGATGCGGTGTCGCGCAGAAAGATGAACGATCCCCAGCGATCCTCGGTCGGGTCGGCGCGCCAGCGATTGACGGAGAGATTTTTCCAGCGGCTGTAGCCGGAGCCGGTCGCCGTCAGCATCGTGGAGTAACGGCCGTTCGACAACAGCAGCAATTCGCGCTCGCGTGAGGCTGGATCTTCAAGGCGCCGCACTTCCGGACGCATCAGGTCGCCTTGGATGGTCGCCGGCGCGTCGGTTTCGTGCTTCGAGGCCATGACGGGAATATCGCGCGGCGCCTTTTCCTGCAGCAGCAATTCGGCAGCCTCGATCACAGGATCGGCATGGAACAGTTCGCGCAGCAAGCCGTCGAAAGCCACGTTGGCGACAGCGGCGATCGACATGCCGTGATGGTGCGCATAGTAGTTGTAAACCACCGCGCATTGCTTGCCCTCGGGCACGCGGCTTGCCGTGAAATCGACGGCATCATGAAAACCATACATGCCGAGCGCGCCGACCGCCCGCAACCGCTCGAGGTTTTCGAGGGCCGCGACCGGATTATATTGGCTGGCGAGCAACGAGGCGTAAGGCGCGATGACGGCGTTCTGTCCGAGACCGCGTTTCAGGCCGAGCGTCGGCACCCCGAAGTTGCTGTACTGATAGTTCATCTGATGATCGCGGGCGTTGAAGGCCGCTTCCGAGATGCCCCACGGCGTGCCAAGCTTGCGCGCATAGTTCATCTGCTCGAGAACGATCAGATTGTTGGTCTGGTTGAGAATCCCGCCGCTGCGCTCCTGCATGACGAGAGGCGGCATCAGATATTCGAACATCGAGCCGGACCACGAGACCAGCGCACCGCGCGTGCCGACGGGCACGACGTGGCGGCCGAGCTTGTACCAATGCTCCGTCGGCAAATCACCTTTTGCTACGGAGAAGAGGCTCGTCAGACGCGCTTCCGAAGCAAGTAGATCGTAGCAGGCGGCATCCACTTCTTCCGTCTCGACGCGGAAGCCGATCGACAGCAACCGGCGCTCCGGGCGATAGAGGAAGCTGAAATCCATATCGAAGGCGATTTCACGGGCGCGATCGCCGATCCGGATCAGCCTTTCGCTGATATCAGGTGCCTGGGCGGGATCGAAAGCCTTGTCGACCTGATGGAGTTCGCAGGTTTCGACCAGCTTCTCCGCCCAATGGACGACTTCCTCGCTCCGCGTGGTCTTGACTTCCCTGTCAAGGCTTCCGGCAAGTTCGCGGATTTCCCGAGCCTGCCCGGCAAATCGTTCGATGAGGCCCGAGGAAAATTCCTTCTCGCGTTTACCGGTCGCGACCGCCGCTTCAAGCTCGGCGATACGGCCGTCCAGCCGGTCATGAAGGGATCGGTTCGACCGCGTATCGTCATCAAGCTCCGAAAGCACCTCGCGCAGAATTGCCGCGACATCGCCGATGCCGTCGAGATCGGTGTGGATATGGGCAAGAGGAGACTGGGCCCAGATGCGGCATGCGGATGAAACGGCGATCAGATGGCCGGCGAAATTTCCGCTATCGACTGAGGATACATATTTGCGGCCCAGCGGCTTCAAGGTGTCCGTATGATACCAGTTGAACAGGTGGCCGCGATATTTTTCCAGCTTTTCGACCGTCTCGATCGTCTGTTCGATGCGCTTGACCGCGTCCTCGAACGAAATCCAGCCGAAACGACGCGCCGAAATGACCGACAGCAGATAGACGCCGATATTGGTCGGCGATGTACGCATGGCGACGACCGCATGCGGCGTCTGCTGAACGTTGTCGGGCGGCAGGAAGTGCTGATCGGGAACGACGAAGTGGTCGAAGTAGCGCCAGGTACGTCTCGCGATCTTGCGCAATTCGTTGCGGACGTGGTCGGGCACAACAAGCCGATCTTCGGTTTCCGCCGTCTGGCTGACCAGCCAGGCGATGGCTGGCGACAGCACCCAGAGAAACGCGAAGGGAAGTCCGACCAGCCACGCGATGTCGCCGGAAGAGGCGGCGAAGACCAGCGCCACAATGGCCAGGAGGGGCGCGCGCCACATGACCTTGTAATGGCCGAGGATCGTCGTCTGCGCCATGGCCTGCGCACTTGCGGCGGTGCGCCACTGCAACATCAGCTTGCGGCTGACGAACATGCGGTAGAGCGAGCGGACAATCGCATCCGCCATGACGCAGGCGATGTCGGCGATGAAGATGATGCGCAGCGCCACCTGGGCATTGGCATTCTCAATATCTTTCCAGACGGTATGGAGATGCGCCCGCAGGATGATGTCGCTGGTTCGCGGGATGATACCATTGATCAGTGACAATGTCGGAGCAACGAACAGGCTGAAGATCAGCAGGATCTGCCAGATGAGCGCGCCGAAAGGATCCATCCAGTACCAACCGAGCACGGAAGCGAAGAACCAGGCGATCGGCGTCAGCGAGCGACGCAAATTGTCGAGCATCTTCCAGCAGCCGAGCGCGGTAATGCCACGGCGCTCGTCGAAAATGTACGGAATAAGCTGCCAGTCGCCGCGAGCCCAGCGATGCTGACGCGAGACTTCGACCTCGTAGCGAATGGGGAAATCTTCAACGAGCTCGCAGTCCGTCACCAGACCGCATCGCGCCATCGAGCCTTCGAGCAGGTCGTGGCTCAATATCGAGTTCTCACTGATCCGACCCTTCAGCGAGGCTTCGAAGGCGTCGACGTGATAAAGGCCCTTGCCGGTGAAGGTACCCTCACCGGTGATGTCCTGATAAACGTCGGAAACCGCGAAGACATAAGGGTCTAGACCGCGATTGACCGAAAAGACACGCTGGAAGGTCGATGCGTCCTTGCCCGTCGTCAGCGACGGCGTCACGCGCGGCTGCAGCACGCCATAGCCATCGACGACGCGCTGCTTCTTGTCGTCGAAAACCGGGCGATTGATCGGATGGTGCATCTTGCCGACGAGCTTCGTGACGGTATCACGAACAATGCGCGTGTCGCTGTCCAGCGTCATGACGTACTTGACGTCGGCCGGCACGACATCGAAGCCCGCGATAAAGCTCGTGTCTTGGCTGCCGCGCAGCAGCATGTTGAGCTCGTGCAGCTTGCCCCGCTTGCGCTCCCAGCCCATCCACACGCCTTCGGCCGGGTTATATTGCCTGCGGCGATGCAGGAGATAGAAGCGCTGCCTGCCTTCTTCCGAATAACGTGATTCCAATTCGGCGATCTTGCCGCGCGCATAATCGAGAACGTCGAGATCGCGGGCGGTCTGTTCTTCCTCGGCATCCGGCCAGTCGGTCAGGAGCGCGTAATAGATCTCACCGCGAGCATTGGCAAGGTAATGTACCTCAAGATTGCGGACGAGTTCATCGACGTGCTCACGCCTGCCGATCAGGGAAGGAATGGTGACAAGCGTGCGGGCGTCCGCCGGCAAGCCCTTCTTGAATTCATAGCCGACGAGACGATCCGGTGTGATGAAGAACGTGGCGAAGAAATTGAAGAGGCCGGTCGCGCCCTCGGATGCTGGGAGCGCGAACATCAGCAGCAGGACGATCGTCGCAAACAGCGGCATTCCCGCGTCGACGAATGCCCATTCGACCAAGACGAGCGCCAGCAAAGTCAGGAGAAGCACGGGAACGGCGATCGATAGCCAGTTCAGCTTGCGGACCATCCGCATGAACCGCAGGCCGAGCGTCGGTCGGAAGCCGATTTCCGCCTCCAGTGCCGGGCGCCCGTCGCCGACGAAATAGTAGCCAACGTTGCTTGCAGATCCGTCCCTGCTCTCATTCTTTGCACGGTCGGTCAGCCGCACGGCGGCCTCGGCGATATCCATCTCCGTCTTGTCGGACCGCTTCGCGAGCTTTTCGATCTGGCGGCGGTAGCTGTTGCGAGATCCGGCATCGAGCTCTGCATAATCCGTCTGCTGCCAGAGCAGCTTGTCGATGGTGCTGACCTCTTCGACCCACTCCGACCAGTCGGTGTCGTTGATCTCGCGCAGGCTCTTGATGATGCTGCCCATCAGCGCATTAGCCGCGCCGAGACGGGTCTGCTCAGCCGACATGACGGCTTCGGCATCCGTTTCCTTGGCGGAAAGTTTGGCCTCCAACCAATTCAACGCAGCTTCTGTTGGTTCGAGTGCATTGCGAAGACGATAGTGGAGCTGCGTGACGAAGGTCGTGTCGTCGAGATTGGCAGCGAGCGTTTCCAGATATTGCGCCGCGCCGGCGTCACCGAGCGAAATTGCCTCGGTGGCCGCTGCATTGGCCGCCGCGCGCATTTCGCGGCTCTTATCGATCTGCGATGCCACCCGGCGAAGATTGTCGATCAAGACATAGCGCACCAGCGAGGGCAGCGCCCAGAGTTCGCCGATCCGTAAGGTTTCGCGGTCCTGGAACCCTTCGGTGACCGCGGTCATGCCAGCATTGCTGATATTGCTGTGCGCATGCGCCATGTAGAGCCAGGCGAGCGCGAGGGTGCGCGGCACCTCCGTGCCGTCGAGATTGATCTTGCGCAGTTCGCGATAGAATTTTTTCGGAAAGTCGCGGCGAACTTCCTGGATTGCCTCTTCGACAATGTAGTGGTTGTCGAGCAGCCATTCGGCAGCTGGCGTGATGCTTTCGCCAGCATCGACATCCGCGGCGGCGGCGCGATAGACCCGCAGGATCTCGTTTTCGTTCTCCTTGTGTCGGAGATAGAAATCGAAGCCACTGAATTTTAGGAGATCAAGCGTGCGAGTTTCTGCAAACTTTGCTGCCATCGCTCTCAGCTGATCGTTGGACAAGAGAGTGGCGCGAATTCCGAATTCGCGATCCAGATGAGCCATCTGAGGAGTTGGAGCAGAATCGTTGACAGTATCTTTAGATGACATGTGTCTTTCGCTTTTGTCTCGTCGTTTCCCGAATGCAGAGTTCCAGAAACGACAACCCGGAGCCTGAGATCTTCATTGCAGCGCCCCAGTTGACGGTAACTGGGGCGATGATTGCCGCTTAACTAGCCGCACCACCCTGAACGCAGGATTAATTGTCTGGGCCGGCGACGTTGGCGGCCGTCGGAATTGCCGTCTCGAAGCAATCGGCCATTCTCGCTGAGCTTTCCTGCAAAGCTCCTTAGAGGCAAAACAAAATCATCTTATTCCTGAACTACTGGCACACAATCTGACGGCGTATTTGATCCCGTAATTCACAAAGGAATGAATTACCAGAAGGGGAGCTTAAATGTCCGTAATCGCACCGACACTTTCCCATGTGCTTCAAAATATCGAGCGGTTCAAGGCAGAGCTAGACAGCAGCGCCGACCTTCGGCGTCGCCTGGCATATGCTCGCGCTTGGTATGCTCTTCAAACCGAAGATGGCAAGTGGCTCTTCGCGCCGGACGCGATGGGCGTCGAGCGGAGAAACAGCTGCAATCCTGGTTGACCTCCGTGCCCCAAGCCGATCATCTTCATCAGGAGTTGACGGAAGCGCTCACGACCTTTCTTGCCAGCTACGGCAAATCGCCGAGCACAGCCTGTCGGATCAGCGTAACCAGCGATTTCTACCAGAGCCAAAACAACCGATCGGCGGATGATCATGTTTTGACCAATCTCTTGATTGCCGTGGCAAGTCGCCTGTCACCTGAGGAGCGCCTCGGACTGAGAGCCGCCCTCTAGGCGGGAATCCTCGCATATCCTGCGGTTTTCAGCCGAACTTCATGCCACTGCGCGGGCTTACCACGCAGACGCCGTCGAGGCACCTAGAATGTGGCGATATTACAATGTGTTAGAGGAAAGAGGGCACCACTCCCATCAAAAGCATGAATAAGATGAAGGCGACTCCAACCGGACACCTGCGTGCCTTCCCGATAGTCGGCACGCGTTCGCAATGAAGCTCCGAAACGGACGGCTACAAATTCCGGATCGGACGCATGTAAGTTCCAACGTGAACGCGCTGGCTATCTTAATTCGCGCCACGGTCGTTTGGTGATAATACGACCGAAAGGTGGCCCCTGTTGGCTTTAGTCGCGCCAAGGCGCACCAACGCATATCCGGCACCGCCAATCTCAATCAAAAGGTCTGATCTCATTTCCCGATCGGTGACCACCTTGATTTTGGTCCATTTGTCTATCTTCGTGTCGTGCGGGAGAGGCAATCCCTCTCGCAGCAGGAGGGTGAGCTCAGGTGCTCTTTCCGACTTATAAATACAAATCCTCATCGCGCGGAACCCTAACTGCACAGATTTGTGACAGCTATATTGCAGTGCGTTATCAACTATTGCAATGCCGCGAAATCATTCTTTGCAAATGGCCGACGAATATGTCTGTCCTCCTATCCATGATTCTACCGCTACGCGTATGAGATAACGATAGATCAATCAGCTCCGGCATTCGACCGCACGCCTTGATCCAACGGCCTCATTGGCTCGTGAGCCGACACGTGGAGCCTCGACAACAGGGCACCACGTCCGCTGGCGCCGAGCTTCGATGTGTCAGCTTTCATGACGAAAGCCATTTTTGGTGGCATGCACCATGAAAAGCAATGATTGCAGTCCATTCAAGTGCTGAAGCTCAGGTCGGTGGAGTGCCGATGAGCTGCTCACGAGCGCAATGCATTCTCGCCGTGACGGTCAGAACGCGCTCTTCACCACGCCGCCATCAACCCTGAGCGCCGCGCCATTGGTGGCCGAGGAAAGCGGGCTCGCGATATAGGCGACCATGGTTGCTATTTCTTCGGGCGTTGTGAAGCGCTTAATCAGTGAAGTTGGCCGGATTTTCTCGAAGAATTCGGTCTCGAATTGCGCGAAGCTCTTTCCTTCGGATCCGGGCAACGCTGCGACGAAATCCTCGACCCCGCGCGACTTCGTTGGACCAGGCAGCACACTGTTGACCGTGATCGCGGTGCCGGCAACGGATTCGGCGATACCGCGCGCTGCCGCGATCTGGGCCGCCTTGGTCACACCATAATGCACCATCTCGGCAGGAATATGCACGCCGCTTTCGCTAGATATGAAGATGATGCGCCCCCAGTTATGCCGGCGCATCGACGACAGATAAAGACGAGCGAGACGAACGCCCGAAAGCACGTTGACATCGAAGAAACGTCGCCAGTCAGCATCGGGAATTTCTTCGAATGGCTTGGGTTCGAATATGCCAAGGTTGTTGATCAGGATCTCGACGTTTGGGAAGCGCTTCGTGACCGCATCGGCCGCCGCCTCGGTTCCAAGATCGCCGGCAAATCCGTCAACGTGGCCACTTCCGATCGCGGCAAGTTCGGCGACCGTGCGATCAACCGCATCTTGGGTTCGTCCGTTGACGATGACATGGGCGCCTTCGCGAAGGAGAGTTGCCGCGATGGCATGACCGATGCCGGCGGTGCTGCCGGTGACCAGAGCCAGTTTACCGTCAAGCTCGAGGTTCATGAGGGTTCTCCAATGAGAGATATAACAGGAAGAGCACGCGGAATAAGCATGTTTCGCAAGGGAAGGCTATTTGCTTTGAGAACCGCCACCCTACGACGGATCCGGTTGATTGACCAGCGCACTTCCTTGGTAGCGATCGCCGATGGGATATGACGATCAACGCATTATCCGTAAGCGATCGTGCGAGATCCTCTGCCTCATTCCATGGTGCCGCCATTCAGCCTCGGCTTCTTCTTCCGGTCAGCAACAGCACCGGTATGGCATTGCCGTCAATGGGTTGATCAGATTGTTCGCATCGGTCGTTCCTCGCGTCTCTGTTAAAGGCAGCGAGACGGCGTCGCGTCCTGGTGAATGCCGGGATTTATGCGGAAGGCGCATAAATTGCATGTTCAAATCTCGTTTGTGGCCGAATTCAAAAGCAACGTAAGCTTTTCCCATTAGAAAACGGAAGCTCACCAACGAGCTCAGGGGATCGAAATTTGATGAATTCAGCGCCACTGGACGTGAATGCGCTTGTGATCGTGCCGCAGCGAAAAATCGGCACGAAGATCATGGCGGCGATTTGCGTCATCCTGCTTCTTCTTCTGGCGAGAGCCTTCTGGAAGGGCGATATCGCCTGGGAATATGTCGGACAGAACCTGTTCACCAGGGCCGTCATGGCGGGCGTCGGCAACACGATCATCATGACCTTCTGCGCCATGATCGTCGGCATCGTGCTCGGTGTCGTTGCCGCGATCATGCGCATGTCGGACAATCCGGTTCTGCGCGGCATCTCGGTCGGCTATATCTGGCTGTTCCGTGGCACGCCGGCGCTGCTGCAGCTTCTCCTGTGGTTCAATCTTGCCTTGATCTTCCCGACGATCGGCATTCCCGGATTGTGGTCGCTCCGCACCGTCGATGTAATGACACCCTTCGTTGCCGCCCTCCTTGGTCTTGGCATTCAGCAGGGGGCTTATACCGCCGAAGTCGTGCGCGCCGGCCTTCTGTCGATCGACAAGGGGCAGATGGAAGCAGCGCAGTCGATCGGCATGACGAAACTGCGGGCAACGCTGAAGATCGTTCTGCCGCAGGCCATGCGTGTCATCGTCCCGCCGATCGGCAACGAAACCATCGGCATGGTGAAGCTCACCTCGCTTGCCAGCGTCATTCAATATTCGGAAGTGCTCAAAAACGTCGAGGACATCTACTATGTCAACTCGCGGGTCATCGAACTGCTGATCGTCGCCGCCATTTGGTACATGGTCGTCGTCACCATCCTCAGCATCGCACAGATCTATATCGAGCGGCATTTCTCCAAGGGCTGGGGCAGGCGGGATGCGGGCGCCCAGCAGGCGGCCAACCAGGCTCTCACCGGGGAGGCAAGCTGATGGACGCGACCATCAAGGCGCACGGCCTGCAGAAGTACTTCGGCACGTTTCATGTCCTGAAGGATATCGATTTCGAGATCAAGAAAGGCGAAGTCGTCTGCATTATCGGACCTTCCGGTTCGGGAAAAAGCACCTTCCTGCGCTGCATAAACCAGCTCGAACAGATCGATGCCGGTTATGTCACGGTCGAAGATGAAATCGCCGGCTATCGCCGCGAGGGCAATCGGCTCTTTCCGCTGCCGGATCGGGAGATCGCCCGCCAGCGGCAAGCCGTCGGCATGGTCTTCCAGAAGTTTCATCTCTTCCCGCATCGCACGGTCCTGCAGAACATCATCGAAGGTCCGGTCGGCGTGCAGAAGCGGCCGAAGCAGGAGTGCCTCGCCGAGGCGCGCGTTCTTCTGCGGCGTGTCGGCCTTGCCGACAAGGCGGGCGCCTATCCAGGCGAATTGTCCGGTGGTCAGCAGCAGCGCATCGCCATTGCCCGTGCACTCGCCATGAAACCGAAGGCCATGCTCTTCGACGAGCCGACCTCGGCACTCGATCCCGAACTTGTCGGCGAAGTCCTCGGCGTCATGAAGGAGCTTGCCGCCTCCGGGACGACGATGATCGTCGTCACCCATGAAATCGGCTTTTGCCGAGAGGTCGCCGACCGTGTCGTCTTCATGGATGCCGGCATGATCGTCGAAACCGGGACGCCCAACGACATATTGGAAAACCCCAGGAATCCCAGAGTGAAGAACTTCATCTCTGCGGTGCTTTAACAAGAAAAACCCGAAGCAAGATCATCAGAGGACAATCGCATGAAACTCATTCGTCTCGCCGTTTCGGCGGCCCTGCTTTCGCTCGCGGCCACCGCCGCCTCCGCGGACTCGAGCCTGAACCTCATCAAGGACGGCGAGCTACGCATCATGACCAACCCGATCTATCCGCCCATGGAGTTCGTCAATCCGGATACCGGCACGATCGATGGCTTCGACGTCGACCTGGCAAATGCGATCGCCAAGAAGCTCAACCTGACGACCGTGTTCGTGACCTCCGCCTTCCAGGAGCTGCAGAGCGGCCTTCAGACCGGCCGCGCCGACATGATCATCTCCGGCATGAGCGACAACGTGAAGCGCCAGGCCAGCATGGACTTCGTCGATTACATCACCAGCGGCCCGATCCTCTTCACCGTCAACGCCAATGCCGCGACCTACAAGCAGGCGACCGACCTTTGCGGCAAGACAGTTGCCGGAAGCCGCAGCACCTCCTTCGGTGATAACGTCAAGGCGTGGAGCGCGGAGAATTGCGAAGGCAAGGGCAAGCCCGCCATCAAGTTCGAGGGAACGGCGGACTCGAACGCCGCCCGGCTCGGCATGAAGCAGGGCCGCTATGACGCGGTCGTGCAGGGCATCGAAACGATCGCCTATCAGATGCACATCGAGCCGAACACCTACACGCTCGTCGGCGAGCCGCTGCTCAGCAACGATACATTTGGCATTGGTTTCAAGAAGGACCACACCGCGCTTCGCGATGCGGTTGCCGGTGCTCTCGACGGGCTGATCAAGGACGGCACCTATGACGAGATCCTCAAGAAGTGGGGCCTCATCCACAATGCCGTTCCGAAAGCCGTGATCAACGGCGTCAAGTAAAGCTTGAAGAAGCGCCGCGATAAGAGCGGCGCTTCCCTTTCCATCGTAGGCAGTCATCGGCCGGGGCGTCTCAGCGCCCGCGGATGGATGGTTGCGTCCCAAAACACCTTGAAGCGCATGCAGAGTCCCATGACTGCGAAGAGTGCAATCAAATCGGCAAGACCAAGCCTGTGGCCGGCAGGCCGGCAATCGGCTGTGGCGCTTGCCTTCGATGTCGATGGCCCAACGGGCGATGCGATGCTTGACGGCTCGCTGCTCTCCAATCCCCGCTATTTCACGCAAGGCGCCTATGGTCCGTGGCGGGCATTGCCGCGGCTTCTCGATCTGCTCGCGGCTCATGGGCTCAAAGCGACCTTCTTCGTGCCGACCTGGGTGGTCGAACATTGGCCGTCGCAATGCGAACGCATCCTTCGGGATGCGCATGAGATCGCTTATCACGGCCACCATCACGAGGTTTTCATCGACTGCAGTCGGCAGCAGCAGCTCGACATCATGGGGCGCTCCCGCGACATCTTTCAAAGCCGCATGGGTGTGACGCCGGTCGGCTTCCGCACGCCCTCCGGCGACTGGAGTGACGAGACCGCGCAATTGCTGCACGAGTTCGGCGTCATCTATTCGAGCTCTATGCGCGGCGACGACAGGCCTTACTTTCACACGGCATCGCTCGGTCGTGGGCTGGTCGAGATTCCGGGCCGCTGGGATATCGATGATTATACCGCGCTCGCCTACAGCGAAGAGCCTGATTTTCCCATCGGCCTCGACCGCATCTCCAGTTACGCCGATGTTCAAAGGAACTGGTGCGCCGAATTCGAAGGCTACCACCGCGAAGGGCTCTGCTGGACGACGATCCTGCATCCGAAAGTCTGCGCCAAACCTGGTCGGCTTGCGATCCTCGAGGGTCTGTTCAAGGCGATCACCAGCCATGGCGACAGCGTCTGGGCGACACACTGCGCCGAAATCGCAAAGTGGTGGATCGCACAACATCCGGAGAAGGCCGCATGAGCAGCACGGCATTTGAAGGTTTCTGGCCACAGGGCAAGACATGCGCGGCGGTCGTCTCGGTGATCTTCGACGATGGGCTCGATGCCGTCGTGCAGGCGCCTGATCTCAAAGGGCGCAGCAAGAGCTTTTCGGTCTGGCAATATGGCGCCGCGCGCGGCGTCGAGCGTCTCTGCAACGCCTTTGCCGATGCTGGCATATCCACCAGCTGGTTCGTGCCCGGCATCGTTGCGGAGAAACACGAACGGTTGCTGCGCGATATCGTGGCGCCACACCATCAGATCGAGAGCCACGGCTGGGATTTCGAGCGCTATGATGCGATGGATGCGCCTGCCGCCGTGGACCTACTCAAGCGCAGCCGTGACAGGTTGAGCGGGATCGCATCGAATGAGGTTTCCGGCTTCCGGTTGCCTGCCGGCAACTGGCCGCATCACTTCGACCGGCTACTGGTTGAGGCGGGATATACCTGGTCGGCATCGCTGAACGGAGACGATGTGCCCTACAGCCATTCCTCGTCGCTGGTGGAGATCCCGGTTCACATCGAGCTGGAAGATCGGCCCTATTTCCAGTTCAATTTTACCCCGGCCTTTCCAAAAGGGCAAAGCCGCATTCCGTCTTATGAGGCGGTTCTTGGCAACTGGATCGCCGAGTTCGATGCCTACCGCAAATACGGCCTTTGCTATGTCATCCAGCTTCGCCCGGAATGGACCGGCACGCCAGGCCGGATCGCGCTCGTCGAGGCCTTGCTCGCCCATATCACAAGCTTCGGTGACGTGTGGCTGGCGACGGCGGCGGATGTCGCGCGCTGGCATGCCAATAAGGGCCTTGCCGCACCGGGCGATCACCCGATCAATGTCTACGAAGCCTATGTCGATGAGGAACGGCCCCGTGAGCGATAATCTGACACAGGCACTGGCGGAGCTTGTCTGCTCGACGAGCTATGAAGCTTTTCCGCCCGAGACCATTCACAAGGCGAAGCTCCATATTCTCGATACGCTGGGAGCTGCCATCGCCGGCTCGGCCTCTCGCGAAACCGATGCGGTCGTGGCGATGCTTGATATCAAGGCCCAGACCGGTCATGCCGCAATATGGGGGCGACCGATTGCGTCGGACGCAAGGACAGCCGCCTTCGTCAACGGCGTATCCGCCCATGCCTACGAGCTTGATGACAGCGGCGGTTGCGATCATTCCGGCGCCGTCGTCCTTCCAGCTGTGCTCGCCGCGCTTGGCGATCGAAGTCAGCCAGTGAGCGGCAGCGAGCTGCTGCGCAGCGTCCTGCTCGGCTATGAAGTCGGCCGTCGTGTGCTGGAGGCGGTCGGCGGATATGAAGAGCACAACGGTCTCGGCTGGCATTCGACGGGCACTTGCGGTTCATTCGGCGCTGCCGCTGCCGTCGGCAGCATCGTGAACCTCGATGTCAATGCAATGGCCTCCGCTCTCGGCTCCGCTTGCTCCTTTGCTGGTGGAACCTGGGCCTTCATCCACAATGGCAGCTCGACCAAGAAGCTTCATGCCGGCCGCGCCGCCGAAGGCGGGCTTATGGCCGCCTATCTCGCACGGCAGGGATTCGAGGGGCCTGATAGCGTCTTCGAGGTGGAGCGCTGGGGCAGCTTTTTTGCGACTTTCGGCGCCGGCAAGGGCGATCCGCAGGCGCTGATCCGCGACTTCGGACGCAACTGGCGCCTGAACCGATGCTCGATCAAGCCGCATGCCACCTGCCGTGGCACGCATGCGGGCATCGATGCGCTTGATATCATGCTACAACGTCATGGTCTCAAGCCCGACGATATCGCCGCCATCGAGGTCGATATCAGCGGCTTCCAGTATGGCATGTGCGGCGGCAAGATCATCGAGTCGCGCGCGCTGGCCCAGATGAGCTTGCCCTATGCCCTGGCGGCCCGGCTGCGCTACGGCAAGGTCTTTCTGGCCGAGCTTGAGGAGCCCGCGTGGTCGGCCGTGGAGATCGGCCCGTTGATGGATCGCATCACGGTGCGAATTGATCCCTCCATGAAGGACGAGGACGAGCCGGCGATCACCATCGTCACGACATCCGGCGAACGGCATCAGCTCGTCGTCGAATTTCCTCTTGGAGGCCCACAGAACCCGCTGAGTGATGAGCGACTGATCGGCAAATATGCCGCGCTTGCCGCCATGGTGCTGCCGGCATCAAGGGTCGACGCCCTCAGCGACTTCGTTCTCGATCTCGAAAATCAGACCGACGCCAGCAGCCTGCTGGCGCTGCTTCAATAGGGAGTGCGCCCGGAGGAGGGCGGCATTCGTTCAAAAGGGAAGACCGCGATGAGGAATCAGAAAGAAGTCACATGGTCGCCGCTGTTCAAGGAGGCCGTCGCCAGGGATTTCGAGAGTTTTCATGAGTGCCTTGATCAAGACAAGCGTATCGCCTTGCACGACGTCGCCGGATCGAAGGTCCACGCCGAGATGCTTGCGCGCGCGGGCATTCTGACCGCGGAGGACAACGCGCAGATTCAGGCCGGTCTCGACAAGGTGGCCGAAGAGATGCGTTCAGGTGCCTTCGAATGGAAGACCGAACTCGAAGACGTCCACACCAATGTCGAGGATCGGCTGATCGCGCTTGTCGGCGATGCGGGCAAGAAGCTGCACACGGCAAGATCGCGCAACGACCAGGTGGCGACCGACATTCGTCTCTATGCCCGCGAGCAACTGGATCTTCTCGCCGGCGATCTCAAGACGCTGATCGGCGCCTTTGTCGATCTCGCTGAGAAACATGCCGATGCGATCATGCCCGGCTTCACGCATTTGCAGGTGGCGCAGCCCGTCACCTTCGGCCATCATCTGATGGCCTATGTCGAAATGTTCCTGCGCGATCTCGACCGGGTTGGCGCGGCACGCGAACGGCTCAACATTTCGCCGCTTGGCGCGGCGGCGCTTGCGGGCACCGGTTATCCGATTGATCCTGAATACAGCGCCTCCAAGCTTGGCTTTTCTACCTCCTTCGCCAACTCGCTCGACGCCGTTTCCGATCGCGATTATGTGGTCGATGTCTGCAGCGCCGGCTCGATCATCATGGGGCACCTGTCGCGTTTCAGCGAGGAAGTCATTCTCTGGTGCACGCCGATGTTCGGTTTCATCGAGGTCGGCGATCAGTTCTGCACCGGTTCCTCGATCATGCCCCAGAAGCGCAATCCGGATCTGGCCGAGCTGGTGCGCGGCAAGGCCGCCCGCGTCATGGGCAATCTCGCCTTTTCGGCCGCGCTCATGAAAAGCCAGCCGCTTGCCTTCAACAAGGACCAGCAGGAATCGAAGCCGCCGCTGACCGATACGCTTGAGACCGTCCGCGCCGCCGTCAGCGTCACGGCGCAAATGATCCCGACCATCACGGTCAAGCACGCAAGAATGCTCGCGGCCGCTACTCAAGGCTATTCGACCGCAACCGACCTTGCCGATTATCTCGTCCGCGCCGGCGTTCCGTTCCGCGATGCGCACCATGCGGTCGCCGCGATCGTCGGTACGGCCCGCGACAAGGCCCTTCCGACGCTCTCGGAGCTTTCCCTTGCCGAGATGCAGGCCTTTGCGCCTGGTATTCGCGAGGATGTCTTCGAGGTGCTGACGGTCGAGGGATCGGTTGCTAGCCGCGACCACAAGGGCGGCACGGCGCCGCGAAGGGTCCGGCAAGCCATCGAGACCGTGCGTCGGGCGATCGCCTGAGCGGATCGGTTGCCATTCCATACACATGCTTTAATGCTTGCCGTTCGAGACAGCAAAGAAGCCGGGTAGGGAATGGAGCCAAGGTTCGATCACAACAGGTTGCCGCCGCTGCAGACCCTGCAGACCTTTTCCGTTGTCGCGGAAACGGGCAGTTTCACAGCGGCGGCGGCGGAGCTCAACCTCAGTCAGAGCGCGATCAGCCGGCAGGTGCAGCAGCTCGAGCATTATTTCGGCTGCAGCCTGTTCGAACGCCACACCCGCAAGGTGGCGCTGACGGAGCGCGGCATGGCGCTGATTCCGATCGTCGACGGATTGCTGGCGTCGCTGAAGACCTCGTTCGAGGCGACGCGAACGACAGTGCGCTCGCTGACCATCCGCATGCCGCCGACCTTCGCGCGCAAATGGTTCCTGCCGCGCCTGCCGGATCTCCACAGGCATCACGAGGACCTGAACATCAATATCGATACCGCCTGGTTCCTGAGGCCGACATTTTCGGTCGGCGATATCGACATGCTGATCACCTACGGTAATGGTAACTGGCCCGGAATGGACGTGCTGCCGCTATTGCGGGAGCAGTTGACGCCGATGTGCTCGCCACAGTTTCTATCGAAACTGGGCGATCCGCCCGCGGTCAAAAACCTGCAGAACTGCGTTCTGCTGCATTCCAATCCGCGCCATAGCGACTGGACCCTTTGGCTGCAGGCCGAAGGCGTCTATTCGTTCCAGGCGGCCCGTCATCAAGTCTTCGACACGCAGGATTTCGCGATGACCGCTGCTGCGAGCGGCTATGGCGTGACAATGGGCGATCTTGCCTTTTCGCGCCAGGATCTCCAAAGCGGCGAGCTGGTTGCTCCATTCGAGCGGATCATCGACAGCGGCTACGGCTACTACGCACTCTGGCCGGCCCGCGCCGAAGCGCGCCAGAAAGTGCGCGCCTTTTCGGATTGGCTGAGGCACGCCTGCAGCGCGAGCTCGGACGGCTTTGGCGGAGATCGAGCCGAGACGTCATCGTAAGTTCCGTTTCCCGCGCGCGATGCAGCGACAGGCGCAATGCCTAGTTCATGCCCGGCCGTGCCACCCAAAAAAACGCATCGACCGCTGGTTCGCCGAAGACAAGGGCAGGGGGAGGGCCAAGGAGCGCAAGCGAACTGGGGATCATTGGTCTTCAGGGTATCCGTGATGCCGCATCCTTGTATTGAGGGAATGCCGATAGCCGCGAGCGAGCAGCTATCGGCGTCGGTCAGGAGAACCGAAAGGAAGGCGGGGAGCCCTTCCAGTGCCAGAACGAGGCACCATGCGGAAAGTTCCTGATGACCATTGAAAGAGGTGTGTTCCTCTATTTCCTCGCCAGCTTAGCGCATGGTCGCCGTTGGCCATTTCGCCGCCCGCCCAGAGGCTTCGTCAATCGCCGACCTCATATTCCCCGGCGAGTTGTCTATCGAGTGGAACATTTTGGGAGCTTCGGAGTAGTTTGTTCAAGCCAGACTTCTTTTACCCACGGACAAACGCGGAAACGGAACAATTCCGCCCAGCGCGGAATTGAAACAGTTGAAAACTGTCCCTCGATTTGACGGAGAGCGCCGTGCCAAAGACTGCAAGAATTCCTGACGTTATCTCACCCGACGATCACGTCCTCACGGCAAAGGAAGCGCTTGAGGTTTCTTTTCTCAAGCTGGAGCAAGAAGTGGAGGTCCGCCTCGTCGCCGCGGCTCTACGTGCGGGATGGTCGGCGGACGAGGCGTTGGATGCCATCGATCAGCTCCGGGCGGAGGAAAACGGAGATTGAGGCGCACGCTCGGGCGCGGCCCTCGCGGTTGGCGTTTAAATCACGTGGCCGTGTGATGAAAAAAGAGACCTGATATAATCGGGCGCCATCTGAATTCCGCTGGGTGCGGCGACGGCGACTGCGTCCCAGATGTAGGTTCGAAAGGGAGGCTCCGCATGCGGAAGCTCCCTCCAGCGTTTAATCGCGATGCTCCGGCATTGCCTTCAGCTGGTCCTTTGTCCAAGACGTCACGCCATGGACATCGCCGCTTTCGTCACGCATGAAATCGAGATCGGTCACTCGAACGGACACCGGCTTCGCACCGATGCCAAGGAAGCCGCCGACATCGATTACGACGCTGCTGCTGCTGCCGGCTCCATGCACGTGGTCAACCGTACCGATCTTATGATCATCGGCGCCATAGATGGATGCGCCTTCCAGGTTAGCTTGTGTGAGTTCTTCTTCGGTCAGTCGTATGTGGTTGCTATGATCCATGAGCGTTTCCTCCTTTTGCTTCCGAACGCCCATTGACCAGCGACGTGATGGTGTTGCGTTCGTGTTTAGCCGTGTACTTGGAGCTGACGTCACAAACCACGACATCGTCTCCTCGATCAACATGAAGACCAACGACCGTGTAATCGCTTTGTTCCCGGATTGAGACTTCGGGCAAGCAATGGCTGCCCTTCATGCGCGCCAAAACCGTTTAGGTGGCGGCCTACACGCACCTCAAAAAGAAAGCAGAGCGGCTGGCCCCTTCAAAAACACTGATTTGCGTTTAACCACACTTCGAAACGCAGGCGGTTTGCCCATAGTTGTTCCGCGATCCAGGAACTCGATCTCGTGATCGGGCGTTGTACGTCGTCAATTTGGTGTACGCGAGAGGTGAACGTGGTTGAGAGCAAGAAGCCGGCAGTGGTCAGTTCCGGCATTCCCGGGCTGGACGAAATTCTCCGTGGCGGTTTGCCCGCATCAAATCTCTATATCGTTCAAGGTGCGCCGGGGTCGGGCAAGACGACCGCAGCGTTACAATTCCTCCGCGCCGGTGCCGCGAACGGAGAGCGCTGCATTTATGTCAGCCTGTCTCAGACGAGGGCGGAGCTGGAAGCGATCGCCCTGTCGCACGGCTGGACGCTTGAGGGCATCCGGGTGGAAGAGCTCGCGGCCTCCGATTCGATCAAGGGAGCAACCGACCAGTCCATTTTTCAGACGGCCGAACTCCGTCTGGACGAGACAAGGAAGATGATCGAAACCGCGATTGAGGAACACAAACCGAGCCGATTGGTCTATGACTCACTGCTGGAAATACGGTTGATCACCGGCGATTCACCCCGCTTTCGTCGTGAGTTGATCGCCTTCAAGGCGTTTCTTGCCAAACGCGACATCGTGGCTCTGCTGCTTGACACCCAAACACCAGAGACCGATCGAACAGGCGAGGAGGTCGATGGCATCGCTCACGGCGTCATTTGTCTCGACAAATCGCTTGAGGAATATGGCGCGGTTCGCCGCCGCATCGAGGTCAGTAAGATGCGCGGTGTGCCTGTCGCGGACGGCTATCACGACATGGCGATCCGAGAAGGCGAGGGCGTGGTCGTGTTCCCGCGGATCATACCGGGCGCGGTGGCGAGAGCGATCGAGCCTCAGTTGATCAAGTCAGGTGTGGATACCCTCGATGACATGTTCGGCGGTGGGCAGGAAGCGGGAACAACCACGCTCGTCATCGGTCAGGCGGGTACTGGTAAATCAACCATGGCCTCGCTTTATGCGACTGCGGCCCTCAAACGAGGCGAGAGCGTAGGCCTGTTCCTGTTTGAGGAACGAATAGAGACTTTCTTCCGGCGTTCGGAGGGATTGGGAATGGATCTGCGCCAATTCCACGAAGATGGTCAGTTGATCATCCGGGATTTCAACCCGAATGAGATATCGCCAGGTGAGTTCGGTCAGATCGTGCAGCAAGCGGTGAGCAGTGAAAAGGTAAAAGTCGTCGTCATCGATAGCTTCACGGGATATCTGAATTCATTGCCGCATCGCGAAAAGGCGGTCCGAGACATCCAATCGCTTCTGAAATTTCTCGCGCGAGCTGGCGTGCTTACCATCCTTATAGTGGCGCAGCATGGTCTGCTTGGACAAGGGGTCGCTATTGATGTCGATGTGAGCTTTCTGGGTGACACGGTGCTTTTGCTGCGAATTACCGAGCATGAGGGTAGGCTGCGACGGAGCATTACTGTCGTGAAGAAACGGCACGGTCCACACGATCTCGACGTACGGGAATTGTTCATTCAAAGCTCCGGTGTCGCGGTGATCCCATATAACCCCATTCCGGAGACCTAATCGCCCGTGGCCGCGAATGACAGCCATCTCGACTGGGTATTGGTAATCGCGCCTTATCGGCGCGACGCCGAACATTTGGAGATACTCTTAGCTCAGGAGGACGTCGTTGCGCGGCGAGCCGAGGGCTTGGAACAATTGAGGGCGCTGTTGGCACAAACGCCCGGTGTCGTGGTTGCGACCCAAGAAGCACTCGATCCGGAGGTGCAGAAGGCGATCGGTCGCCACCTTGTCGAGCAGCCAGAATGGTCCGAGATGCCTATCCTTATCCTATTGGATCGGATGGTTCCTCCCACCCGCGTTCAGGCTGAGCTGTCAACCGTTTGGCCCCGCTCGCGGCAGCTCTACTATCAGCGTCCCGTAACGGCGCTCGAATTGCTGAGTGGCGTTCAATCGAGCCTCTTGGCCCGCCTGCGTCAGCGAGACGTTCGGGATCACATCGAGCGCGAGCGCGAGCTTCGGCGTGAGCTCAACCATCGGGTAAAGAACATTCTTTCCAGCATTTCCTCAATCTTCCAGATGACGCGTCGGCGTGCAGTTTCGCTGGATGAGTTCGCCGACGATTTCGCCGGTCGGCTTGCCGCTCTTGCCAACGTACATTCCGCGGTGTTCCAGGCGAATGGCGATGCAGCCGAGTTCTCCCATATCGCCGAATTGACCTTCAGCCCATATCGGGCGAAAGGCGCCGATCGCATTAGTTTCGCGGGACCGGAAATTTTGCTGAGTGCCGAAGCCGCGACGACGTTGGCCTTGTGCTTCCATGAGCTCGCGACAAATGCGCTTAAATACGGTGCCCTCTTAAAACCAGAGGGCCGGATCAGTCTGAAATGGTCCGTCTCACAAGATGGGAACCTGGATCTCGAATGGCTTGAGAGAGGAGGTCCGCCAGTATCGGAACCCAAAAGGAGCGGATATGGAACACGCTACATCCGCTCGGCGTTATACAACCTCTTTGGCACGCCGCCCACCATCCTATTTCATCCACAGGGGCTACGCTGTACTCAAGTCGGTCCCCTTGCACGCGTGTCACCGAAGGACCTTTGACCTCCAGGAGGCCTTTTAGCCATGTCATCTTCGGCATATCCACTGCGCATATTCTGTCTTGAAGACAACCCGCTAATCATCTTTCAGCTTGAGGCCATGATTGAGGATTTGGGGCATATCTTTGCGGGGTCCGCCATGAGCTTCACCGACCTCGTCAAAAGACAGGATCTTGGCAGTATAGACGGAGTGCTGGTGGATATCGATCTCGCTGATGGACGCACTGGTCCTAATGCGGCTATCTGGCTTTCCCAGCAGGGGATTCCAAGTATCTTCGTCACAGGCCAGGAGGCGATCGCGGCGGAATATTCCCAAGCGGTGCTTGCAATTATTGGGAAACCGGTGGCCGAGATCGAACTCGCGGAAAAGCTGGAGCTGTTTCGGCACACCAACCGCAACCATGACCCAAGACGCTGACGATCGCTCGTCGACAGAGGAGCGTTCTTCGGTCGGTTCGAAAGCGGGCTTGTCGGCTTTGCTTGGCATTCCCTTGGCGCATCTAAGATCATAAGCAAGGCTCTGTTCGCCGAGGGGTGCATGGTTCGCCGGCGCGAGCCTTGAGATCGTGTCCTATCTCACCCACGAACTGTCCCCATAGCGCGCGCTTTCACAGGCCTTTTCGGGGGGGAGCCGGCGGGTGTTTGGCAATCCGTTACTGATCACGAACCTTGTCACAAGCAGTTAACTCGTGATTGCTCTGGATGGTAACCGAAGAGGAACATTCACTTTACTGAGTAATTTTCCTTTCAGCTCATAGGAGCTCAAATTGGAAAGGAGAATGCCATGAAAACGAGACTTGTAGTTTCAGTTGCTGCCCTTGGCCTTCTGGCCGGTTCGGCCTTCGCGCAGTCTTCCACGGTAACCGGCGCTGCGGGCGGCGCGGTGACCGGAGCGGTTGTCGGCGGCCCTGTCGGGGCTGCCGTGGGAGGTGTGGCCGGTGCGATTGCCGGTACAGCGATCGATCCGCCGCCGGAGAAAGTGGTCACCTACGTTCAGGAACAGCCCCTGCCTCCATCCGAGGCCGTCGTGCAGGATCAGATCGTTGTGGGTCGCGCGCTTCCAGAGACGGTTGTCGTCACGCCGGTGCCGGATAACCCGACTTATGCGTACGCCGTCGTCAACCACAAACGCGTCATCGTTCAACCGAAGACGCGCAAGGTCGTTCGCATCCTTGAATAATGCTGAAAGGGCCTCCGAGAGAGGCCCTTTTCATTGCATTCGGTCAAGGTGGTGCGAGGCGGACTCAAGCTTGCGACCCTGGACCGACGGGAAACTTATGGAAGAATTGCGCCCGGTTGGCATCGAGCGCCGAGTGGAAGCCGTCGAACACCTCATTTGTCAGACCTTAGGGATTGGCTTCCGTCTTCAGCATCAAGGGAGGGACAGCGGAGACGAGGACGGCCTTGTTGCGGAACTCCGCTCATTCTCGGTAAAAGTCGCTGGTTCGGCTCCTCTCAAGAGCGAACATGCTCGGAGCATATTCCCTGAGAATTTCCATGAGCCCGTTACAGCCCAGCCGGCTCGGCACAGCCGAACAGGATTGCTTGGCTCATCTGCCGGTAGCGTGCGGTGATTTCCTCTGGTGACGGTGCGAAAAAGCTCTGATTGGTCATGCGCGCAGACGCTCAGGCGGCTAGACAGGCGGCTTATTCACATGTCGCCATCGTCAGCGATGCCAGCGTTGTTTTCGCCGAGCAGCGGTAGTGCCTTGAAGCTGCGGCGAGGTAAATGCTGTTGCCCGATTTTACCCAATTGGTCGGCCAGGTCGGGATCGATGACAAGACCGCTCGACGGTATAACCGGCTATTTGAACAATTGCTCATCATTCAGCTGCAAATTATCCCCGCATCGTGACCAGCGGCCGCAATACGCCAGCGACAATGATCTGGATTTTATCGCCGATACGGGCAGAATGAACGGGAGAGGCTGTCCAATTGGGAGGTTTGCGCGTTCAGCATGGCTAGGCTAGCGTAGGATAGGGCGATTGGACACCTTAGTGGAGATGAAACGATGTTCACTCACGTCATGATTGGAAGCAACGATTTGGAGCGAGCGAGAAGCTTCTACGACGCCACATTCGCTGCACTGGGAGGCAATCCCGGCGAGATGGACGCGAGAGGCAGGCTGATCTATACCCATGAGGGCGGCCGGCTCATGATCACGAAGCCCATCGATGGCAAGCCGGCGACCGCGGCCAATGGCGGGACTATCGGCATAGCCGCCGCGACCCCCGAACATGTCCTTGCGTGGCATGCCGCCGGTACGGCACATGGGGGCATGGCGATCGAGAGCCCACCCACGGAGCGTCCAAACGGGTCATTCGTCGCATATCTTCGCGACCCGGACGGAAATAAATTGACCGCGCGGACTTCGCCGACGAAGTGAAGCAGGTGTCAAGCAGCGCCTAGCAAACGGCATGATCGGGGCGGCTATCGTCCTGACGCTTGCCGAACATGGCGCCGACGTCGCGCTGAACTTTCAGAATTCGGCCGAGCGCGCGAGGGCGGTCGTCGCCTCAATTGAGGATCTCAGCCGGTGCGGATCGGATCGTCGGCGCGACGGGCACGGTCTACTTCATGACGAAATCGGCGCTGCAGTCTTTCACCCGAGGCTTAGCGCAGGAACTGGGACCGCGCGATATCACGGCCAATCTGATCCAGCCAGGTTCGACGGATACCGAGATGAACCCGGCGAATGGAGACTATTTTGAATTCCAGCGTAACCTCATCCCATTGGGCCGATATGGGGCGCCTTCGGACATCGCGGCGGCCGTCGCGTTCCTGGCTAGTCCCGCGGCAAGACAGGTCACGGGTGTGATCCTTAACGTCGATGGCGGTTTGAACACCTGACCGCGGCGATTCCTTCATGATGGCTGGCGACGCTTGCCTCGGAGCGCTTGGTCGTCGCCAGGCATCTCATCAAACGTTGCTTGGGACTCGGCGGGAAATCGTCTCGCTCCCCGCGATAGCACTCCCGCTGATGGTCTAGGCAGCCGCGAGACCGCCAGGTAGTCATGCACTGAAACATGCTTAGGGCGTGATTTGGCTGATCCTCCGATGTGGTTGAGCGGCTGGCGTTTGGCGATTAGGCCGTTATTGCCGATTTCTATCTGAAAAAGACCAATCGCGCATTTGCGTCAACTCACAGAGATACTTTCAACTTTTCGGAATACTTTGTCTTTCTTTCCTAACGCAGGAAAGATGAAGCAAAACGCGTTAAATCGAGACCATGGACAACATTAACAGGGCTGATCAAAAACCCCCTGTGTTTTTAGGGGAAAGCGTTAATCCTGTTTCAACAAAGCCGGGCTAACTTTTCTCCTGATTGGGCAGGGCATGATGCGCCTGTGATCGAGCGGCGTCTCGATGGCTCACGGACTGCTTTTCTTTTAGAAATTTCACCTCGAGAGCTCCAGAAATACGGGTTTCGGCGAAGCGGGTTAGCGTTACGGCACCCCCGAACGTAGGTGAGCAATTATGATTTTTTCTCTTCGCAATATACTTGTTGGAATTTTCCTTTTTCTCAGCGTCGCTCTGTGCGTGCTAACGGGATCTTCGACGCTTGATGCCTATCGCGATGCAGGTAAGTATGCCGACATCTCGAAGTTAACCATGCTAGATCGGGCTCTCTTCCAAACGCTTGCGAACTTCCGCAACGAGCGAGGCGATGGGTCGTCGCTCGCTAAACTTGAGCTTGGCGGGCAAGATGCAACGCTTGCTCTGTTAAGAACGGATAGGGGCATCGTCGACAAATATATGGCTGACGCGAAATCAGTCTTTGCGAACATTGACGACCAGACGCTCAAAGCCCCGATTGCCGATGTCATGAATGCCTATGATCGGGTTGTCGAATTCCGCTCAAAGCTCGACAGCGAAGTCGCCAAGAAGCTCGCTGATCGCGACCCGACGCTGCAGGCTACGACGCTGGACATCGGTCAGCAGTTCTTGACCGCGTTGGAGACGGGTTCAACCGTCATTGAGAGCCGGATTCGCACGAGTGATCCCTCAATGACGGCGCTGATTCAGATCCGTGCGCTGACATGGTACACTCGCGCGACGGCCGGTGCCGCAAATCTGTTGTTCGTCAACACGCTGGCCTCTGGAGAGGCAATGAAGCCTGAGGACGTCAGCAAGATCCAGCAATTCGATTACGCTGCGAGTTTCACCTGGGGACAAATCGGCACTCTGGTCAATCATCCGTCGACACCACAGGTCGTCAAGGACGCCTATAAAGTCAGCAGCGCGACCTATTTCAGCGGTGACTTCGCAGCAAAACATAATGCATTGCTTGCAAGATTCGCGGCCGGTGAGAAGAAGGCCATGCCCCTCGACGACTGGCGTCCGCTTGGCAACGCCACCCTTCTGACCATCACGAACACCGCGGCGGCGGCCGCGGACGGCATGGTCGCCAAGGCATCCGCCAGCCAGAATGATGCATTCGTCAGCTTGATCGCCTATGGACTCACCTTCCTTGTTGCCGTGGTGCTGAGCGCCACGGGCATATGCGTCATCCTCCTTCGCGTCACGAGGCCCGTCGGCGCGCTGACTCATTCCATGACCGAACTTGCCCAAGGCAACCTCTTGGTCTCGATCAGTGGCGTTGAACGGCGTGATGAGATTGGTGCCATGGCGCGTTCCGTACAGGTTTTCCAGCAGGCAGCCCTGCGCAACAAGGCGCTCGAGGCCGAAGCCGCCGAAGCACGCATTACATCGGAGAATGAACGCCTCGAAGTGCAGCGCCGAGCCGAAGAAGAAGCGGAAGAGAGGCTGCTGCAGGCTACGGGTTCGCTTGCGACGGGACTTCGTCATCTGGCATCTGGCGACCTGCGGTGCGAGATCGAAACGCCGTTGGCTGCGCAATTCGAAGCTCTGCGTCACGACTTTAATTCATCGGTCAGCCAGCTGCGCGCTGCCATGTCCCAGGTCGGCCAGGCTGCATCACTCGTTAACAGCGGCAGTTACGAGATTTCGCAGGCTTCCGATAATCTTTCCAAGCGCACGGAGCAGCAGGCCGCCTCGCTGGAAGAGACGGCAGCTGCGCTGGAAGAGGTTACGGCCAATGTTCAATCGACCTCCAAGCGGGCTGGCGATGCACGTGACTTGGTGCGCGGTGCTCGATCGCGAGCGGAAAACTCCAGCCAGGTCGTCAGCAATGCAGTCAGCGCCATGGGCAGAATTGAGCATTCGTCCAAGCAGATCAGCCAGATCATCAGCGTGATCGACGAGATCGCTTTCCAGACCAACCTGCTTGCGCTCAACGCCGGTGTCGAGGCTGCGCGCGCGGGCGAAGCCGGGAAGGGCTTCGCTGTTGTAGCCCAGGAAGTTCGCGAACTGGCCCAGCGTTCTGCCAATGCCGCCAAAGAGATAAAGGCCCTGATCGGCAATTCCGAAGCTGCCGTCGGCGAGGGCGTGAAACTCGTCAACGACACTGGCGAGGGCCTCGCAGCTATCGCCGACTTGGTCCTGCAGATCAATCAGCACATGGATGCCATTGCCACCGCCGCTCAGGAGCAGTCCATGGGCCTGTCGGAGATCAACAGCGCCGTCAATCATATGGACCAGGCGACGCAGCAGAATGCCGCCATGGTCGAAGAGATGAATGCCGCCGGCGCAGGCTTGGCCGAAGAGAGCAAGCGTCTTGGCGAGCTTCTGAGCGCATTCCGCACAGGCGAAACCGAGCGCATGGAGCCGCGGGCGAGGCCCCCGGCCCGGCCTGCCTCAGCCCCGACAGCAGGCCGGCTTGCTGTACGCCCCGCTCCTGTCACGCAAGGCAATGCTGCGCTTAAACATCTTCAGCAGGAATGGTCGGAGTTCTGATCGGTTTGATGTGAGGAGAGGCACCGCGGCTCTAGCGCGGTTCAAGAAGCAAGGATTGCCCCGGACATTTTGTACGGGGCATTTTCGTTTGGTCAATTCAGTGTTCATGTGTGCTGAGATTCACCCATCTCTGCATTGCACCGTGACCTCTGCGGATGCCGATATCTCTAACTCGTCAATGGGTTCTCAGCCACTTATTGGATCAGCTTAACGCAAAGCTCGGTCAACGCGCCGTGAAGTTTAATGCCCAAGGTGAATAACGGAGCAGTCGACTACTCGCGCCACGCGGTGCAGGAAAAGGAGGCAGGGATGATCGAATGGTTTGACATCATCCATCGTCTTGACGTCCGAGCAAGACCTTGCTCTTCAGCGGTGCGAATGACATCGGTCTCTTGAGGCGCCATGCTGACCGAATCCCGCAATGGGCGCTTGTCAGGTTCCTTTCAAGAGCGAGACGTTCAGGGTTTGAGCAACAATTAAATGCCTGCTCATCGTGCCGGAGAGCATTCACACTTCATCACCAGCCGATATGAGGAACCTTGCCGCGAAAATCCACGCAGCAACGGACCAGCCACTTCATTCAATCTTTGGCTTCCGGAATCTGACGACGATCCTTTTTGTCGATAAGGCTCCTTTCGACCGGCTCATCGCTTCCTTGCCGCCATATTATCAGGAGTACGAAGTTCCTATCCAGCGGTCCGCTCCGTGGCGAACTTCTGAAAAGGTTACTTTAAAAGATCCGCTGAGCGATATAGCAGTACTTATCAGGACTAGCTTGATGTATACTTTCTCACTGACGTTGAAGATCAACGCCTAGCGGTATGTATCAAGATAGACAATATAATAGTAGTTGTATTTTTTGATAATTTGGAAATAGATTTCCATGGATCGACATATTTTGACGGATAATTAAGCACAATCCCACATCCTTCTCTTGAGGAAATCTTGGGATATGTTCCATGGCATCGATCCAGCAGAAAATCATCCTTGCAAGCGTGGCAATCTTTGTAATTGCGGGCGGCGCGACTGGTGTTGGCATATGGTCCGCCTCGACCCTGACGCAGAATGCCGAGAAAATAGCAGGGTCGGCTCAGGTGCTGCGTAATCACATGCAGGCAGATATGATGCATGACGCTTTGAGAGCGGATGTGCTGGCTGCGTTGCTCGCATCCGATCCCGCATCCGGCATCGGCTTTAAAACGGTCAACTCGGATCTTTCGGAACATGTCACGTCGTTTCGCGAGATGATCAAGGCCAACAAGGCGCTCGCGACAGATCCGGAAACTCAAAGGGTGCTCGCCGGCGTGGAATCTCCGTTGCTGAGCTATATCGACAACGCAACCAAAATGGTCGCGACGGCTGAGAAGGATCCGGCAGGCGCGTTAAAGGCATTGCCCGATTTCATGAAGCAATTCTCCGCTTTGGAAACCGCGATGGAGAAGGCGGGCGATCAGATACAAAACGTATCGGAGTCGATCTCGGCAGAAAGTGCGCGCACAGCAGGTTCCATACGCAGCATCATGCAGGGGCTCCTAGGGCTGACGGTGCTGTTCTCCATCATGCTCTTCGTGTTGTTCCGCAGGACCGTGTCCAAACCCATCCTGGCGCTTTGCGCCGATATGGCCAAGCTCGCGGGCGGTGACACCAATATCGTTTGTACCGGCATCGGTCGAAGCGACGAAGTAGGGACGATGGCGCAGGCTGTTGAAGTATTCCGAAAAGCAGCGATCGCCAAGGGCCAGCTCGAAGCGGACGCGGCAAGGGACCGTCAGCAGGCGGAAGCCGACCGGATCGCCACTCAGCGGCAGGCGGAAACCGATGCCGCGGACCGTTTGCGAGTCGCGACATCCGGTCTTGCCATGGGACTTAAGAGGTTGGCTTCCGGGGATCTTTCCTTCCAGCTCGATGAGCCATTCGCTCCGGATTTCGAAGCTCTTCGACACGATTTCAATACGTCATTGCAGCAATTGAGCAGCACATTGCACGCGATTGCCGAGAGTATTGTATCGATTGACAGCGGCACGCAGGAGATCTCTTCCGGAGCCAACGATCTTTCCCGCCGCACCGAGCAGCAGGCGGCATCGCTTGAAGAGACGGCCGCCGCTCTCGATCAGATTACGGTCAATGTAAGCAACTCGAGCAATCGGACGGAAGAAGCGCGAGCGGCGGCGACTGCCGCCGATCATAGCGCAACCCGGTCGGCTGATGTCGTCAGCAGGGCCGAGGAAGCCATGCAGCGCATAGAGAGTTCCTCCCAGCAGATTTTCAATATCATCGGCGTGATCGATGACATTGCCTTCCAGACTAACCTATTGGCGCTCAATGCCGGTGTGGAAGCGGCGCGCGCCGGCGAAGCCGGTAAAGGATTTGCCGTCGTGGCGCAGGAAGTGCGGGAATTGGCGCAGCGCTCCGCGGCCGCGGCAAAAGAGATCAAGGCGCTGATCAATGCTTCTTCGACCGAGGTCGATGGTGGAGTGAAGCTGGTGCGTGAAACGGGTGTCGCATTGAAGGAAATCGGTGAGCGCATCTCGGGCATAAACCAGCACATGAACGCCATCGCCGCATCCGCTAAGGAGCAGTCGACAGGCCTTGCCGAGGTCAATGCGGCAGTCAATACGATGGATCAGACGACGCAGCAGAATGCGGCGATGGTCGAGCAGTCGACGGCAGCCTCCGCCGCACTTGCCGCTGAGGCCAGCAAGCTGCGCGAACTCGTATCTCAATTCCGCCTCGACGCCGCGGCCTCCGCCAGCTCGGCAGTCTTGCGACAAACCGCGCGCGCCATGGCTGAGCCATCGCGTCGCGCTTCCGCCGAGCCGGTCGCGCAAACGGCCCGTAGATCGGCTGCCGTTAGCGGTCGAGTCGTTTCCGATTGGAAAGAGTTTTAAGCAAGCCATGGGGCGTAATGGCCAAGGGGCTGTCTGGGATCTTTTCACATTCCCAGTTGGGTTAGAAGCGGAAAGCAGACAACTAGCTCTAGATGGACCATCTCCGGCAGCCTAGCTTCCTGCTTCACCAAACGGGAGCATTGCGCGGGCAATAGCAACGATAGGGTCTCTATTGCCATTCAAGTGCTGACGACCTGTACTGTCCATACGGCCGCCGCTGATCGGAACGGTCGCCTGGCTATGGAAGACCCCTGAGATGGACCGAATCGCAGCATCGGAAGCAACTAAGCTGCCTACTTAAATAAAGGTTTTCTGATTTGCGGATCAAACAGTGCCGGCCGTATGCTTGCGTCTCTATTTCCGCGCGAGCGAAGAAAATCAAAATATCCCGACAATTAAAAGTATCCGTATGAATCATTGCGAAAGGCGCAATCGGCCCCTTTCAAATATTTCAACACAGCAGCGACCCGCACTGCGCTGCTTCAGCGAATTGTAGACATGCGGAACTGACCTGTAGCGGTGACTAATCGATGACCGACCATGGCCAACGAGCCATCGGTTCTTCAATGGACTGCAATCGTGTGATGAATGTTGCGTCGAGAAGGAGTCTGACGCAAATCCTTCGATCTCGGCAACCTTGAATAGGCTCACCTCTTTTTTTAATGCTATGGAAGAATTGATTCGGATAATGTTATTGAAATTATTCTATGAATTTCCGATTAGAAGATATGCATGCAATATTATCGAAACTATACATCAGTTTATCCATGATTAAATTCCAGAATTGAAAAATATGCAAGGATATAACCATAGGTCGTGATTTGTAATAAGAAATATAGTATGATAAAATATAAATAAGCTTGGGAGGGGAGGGTGTTTTATCTTCGTCACGCCGTGGCCGTTGTGTTGAGTGCCACGCTGCTCGCGCCGCTGTCTTTGAAAGCCGCCGAGAAGGTCGGTCAGGCGGTGTTGATCAAAACCGAGGTCACGGGTGCTGGCGGCCCGCTCGCGGTCGATGATCCCGTTCATCGGGACGAGCAAATTCGCACCTCGATTTCGGGTCTCGGACAGTTCACATTTCGGGACGGCACCAGACTGGCCGTCGGAGCCGGATCGTCCGTTACCATCGACAAATTCGTGTTCGATGACTCGGGCGCGGTGAAAAAGCTGACCGTGAATGCGGCAAAGGGCAGCTTTCGCTGGATGAGCGGAAATTCGAACCACTCAGCCTATCAGATCGTGACGCCGGCGGGAACGATCGGCGTGCGCGGAACAGCGTTTGATTTTTATGTCGGAGCCAACGGCACGACGGCAGTCGTCCTGTTGAACGGCGCTGCGCAATTCTGCGGCGCTGGCGGCTGCAGGCAGCTGAAGCAGCAATGTGATTGCGTCGTTGCGAAGCGCAACGGTCAGATCAGCGAACCTCGCCGGGTCAATCGCGACGTTCTCAAAACGCTAGGCAACCAGCGGGCTCTGCCGTTTCTGTCCGGGGATCAGCAGCTTTCAGGGCGAATGGGTTTTGTCAGTGGCGGTGGCTGCGGTCTGTCGACGGCGATGAAGAGCCAGCCAAACGGGATCTCCCCACGCAGCGCTCCGGCGAACAATCCCGGCCCGACACAGCCTGATACGCCGAGCGTACCTAACACGCGGGAGCCGACACATACGGAGTCGCCGACTGCACCGACCGAAACTCCCACCACGCCGAACGTCCCAAATACACCAAATACACCCGACAAACCGCATAACCATGACGATGATGATGGCAAGCATTACGACGGTCATCATGGCAGGGGCGAGCACGGATGGGGCGATCATCATCGGGGCGACGAGGACAATGAAGGCGATGACGGCGATCATAATGATCAAGGTGATCACGATGGCGGGCATCACCATCGCTGAGGTCCTGAATTGCGAGAGAATAGCGAGTTAGGGCGTCTCCAAGCCTGAAAAGGCTGAATCGCAAAATCAGCTAGATATCGGCTGCCTTGTCCGCGGTCTCGTCGACGAAGTGTCCGCCTCGTCGAGAAATCTGGGCGTAAAAATCCTGCAGTAGTCCTGCTGCCGCCGCTCGCGCCTTAAATTTGGCGGCGCTGATAAGTTTGCGGCTGCCTGTCGAGCGTACCCGAAGGGCATCGACAAGCTGCCTGTGAGCAGCCTGTAGTTCCACAAATCCGGCGGACCTCGCCACGCGTTCGTCGCCGACCACCGCAAAGAGTTTAGTTCGCATGCTCTTACCCTTCAGCGTCAGCGCTCCCGCTTCGAGCAGAGCGCAATCGGGCAGCAAGCCTGCCGTCGATTCGGATACCAGAATATCGAAATTGACGTCCTTGCAGGCGGATTCGATACGCGCGGCAATGTTTACGGCATCGCCGACCGCCGTGTAATTGAAACGGGTCTCGGCCCCCATATTGCCGACGCATGCAAGCCCTGTGTGGATGCCGATGCCTATTCCGACCCGCCGCGCGTCTCCGAAACCGAAGGCATCGTCGCCATTGAGGTGGGCGAGTGTTTCCCGCATGCCGAGAGCCGCGCGCACGGCCTTGCCGGCATGATCGTAGACATCGACAGGGGCATTCCAGAAGGCCATGATCGAGTCTCCGATGAACTTGTCGAGCGTGCCGTCATTGGCGATGACATGGTGGCTCAGCGCATCGAGCAGCGTGTTCAGAAACGCAACGACGGCGCTTGGGCTCATCTCTTCGCTGATCTGGGTAAAGTTTCGCACGTCGACGAACATGACCGTCAGTTCGCGTTCATCTCCCCCGAGGCGTAGTGCGTCGCGCGTATGCTCGATGCGATGGAGCAGCGATGGCGAGAGGTAGTGGCCGAAAGCCCGCCGCACGTCGCGCCGCTCCCGATCCGTCACGAGAAAGCGGAATGCCGTCGCGGCGAAGTGCGTGATCGATCCAGAGACGATCGGTGCCAGCGGGTCGAAGAGAAGCCCTCCATAAAGAAAGGCGGCCCAGGAGGCCACAAGGGCAAAAAAGGTAATTAGCAGGCCGCAGGCGAGGGCCGCGGCCGGATTGACGAAGGTAGTGACGACCACCAGAAGGCTGCCCAAGAGGGCGATGGACAGGATTTCCAGCCCATCCGCCCAGTCCGGCCGGGAAAGGAAGCGGCCTGAAAGGATCTGCTCGACGATCTGCGCGTGGATGGAGACACCCGGCACATTCTCGTCAAGGGCCGTCGTGCGGACATCTTGGAGGCCGGAAGCGGAGGTTCCGACGAAAACGATGCTGCCTTCGATAGCGGTTCTGATATCGGCGGAGGCGCCTTCGGTCGCGAGTATCTTGCTTGCCGAGATATATCGCTTCGCGGTGTCGCGGCTGACATAGAGCCAAAGCTCGCCGGCTGCTGTTACCGGCGCGACGAAATTGCCGATCTTGACTCGGGTGAGGGTATTGGGTGTGCGCGGCGCGGCGTCAAGCACGTAGGTGGAGGCTCCCTGTGCGACGCGAAGCGCCTCAAGCCCGAGATTGGGATAAAGCTGCTTGCCGTCGCTGAGAAAAAGCGGAACCGCGCGTACCACGGCCGATGAAGCGCCCGGATTGAGGCTGATATGGCCGAGCCCCGCGGCATTGGTTTCCAATTGCGGCAGCACAGGCGTGGCGGCCTTGATCGTCGGCGGCGCACCGGAGGGATCTTCGCCGGTATAGGCAAACCCAGCCTTGACCGGCGGCAGATAGTCTCCCTCGTTGGAGAGGCCGAAGCCTAGAACCACCGGCCTTCCCGACAGCGATTGGGAAAAAATCTCATCGTTATCCGGTAGTTTGCCAAGCAGTGACGGATCGATGCCAATGACATCGCGAACGATGTTGCGCGGCGAAAGTCGGTCCGGCTCGGCGAAGAGGATATCGAAAGCGATAGCGGCCGCGCCCAGATCGGAAAGCCTATCGACAAGGGCGGCAATCCGGTTTCTTGGCCAGGGCCATTGACCGAACTCCCGCAGCGACGCCTCGTCTATGTCGACGACCCGGACGGGCTGGTTATCGAACGTCCGGGGCACCAGGCGCTGATACTGGTCGAATGTCAAATCGCGCGCGAGCCTTAGCAAGGGAGGATCACTTGCCCGTAGGGTCGTCAATGCCGTGACGAAGGCCAGGCCGATCACGACGCCAATTTGCTGCGCACGCGTCACCATTATGGTGTCAGCCCTTTTGCCGTGCATCCCCGGCAATAAGTAACAACGGTTCGAGGAGTTACAAAAATCTATCGGTCTGCTGCGCCACGAAACAATATGCTGCCTTGTTCCCGAGCATGATGCAATGATCAAAATATCGAAGAGATAGAGAACAGAATCTTGCACCGCGATTGTCGAGGCAATGCCGCGGGCGCGCGCCTCAACGGAATGACGTTCGGTCTCCCGACGCGATGCCGTTAGCGCTTGCCGAATGCGCGCAGAAAGGTCTTTGTCGCCTCTCTTGCCATACGATGGATTTCTTCCTCTGCAGTTGGACGGCCGATCTGTTGGTTAATCCGTAGATCTGTCGCGAGTAGCGCCATGTACTGCCGTGCGGCAAGTGCCGGATCCTCTATGTCGAGATGGCCAGCCAGCGCGAGCTGCGCAAGCCGAGCCGCGATGGCTGGGTATTTCTTGCCCGGTCCGTATTCCTTCCAGGTCTCGAACAGTTCGGGAAATCTACCGCCTTCCGTCTCAAGGAGCTTGCGTAGCCAGCGACCATTCGAATCGCAGACTGCCTTGCGCAGGAGCAGCGATGAAAATTCGGTCAGTTCCTTTTCGAGATCGACAGGCGCCACGGGAAATGTGTCCAACACCCGAAAGAAGTCGGCGCTCGACTTCTCGGTGATCTCTGCAACCACGACCTTGAACAGATTATCCTTGTCGCCGAGTTGATTGTACACCGTCTGACGCGACACGCCGGCTCTTGCTGCGATGGCATCGATGCTCGCCGCCGCAAACCCCTCCTCGGCAAAAACGTCTGCGGCCGCCTTCAGGATTGCCTGACGTTTGCTGGTGGCGGGCGGACTCTCTATCTCGGAAGAAACCGCCGCGGGCGAAGTTTTCATGACACCACCATATAGGACTTGACTAATTGGACAATACTGTCCAAAATATTTTACAGGAATGACGGGCTCCGCATTGAACCATTTCCGTCGTTCCACCGTCCTATCTATAATCGCCCACTCAATCCCCGTCACATGCTTTTTGTATGAGGCCTTGCTTCGTCCGGGGAATGTCGTGTGCGGGAAAGGTCTTTCCGTGCAGAGCAAGGATTACGTTTCATCCCCCAGGGCTAGCGGCTCCCACCATGCGATCGTCCTGGGCCTTCTTTCAGCCGTCGGTCTCTTCGCCCTCGACATGTATCTACCCGCGTTGCCGACGATCAGTCTGGATCTTCACGCCGACAGCCATGCAGTCCAGGCAAGCCTGATCTCCTTCTTCGCCGCCATGGCCGTGTCGCAGATTATCTACGGTCCGCTGTCGGACATGTTTGGTCGTAAACGGCCTCTCTATGTCGGTCTGGCGCTCTACATCCTCGGCGCGATCGGCTGCGCGCTCTCCACCGATATTAGCTGGCTGGTCGCCTTCCGTTTCATTCAGGGCACCGGCGCCTGTGCCGGCGTCGTGATTGCCCGCGCCATCGTGCGCGACCTGCATACGGGAGCGGCCGCGGCGCAACTGATGTCGCGGCTTATGCTGGTCTTCAGTATCTCACCCATCCTGGCGCCGCTCGCGGGCAGCATCGTGACGGTGTTCGGGAACTGGCGGCTGATCTTTTGGGTCATGGTCTTCGCCGGCGCTGTCGGCTTTGTCGCGGGCCGCTTTTTCCTCGAGGAGACCCGTCCGGTTGCGGCGCGCAGTGAGAGCAGCCTCGGCGGGGCGTTGAAGGCCTATGGAACACTCGTTAGGGACCCGTATTATCTCGGTCTGGTGCTGATGGCTTCCTTTGGGATGTCCAGCTACATGATTTATGTCGCCAACTCCTCCTTCGTGCTCATCGGCCATTACGGGCTCTCTCCGAGCTTTTACAGCGTGGTCTTTTCCGTGAACGCCATTGGCTTCATTGGCATGTCGCAGATGAACGGCTGGCTTGCCCGCCGGATTGGTTTGCGTAAGGTGATTCGCGGTGCGGTATCTGGTTATGCGCTGACGATGGTGGCGCTGGCCGTCCTGATGGCCGGCGGAGTCGATCGCCTAGACATCATGGCTGCCTTCCTGTTTGCGGGCTATGCCTTTCTTGGAATGATCGTGCCGAATGCGGCGGTACTAGCGCTTGAACATCATGGTCGTATCGCCGGCACGGCCTCGGCGATGATGGGGACGGTCCAGTTCATGACGTCGGCGCTGGTGGTTGGCGTCAGCGGCATGTTCATGGATGGCACGGCGAGACCGATGGTAGCCGTCGTTGCCATCTGCTCGGCCATCGTGCTCCTCCTTTCGATCGCGGTGCTGAAGAGCAGGCATGTGGTGGCCGCCGAATAGATCCTGCTGGGCCTATTGCAGCGCCTGGTGCAGGCCGCTTCACCGAGCCCTCTTCGGCGAGCAAACTGTGCCGCCCAAGGGGTGGTATGCTTGGAAGAAAGGGACACACTGCTTGTGTTGGCGCGCGATTGGTACGAACGCGATGCCTGGCTCGGTCTGATGAGGCCGGTCATTGCGTGCGCGGCAGTACCTATCTGAGCGAGGCGTCACCGGTTCGAATCCGATCAACGGCACGGTATCCGTCGGTGTGGTGAGCTGATGCTCACCTTCTGTCGAAAGTCTGCGAACCGATGTCCAGGCAGGGGTGATGCCAACGCCCGCGGGCAACAACAATTTTTCGCGCCCCTCCCGAAACTCGGCGACGTTGTTCCTCTCGTCTCAGGAACTGGACCTGCGGCATGTAGGCGGCGACTTCACAATTCAAACACGATGCCGTCGATAATCTTTCGGCGTCTTGGCCTTTCGCAACACAGTCTGCCAGACTGCGCCGTCTTCTCTCTCGCGCATGGCCAAGACGCTTGGTTGCAGATCCTTCCCGCGACTTCAGGCGAGTCCACCGCGGTCATGTTTTGACGTTATCGCACTGATCACATAGCCTCGAATGATCGGAGAAATTTCCAGCAACCCCGTTCCGCCATCGCGCGGGCTGCTATCCCTTTATTCCGGCCGAAAGCATGATCGCGCGCGTGATCTGCTTCTGAAAGACAAGGTAGAGAATGGCGACGGGAAGGCCAGCCAGAACAGCGGCGGCCATGTCCTTGGCGAAACGAACGCCGAAGACGTCCTTTACCTGCGTGATGCCGACAGGGATGGTAATCGTGGCATCGGAGGTTGCGACCAGGAAAGGCCACAGGAAATTGTTCCATGCCGCGATGAAGGTGGTGATCCCCAATGCGGTTATCACGCCCCAGTTGATGGGAACATAGATCTTCCAGAGCGTGCGCAGATGACCAGCATTGTCGAGCATCGCCGCTTCATGGAATTCCTTCGGAACCTGATCGAAGAATTGTTTGAGGATGATGATAACGGACGGCACGACGAGTTGTGGGAGGACAATGCCGCCCCAGGTGTTGATCAGTCCGAAGGCGTTCATCAGCACGAAATGGTTGATGATCAGCGCTTCCGCCGGCACCATTACGGAAGCGATGAGGGCCCCATAGATGAGGCGGCGGCCGGGGAACTGGATCTGGCTGAGCGCATAGGCGCAGCAAGCGCTCATGATCAGCACCAGAACCGCGATGATCGCCGATGTGCCGACCGAATTCAGGTACCATTGCACGATGCTTGAATGGTCGATCACGTAGCGATATGGCTCGAGCGTCGGCGCTTTCGGGAAGAGCCCGGGATTTCGGCTGACCACCTCTGTGTCGGATTTCAGCGAAGTCACGACCGCCCAGTAAAGTGGAAAGAACCAGATCAGCGCCCCAAATGCAGTCAGTGCGGTCAGAGCGCGGCTGCTCCAGCCGCGCGAGGCGATTGCGTTCGTCGATGCGGTCAACTCTATGGGGGAGTTCGTCGTCAGCACGCTCATTTCGGGCCTCGCGCGCGCAGGAATTGATATTGCAGGACCGAGGCAATGAGGATGATCACGAACAGGATGGTGGCGACGGCCGCACCCTCACCGCCCTTGTTCTGCTTGAAAGCCAGATCGTAGATGATCGTCATCATAACCGATTGTGCGTCTGCCGGCGTATGCGCGAAATATCCCAGCAGGTACGGCTGCGCGAAGATTTTGAATTGCAGGATCAGCTGCAATGTCAGCACAAGCGCGGTGACCGGCCAGATCAGCGGCCAGGTAATTTTTGAAAAGACACGCCAGCGACTAGCGTTGTCGAGCGCAGCGGCCTCGTAGACATCGGGTGAGATGCTGCGCAATCCGGCAAGAAAGAGAAGGATGTTAAATCCGATCGTCCACCAGATCGTGACGACTGCAACCGAGGGCATGAAGTAAGTCGGCGAGCGCAGGACCGGTAGCGGCCGGCCGCCGGTGAAGAGACCGATGACGATCTGGAGGACGCCGTATTGCATGTTGGCGATCCAGGTCCAGATCTGCGTCACAACCGAAACCGGCAGAATCGATGGGAGAAAAAAGCAGGCAAGCACAAGCATTTGTATTCGGCCGCTCAGGCGATTGATGCCCATGGCGATGAAAAGCGCGAGACATGTGCCGGGAACGACGGTCAAGGCGATGAAGTAAAGCGTGTTCAGAAGTGCTTTTTGAAACTGCGGTGACGAAAGCTGGCGAACGTAATTATCCAGGCCTATCCATTCGCCGGGGCCGATCAGCGGCGCGTTGGTGAGGCTCATCGCCACCATCCGCCATGTCGGATAAGCGAATATCACCAGAAACGCGATGACTGCCGGTGCGACCAGCAGCGCTGCAACTATGGTATCCTGTTTTCTGTTGCTGACCGCGGCCATCCGTCACCTCTCTGGTTAATGCAGCCCCGGGGACCGGGAGGAGCCCCGGGGCCGTTGAAGAAAACGTCATTGAGAGTTCATGTGATCACGAAACTTCTCGAGCGTTTCCTTCACATCGCCTTCGCCGTTGAGCGGTCCGGACGCCATGTTTTGCCAATCGTCATCGAATTTGGAAGCCGCGCCCGTCAGCGGCGTCTTCGGCATGTAGAAGGCATTGAGCGCCATGGCGGCATAGTCTGCCTGTGGCTTGAGCGCCTTGTAGGCGGCCGAGGTGCTGACCGGCAGATAGGCCGGGATATGGCCGGCGGCGGCCCATTCCAGCGAATTCACGTTCATCCACCGGATGACTTCGAGAACCGCGGCGCGTTTTTCCGGCGTCATGGTCTTGCCGACATTGTTGGGAATGACGAAGGAGTGCGAGTCCGACCAGTTGGCGGCTTTGCCCATCCAGGCCGGAATGTTGATCATGCCATAGTCGAAGCCGTTGCCTTTGGCGACTTCCGTTTCCATCGTCGGCAGTTCCCAATTGCCGTTCAGGAAGAAGGCGGACTGTCCGGCGATAAAGGTGGGGGTGATGGTTTCCGTGTCGATGTAAGGCTGCGCCCAACCTTGCTTCACCCAATCGGTAACTTCGTTGTAGGCCTTTTCCATCTTCTCGAAATTGTCGCCCTGGAGAAACTTGCCGTTCTCCGTCAGCTGACCGCCTTCTTGACCGAACAGGGTGTAGATATCCCGCAGATCGCCGTTGGAGGAGGAGATGACGACGCCGTTCTTTCCAGCGTCCTTGGCCTTTGCCAGCACCGCGCGCCAGCCTTCCAGCGTGTCGATACCAGTCGGTTTGCCATCCTGGCCCAGCGCGCCGAGGTCCTTCAGCACCGTTTTGTTGTAGTAGAGCACTTCACCGTGGACATCGAAGGGAACGGCGTAACGCACGTTGTCGACCGTGGAGGCGGCAATCGCGTTTGGAGGATAGTCGCCATCCTTCAGGCCGACCGCCTCCAGCTCTTTCGGATCGATGGGCGACACTGTCTTTGCGGAAATCGCGCCCGCCAGACGCGAGAGGTGGTAGGTTGCGATGTCCGGTCCCTGACCGACAGCCGCGGAGGTCTGCAGCTTGGTGTAGTAGGGAATACCCCATTCGAGCGTCGTGCCCGTGATCTGGATCTTGTCCTTGTGCTCCTGGTTGAAACGCTGGATCAGCGCCTTCATCCGCACGCCGTCGCCTCCGGACAGAAAGTCCCACCAGACGACGTTTTCGACCGCGAATGCCGGAAAGGCAGTCATGAGGGCTAACGCCGCGATCGATGTTCTCAACAGGTTACGCATTCTCTCTCCTCCAGGCTGTTTCTCTCTTCCTCCCGGGCCGCTCTTCGCTGGGCGGCCCTTATGCCTCGCGCGGCGGCCAACGAGCCGCGTTATATCCCCTTGCAACTATCTGGACCGCCTCGACGTCCTCCCGGTCATATGCGGCGGTTCAATCTTTTGGCCACCTATCCGGCTGCCGTCTCGATGATGCAATCAAGCAAGGTTGCCGCCACGGGATCGACACCGGCCGCTTCGCGCATCAGGCCGAAGGTCGTGGCGACGATACGGCCGGCGCCAACCTTCCTCTCGGCAATGGTTGCACATGGCTTGTGGATCCAGCCCACCATCGTGCCCGCGTGCACCAAGCCGTCGAAATGGATCGGCCGAAAGCCGGTGATGACGCGGTTCGGGTTGACGCCGACGAAGGAGAGATCGGTCAACGGGCCGCCCGGCATGCGCTCGAATTTTCCCGAACGCTTCACCCAGCTGAAGCCCGTGACCCAATTGCCTTTCCAGATGGTGCCGTTGCGTTCGGTGACGCGCATCTGCGGCATGGATTGCCCGCGATCGCCGCCGGTCGGATAGTTCCAGTTCGGTTGATCGTTGCGCAGATTGCCGAACGGCAGCGGGCCCACATCGGCGAGAGACACATAATGGGCGCCGTGCTCCATGGCGTCGATATCGGCCTGACTGAGAGAGGACGCGACCCGCACGTCCGCCTTACCGGCCTCGACAACCGCATAGCCAAGCGCAGTCAGATATTGCGCGATCGCGGGTTCGGCCGAGAAGACGGAAAGGGCCGGCTTCGAGCGGCTGCCATAGACGCTGACGTCCAAGCTGTTGCGCGCAATCTCCTTGCCGCTGGCGGTGATCGTAAACAGGATGCTGACCTGACCGCCGGCCATGGTGGCGGTGAAGGGCAGAGAAATTGCCGGTAGATGATGCACCGAGGTCGCGCTAATAGCCGGGATCGCCATCTTTCCGGCGTCCGTCCCATCGACGCTCCAGCTCAGTTCGGCCGCGTGGATTGCCTTGCCGCCGGTCGAGATTTCGAGCTCCACGCTCGCCGTATCGCCTGCCCACACGGCATAACGCTGCATGCGCGGGATGATGACGACATCCGTGTTAATCTCGTGGAAGCGATTGTGGTAGGCGCGCGTATTGCGCTGCATGTCCATCAGGCCATTGGCTTCCCAGTGCAAATCGGTCAGCTCCGTGATGACATAGCCCTGAATGGAGGCATGGCGGCGCATCTCCTCGATTTCGAATTTGAGCGCATTGAACTGATGCCACTGCGTGTCTTCGATGAAGGAGCTGAAGGACGGAAAGACCTTGTCGAACTGATAGGTGCGGAAGCGCTGTTCGACGCCATGCGGATAGGTCGCGCCGTCGCTGTCCCACTCCAGGCCATTGATGAACCAGAAAGGTTCCTTGCCGTCCTGCTTGAGCTTTTCGGGATGCGGCAGACCCCACACGCCGAACTCGGAGACGACGAGCGGCTCGTCGCCGCGCCGTCTCGCATCGCCGTTCGGCGAATAGGACCACGCGGGCCGCGCGGCGAAAGCCGATACCCAGTCGGTCCATTCGCGTGCCATTTCCGGAACCGAGGCGTAATAGTGATAGTCGTCTATGTCGGAGACGACATGGAAGTTCGGAATGCAGGCGGAATTGTCGACGACCAGCCGTGTCGGGTCCATCCTCTTCAGCCAGTGATAGGCGCCTTCCAACCAGGCTCGCTGATCGGCGCTTTCGACGAGGCGTGTTCCCCAATCCTCGTTGATGATGGTCCAGATCACGATGGAAGGGTGATTGCCGTCGCGGCGCAGGATTCCTTCCATCGTATCGAGCAGGCGCTTCGCTGATTTCTCGGTGAAGGTCTGAATGTTTGGAATTTCCGTCCAGACCAGCAGGCCAAACCGGTCCGCCACATCGTAGTAGCGTGGATCGGGAGCCTTGATATGACAGCGCAGGAGGTTGAGGCCGAGTTCCTTCGACTTGCGTGCCTGATCCTCCAGAAATTCCAGCGACGGCGGCGCATAGATGCCCTCGGGATAATAATCCTGATCCAGCGCGCCGCGCATGTAGAAGGGGTGCCCGTTCAGAAAGAACTTTCCATCCCTTGCCTCGAAGGTGCGAAAACCGAAATTCTCCTCGGCGGCATCGATAACGTTGCCCCCCTCGGATAGCTCGGCAACGGCCCGATAAAGAGCGGGATCGTCGAGCGACCAAGCTTCGACATCGGCGACCTTGAGCGCAGCCAAAAACCGGGCCTTGTCGTTGAGCGCAAATTCGCTCGAAGCTGCGACCGCACCCTTACGATCCAGAATCGTGATCTTCAAGGCGCCGGTAAAAGCCGCTGCCAGCTCGACATCGATAGCGACATCGCCCGTTGCGAGATCGGCGCGAATGGCCTGGTGGGTGATATGCGCCTCGCTGCGGCATTCCAGCCAGACCGATTGCCAGATGCCACCCAGCATTCCGTACCAGCTTTGCTTGCCGTGCGGGATCTCGTCGAACGGGAAATCCGGGAAGGCTCGGGCATCGGCGCTTGGCAGCGTAACCTTCACATCCAGACGCAACTCGCCGGTCAACAGATCGAAAGGGATGACGAATTCGAAGGGCAGATAGCCTCCTTCGTGAGAACCGAGCGCGCGGCCGTTGACCGATACTTCGGCGAAATAGTTCACGGCGCCGAAATGCACGATGACCTGACGGCCAAGCCATTCCTGCGGCACGGTGAAGGCGCGGGAATAGGTTGCCACGCCGGCCGCGGCACGCAGATCCGGAAAATGAGCCTGCCAGGGCGCAGGCACGGCGATCGTCGTCGGCGTCCGCCCTTCCAGCTGAAAGTCCCAGGTTCCGTCGAGAGACAGGCGCGCACGCGGCCCGGAACGGGTATCGGCGAAACGGCGGGAGGCGATGGTCATGGCCACGAGCTTTTCGGTTGGATTAAGTCACAAAATAAGTTACACGAAAGTTTCGTAACTTATAAACTTAACTTCCGCAAGGGCCGTAGCTTCACATTGTCCGTCAGATTTCCTAACGTGCGTGCAGACTGCCCTTGAGTCCGAGAAAGAAACCGAGTGAACGACAAGACGACGAAACGACCGACCATGTCCGATATCGCCTCGCAGGTCGGCGTTTCGCATGCGACGGTTTCACTGGTGCTGAACGAGGCTCCCGGCAAGAGGGTCTCGGAGAAAGTGCGCGAGCGCGTGCTGGCTGTCGCCGCGGAACTTGGCTACCAGAAGACAGCGCCGGCCAATGACCCGATCGGCGGCATCATCGTTTTGCTGATAGACGATCTCATGGCCTCGCAGCATGCTGCGCCGCTGATAGAAGGTGTTCGGAGCGCGGCGGAAGAGCAGGGTTTGGCGGCGTTCACCGTCGTGACGGGCGGACAAGTCGAATTCGCCGAATCCATTCTCGACTATCTCGGACGGCGCCAGATCGTCGGCGTAATCTACGCCACGCTCATCACCCAGCTAGCGCCGGTCCTGCCTTCCAACCTTGGCAACTATCCAGCCGTCCTTTTGAATTGCCACCAGCAGCGGGCCGAGTTCTCTTCGATCATTCCAGGCGATCATGCCGGCGGTTATGCGGCGACGGAAGTCTTGATCAAGGCCGGCCATCGCCGCATCGCCATGATCGATGCCGGCAGGCAGCGGCTTGAAGCGGCGCGCGATCGCCTGAGCGGCTATCGCCAGGCGCTGACCACCTACGATATCGCCGTCGATCCGGAACTGATCCTTTCGGAAGCCTGGTCCCTCGATCTCGGGCGGGAAAAGATGCTGCAGCTCCTCGATCTGCCGTTGCCGCCGACGGCGGTTTTCTGCTTTTCCGACCGGGTCGCGATGGGCGCCTATGATGCGATCAGGATGCGTGGGTTGAGGATTCCCGACGACATTTCGGTCGTCGGTTTCGACGATGAAAGTCTCGCTCGAAAAATCCTGCCGCCGCTCACAACATTGAAGCTGCCGCACGAGGATATGGGCCGCTGGGCAGTCTCCGAGCTTTTGGAAAAGGTGATGCAGCCGAAGAAGCCACCAGTGAGGCTGAAGATGGAGTGCCAGTTGATCCTTCGCGCTTCCGTCGGGCCGCCGCCTTGAGTGCGATGAAGGGACAGCTCCTTGGGCATGGTCGGCCCCAGATGCGCCTGAGCGACGACATATGAGTGAGATGCTGCCCTGGCTGAGGTCCGTAAAGAAGAGCGAAGCGGTAATGGCCCGTTTGCGCATCGCGATCGTCTGCGGGATTCGCGAAAACACTCCATCCACCCCACGGAAGCCTTCCATCCGCTCCGAGGCGTTGACGAGGAATTCGCTCAGTTCAGCCGGGGGGTCGTGTTCGTGGTTGGTGAGAAAGTGGAGCACCGCCACGGGGCCTGTCGACATACAGCACCGTTGCTCGCCTGAGTGTTCGTTCAAGCTGCTTCGTATGCCGCCATTAGAGTTTTTTGCTCTGGAGCCAGCGTCGGATGACCTGGATGAGTTCTTCCTTGCGCTCCAACGGCAGCCAATGCCCGCAGGACAGACTCGCCACGGTAAGGTCTCGGCAGGCTGCACGCATCGGGTCGCCCTGACGATTTCCGTTGATGCTGCAGATCTGATCGAAGTCGCCGTTGACGAACAGCACCGGCTGCGACAGTCGGCCCCCATTGGGCGCCCCGCGCGCGTAGACGGTGTTGGCATCACCGTTCAGATACAACGCGCAGGTAGGGAGGAAGCCGCGAAGCTTGAACGCGTGCACCAGCTCTTCGAAGTCCGCCGGCGGCCACAGTGCCGGGTCAGGCCGAGTGGGCGGGGCTCGGTGTGCGGCGCCAAAGCGCCCACCGTTGCGGGTGACTTTCGCGGATGGCGAAACCTCGCCGACGGCGGCAGGGCTGCCCGATCGAAAGATCGATGCCAACGATGCTTCCGCGTCCGCGTCGAGGTCAGCCACCGCCGTATCGAAATGCGTCGTGTAGTACCGATAGTAGTCCCATTGGCCGTCCGGATATTGGTCGGCGGGGTAAATTGTTCGATCGACCAGCGCAACGAGCGTAGGCAGGGCGTTCCCGTCGGGAAAATACGCCCACGAGATCAGTACGACGCCACGGCAGCGTTTCGGCTCATGCGCGGCCAACGCACTGGCTACGATGCTGCCCCAGTCGTGGCCAACCCAGATTGCAGCCTCGCGGCCAAGGTGATCATGGAGCTCCGCCATGTCCGCCACGATTTCCTCGATGGCATAGGCATCGTTGGCTGCAGGTGCGAAAGAGCTGCCAAAGCCGCGAAGATCAGGAGCGATGCAGCGCCACCCGTCGGCGGCGAAGGCGTTCATCTGGGCGCGCCACATCAGACCTATGCTCGGCCAGCCGTGGAGGAAGATCATCAGCGGTCCGTCGGCCGGCCCGCATTCGATGTAATGCGTTGTCTGACGGGGCGTGCTGAAGGTGCGGGAAACCAGCGTTGATGAGAGCATTCCCCCCGCTGCGCCCGCCAGGACGGCCGCGTCGGTCACGAGGGCAGGGCTATCGCATATGGAGGCGGATGAGCACCATAAGCTCCTTCTCCCCTTGGGGAGAAGGTGGCCCGAAGGGTCGGATGAGGGGGTTATCGCTTTGAATTCATGGATTTTGGTGGTCTTGGCAGGCACCCCCTCATCCGCCTGGCGGCACCTTCTCCCCGCTGGGGAGAAGGGGGACAGCGGCGATCTCCGCTCATATGCGATACCCCTGGTCACGAGGGGGATGGACCGTTGGTCGGGATGCCCGATCAGGATCGGACCTTCGACGGGATGGTGTTGGATCGTAGGCATGCGCAACCGTACGCCGAGCACATGCTTGCGATTAGGCCTGAAATCACACATGAAGTATGAAGCAAAACTTCAAGGTGGATCACTTGCGACAGAAAAATATCCTCGAAGGCGTGGCTGTGTTTGTCGCCGTGGCCGAAGCTGGTAGCTTTTCCGAAGCAGCGCGGCGTCTCGGCATCTCTCCATCCGCGGCCAGCCAGGCGATCCGAAGCCTCGAGGAGCGTCTCGGCACGCCGCTTTTGCGCCGCTCGACCCGCAGTTTGAGTTTGACGGAAGTCGGTACCGACTATCTGCTGGCGGCGGCTCCTGCCCTGTCGCAATTGAGGCGAGCGGCGGAGGAGGCCGCACGACGGGGTGGTCGGCCAGCTGGCCCCTTGCGCCTCACCATGCCGCGCGCGCCCTTCGACCTGCTCATCGCCGCAGCACTGGCGGCTTTTCAGGACACCTATCCTGAGGTGGAGCTCGAGATCGCGGTCGAGGCGCGCATGATCGACATCGTCAAGCAAGGCTACGACGCAGGATTACGCTATGGCAATTGCCTCGAGAAGGACATGGTGGCAGTTCCAGTCGCCCCGAAGTCAGAAGCCGTTCTCGTCGCTTCACCTGCCTATCTTCATGCCCGAGGGATACCAAATCTCCCAAGCGATCTGCTCGGTCACCGCGCCGTGGTGTGCCGCAGTCAGACGACCGGCTTGATCATACCATGGATCCTGCAATCCGCAGGCGAGACCGTACAGATCGCGCCGCCCGCGGCAACGATCGTTCACGATCTCGCCTCACAGATCGAGCTGACTGTAAGGGGCTTAGGAATTGTCAGCGCTCCGGCTGCGAGCGTGTCCGACCTCCTGGCCGCTGGAAAGTTGTCACGGGTCCTGCCCGAATGGTCTTCGCCGCTGGAGGCGCTTTATCTCTACTTTCCGAGCAGGCGCCATCAATCAGCGGCATTGCGCGCGTTCGTCGCGTTTCTGAAGGGACGCACCTATCTTCCCTCCAACTGAGTAATGGTCAGGTTGAAAACGTAGATGGGCGAGATGAAGCCTCATCCCGCCCGGGATCAAATTCGCGCTCGGCCTTAAGACTGATCAGCCTGAAGGCTAGCAAGCAGTATGGAGCACACCGATTCTACGATCCGGCCACCTTTGCTATCCGATCATTGGCGGCTGAGGAATCCCGCCCTAGCGGTCATGGCCCATCATTGGCCGTTTCGTTGCCTCGTGCACGCCATGTTCAGCTTGGCAGCGAACCATCGTTCGAGAGTACGATCCATGCGCATCTACAGCGCATTTTCCCCCAGGTTCGTTTCCGTATGCGCCAGCCAATTTTCAATTGTCGAGGATGTTTCGTTGGGAATGTCGAGGGGGATTAAGTGCGCTGCTCCGGGCAGGACAATAGTATTGGCCTGCGGGATGGCAGCGGTAAGCGAGACGGCATAAGGCTCCGGTGTGTTGAGGTCGCGGTCGCCGACGAGCACAACGGTCGGGCATCGAACCGCGCTCAAGCGTGCCGAAGCGTCGAAGCCGGCGATCATTCGCCAAATCAACGCGTAGTCGGCTGCATCGAGACGCATCAGACTCAAAGTGATGCGATCGACGACATCAGGTCGATCCCGAGCCGTCTCACTGGCGATCCAATAATGAACAAACGGCCGAACGGCGTCCATACCCTGCGCCTCCGCCAGGGCTGCGTGCTGTCGCATGGCAGCGCGCGCTTCATCCGGAAAAGTGGCTGCGGTCGCGAGGAGCATCAATGATCGAACGCGGGCGGGGTGCGAAACGGCAACCTCTTGCGCGATCATCCCCCCGATCGACAGGCCAATCAGATGTGCTGCTCGTACTTCTGCGTCATCGAGGACAGCCACGATCCCAGCCGCCGCTTTCTCGAAGCTCCAGTCTACAGGTGGAGCGGCCGACTGGCCGTGCCCGGGGAGATCAACTGCGATCACATCATAGTTCTGCGTCAGGATCTGCATCTGCGCCTTCCAAAGGGAGAGATCCAGCCCGACCGCATGGATCAGGGCGACAACGGGCGCCCCACGCCTTCCCTGCCTGACCCAGTTCCAGCTTGTTCCATCTACATCGGTTTTCATGAGAGCGCCTTCTTCGCTGTTTCTTTGTCGAAGGGTATTTCTGGCAAAAGGGCGCGCGCAACAAGAGCCGGTATGATACTGGTACAATGTAGAGCCACCAAAGAAGATGCTATGCGCGGCAGTAAGCAATTGGGCGAGTTTCTCCGGTCGCGGCGGGCGAAGCTCCGACCTCACGACGTTGGGCTCAACAGCTTGCGTCGCAGGCGAGCGCCAGGACTTCGTCGTGACGAGGTGGCGCAACTGGCCGGGATCAGCGTTGAATGGTATGTAAAGCTCGAGCAAGGGCGAGCGGTTTCACCTTCCGCCTCGACGATTTCCGCGTTGGGACAGGCACTTCGCCTCAGCAGTGCCGAGCTCTCTCATCTGCGCGCCCTTGCCGAAACACCGGACCGTAAAGCCTTCGAAACGGAGGTTGTCCCAGAGACGATTAACCATCTGGTGGCGAGCCTCCAGCAGCCCGCCTACGTGCTCGGGCAACGCTGGGATATCCTGGCGTGGAATGATGCGGCTGCGCATCTTTTCACCGACTTTGGGCTGCTTCCGGCTGAAGAACGAAATATCCTCCTTTACATGTTGACGGATCCCGCAGCGAGGCGGCTTTTCGGCGAGACCTGGGAAGACGAGGCGCGCCGCATGATATCGCTGTTTCGGGTCTCCCATGATCTGTGGGCGGGAGATGCGGCGTTCGGTAGCTTGGTCGAACAACTGCACAACCGCTGCCCGGAATTCAGTCAATGGTGGACCTCTCACGACGTGGGAGCACCGGTCTCGGGCGTCAAGACGCTGGCCCACCCGATTCAGGGCGATCTGAAGTTCAAGTTTGCCACTTTCCAAGCAAACGATAATCCAGCGCTGAAGCTTGCCATTTACGCAAGAGCCGACGCTTAACTTCGTTTCGAGATCTTGCGGTCAAGCGGCTGCCGCATCGTCAGATTGGAGGGGGCGGCGTCCTTCATCGCCGGCGCGTTCCCTGATGTCACCGGCTGCAAGTGAGCATCGTTGGAAAGTGCGACTGGGGTCGCGCGATCGATGTGCTTTTTTGCCGTCAGTGACTCTAGGAGGTAGAATCACGCAACAGCAGGCGCGTGCCGACCTCAACGATGGATCTGATCGCGGGGAGGAGCTCCTTCCCCAACTCGGTCAACTCATATTCCACCGTGGGCGGTGATGTCGGTAAAACCTTGCGCGTGAGGACGCCGCGCTGTTCGAGATCCCGCAGCCTGCTCGTCATCACCTTCGCCGAGATGAAAGGATTGTCCCGGCGCAATTCCGAAAATCGGCGCGGGCCTTCGCTTAAAGACCAGAGCACCTCCGGCGTCCAGCAGCCGCCAAGGAGATCCATGCATTTCGACATGGGGCAGCCCGGAGGCGTCTCCACCTTCTTTCGTACCTTGAGTACCATCGCCCTTCCTTCAGCGGCAGTTTCCAGTTGGTTACCGGAAAATAGAGGTAACCGCAAGATACGTGGTTTCCCATGGTAACGATGGCCGTTATGTAAAGGCCATCGAATTCATTGCAACCACGAAATGGACTGACCTATGTACGCAGTAACTGGAGCAACAGGACAACTCGGCCGCCTCGTGATCGAGGCGCTGCTGAAAACCATTCCCGCCAACCGGATTGTCGCGGCGGTTCGCGATCCCGCAAAAGCCAAGGATCTTGCCGAGCGCGGCGTAATCGTGCGAGAGGCGGATTATAGCCGCCCCGAGACGCTTGGTCCGGCACTAACCGGTATCGAAAAGCTGCTTCTGATCTCATCGACCGAGGTCAAAGGCCGCCTGCCGCGGCACCGGGCCGTGATCGACGCGGCCACGCAAGCCGGGGTTTCGCTGATCGCCTATACGAGCATGCTGCACGCCGACACGTCGCCGGCAAGGCTCGCAATCGAGCATCGCCAGACAGAGGAGGTCATCGCGGCCTCTGGGCTGTCCACGGTGATCCTGCGCAACGGCTGGTACACCGAGAACCACCTTATGGCGCTCCCCGCAGCACTAGAGCATGGCGCCTTCGTCGGCGCCGCGAAGGATGGGCGTTTCTCATCTGCGGCCCGGCAGGACTATGCCGAAGCCGCAGCCGTGGTGCTGGCGACTGACGGGCACGCCGGGAAGACCTATGAGCTTGCAGCCGACCAGGCCTTTACCCTTGCTGAGCTTGCCGCAGAGGTCTCGCGCCAGTCGGGCAAGGCAGTCGTCTACAACGACCTGTCCGAGATTGCCTATCGTGATGTCCTGACGGGCGCCGGCCTGCCAGGCGACCTCGCCGCTCTTCTGGCCGATGCCGACGCCGCTGCCTCGCGCGGTGCGCTGTTCGACGATAGTGGTGTGTTAGGGCGGTTGATCGGTCGTCCGACCACTTCGCTGCAGAGCCTGGTCGCCGCCGCGTTGCGCGTCTGAGCCAGGTCTTCAGGCGATGTCACGTTGACAGAACGGCCATGGTTTCCTGTTGGGCGGAGCCGCCCGACCTCCATCCAGCCTCGCAAGCTCGCGTGACACCAACGTGTCCGCGAGGTGAGGAAGTTCCACTCATCAACGCGATCAAGTTCAATTCGTCTCGTAAGATTAATCCGGAGAGCTGCCCCATGCCCACGAAATATCAAACAAACGACAAGGCGACGTCTTCAACAACGCGTCTGGAGCACAATTTGTCCCGCGCCGTCTCAGTCGGTTTCAGCGCTGGACTGACTGCCGGCGTGATCGTTCTCGTGCCCGTTCTGATCCTGCAACTGTCCCGGGGCGTTGGGATCGTACCTGAGATGCAACTGGCAGCCAGCAGCCTGATGGGCATGGCTGCCTATGCGGGCGCGACCGGCTTCGTCTTGGGGACGCTACTCCACTTTTTCGTGTCGGTCGTTCCAGCCGTTGTCTACGCTCTGGTCGTCTGGCAGGTGCCGGTGGTGAACCGCTGGGCGTGGATCGGTGGTCCTGTGCTCGGCATCATCCTGTTCTTCTTCATGGGGTTTGTCGTATTGCCGCTCAGCGCCTTCACGACACCCGCATCGGTAACGCCCATGCCCTTCGCGCCGGCCCTGCTGATCCATATGTTCGGTCTTGGGTTGCCGATCGCATGGGTTGTCAGGCGCGGATGGGCTCGGTCGAACAGTGTCGCTTGATCTGCTATGCGCGGTGATCAGCCCCGCTGGTAAGACAAGGTGAGGAAGAAGCCGATTTAGCGCGAAACGACAGCGGGTTGAACGCGGTTGATCGCCTCCTGTCATCGGCGAGTCGATATGTGCGGTAACAGCAGATAGGATGCATGCTCTCCGCCCGTCGCCAGCGTATCCGTCCCGCCATAGAGGGTGGCGTCGCGGTTAGGATGCGCGGCGAAGAACAGCCCGGAGTTGTTGGAGTTCGGAAGATCGTAGTCCTTGGCGCGAACGATGTTGGCGCCCGGGCCGTAGCCGAAATCCTTGCCCTGGATCGTCAAGACCAGGCGATAGCCCTTCGGAATGACGATGCTCGTCGGTTCGGTGAATTCCACATCCACCGGGTAAAGCTGCCCAGGCGTCATCGGCTCCGACGTCAGATGCGGATGGAACGGAGCATACTCGGTCGAGCGCGCCGGATCGACCGCTCGGTGCGACACGCGCAGATAGCCGAGGCCGAGCGGCACGTTCGGGTCGCTGTTGCCCATGAAGGCGACGTCGCGGCCCTGGGGATCGATCAGCCGCACGGCCGCGAAGATGTCCATGTCCGCTGTGGAGGAACCGACCCAGAGCCTGACGCCGATTGGGCCGGTGAACTCCGTCTCCTCAGTGAACGGCGCGGAGGTGAACGTCAGCCCGTCGCCTTGTCCGGGATAGGATTTCTCCGCGGGTGCGGCGGTTCCGAGCGCCGGGTCCATCGATCCGTTTGCCGCGTCGAGATAATAACGCTGCCACTGCGTTCCAGGCAGCGGCCATGCCGCGGCACCGCGCCACGTGGTTCCGTCGGGTCGACGGACCTGCACAGCCACCCGCGGTTCCTTCTCCCATCCGTTGTTCTCGCCCTTGAGGAAGTGATCGAAGAAGCGTTTCTGCAGCGCGAGCGCTTCGTCTGAATAGAAGGGCGTCAGATGATCGCCGGTCTGGATGCGCAGCCACTTCCGCTTGCTTGCGGCGGCGAGATAGCCTGCCGTGCTCCAGTCCGTCCAGTTGGCGACATCGAGCAGTGGCACCGTGACGCGGCTCCCGTCCGGGGTTTGCTCGCGATAATAGGCATCGTCGAACGGATGCTTGGCGAAGGCTTCGACCGGATTGACGCGGTTTTGCTTCAAGACATCAGGAGAGAGAGGCGCCCCCGTATCCTTGCCGCCATCGATGGAGTCGATGAGCGGCGTTTCCGCATTGCCGTTCTGGTTAGGCACCACCTGATGGGTCCACCAATATTCCCAGGCGACGTTGAGGATCCCGCCATAGTAGGCGATCTCGCGATACTGATCGAAGGCTCCCTCCCACGGCAGGATCGCCGCAAGACCCTGAGGGTGTAAGGCGGCAACCTGATACTGATTGATCGCCTGGAATGACGTGCCCAGTAGGCCGACCTTTCCCGAGCTCCAGGGCTGGTGCGCGGCCCAGGTGATCAGCGTCGCATAATCTTGCGTTTCGCGCGGCGAGAAGGGATCGAGCACGCCTGGTGAGGCGCCGGCGCCGCGGACATCGGCATGGATGACGATATAGCCGTTCGCGACCCAGCGTTCGGGATCGGGCGCCTCGAAGCGGATGTAGCGGCAGGAGGATTTTTTGCAGAGATCGGGGTATTTCGCGATCAGCTTCGCCCACGACGTCTTGTAGGCGGGCGCATCCGCGAGGCTCGTATCCTTGCCGTAGGGTCCCATCAGCATCAGCACCGGATAGCGGCCTGGCTTTTCCGGACGATAGATGTTGGCGCGCAGCTGCAGGCCATCGGTCATGGTGATCGGCACATCATGGTCGAAGAGCATCCCGGGAACGCCGGAGGCGACAGGCGTCGCCAGGCTCGGCTTGGCAAAAGCGAGCGCGAGAGTGAAGGCAAGGGGCAGTAGTTTGGTCAATCGCATCGGAGGTTTTCCTTTGTTATCCGCAGGCCGAGCAACGCGTTCTTCGGCGCGTGCGATGTTCCGCGACCGAAGTCATGCAGGAATGTGAGTGTGCTTATGCCTTTGGGTTCGCGTCAGGCGAGGGCCGATGATGCCTGCACGTCGGCGTTGCGGAGAGCCGCGCCGATATCGTCCATGAGCCGCGGATGGGTCGGCTGCCAGCTCAGGCGCCGCTGCGTGAGTTCACTGGACACCGGATTGTCGGCGCTGACGAAGGGCGCGAGCCAGCCGAAATGCTTGTGCGCGTCTTTCGGAAACAAGCCTTCGACCCGGACTCCGAGGTGGCTGCCGATCGCCTCCGTGATGGCACGCACCGGGATTCCTTCTTCGGCGACCGCATGATAGCAGGTGGCGGCTTCGCCCTGTTCGAGGGCGAGGCGGAAGAGGCGCGATGCGTCGAGCCGATGGACAGCGCCCCACCTGTTTTCGCTATCGCCGATGACATAGGCGGAGACCCGCTTCTTGCGCGCGATAGCGATCAACTGGGTGACGAGGCCCTGCCGGGTTTCGTCGTGTACCGAAGGCGGTAGCCGAACGATCGTGGCCTTCACGCCGCGGGCTGCGAGCGCCAGGGCTGCCCCCTCGGATCGGGCCCTGAGACCGCCCACAGCATTCGGATCGGCGGGATCCGTTTCAACCGCCAGCCGTCCCTGAACCATCGCCATTGTCGGAAAGGCAATGACCAGCGATCGCTGATCTCCGCGCAGCGCGTTGCCGAGCGTCTCGATCGCGCGCCGGTCCGCCTCGACGGCGGCAGTCATAAACCGCTTGACGATATTGGTCGGGCTGCCGCCAAGCATGACCCGCAGGCGCGTCGCGAGACTGGCGTGCGAGAAGGCATGGAAGAAGGCGGTGTGAATCACGCCGTCCGCCCGGGCCGCGCCGCGTGCGAGGCTTTCGAGCTCCTCGATTCCGCCGCGCTGCGGTTTCGCGCCGTCCGCCTCAAGCTTCGCGGCTGCCTCCGCTGAGCGGACGAGCCCGGTGACCTCGTGCCCGGCCTCGATGAGCTCGCGGACGATGGCGGACCCGATGAAGCCGGTGGCACCGGTCACGAATATGCGCATGGCGCTTCTCCTCTATTGACTTCAAACCCAATTTAGGCGGTTGCTCAGGAACGATCCATGTCGCATAGTCCGAATATGGTTTTCGATCGTTCAGGAAGTCACGAATGGATGCACTCTCGGATGTGCTCTCGCTTCTGAAGCTGCGTAGCTACGTGTCGGGCGGCTTCGATGCGGGCGGTGATTGGGCGATCAGCTTCGGGCCGCATGAGGGGATCAAGTTCCACGCCGTCGTGACCGGCTCGTGCTGGATATCGGTGGAACGCGAGTCTCCTGTTCAGGTCAGCGCCGGCGAATGTTTCCTGCTGCCGCGTGGCCGGCCGTTCCAGATCGCCAGCGACCTCTCGGTCGCGCCGGTCCCTGTCAGCCAGGTCCTGCCGCCACGGCCGGAAGGGCGCATCCTCACCTACAATGGCGGTGGAGACTATCTCAGCATCGGCGGCTACTTCACGCTGTCTGAAGGCCAGTCGGAGCTGCTCTTGAACGTCCTTCCGCCACTCCTGCACATCCGTGATCGTCCTGGCAGCGCGACCCTGAATTGGTGCGTCGAGCGCATGCGGCAGGAGCTGTCGGAGGGACAGCCCGGCGATTTCATCGTCGCGCAGCAATTGGCGACGATCGTGCTGGTGCAGGCGCTGCGGCTTTACTTGTCCGACCGGACGGCCGAGGAAGCAGGCTGGCTCTCCGCGCTCGCGGACAAGCGTTTGCGCGCGGCCATCGCGGCGATGCACGGAGCTCCTGGCCAGCGATGGACGCTGCAGACCCTCGCCAGGGAGGCTGGGATGTCGCGCACTGCCTTCGCCGTGACTTTCAAGGAAAGGGTTGGCCTCTCGCCGATGGACTATCTGACGCGCTGGCGCATGATGCAGGCGGCGGACAGGCTAACCTCGACGCGTCAGTCGCTTGCCGAGATCGGGTTGGCGCTTGGCTACGAATCCGAAAAGTCCTTCAGTACCGCTTTTAAGCGGGTGATGAACTGCTCGCCCCGGCAATATGGCCGCCGGCAGGTCGAGGCGGGTGAAGCTGGACGTCGCCTAGCGCCTGGTAGTGAGCAGTCCTTCTCGTCACTCCCTTAACGGTGGAGCGGACACGTTCAACATGGTTCCCGTTTTGGTCGCCGGCCGGCAGGAGGATCCCCGCGGTTGGCCGCGAGGATCTGTCCGATAACGGCATATCCGCGATCCTGTCCGACATGCCCGGCCGAGAGATCTGCCAACAGGAAATTTCGTCCGAGCAATTGAAGCAGCGATTCCTCCGTTACGGCGCGAAAGCCAGGCATGCCGTGCATTCGCGTCTGTGCTCTCAAGCTCTGAGTGGAGCCGGAGCTTTGGGGTTTGGGGAGACCTTGCGCACCTCTTCAAGTGCGCCCGCGATCGAGGCCCGACGCACCTCCTCGCTGCGCCCGAGCCCCTCGGCGATAATAAACTCGATATCCGTGACACCCATGAATGCGAATGCGGAGCGGAGCAGCGTCTCGGCATGTTCGAACGAGTGATACGGCGAGCCATCGCTGTAGACGTTGCCGCGCGCCAGCGCGACGATCACGCGCTTTCCCTGGGCGAGACCGATCGGCCCGTTTTCGCCGCGCGCGAAGGTCTTTCCCCGCACGACGATATGATCGATCCAGGCCTTGAGCTGGGTGGGAACAGAGAAATTGTAGAAGCCGGCCCCGATCACCACAACGTCCGCGTCGAGGAATTGCTGCACGTCAGTGCCGGCGTCGAGCACCTTGAACGCGTCGAGGGTGAGATGCGGGAGCGGTTCGCTGGCAAGGTCGCGATAGGTGACTTCAACCGCGTCATGTGTTTCGACGATCCGCTCGACGATAGCGGCAGAGAGCACCCGGCTTGCCGAGTTTTCGCCCATGATACTGGAGTCGAGATGAAGAAGTTTCACTGGATATCTCCGGTCTTGATTTGTGACCAGGACTATCTATGTGACCACAGGTGCTCCGCCAAGAACGCATATTTTTAGGACCTGGTCACATGGATATGCCTGCCTCGCCGGCCGTCAGCGCCCAATGCCACAAGGTCGGCAAAGTGCTCGCCATCGTCGGCGACAAATGGACAGTGATGATCGTCAGGATACTGGTCGAGCGGCCGCACCGCTTCAACGAGATCAAACGAACGGTCGGGGGCATCTCGCAGCAGATGCTGACACGCACCCTGAAGGTGCTCGAGCGCGACGGGATGGTGAGCCGGACGGTCTATCCGACGGTCCCACCGCAAGTCGAATATGCCCTGACGGAACTTGGACAATCCCTGGCTGTGCCGGTCCGCGCACTGGGTGCCTGGGCGGGAGAGCATATCGACGAGATCGAGAACAACCGGGCGCGTTATGATCAGGACAAGCATGCTCCCACCGGTCGCGGTGGATCAGAGTAGGCCCGCCGTCTGGCGGACGGGCAGCTCGACATGGCGGCTGAACCCGCCCATCGTTGCGCCGGTGACAAATACGTTCATGACAGAAGTCTCCTAAATTCGAAGTGGGGACAGAAGCCGTCAGCCCGGGCCTACGCCGGCCTGATTGCCTCAATTCTGGAGACGTTGATGGCGGGTTTCGCCCGGGGTGCCGCCTCTACCATCCTGTCGATCAGCGCCTTGCATTCCTCTTTCCCGGTCGCGAGCAATTCGCGCATCGACTTCACGCGCGAGAACATCCACAGCATGAAAGTCAAAATGAAGATTGGAAGGCCGCTGAGGCGCACTTTCGACTTCGGATAGACTGGGTAGCCAAGCCCTTTGATCAGCGCGAAGCTTTCCTTCACCCCGCGTGCGACGAGCTTTGCTTCGCCCCAGGAGGCACCGCCGCCGCGCCGCTCGCCCGCCACCGCGACGCTTTCGAACCCGATGCATAGCGGAACGTGGCAACGCAGCCAGAGGGCCATATCGGGTTCGTGGGCCGCAGGTAGTCCGGCGGCGTTGAACACGTCCACCCAGCGCTGCTCACTCATGATCGTCTTTTGAGATTTCGAAATAGTGGGCTTGAGCTTGCCGTCTTTGTCAATCATCGCCTGCACGAAAGGCATGCCGAACGAGCATCGCTCGGCGCCGACCGCATCGCGCAGCCGCTCCGGCTCGAAACTGACAAACATGAACTGGATGCTCTTGGCGGCGCTGCGCTGCAAAGCCGGCAGCACGGCATCGGCCTGATAGTCGACGACCGTCACGATGATGAGGTCGTAAGGTGTCTCCTCGTCGAGCACGTCCGCGATTTGTACGTCGGCGCGCTCACCCGTGACGGTGACGATGCCGTTGTCGCGCCGCAACTGCTGAAGCCGGGCCGACATCGGCCGGGCGATGACAGTGACGTGGTTGCCGGCGCGAGCCAATTGGAACGCGAATGTGCTGCCGATTTTGCCGCAACCAAGGACGGCAATGCGTAAGGACTTCGACGAGAGTGGAGGTGAAGGCATCAACAAGTCCCCGATTTCGGTCGAGGACAAATCAACCGCAACGGCGTATGCTGGTAAAGTAGTGACCTTATGGTAGTATAAAGACTAACAGGATGAGCGAATATCTGCCTATCGAAAACATGCTTGGGCGCTATCTCCGCGATCGCCGTGCCAAGCTCGATCCCGCAGCTCTGGGGTTCTCCTCGGAACGTCGCCGGACTCGTGGTCTGCGCCGCGAGGAAGTCGCGCAACGGGCCAACATCAGCCCGACCTGGTACACGTGCCTCGAACAGGGGCACGGCGGCGCGCCGTCAGCCGACGTGCTCGATCGCCTCTCGCGGGCCTTCATGCTCACAGATGCCGAACGTGAGCACCTTTTCCTGCTCGGCCTCGGCCGCCCGCCCGAGGCCCGCTACCAAAAGAACAATGGCGTGACGCCGCGACTGCAGCGCGTGCTGGACGCGCTGGACCCGAGCCCGGCCCTCATCAGAACCGCCATTTGGGACGTCGTCGCCTGGAATCGGGCGGCAACCGTGATGTTGGTTGATTACGGGACGTTGCCGCCAGACCAGCGGAATTTGTTGCGCATGATGTTCCTCAATCCCCACGCACGTACAATCCAGAATGATTGGGAGAGCGTGGCGCGCTTCCTGGTAGGCGCCTTCAAACTGGATGCGGCGCGAGCGGGGGCCGCCGCGGATGTACAGCCTCTCGTCAACGAGCTCTGCCGGCTGAGCCCCGATTTCAGAAGGATGTGGCGCGACAACGAAGTTCATGGTGCCCATGGCGAGGCGATCAAACATATACACCATCCGGTTCTTGGCCCGCTCGCCTTCGAATATTCGGCGTTTTCTGTCGATGGTAGGACTGATCTCAGCATGGTGGTCTACAATCCGGCGACGCCAGAGGATGCTGAACGGATCAGGTCCTTGATTGCCTAGGCCACGTGATAAAGGGCAACCACAGGAGAGCTGAGGTGAAGCTGACCAAGCCGGGTAGCCGACGCACTCGGCAATACCAGCTTCGCTTCTCTGGAGCGGTACACGTCATTACGTGGCGCTGAGAAAGTCGATGAGGCTGAAGGGTGCGCGCTCACCCAGGCAAAGGTCCAGGACCCGGTGCGCGTCCGCGGCAGCCACCTCGCTGCGCGAGAACATCGCAGCCTCATAAACGGTCAGCGCATTCTCGATGTCTCCAGGCTGAGCGGCTATGGCCTCGCCGAGCTCGGCCCCGTCGAGCATCGCCAGGTTTGCGCCGTCGCCGGCCGGAGGCGACAGATGCGCGGCGTCGCCGAGCAGCGTCACGCCTGGGGTACGATCCCATCGATGACCAACCGGCAGCGCGTTGACCGCTCGCAGGACCGGCGCAGTGTCGCTACCGGTGATCAATGTGGTGAGAGCCGGTGTCCACCCGTCGAATTCGGCTGCTATCCGTGTTTTCACAGTCTCGGCGTCATTGAAGTCGATGTCCGTAAACCAGGACGCTGATCGCATCAGTTGAACGTAGGTGTGGAGCGCGCCTGCCGGCTCCCGGTGCGCGGTGATCCCCTTGCCCGGTTCGAGCGCGAACATTCCGCCGGCCCCGACCGCCGCGGCCGTTGCAGGAAACCGCCGATCAGCGTCATGCAGGTAGGTCTCGACGAAGGAAACGCCGACATAGGCGGGCTTCGCGTCTGACAACAGCGGGCGTACCTTCGACCAAGCGCCATCGGCGCCGACGAGCAATGCGGTCTCTACAGCCGAGCCATCGGTGAACGTCAGTTCGTGACGACCGGCGCCAAGCGGCCTGGCTCCGGCGAGCTTCCGCCCCCACCGGATCGTCCCGGCAGGCAAGGAGTCGATGAGGATCCGCCGCAGGTCGCCCCGGAGCACTTCGGGACGTCGCCCGTCTCCGGGCTGGTCGAGCAGCACATTGCCGTTTCGGTCGAGGGCGCGCGTCGCGTCGCCACCGTCGTGAACGATTGCGCGGAATGCGTCGGTCAGGCCGGCGGCAGCGAGCGCGCGCTGACCGTCATGTTCGTGAACGTCAAGCTGGCCGCCTTGAGTACGGGCGTGCGCGGAGGGCTCCGCTTCATAGATCGTGGCGGCGATGCCGTGAACGTGGAGTACGCGGGCGAGGGTCAGGCCGCCTGGGCCTGCACCAATAATGGTAACGGAAGTGGTCATGCGGCACCTCTATTTGGCTGGAACATTGTTCCATATATAGTGGGGATTGGAACGACGTTCCAGATATGTCATCATAGGCGCATGTCTAAACGAGCTCACCAGACAGCGCGACGCGCGGACGCCCTTTCCAAGGCGCGGATTGTCGAGGCGGCGATCAAGATTCTCGATGCGCGCGGGGAGGCTGCTCTGACATTTCGGGCGCTGGCGACACAGCTGGCGACGGGCAGCGGGGCGATCTACTGGCATATCGCCGACAGGAACGACCTGCTTGCCGCAGCGACGGGACATGTTCTCGCCCGCGCCCTGGCGAAAGTGGCCAAGGAAGAGGAGCCAAGAGCCGCGATCCGCGCCATCGCGCTCGCGGTATTCGATGCGATTGACGCTCACCCCTGGGCCGGCGCTCACCTTTCCCGCGAGCCATGGCATTCCGCGGTCGGAGAGATCTTCGAACGCATCGGCGGATGGCTCCAGCCGCTTGGCGTTCCAGTGGATGCACAATTCGACTGCGCCTCAGCGCTGACGAACTACATCCTTGGTGTGGCCGGCCAGAACGCGGCCAATGCCCGCACGCTTCCGGACGGAACGGATCGTAAGGCGTGGCTGGAAACCATCGCCACGGGCTGGATTGAGGATGATCCCGAAGCACGTCCATTTCTTCGGCGGGTGGCGGCGCAACTGAGCGAGCATGACGATCGCCAACAGTTCATTGCTGGCGTCGATTTCATCCTGGCGGGCGCCTGCGTCGAGCGAAACGCTTGAGGCGGGACGGTGCTCATGTACCGATAGCCATCCAGAGCGTAGCGCCGAGCTTCTTGGCTCTTAGGACGCAGGGAGGTCCTGCTGCCGCGCATAGCGCGCGGGCGGCAGCCCGACATGGCGGGTGAAGACGCAGTCTACACGGCGAGCAAGGCGGCGGTGAACGCCTTTACCGAGTCCATGGCGCTGGAAGTCGCACAGTTCGGCATACGCGCGCACATCGTGCTACCCGGGCGCGCGCCCGAGACCCGCTTCGCCGAGAATGGCAGCTCCCGAATGCGGGGTCTCGACCACGAGGCCTATGCCGATCTCGTCAAAGGCTTCATGGCCCGCTTCAGCCAGCCAGGCCCGGTCACCCATTCGCGGGATGTCGCCGAAGCCGTGTGGCGCGCGGTGAACGATCCCTCGAGCCCCGTGCGAATCCCCGCAGGCGCCGACGCGATGGCCTGGGCCGAGGCGAGCTGACCTGAAGGTCGCCACACGATCACGCCCAATGGCAATGTCCTGCCCGTGGCACGGATTGATGTTCCTGCTTCCTGTTATTGATCGGTGACTCGCGTATGCTCGTCACATCGCATTGGGTGCGGAGGCCGGATGGGAGGAAGAGGCGCGTCGCGCCCACTCCCTCTCCGGAGCGGTTTGGCTGCCGGGCCTCAGGCCGCGGTAGCGATCTCACTGGCAAAGGCCCGGTAGGAATGCAGGGGGCGACCCAGGATCGTGATCAGCCGCTCGACGTCGCCGAGCTCGGGGATCATGCCATCGGTGACGTAGCGTTCGGCCATCAGGCGCATCTCATAGGCCGTCCACTTCGGCATGAAGCTTGCCATGTTCTGCTCGAATCCGCTGGGATCGTCGCCGCCGTAGACAACCGGGCGGTCGAGCAGGTCCGACCAGATCTTGGCCACATCCGGGCCGGTCAGTGTGTCGGGGCCGACAAGGTTGATCGTCTCGATCGGTAGCTTGCGGGCAGCCTGGTCGCGGCGGATCAGTTCGATGGCGGCGACCTCGGCGATATCGCGGGCGTCGACCATGGCGACGCCCTTGCCGCCGATCGGCATCGGATAGACGCCGTGATTGAGGATTACGTCCTTGATCATCAGCTCATTGTCGATGAAGTATGTCGGGCGCAGGATGGTGGCGCTGAAGCCCATCTGGACGAGCATGCGCTCAGCACCGAACTTGACGGCGAAATGCGGCACATTCACCGCACGATCGGCATCGAACATGGAGAGATAGACGACCCGTTCGACGCCCGCCTCGCGGGCGATGTTGAGCGTGATGATCGCCTGGGTGAATTCATCGCCGGTAACGGCATTCAACAAAAAGAGCGTGCTTACGCCGTGGAAGGCGTTGCGCAGCGCATCGATGTCGAGCAGGTCGCCTTGAGTAACTTCGACGCCGGCCGGGACATTGGCCCTTGAGGGATCGCGGGTCAACACGCGAACCTTCGCGCCACGCTTGATGAGTTGATCCACGACGTGGTGGCCGACACGACCGGTGGCGCCTGTAACGAGAATGGTCATTGGGATTGCTCCGTTGAGGTGTTCAGTTGACAGTTATCAATTTAATGATCCAAATTGCGCCCGATAGACGTCATATTTGGACAGACTGTCTCGTTGGTGAAACACATGGATCTGCTCGCTCTCACCGATTTCAATCTGGTCGCTCGCCACGGCGGGTTCGGCAGGGCTGCTCGCGCCACTGGCCGACCGAAGGCAACCTTGTCGCGGCGTGTGGCCGACCTTGAGGCGAGTCTCGACCTGCGTCTGTTCGAGCGCGGTGCACGGACGCTAAAGCTCACGGAGGAAGGGCGCGCACTCTTCGAGCGAACAGGCGCACTGCTGACCGAGCTTGACGAAACGGCGAAGGCTATCGCCTCGGGCGGACATAGCCCCCGAGGGCGGTTGCGGATCAGCGCACCCTTGCTGTTCTCCCAGACGGCAATGGGGAAGCTTGCGGCGGGATTCGTCCTGAAACACCCCGAAGTTCAGCTTGAGATCACGACGGAAGACCGGGCCGTCGATATGATCGAGGAGGCTTATGATCTGGTCATTCGTGTCAATCCGGAGCCGGACGAAAGCCTCGTTGGTCGCGTGTTCCTGCATGATCGGCTGGTGGTCGTGGCAAGCCCCGATCTACCGCGCCCGATGGGCCGCGACCCCGTTGCCGCCGTCACTCGTGGATCGATGGCCCAAGCTGAATTGTGGGAGGTCATGACCTCAGCGGGAAAATTGAGCATCGCGGCAAGGCCAGTTCTGAGCGTCTCCTCGTTCATCATGGTTCGTAATGCCGTTCGAGCGGGGGCGGGAGCGGCGCGTCTACCCCTATCGCTCGCCATTCCGGATTTGGCTACCGGCAGGCTGGTGAGCTGGGGTGAGCTAGAGGGGCTTCAGACCGCTCTTTGGGCACTATATCCAACGCGTCGGCTCCTCAGCGCGCGTGTTTCGGCATTCCTGGATTATCTGAAGGAGGCCTTTCCTCAAGGGACGCCCGACGAGCTTGCTGCCTTCGCTGAAGGATGAATGCAATCGCAATGGTTTATCGCGCAGAGATGGGCCGATCGCGGCCGCACTCCATGATTGGGGATTAGTTTCGCCCATTCGATGTCTTTGCCAGCATCTCGCTCAGCGTTGCCGCCGAGAGCATGGCCTCTGCCAAAAGTTTCTTGAGCTTCTGGTTTTCTTCCATCAGTGCTCTCATTCTTTTGGAATCGAGACCGGCATTTCCGAAATGAAGGGATTGCCACCGATAGAAGGTCGGCTCGCTGATACCGTGCTTGTGGCAAACATCAGCAACCGTCACCCCAGCCTGGTGCTCTTTCAGTATGCCGGTAATCTGATCGTCATCGAATTTTCTCTTGCCCATCACCGCTTCAGTCCTCACGAAATGCTCTGTGGAAACTGTCGATAAGTGGTCTGATGGCATAGAATGCCACGCTGCTTTTGCCCGTTTCGATCAGTGTCTGCACAGGCATGCCTGCGACCAATTCGACATCGTTCATTTTTGCCAACCGCTCGTCCGTCACTCGGATCGTCGCGGCAAAGTATGGCTGGCCGCTCTGCGCGTCGGTGAGACGGTCCGCCGATACATACTCGACCCGGCCTTTCAGCAATGGAACGCGCCGCTGATTGTATGGAAGGAGGTGAACCTGCGCCTCAAGCCCCGCACGGACGAGATTGATGTCTTCCGGTCTGACGTGGGCGGACACGATGAGACGATCGCTGCGCGGCACAAGATCGACGAGCGGCTCGCCCGCGCCGACCACTCCGCCGGCGGTGTGGATGCGCAGGTTCATGATTGTTCCGTCTTCGGGCGCACGGATATCGGTCCTTGAAAGCTGGTCGTCGATCGCCCACAAGCGCTCGCGCAACTGCATGATCTGACTTTCCGTGTCGCGCATGCCTTGCGCGACTTCGCTCAGCCGGTCGCTCTCGAGCTTTGCGAGATCGGCCTGCGCCTCGCTGATCACCTGGTAGGCGCGCGAAATCTGGGCCTCCACCTGACCCCGCTGGCCGGCGAGGTCCGCTTTTTCCCGCTGGAGGTTGAGAACAGTATTTTTTCGTTCCAATCCCTTGGCGTTGAGGGCCGTAACCTGATCCAGTTCCTGCTGCGAGATTGCCGCCCTGTCGGTCAGTGCGGCCTTCTGTGCGCCAAGTCCTACGATTTCCTGCCGCACCTGTGCGATCTTCTCGCTGGTTATGCCAACTTCCGCCTGCATGACCTGACGACGCGCTTCGAAGATTTTCCGCTGTCCGGTCAGAATCGCGCCGACTGAGGGATCTCTGTCCATTGCCGACCTGAGGTCTTGCGGAAAAGCGATATGATCGGCGCCCGTCTGCTCGGCAAGCAGGCGGGCGCGGCTTGCTTCGGCGTCCCAAAGTTGCCCTTGAATATTGTCGCGCTCCGAGCGGGACTTGGTGTCGTCGAGTTCTATTACGACTTGCCCTGCCGTCACGGCATCGCCGTTCTTGACGAGTATCCGTCGCACGATACCGCCTTCCAGGTGCTGAATGGTCTTGCGGCTGGACTCCGGCTCGATGACGCCGGATGCAACTGCGGCGCTTTTCAGCGGCGCCAGCACCGACCAGATTCCCAATCCGACTATGAAGACTCCGATCAACAGGTTCCCCGTCCATATAACGCTCCTGAGCCGCGGCATGGGCGAAGGGGGGGCGGGTCCGCGCTGTTTCGTCCCGAGCACCGGCGCGTAAGCTGTCTGTTGCTTGTCTGTCGCCATCGATCGTTCGGCAAAGCGCTGGCTCACTTTTGACGAACTTGAAAATCTCGCCAGCGTTGCATCCAGTTGCACAAGGGTCATGTCCCAGTCCCCTCTACGTTCCCGTTCGCGATGGCGGTTGAAGATAGGTTTCATAAATCCGCTCGCTGTCGCCGAAGGCAGCCACCGTCCCGTTGCGCATAATGGCGATCTTGTTGGTAACTGGCAGGATACCCATGCGGTGAGTTATGATAACAACAGTCATGCCCCTGGATTTCATGCGTTCAATTGCCTTGTGCAGCATGCGCTCGCCATCGTAGTCCAGGCTGGAGTTCGGATCATCGAGAACGATGAGGGATGGATTTCCATAGGCGGCCCGTGCCAGCCCCAGCTGTTGGCGCTGAGCGCGAAGGAGCAGGCTACCACCTTCTCCAATATCGGTCTCGTAACCCTTTGGCAGCCGCATGATCGCCTCGTGCAATCCAACCAGCTTGGCTGCATCGATTACCCTGGCGGGATCTCCTCCATCCAGCCGGCCGATCACATCCTTGATTGCCCCGCCGAAAAGCTCGATGTCCTGCGGCAGATATCCGACGTGGTAGGCGCCTCCGCAAAGACGCAGAGCCGAAACATCTACCCCACCAAGAAGGGCGCACCCGCTTGTTGCTTGCACGACGCCCGCAATAACACGACCTAACGTCGATTTTCCTGATCCGGAAGGGCCGATGAGGGCAACGCAATCGCCAGGCGCCAGGCGCAACGTGATTCCGGTTAGTATCTGCCTGTTGGCGAATGGTTGAATATAGCCGACGTCTTCGAGAACCAGGCCATTGGGTTCCGGCTGAAGCACCGTTCGGGCATCGCGTTCCGACGCAACGGCGATCAGCATGCGGTTGAGGCGATTGAAGGCGTTGCGAGCAAACATTAGGGAGCGCCATGCGCCTATCGCGCCCTCGATCGGCGCGAGTCCGCGCCCAAGCAGCAGGCTCGCGACGAAGATGATACCGGGGCTGCTGTTGCTCGAGAGCACCAGCCAGGTCGCGGATCCCATCAATAGGATCTGCGCCAGTGTTCGGATCGATTTGGAAAAACCAAGAATGATCTCCGTCCGATGCATCGCGATGTCTTGTGCTCGTCTTGCCATTTCCGCATCGCGATAGACCACTAACGCGGCACCATATTCCATGCCCATCGCCCGGATCACATCGATGTTTTTTAGGGCGTTCGCGAACCGCAGATAGCTTCTGGAGAGGGCAAGATTTGCGCTGGCAAGGGGTTCTTGCGTCGCTAGCTCCGTGAGGCAGGCAAACAGCAGAAGCGCTAATGCGCTCAGAAGACCGAGCGCCCCAAGCAGCGGATGAACAAGAAAGAGCAGGAGCAGGAAGATCGGTGCCCATGGGAGGTCAAAAAACAGGGAACTAGCCGGGGAATCGAGGAATTGGCGTAAGGTGGTCAGATCCCTGAAGCACTCCGTGGCGGCTCCTGCATCGGCACGTGCGGCATATTCGAATGATGCGGTAAGCACCATGGGCCGTAGCCTGTGATCCAGCCAGCTGCCGATGCGCGAGAGGGCCGCCCGGCGCACGATGTCCAGCGTTGCGCCAACCACCACGGCGACGGCGATGACTATTGTCAACATCAGAAGCGTGTCGGCGCTGCGGCTCGACAGGACTCTGTCATAGATCTGCAGGAGATAAACGGAAGGCGCCAGAAGGAAGAGATTGTAGCCACAGCTATAGAGGAAAACCAGCCCAAGTGCTCCGGCGCAAGCCCGGAGCGCGATGACGAGCTGTGTCTGTTGGCGCGATGGCGTTACAGAAAGCGTTGCCATTATCCGATCTCGCTCCGCGTGAGACTGACAAGACGAGGCTGCCGACGGGATCCGCAACCTATGAGGGTCTCCGGCTGAAGCCGGCGACCCTCTGGGTTTGGGGTTCATGAGCCAAGATGGCTGAGATCGATATGGCCGAAGTCGTTCGAGAAATGATCGAGAGCATTGTTCACTGTTGTCGTTGAGGGGTCCGTGTGAACGAGCGCTGCCGAGATGTCGCCGCCGCGAGCCAAGTTGCCGTTGCCGCCGTTGCCGCCGACGCCAGCAAGAATGGTGGCATGCTGATCTGCAAGAAGCTGAGTATATTGTGTCGCCGTGGTATCCGCGCTGACCGCCGCCGTGTCGCCGCCGCTCACGCTTCCCTGGCTGCCGTTGGAATGAGAATCTCCTCCGGCGCCTCCCGCGCCGCTATTCGTGACCGCCGCTAGGAAGCCATTCTGGGCTTGCGTAAAGCCGCCAGGTCCGCCGCTGCCGGCGGTCCAATCTGCCATCTGCCCCACGTGATCGCCGTTGTGCAGATCGATGGATGCCCCGTCGACCGTTTGCGTATTGGCGACATACGCAACTGGATTGTAGTCAATATTGCCATGGCTGTTGCCATCGCCGCCGTTACCGGCGCTCGCGTCGCCGGCAACCGGGTCACTGAAATGGATCGTGTCAGATATTTGTGGGATAGGCATTGATGTTCCTCCTTCGATTTCGTTTCGTCCGTGTGGTTCTACGGCATGGGTCTCCAGCGTCTCACCGCCCGCAATACAACCGCGGGTGAATATTACCCGCGGTCAAATCTGGGAGCTATCTAGATATTCGGTGACGCTCCTTCAGGCGTATGCTTGGAGATGAGCGCAATTTGACCTCGGCGCGTCGTGGTAGGCACCAGATGAGATGGTCATGATCGGGCCAAGGGCCTGATCGACGCGCCTCGTCTTTCGAAGCTACGGTGGTTCAAGCAAACAGACGGCATTCGGGTCTCTGCTGCAAGGCCGGTTTGGCGCCCTCGAATTCGCATCGCGGGCGCTCCATCCAATATAGCCAAATCGCTATGATGCTAGCCGATAGGATGTAGACGAATTGCAGGCTCTGCTTTTCTCACGTTCAGGCGCACAATGTCCGAAAAATTCTGCCTGCATAAGTTGCTCGCCTTGTGGGATGTTCGGTTGATTTGCGATGGAGATGGTTATGACGGACACCCGTCCCTTATTGGAAGACTTGCCCAAAACAGGCACCGATCAAAACCTCACCTCCAATTCGGCAGCGGGGCACCTGGCTCTGGTGCCAACCTGGCTTCCACTGGATGTCGCTTCGGGTCCGAACTACAACTCAGCTGGTAGCGGCGGCGACGGGATAAGCGAAGGCGTGATCGACAGCAACGCACTGGCCGTCTTCGTGCCTTCCAATGCTGCCATTGCGGGACCTCATTCGAGCGCGGACGCCTTCCAGGGTAACGATGCGCTGGTCAATCAGCATCCCACCGAAATGGCTGGGATCGGCGGGAATGGCGGAAGCGGCAATATTGCGATCGGCGGCGGCGACGTCAGTCATGCCGGCACCGGTGGCAACGGCCTCTTTTTTGGCGGTCTCGTGAGCTCGGATGTTGCGGTGTTTGCCCCCGTGAACACGGCTGTGGCGGTTGGCCATGGCGCTGAGGCTCACGCCGATCAATCGAACAACGCTGTGTTCCTGCAGGGGGCAACCCAGATCGGCGGCATCGGCGGCTCCGGCGGCGATCATAATGTCGCGATCCACGACTCGACAATGAACCCGGGAACCGCCGTTACGTTTACTGGTGACAATTATGCGGGGCATGGCGGCAACGGAGTTTTCGTCGGCAGCATGGTCGATGTGAACGTGGCCATTTTCTCCCCGATCAACATCGCGGTAGGCGCCGCAGGCGGTTCGGCCGAAGCCCATCAGACGAACAACGCGATTTTTGATCAGGGCACGATGCAGATTGCCGGCATCGGCGGCAACGGTGGTGGCTTCAACATGTCATCGGGGACGATTTTTACCGGCAACCACGAAGCTGGCGGCGGTGGAGTTGGATCATCGACCGGCAGCATGGTTGACGTCAATCTCGCCTATTTCCATCCCATCAATATCGCAGTTCCTGCCGGTGGGACGGCGGACGCCCAGCAGATCGACCATGTTCTCTACGATCAGCATGCACTTCAATTAGCCGGCGTCGGTGGCCACGGTGGCGGCGGCAACCTTACGGACGCCCATTCGGCTCTCGTAGACGACATTCTGGGCTTCGTACATACCTGACAGATAGTCTCCTTGCCGGCATTGTGAAGCCTCAACCTCACGAAGCCGTCTTCCTCACCTTTAAGAACCATATGCTGGATTGCTTCGTCCGCTTGGCCTTGCCTCTCGGGGAGACACGGTGCGGAATGCCCGTCACCAAGACGCAGAATATTCCGCCGTAACCCAATTTATGTTGTTATAAATCTCGACCGTTCTAGGCCGTTGTGTCTGGTCGGAACCTATAGGTGCCAATTGGGTATTAAGGCTGCTTTTCCTGTGGTGTATTTATCGAATATCATGTGTATTTTTAATGCCATCGACAGCTTTGTTGACACGCTTTCTGCATATGAATTCAATGAAGTGAATCGACGCAACATATATTAGTGAATAATGATTTCAATGCGATATGCATGCAAAGGTTGACTGTCCTTGGGCCATTGCACTCTATAACAACTCTCGTGATAGATAAGACTATTGATATCGATAGTACCTCTTTTTCATGTCATGACATGAAACGGGAGCGGAAATAATCTGGGTTGCGGTTGGGCTGCAGATATTCCGGGGAGCGGTCAAGTGTCCAACAGTGCCAAATCCAAGCGTCATATGGGGCGCAATATACCAACTATTGTCGTTATTCAGCATTCCACATTGGCGCGTACGACTGTGGTGAAGCTTCTTGAGCGTGAATTCGCCGGCTGGAATTTTGTCGACATGATCTCGACGGAAAGTCTCGATAGGGCTCTTGGTGCCGAGGTACGTTTGATTGCGCTGGATCTGGCCGGCAGAGGTGTCGAGAGTGCAAGCCTCCGTGATGATCTCGCCGCGATTGCCGCGCGCTTTCCCCAGGCTCCCATCACCCTGCTCTTAGGTACGGATGATATCGATATAGTCCGTCAGGCGCTCAAAATGGGCATCCGCGGCTTCTTTTCGACGTCACTTCCCATTGATATCGCCCTTGCCGGCCTTCGTCTCGTTCTGGCGGGGGGAACATTCTGCCCGCAGCTGTTAGGCGTTGTTGCAGATGAATCAAGCGAGCATGCTCCGGCCAGAAACGAGGCGGAGAAAAACCTGGATGAAAGGGCGCAATATTGGACGATCGCCGATTTCACTCCCAGGGAGGCGGAGGTCCTCGCGGAGTTGCAATGTGGCTGCTCGAACAAGGTTATTGCAGGAAAACTCAATTTGTCGGGGCATACGGTGAAGATGCATCTGCAACACATAATGCGTAAGTTGCAGGCGCAGAACCGGACTGAGGTGGTCGCTCGCCTGGTTCGAAGAGCCGAGAGCGGGCATGACGCCTCCGCGAATTAGGGTGGTATCTCACGTGCCAAGATGGTCGATGCGGGGGCTGCGCGACAGACTATTCCCTATCCTTGACCTTTCCTATGGACGTCCATGGCGGAACATGAGTGCCGGCAAAGAACATCCACAGCTTGTCTTCGCTGCATGCGAATCAGGCAGTTGGGAGTTGCCGCCTCCCCGTCCGCTTTGCGAATCCGGCTCGGCGAAGCTGTTGACCGCCCTTAAGAAAGGCGCCCCACGATAAACGCTCTTTCACGATGACCAGACACCCCTCCAAGCGGCTCCTTCAAAGCCTCGATCTCCTAGCGCCAAGCCAATACCAATCCAGCCGGCTTGCGATCGACATGCAAACCCATCCCGCTGGATGCCGAGAGTGACGCATGTTTTCATTTGAAACCTAATTCCAGTACTAAGGAGGAAAACCGGCTTACGGATATGACCATCCTTTTGGAGTAGCGCCGTCAGCAGAAGGTGGAAATCTGGGGGGAATCCGCGCCGACGTTGCGTTTCATCTACTTCTTTATGATGAGTCTCGAAGCTGTACATAATACGATGGTGGTATTTAGCAAGATAATTAATCGTATAAGTTGCGAATGGTCGGCTTCGCCAAGCTCCCAGGAGCCAAGGATGCACAAATAATGCCACATGTTTCACTTGCGCGCGATGGACTTCGCTTCTCACCGTAGCGGATAGAACGGCTGCTATTGTAGCGGGATGGACTGAAAGGCTGATCCCAATTCGCAAGATGGCCCCTTCAGATTGCTGGTCAAATATTGGGCATCTGCGGACCATGCCGTTAGCACAATCTTAACGATATTGCGGCGCACAAAAAACCGTGCAACGATCCATGCATTCTTTCGGGAGGAATAATATAGCGCATTCATCAAAGGATCTATGGCTATGTTTTTCTTTAGAAAAAGCAAAGATGGCAGAAATAATGATGCATCGGTGAGATTGGCATCTTACGCTGTACTTGGTGTCATGGGTACAGTATTTGCCTCATCCGCATTCCCTCCATTCTTCACATCGACTTCTACCCGCGCTGTGATCAACGCACCGCTCGTGCCGCTGACAACGCCGATCAGCGGCAAGGTGACGTCGCTCGGCGCGGCCGGCGAAATAACGGTCGAGAACGATCGCGTCGACAATTCGACCTTGATCGGCTTGAAGGTTCAGCTTGCCGCGCTGCGCAACGAGATGGAACAGAAGAATTCGATCGTCGGCGACTACGCCCAGCGTATCGGCGATCTTGAAAACGATCTTTCCGGCCAGCAGGCGGCACTCCTCGTCAGGATCACCGCGGATCTCAAGGCCGCCGAGGCGGCTCTGGAGATGGTGACCTACTCGTCCCGCATCGCGAAAGCCGAGGCGGCGCGCAAACTCAGGCTCATGGCTCGGGGTATCGCCGCCGGCAGCGAAGGCGAGGTCGCCGATACGGTTCGTCTGGAGGACACCAAGCTTGAAGCCGCCAAGCTCGCCGTGGCCAAGCTCGCCTCGGAACTCGATTTTGCCCGACAGGGTGTTTATGTTGGCGCCGACCTGCAGTCGCTGCAAAATCTCCAGCAAGAAATCCGCACGCGCAAGGCCGACCTCCTGCAGATCAAGTTGCAGATCGCGACGATGCGCACGAAAGAGACCGAACTCGGCTCCCTCGTGATGACGGAGGCGTCGCGGGTCGACAGGCTGGCGCGGGCCGATTTGCGCGTTCCCTCGACGAGCCAGCTCTACAAGCCGGTGGCTGCATCCGGACGCGAGGTCACGGCCGGCGATACGCTCGCTGAAACGCTCGACTGCCGCGACGCCTTTGTCGTCGCGATCTTTTCCGAGCGGCAGGCGCAAGCCCTCGCCGTGGGGTCGAAGGTTGATGTCAATGCCGAAGGTTGGCCTCAAGCGGCAAGCGGCGTCGTCGAGCGGCTGGTTCCGCGTACGACCGACAGGGTGGATCTCGATTACGCCGTTCCTTTCCCGCCGACGGAGCGTCGCGAGCTCTATGCGTACATCCGCCTGACCGAGCCTGGCACGGCAGACTTGCGAGGCAGTCCGCTCTGCTCTGTCGGCACGTGGGTCGACGTGACGATGCCCCAGGAATGGCTTCAGAAAACGCAGCATTATATACGCGAGGCATCGACATCGCTCATTGGCGTAGCCCAGGCATCTGCCGCGCAATGGCCCGCGGCTGAGACGAAACTGACCGGTCTCGTCCGGCGGTCGGCCGAACGGTTCGGCGTGCTCAATCTGGAGGAGCGCCTTGCAAAGGGCCCTCGGGACATCCGCGTCAGCTGGAGAATTCTCTATCCCCAGCCTCGGCGTGCCGAGGCGCATGCCGTCGAGCTCCTTAACGAGCGAATGAGAGCTGCGCCGGTGAAAAGCTGACGCAAGTCGCCGCGGCACCCGGTGGCCCGTGACGGATCGCATCCAGGCTGAAGTCAGGGAGAAACAGACCGTGTTCTTTAATTCCGACGACGACTTATTCACTGTTCTGACCTTCGATCTCGTCATCGCCGCTTGCGCGATGCTATTCGCAATGCTCGCAAACCCGAAGAGACCGTTCGAGCGGGCGGCATTCAGTCTGCTCATGCTCTTGTCGCTCGGGCTCTATCTTTCGTGGCGCGCCCTCGACACGCTTCCGCCCTTCGAGTTTTCCGCCGAAGTGCTCTGGAATTATGTTTACTTCCTCTTCGAGGCGGTGTCGGTGCTTTACGCCATCGGTTCGATCCTGATTCTTCTGAGAACGACTGACTGGACGAAGGAGGCCGATCTCGGTGAAAAGGAACTGGCGGCCAAGGCCGACATTCCTTCCGTCGACGTGTTCATCTGCACCTATAACGAGCCACTAAATGTCCTGGAAAAATCGGTCATATCCGCCCAGGCGATGAACTATCGCAGGCTTCGGGTTTTCGTCTGCGACGACACGCGTCGCCAGGAAGTGCGCGACTATTGCGCACGCGTCGGCGTGAACTACTTGACCCGCCCGGATAACAAGCATGCCAAGGCCGGCAATCTGAACAATGCCTTGAATCATACAAACGCGCTCGCCGAGATTTCCGATTTCATCATGGTTCTCGATGCGGATTTCGCCCCTCAGGCAAATTTCCTGAACCGAGTCATCGGTCTATTCAAGGACGGGAAGGTCGCCGTCGTGCAGACGCCGCAATTTTATTTCAACAGCGATCCGATCCAACACAATCTCGGCATCCGACGCTCCTTCGTCGATGACCAGCGTGTCTTTTTCGACACGTTCCAGCCGGCCAAGGATGCCGTCGGATGCGCGTTCTGTGTGGGCACCAGCTTCGTGGTGCGTCGCGCCGCCGTCAACGAGATCGGCGGCTTTCCGCATGATGCGCTGTCCGAGGACATGCTGCTTACCTACCGTCTGATGGAGCGGGGCTATATGACCCGCTGGCTGAACGAGAAGCTGAGTGTCGGCCTGTCAGCCGAAGGGATTCCCGAATATATCACGCAGAGAACTCGCTGGTGCCTCGGCACGATCCAGATCGGTCTGCTGCGCAACGGGCCGCTCTGGCGCGGCAACTTCACCCTCATCCAGCGTCTGCATTATCTGCACGGGCTATTCTGTTGGCTGTCGAAGCCTTTCATCCTCTGCCTTTTGCTGGCGCCGTCTGTCTATTGGCTGACCGGAGTTTCGGCGCTGCAGGCTGACGAACTGCTTTTCATGAAATACGGCCTCAGCTCGCTCTTCCTGTTTTGGACCTATTCGACATGGATCTCCGAAAGGCGCACGCTGCCGCTCTTCACAGAGGTTACACATGCGCTGACCGCCGTGCCGATCACCATCACTCTCTTCCAGGCGATCCGCAAGCCGTTTGGCCGCCCTTTCAAGGTGACGGAGAAGGGAGGGGACAGGTCCGCGATCCGTGTTCACCGCCCAACGGCATTGTTTTTTGGTTTCGTAGCGGCCATGTCAGGGCTGTCCGTCGTCAGGGTCGTCTATGGTTGGGATGCACCCGTCGAATTTTCCGCACGCGAATGCCTCAATCTCGTCTGGTCGTCGGTGGCGATGATCATTGCGTTCACGAGCCTGCTTTGTTGCATCGAGCTGCCGCGTTTCGGCCAGGAGGAACCGATCGAAGTCCGGCTTCGCGGACGGCACCGGGCCAATGGGCACATCGCCGACGTGACGATAACGGCCGTGTCCACCGAAGGCGTGACGCTGGCGGAGCACGGCCCGGCCGGTGCGAAAGACGAGGCCGTGTTCATCCCGGAAATCGGCTGGGTTTCCTCCTCGGTCAGAGCGGCGCCATCGTCGACGGCTTTCTGCCTGATGCCGACGCCGGAGCAGCACAACGCCATCCTGCGGCTGCTTTTCAGGAGCGCGCCCGACAACGTCGCGGAACGGGGAGACTTGCGCAAATCAATGCAGATGCTCTTGTGGCGCGCCTTTTCCTGATGGGCGGGCAGGATCATTCGACAGACCCAGGGTGATATATGCGAAGCTTTTTCAGGGCCTTTCTGGCCGGCGCCGTCGTCGCATGTTGGGTACACGCGGCATGGGCAGGCGAGGAACGGCATGTTCAACTCGCCGCAAGGCTTTGCGCCGGCCTCGTTACTCATATGAGCGGCGAGCCGGCGCAGCCTTTCGTCTTCCGCAGCTACGAGCCCCCGGACGATGCTTCGCCGCTCCATCCCGCGCTCGAGAATGCGGGCTTCACCTATGACAACGCGCTGGCGGTCATGGCGCTATATGCCTGCGGCCGAAAATCGGAAGCGGGCCGGGTCGCCGATGCATTGGTGCTCGCGCTGAAGACGGATCGATTTTATCACGATGGGCGGCTGCGAAACGCTTATCGCGCCGGCCCGGTTGAGGATAACGGCAGCATGCTGCTTCCGGGCTATTGGAGCTCCGTTAGCAAGTCTTGGATTGAAGACGACTATCAGGTCGGCAGCGCGACGGGCAGCACGGCCTGGGGCGCGCTGGCACTGCTGACCGCCTACGAGCAGACCGGCCGAACGCTCTATCTGGATGCGGCTCGGACAATCATGGACTGGATCCACCGCAGCGCCGCAGATCCGCAAAATCCTGGTTATTTCGGGGGATTCTTTGGTCAGGAGCCCTCACCGGAACGCATAGGCTGGAAATCCACGGAACATAATCTCGATGTCTATGCGGCGGATCGCTGGCTTGCCGGGCTCGATCCCATGGGCGACTGGATGCATCACGCCGAGAAAGCGCGCGCGTTTCTGGAAGTCATGTGGGATTTCGAGGACGGCCGCTTTTTCGTCGGCAGCCTGCCTGACAGCGACGCGCCGAATACGAGAATGTCGGGTCTCGACGCCGAATTGTGGCCGCTCATCGCCGTGCCGGCCTATGCATTCAGGCGCGCGCGCGTCCTGGAATGGACGAAACGCAATCATGGCGTTGATGGTGGTTTCGACTTCAACAACGACCGCGACGGCATCTGGCTTGAGGGCACTGCCCAGGCCGCCCTCGTGTTTCGGCTGAGCGGCAGGGGGAAAGAGGCCGAGCCTTTGTTCGAAACGATTTCCAGGCAAATTGCCCCCGACGGGCTGCTCTATGCCACGGTCAACGCTGAGCTATCGACGGGCCTGAAGGTTGGGCCGGACTCCACCTCCGTTGACTTCAAGTACTTCCGCCTTCCCCATATAGGAGCGACGGCATGGGCCGTGCTTGCCGCGCTGAAGCGCAATCCTTTCATAGGCACGGCCGGTCAGTCGGCGAGCCGTTAGAGTTCCCGGAAAAGTACGAAGCGGTGTTCGTCCGGAATTGCGAAAAAAACAAAGGGCGATTTCCTGATTGGATGAAGCGCCGAACCGCCCTGGAATAGACCACGCCACCGGGCGGCGATTGGGAAAGGTTTCAGTGGTCTAAGATGAATTGCCGTGCCCGGTAGGCCCAGGCAGGGCGGCTGCGTAGCACTATCGCGCGTGTCGGCTGTGAACTTGAGTTCAATAACTTGCACGATTCCATCTATCATTGTGCCGCGGTTTTGTGAATGCCGCCAGGGGTATCCGAAGACGGGCACGCGGAATCACAACTGGGTCTTTCGCCCCAACTAATCGCAGACGGTTTCGCGCACCACCACCCGATGATGATGGCGGTAGCTGTAGCGTCTCTCGGTCCAGCACCGGCGATGATATCTGTAGCGTGGGCCTTCATAGTACCCATCATCCGCGTAGGCCGGCGGGGCACGATAATAACGCGGCGGCGGCGCATCATAGTCGTAGCGAGGCCCAACTCCGTATTCAAAGTAGACCTGAGAGAATGCCGGGGACGCGGCCAAGGTCGTGGCGAGCGCCAACGCTGCGATTACGATTCTTTTCATGTCTTTCCATTCCGATTCATGTACAGTTGCGGCGCGCTAACCCGCGCCCTAAATGTAGTATGCCATGAACGCTGCTCGGGGATACGGACGAAAGTCCCGATCAAGTAGGGACTTAGGCCCAAGAGCTCCCGAAAGCTTTGTTCGTTAGCGTTCATAGAAGTTGGTGGACTCGTCTTTCTCGAAGCGTAAGATGAAGTATCGGCACCAACCGAATACGTAGGCGGTGACGACGGAGGGCTTAGACGTGCTCCCGCCTGCAAGACCGAGGGAGCGGTATTATGCCCTTTCGGAAATACGCATCTATTCCAGATGATCCCAATTTTCGCGAAGCGTTATTGGTTTGGGCTCGCAAGTTTACCAGATCCGAGGGGGTCGCGAGGCGTGTCACTCAACGGACGATTGATGTGTTGTGCGACAATCCAAGCCTCCTCGACGGACGCGACATAAACGAAGCGATTTTCATGCTGTTGCGGCGGCACGCGTTCGATGAAATCGAGTGGTCGTCGGAGCAAGGCCATCAAGGTGATGGGGCCGTGTCCGAGAAGCAGCCGATGTGGTGAGAGAGCGCTGCATCGTAAAGCCGCGTCTTCCCGAAACGGAAAAGCCGCGGGATCACTCGGTAGCCCGCCCGATCAGCAGGTCGGAACCTGCATTTCATTGCGTATACTCTGATTCTCCCATGGAAGCCCGCCAGCGAATAGTGTCGTGATCCACTGTATAAACGCTTCAGTTCGTGCCGGCGTGAATTTCGCGGACGGACGGACAAGATGGATCCCGCCATCGATCTCGAACTGCCACTCAGGTAGGAGCCGGACGAGCGTCCCGGCAGCGAAGTCACGGGCCATGGACCACTCGCCGAAGCCGACGATGCCGATTCCCTGCCGTGCCGCTTCGAGCAGCGTATCGATGTCGTTCGATCGATAGCTTCCGGAAGGCAGGATTGTCTCGCGAAGGGGGCCTTTCCGCATGCGCCACTCCGGCACCAGCACTGGCCCGGTATATCGAAGGAGGTTGTGGTCCACGAGCGCGCGGGGAGAGGCGGGAATCCCATGGCGATCGAGATAATCCGGTGATGCGCCGAGAACGATCCGATGGTCGCCCAGCTTGCGTGAAACAAGACGGCTGTCACCGAGCGTTCCAAGGCGCACTGCTGCGTCAAATCCTTCGCCGATGAGATCGACATGCCGCTCGGCGTAGTCGACCTCGATATCAAGGCCTGGATATCGGCGAGCAAAAGCTGGCATCGCAGGCGCCAGCCATTGCCGACCCATCGCCGCCGGGAAGGCCAGGCGCAGCCGACCTTTGAGCTCGATACCGCCGGCGGCCGCCTCCTGCTCGGCCTCTAAAATGGCGTTGGTTGCACTTAGAATGCGTTCCGCGAGCTGGGCACCGGCTTCCGTTAGTCGAACCCGCCGTGTCGTTCTTTCGAGCAGACGCACGCCGAGGCGTCGCTCCAGCGCGGCGATACGTTTGGACACAATGGTCGGGTGTCGGCGGAGCATGGCGGCTGCCGCGACGAATGAGCCTTCCCTGGCAACAGCCACGAGTGCTGCAAGTTCGTCGGTCCGCGCTTGTTCGAGATACATGAATCGAATCGCCTCCAAATCGCTTCCAGAGATGCAAGATTGCTGCACATTTTGCAGCATTATAATGCGGCGAACCCTAATTATCCTAGCTCCACAGTGAGGCTACCTCTGTTTCGACACGGCAGCGATGCGATTGCCGTCCGGATACGAGACGAAAGAGGAAAACCACGATGACGACTGTGAATGAACGTCTGGAATGGCGCTATGCGACCAAGAAATACGACCCGAGCAGGAGCGTCGCCCCCGACACGCTCTCGCGCATTGTCGAGGCGGTGCGCCTAGCACCCACGTCGAGCGGGCTTCAGCCCTTCGAGCTGATTGTCGTAAGCAACCCGGACGTCCGCACGAGAATTCGAGCCGCGGCCTGGGATCAGGCGCAAATCACCGACTGCTCGCACCTGCTGGTTTTTGCGGCCTGGGACGACATCACTGCTGCTCGCGTCAACATGATGTTCGACCTCACCAATGA